>NZ_JBAKHR010000008.1:0-290183 GCF_036902955.1 Micromonospora sp. CPCC 205558
CCCCGGCGCCCCGTGCCCGGCGCCCGGCGCCCCGTGCCCGGCGCCCCGTGCCCGGCGCCCCGTGCCCGGCGCCCCCGCGCCTTGCGCCCGGCGCCCCCGCGTCACCCCCAAGATCGCGCTCGATCCAGGAAGTAGTGGTCTCGGCGGTGCGGGATGCCACTGGATCCAGGATTGAGCACGATCTTGAGGTGCGGAGACGCGGAGGTGCGGAGACGCGAGACTCGCGACAGTCTTGTGGTATCGCGATGTATCGCGTTACAGTCTTCTCCTGTTCGGCGTGCCTCCCGCGCGTCGTCGAGAGGGGGACGCCATGGCCGGATGGACGATCGAGAGCCCGCAGCGGCTCACCCTGGACGCTCCGGTCGTCCGGCTGGACGTTCGACTGATCAGTGGACGGCTCAACGTGGTCGCCACCGATGGGCCGACCCGGATCGACGTGACCCAGGTCGGCCGTCGGCCGGTCCTGGTCGACCACTCCGACGGCCGGCTCAGCATCCGCCAGGAGCGCGGTCGGGGCTGGTCGGACGTTCTGCGGTGGTTCCGGATGATCCACCGCTATCCCCGGGTGGACGTCTCCATCGCCGTGCCCGCCGACGTCCTCGCCGACCTGGGCCTGGTCGCGGGGTCACTGGTCGCCTCCGGCCTGCGCCGGCAGACCGTCGCCAACGTCGTCGCCGGCCAGATCACCCTGATGGGGCTGCGTGGCACCACCTCCGCGAAGCTCACCTCCGGCCCGGTGGAGGCGCTCGGCGTCCGCGGCGACCTGACCCTGGAGACGGTCTCCGGGGAGGTGATCCTCGCCGACAGCGCCGCCGACCGGGTGCGGGCACAGACCGTCTCCGGCGCCATCACCTGTGATCTGGACAATCCTCGACGCAGCGAAATCCGACTGACCACCATCTCGGGCAGCATCACCGTCCGCGTCCGCGAGGACAGCGACCTCGCCGTCCGGCTCAACACCGCGTCCGGCCGCATCACCAGCGGTTTCCCGCAGCTGCGCACCTCGACGTTCCCGCTGCCCAGCAGCGAGGGGGTTCTCGGCGCCGGCGAAGGTAAGCTCTGGGCTTCCGCGACCTCGGGGAGCATCTCCCTGCTCGCCCGAGCGGTCGACGACGACGGAGAGGAGCTGCCGTGACCGCCGTGTTCAGCCACGGGCGGCTCCGGCTCTACCTGCTCAAGCTCCTCGACGACGGCCCGAAGCACGGCTACGAGCTGATCCGCCTGCTGGAGGACCGGTTCCTCGGGCTGTACGCGCCCAGCGCCGGCACCATCTACCCCCGCCTGCAACGGCTGGAGGTCGAGGGTCTGGTCAGCCACACCGCGGCCGGTGGCCGCAAGACGTACGAGATCACCGACGCCGGGCGTACCGAACTGCGCCAGCGGGCCGGCGAGTTGACCGCGCTGGAGGCGGACATCGCCGCCTCCGTGGCGGATCTTTCCAGCCTGGCCGGTGACATCCGCAGCGAGGTACGCGGATCGGTACGCGACCTCAAACGGGAGCTGAGTGAGGCCACCCGGCAGACCCGGCGGGCCCCCCGTTGGGAGGCGCCCGCACCGCCGCCCCGGCCGACGTCGGCCACCGGCCCGCAGGCCGAGCTGCTCGACGAGCTGGACCAGCGGCTGGCCGCCTTCACCGTTGAGGTGGGCCGGCTGATGCGTGCCCGACAGTTCAGCGACACCCAACTGCGCACCGCGATCCGGCTGCTCGACGGCGCCCTCGACGGGCTGCGTCGCCTGCTGCGCTGACCGAGGCCGCCGAACGGCCGACGACTCACAGCCTTTTTCCAGGAACCGTCCAGCGCTGGCGCAGTGACGTCACCGATGATGGGCGCATGCCCGCTACCCAGACCGAGGCGCGACTGCTTGTCGTCGAGGACGACCCCAACATCCTCGAACTGCTCTCCGCGAGCCTGCGGTTCGCGGGCTTCGACGTGGCTACCGCGACAAGCGGGAGCGCGGCGCTCAACGCCGCCAAGGACCACCGGCCTGACCTGGTGGTGCTCGACGTGATGCTCCCTGACCTGGACGGCTTCGAGGTCATCCGGATGCTCCGCGAGGGCGGCACGCGTACCCCGGTGGTGTTCCTGACCGCCCGGGACGCCACCGACGACAAGATCCGTGGGCTGACCCTGGGCGGCGACGACTACGTCACGAAGCCGTTCAGCCTGGAGGAGCTGACCGCCCGGATCCGCGCCGTGCTGCGCCGCACCACGACCGGCGAGCAGACCCCGTCCCGGCTCACCTTCGCCGATCTGGAGTTGGACGAGGAGACCCACGAGGTGCACCGGGCCGGCCAGCGCGTGCAGCTCTCGCCGACCGAGTTCAAGCTGCTGCGGTACCTGATGCTCAACGCCAACCGGGTGCTGTCCAAGGCGCAGATCCTCGACCACGTCTGGAACTACGACTTCCGGGGCGACGACAACATCGTCGAGTCCTACATCTCGTACCTGCGGCGCAAGGTCGACACCACCCAACCCCGGCTGATCCACACCCTCCGCGGCGTCGGATACGTGCTGCGCAAGCCGGCGGCGTGAACGCGGTCCAGCAGGCGAAGGGGCGGGTGCGGGCCGTACCACTGCGGATCAAGCTGGTCGCCTCGGTGCTCGCGCTGGTCTCCGGCGCCCTGGTGGTGATCAGCGTTTCGACCGCGTACTTCCTGCACAACTATCTGGTCGAGCAGATCGACCTTGAGCTGCGCGACTCGGCGGGCCGCATCCAGTCCATGATGCCCTCGTCGAACGTCGTCTCGCTGCCCAGCGACTACGTGGTTGTGCTGACCAGCACGACCACCGGCCAGGTGAAGGACTTCGCGTACGACCAGTCCCGCTTCACGACGGCGGATCTACCGCCCTGGCCGAGCGACGCGGCCGGATTCGAGGCGCAGGAGAAGGCCCAGGACGGCAAGCCACGCACCGTCCGAGCGCGGGACAGCTCGCTGCGCTGGCGAATGCTCTACACCGAGCTGCCGAACGGCCAGATGGCGGCGATCGGCGAGCACCTGACCGACGTCGACCTCGCCGTGAAACGGCTGGCCTGGATCGACCTGCTGGTCGGGGGGGCGGTGCTGATCATGTTGGCCTCGGTCGGTGCGGCGATCGTCCGGACCAGCCTCAAACCGCTTGTGGAGATCGAACGCACCGCCGCCGCGATCGCCGGCGGTGATCTGACCAGACGGGTGCCCGACCCGGAGGAGGGCCAGGCCGAGCCCACCTCGGAACTGGGCCGGCTCTCCCGTGCGCTGAACGCGATGCTCACCCAGATCGAGGCGGCGTTCACCGCCCGAGCAGCCTCGGAGACCTCGGCCCGGTGGGCGGAGAGCGCCGCCCGGGATGCCGCCGCCGCCGCTCAGGCGTCCGAGGCGCGGGCCATCCGCTCCGAGGAACGGATGCGGCAGTTCGTCGCCGACGCCTCCCACGAGCTGCGGACGCCGCTGACCACCATCCGCGGCTTCGCCGAGCTGTACCGGCAGGGTGCCGCCCGCGCGCCGGAGCAGACCGCCGGTCTGCTGCGCCGGATCGAGGACGAGGCTGCCCGGATGGGGCTGCTGGTGGAGGACCTGCTGCTGCTCGCCCGGTTGGACCGGGAACGACCGCTCGCGCTGACCCCGGTGGAGCTGCCGGTGCTCGCCTCCGACGCGGTGCAGGCCGCCCGGGCGATGGCACCGGATCGGCGGATCGAGCTGGAGATCGCGCCCGAATCGGGCCCGCTCGTCGTCTCCGCGGACGACGCGCGGCTGCGTCAGGTGATCGGCAACCTGGTCACCAACGCGCTCACCCACACCCCACCGGAGGCCGAGATCCGGGTACGGCTGCGCGCCGAACCGGGTGGCTTCGCGGTCGTGGAGGTGGCCGACACCGGCCCGGGCCTCTCGGCCGAGCAGGCGGAACGCGTCTTCGAGCGCTTCTACCGGGCCGACGCGGCGCGTACCCGGCGGGCCGACGGCAACACCGGCACCGGTCTCGGCCTGGCCATCGTGGCGGCGCTTGTCGCCGCCCACCACGGCTCGGTCGAGGTGGCCGAGACACCCGGCGGTGGGGCCACCTTCCGGGTCCGGCTGCCGTTGCTGGCGCAGGTCGACGGAGCGGGCGAGTGACTTTCAGCCAACTTCCAGGACGGTTCCAGCTTGATTGCAGTGCTGGGGGAGAAGGTAGTGCCATGACCGAGTTCGAGTCCGACCCGCAGCGCCGGCCGGCCCCCACCGACGCCGAGCCGTCGCACCCCACCGCCGAGCTGCCGCGCGACGAGCGCGTGCAGTCCGACTCCCCGACCACCCCCGTATCGGTCGTCTCGACCACCGATGAGCCGACTGTCGTCTCGACCGCCGGTGACGCCGAGACCACCGCCGTCACCCCGGCCGCCGCGCCGTCCGGGTACGCCGGTTCCTCCGCGCCCGCCGACCAACCGGCTGCCGCTCAGCTGACCGGGTACGAGCCGCCCCCCGGCTACCAGCCCTCGGCCGCCACTCCGTCCGCGCCGCCGTACCCGGTCTCCGGCCACCCGGCGCCCGGCCAGCCCGGCTACCCACAGCCGACCGCCGGCCACTACCCCGGTGCCCCCTGGTACCAGGGCCAGCAGTCCGGCTGGGCCGGCGGGGGCCAGCCGGGCATGGGGTACGCCCAGCACCAGCAGCACCCAGGCCAGCACCAGCAGCACCCGGGCCAGCACGCCCAGCACCCCGGGCAGCAGCCCCAGCACCCGGGCCAGCCGGTGCCGCCGTGGGGCCCGCCGGTCGCGCCGCCCGGCAGCGGCCCCCGGCCGGGCCGGATCGCCAAGTTCGCCGGTGCCGGCGTCGCGGTGTTCGCCCTGATGCTCGGATCCGGCGTGGCCGGTGGCGCGCTCGCGCTTGCCCTCGACGGTGACGGCGGCGGCATCACCCGCACCTACTCCGCGGCTCCGGTGATCAACGGCGCGGACCTGCCGAAGATCGCCGCGTCGGTGCAGGACAGCGTCGTCTCGATCACCACCGACAGCGGTGAGGGTTCCGGGGTGGTGCTCAGCGCCGACGGGTACGTGCTGACCAACAACCACGTGGTCGCCTCCGCCGCCGGTGACGCCGTACGGGTGGTCTTCGCCGACGGCAAGACCGCCGACGCGAAGATCATCGGCACCGACCCGAAGACCGACCTCGCCGTGGTGAAGGCCAACGGGGTGAGCGACCTCAAGCCGGCCACATTCGGCGACAGCGACGCCATGCAGGTCGGCGACCAGGTGCTCGCCCTGGGCAGCCCGCTCGGCCTCCAGGGTTCGGTGACCTCGGGCATCCTCAGCGCCCGCGACCGCACCATCCGGGCCGGTGAGGGCCAGCCGCAGGACCCGCGCCAGCAGCAGAGCCAGACCGTCAGCTCGATCTCCGGCCTGCTCCAGACCGACGCGCCGATCAACCCCGGCAACTCCGGCGGCGCGCTGGTCAACACCCGGGGCGAGGTGATCGGCGTCAACACCGCCATCGCGACCTCCGGGCAGAGCACCGGCAACATCGGCGTCGGGTTCGCCATCCCCAGCAACAAGGCCAAGGACGTCGCGGGCAAGCTCCAGCGTGGCGAGAAGGTCAGCCACCCGTCGCTCGGGGTCGGCGTCAACCAGGCCGAGGGCGGCGGCGCGCTCGTCGCGTCGGTCACCCCGGGCAGCCCGGCGGAGAAGGCCGGCCTCCAGCGCGGCGACGTCGTCACCCGGTTCGGCGACAAGCCGGTCAACGACTCGGACGACCTGGTCGGCGCGGTGCAGGCCGGCAAGGTCGGCGACCGGGTCGAGGTGCAGTTCAAGCGCAACGGTGTCGAGAAGTCGGTGACCGTGACGCTCGCCGAGACGTCCTAACCACTTATCTGAACCTGCTTCCTCCCTCCGGCGGCGGGTGGCGGGGCCGAGGGGGTCGGCTCCGTCACCCGCCGCTTTTTTCCGCCCTGGACGGCGGTTCACCCGGATCGGGTGAACCGCCGTCACCCGTCTGCCCGGCAGGTTCGGTGGACGAGTCTCGGCGACCGGAGAACCGGGGGTGGGGTGCCATGACCGAGATGGTGGATGTCCGCGACGACCAGCGGATCCAACGCGACGTCCTGGCGGAGCTGGCCTGGGACGCCCAGCTGCAACCGAACGAGATCGGGGTGACCGTCGACCAGGGCGTGGTCACCCTGACCGGATTCGTGGACGGTGCCGCGCGCGGGTGGGCCGCGACCCGGTGCGCACAGCGGGTTCGCGGCGTACGGGCGGTGGCCGACGAGATCGAGGTGCGGCTGCCCGGCACTCCGGGGCGTACCGACGCCGAGGTCGCCATCGCCGCCACCCGAGCCCTGGAGTGGGACAGCTTCGTGCCCGCCGAGCAGCTGGACGTGACAGTGGCCAACGGCTGGTTGATGCTGCGCGGCGAGGTCGAGTTCGGGTGGCAGCGGCGGGCTGCCGAGGGCGAAGTGCGTCGGCTCGACGGCGTACGGGGTATCACCAACCTGATCGAGGTCCGACCTTCTGCGCCACCGGCCGGCGAGCAACTGCGTCAAGACGTCCAGCGGGCGTTGCTGCGCACGCTCGGCGGTGAACGGGTGACCGTCGAGGTGGATGGCGACACGCTGGTCCTCGCCGGGGTGGTCCGTTCCTGGTGGGAACGCGACCAGGTCGAGCGGGTGGCGTGGTCCGCGCCCGGGGTGCGGGTGGTCGACGACCAACTCCTGGTGGGCGGGTGATCGTCCGCCGTGTCCGGTTTACCGGGGATGCCACTGGGAAAGCGCCGCCGACCGGCCCGACCGGCTCGACCGGCGGCGTCACCGCACCGGGGATCAACGGGGAGGATTCGTGGCCGTGAACCACCCGCCTGCGGGCCGCACCGAGGAGCGGTCGCTGCGCATCGCGATGGTGGTTCCGCCGTGGTTGTCCGTGCCGCCGCCCGGCTACGGGGGCCTTGAGCAGGTCGTCGCCGCCCTGGTGGACGCGCTCTGCCGGCAGGGGCACGCCGTGACCCTCTTCGGCGCCGGCGGTGACCACGGCACGGCTGCCCACGGCTTCGTCTCCACCGTCGCCGAGGTCCAGTACGAGCGGCTCGGCGAGTCACTGCCCGAGCTGGCTCACCTGGCCCGGGTGAATCGGCTGATCAGCGCCGCCGACTTCGACGTGATCCACGACCACACCACGATCGGTCCGCTGGTCGCCGGCCGTCGGGCCGTGCCGACGGTCGCGACCGTGCACGGGAACCCCGTGGGGGAGTACGGCGACGTGCTGAGCGACATCGACTCGGGCGTCGCCCTGGTGGCGATCTCGCACGCCCAGCGCCGGCTGAACCCGAACCTGCCCTGGGCCGGAACGGTGCACAACGCGCTGGACATCCGCGGCTTTCCGCGCAAACAGATGCCCGGCGCCGGGCCGGTGCTGTGGCTGGCCCGGTTCAGCCCGGACAAGGGCCCGGACACCGCCATCCAAGCGTGCCGGGCCGCCGGGTTGCCCCTGCTGCTGGCCGGCAAGTGCAACGAGCCGGCCGAGCGCCGCTACTACGAGCAGGTCGTCGCGCCGATGGTCGACGACGATGTGACAGTCGTGCTCAACGCGGACCGCGCGACAACGCTGCGAATGCTGGTCGACGCCCGCTGCCTGATCATGCCGATCCAGTGGGACGAGCCGTTCGGCATGGTGATGCTGGAGGCGATGGCGACCGGCACACCGGTGGTCGCGCTCAACCGGGGTGCGGTGCCCGAGTTGGTCCGGCCGGGGCTGACCGGGCTCGTCGTCGAGCGGTCGGAGGAGCTACCCGCGGCGTTGCTCGCGGCGGAGCGGATCGACCCGGAGGACTGCGTGGCGCACGTCGCCCAGAGCTTTTCGGTCGAGCGGATGGCGAGCGGCTACGCGGAGGTCTATCGGCGCTTCGCCCTGGGCCGGCACGAGGTACGAGAATCGGCCCGGGTGCCGGTGCGCTGACCCACACGTGTCGCCGGGTCAGGCCCCGGTCGCGCCCAGCTCGGCGATGGCGGTGTCGAGCCGAGACGCGTACGCCGGACTGATGCCCCCCTCACCGAGGCGGACGGTGACCTTCGTCCGCAGCCGGGCCACCGGTGGCGCCAGCTTCTCGCGGCCGGAGCTGACCGCCGCGGTCAGATTGCGCAGCTCGTTGCGCAGGTCGAGGGCCACGTCCTCGCGGATCTCCCCGGCGCTCTCCCCGGCGCGGATCAACCCGTCGACCCGGTTGGCTGCCTCGGTCAGGGTGCCCGGGTTCGAAGTGGGCGCACCGGTCGTCGGTCTCGTCGACGGTGACCCGGCCGACGGGGACGGCGGGGTCGGCGCGGACGACTCGGGGGTCGGCGGGTCGGTCGACGGGGTCGTCACCGGAGCGGCGGAGGGCTGCGCCCGGCGGGTCGGCTGCTGTTCGGGCAGCAGGGCCACCCCGGCCAGCGTCACCCCGACGGCCAGCACCAGCAACAGCACCAGCCGACGCCGGGACCAGCCCGACCCGGTCGCCGCCTCGATCCGAGCGGGGGAGGCCCCGCCGTCCAGACTCGTTGGGGCGGGCGTCGGGACGCCGGCCGTTGCCGCGGCGGGCGACTGCGCTGGCAGCGGCTCGGTGGGCACCCGAATGGTCGCGGTCGGGGGCTCGGTCGGCAGCGAGTGATCGCGCAGCGCGGTGGCGACCTGCCGGGCGGTCGGCCGATCGGCCGGGTTCCGGGCGAGGCTGCGCAGGCAGATCTGGGCCACGGATGGGGGCAGGTCCGGTAGGTCGGCCAGCGTCGGCGGCGGGCCACTGGCCAGCGCGGAGCTGAGCTGCTCCCAGGTGTCCGCCGGGTACGGGACCCGGCCGGTGAGCGCCTCGTGCAGCAGTACGCCGAGCGAGTAGACGTCGGTGGACGGCTGGGCCGGTGCGCCGTCGAGGCGTTCCGGGGCGACGTACGCCGGGGTGCCGAAGGTCTCGCCGTCCTCGTCCTCGTCGGGTGCTCCGATCCGGGTGGCGATGCCGAAGTCGAGCACCTTGACGCCCGTCCCCGTCATCATCACGTTGGCCGGGGTGATGTCCCGGTGCACGATGCCGAGGCGGTGCGCGGCGGCCAGCGCGTCCGCGACCTGCGCGCCCACCTGGACCGCCTCGGCCCACGGCAACGGCCCCTCGGTGAGCCGTAGCTTCAACTCCTCGCCGCTGAGCAGCTCCATCACCACGAACGAGGTGATCGAGCCGTCCGGGTCGACCGTCTCGCCGTAGTCGTGCACGGAGGTCAGATGGGGGTGCACGAGTTGGGCGGCGGCCCGTGCCTCCTCGCGCACCATGCCCCGAAATCGCGCGTCGGCGGCGAGTGACGGTGCGAGCACCTTGAGCGCGACGGCACGGTCCAGCACCTCGTCCCGGGCACGCCAGATGACCGACATGCCACCGGCGCCGATCTGGTCCAGAAGTCGGTATCTGCGAGCCAGCAATCGGCCCGGATGCAGTGCTGCCTTCACCGATCGCACCTGCCTCAGGGGTGGGAGCGGTATCAGGTTGCGCGAATGTGTCCGGCCTGTCAACGCCGTCGCCGCCGGCCGTCGGCGGACGGTGCCTGCCGTGCGGTGACCGTCGGCTGACCACGCCCCACCGGGCCGGCGGCGGGCCCGTGCCAGGATGAGAGGCATGGCGGGGGGACCGGTGGCGTTCGTGCTCGGCGGCGGGGGAGTGCTCGGCGCGGTCGAGGTCGGCATGTTGCGGGCGCTGTTCCGCGCCGGCATCCAACCCGACATGGTGCTCGGCACCTCGATCGGCGCGGTGAACGGTGCGCTGGTCGCCGCCGACCCGTCGGAGGCGGTGACCGACCGGCTGGTCCGGCTCTGGGCCTCACCGGAGGCGAGCGAGGTGTACGGCGACTCGGTCGCCCGGCAGCTGCGCCGCTTCGCCGCCCGCACCCACCTGCACTCACCCCGGCCGCTGCGCCGCCTGCTCGAAACCGAGCTGGGGGTGGACACCACCTTCGCCGACCTGCGGGTGCCGTTCCGCTGCTGCGCCGCCCACATCGAGCGGGCCGCCGAGCACTGGTTCGACAGCGGTCCGGTGGTGCCGGCGGTCATGGCGTCGGCGTCGGTGCCGGGTCTGCTTCCGCCGATGCAGATCGACGGCGCGCACTACGTGGACGGCGGGATCGTCAACTCCATCCCGATCGGCGAAGCGGTGGCCGTCGGCGCCCGGCGGATCTACGTCCTCCAGGTGGGTCGGATCGAACGGGAGCTGACGCCGCCCCGCAGGCCGTGGGAGATCGCGCAGGTCGCGTTCGAGATCTCCCGCCGGCACCGCTTCTTCCGGGAGTTGGCGGCGCTGCCCGAGGGGGTTGAGGTGCACGTCCTGCCGACCGGCGGGTTGGACCCCCGCGACGACACACCGTGGGCGTACCGGGACATGGCGGCGGTGGGACGGCGGATCAGCCGCGCGTACACCGCCTCCCGGCGCTACCTCGCCGCCCACCGGGAGCGGTGATGCCGCTGCCTCCCCGGTGGCTGCGTCGGCTGCTGCTCGCCCCCGCCGTCGTCCTGCTCGCCTTCCTCGTGGTCACCACGTTGCCGGTCTGGGCGCTGCTCGCCGCTGCCGCGTCCCCGCTGGTCCCGGGCCGGTTGCGCCCGCTGCGGCTGCTCTGGATCGTGTGTTTCTACCTGGTCTGGGACGCTGCGGCGCTGCTCGCGCTCTTCGTGCTCTGGGTCGTCTCCGGCTTCGGTTGGCGGACCCGGTCGCCGGCCTTCCAGCGGGCGCACTACGTGCTGGCCGGTTGGTTCCTGCGGGTGCTGTTCTGGCAGGCACGTTGGACACTGCGGTTGCGTATCGACGTGGTGGGCACCGATCCGGACACTGCGCTGCCCGGCCGTCCCGAGCTGGTGCTCTGCCGGCACGCCGGGCCCGGCGACTCGTTCATCCTGATCCACGGGTTGGTCAACTGGTTCAAGCGGGAGCCCCGCATCGTCCTGAAGGACAGCCTCCAGTGGGACCCGGCGATCGACGTGCTGCTCAACAGGCTGCCCAACCGGTTCATCGCGCCGACGCCGGAGCGCGGCGAGGAGACGGTCCGCCAGGTCGGGCACCTGGCCAGCGGCCTGGACGACAACGACGCGTTCGTGATCTTCCCCGAGGGTGGCAACTTCACCCCCAAGCGGCGGTTGCGCGCCATCGCCCGGCTGCGCTCACTCGGCCTGGAGCGGATGGCCCTGCGCGCCGAGCGGATGCGCCACGTGCTCGCCCCGCAGCCCGGCGGAATGCTCGCCGCGCTGGACGCCGCACCGGACGCCGGGGTCATCTTCGTCGCCCACACCGGGCTGGACCGGATGCTCACCGCCGCCGACGTGTGGCGGGAACTGCCGATGGACAAGCGGATCGTGATGCGGTTCTGGTCGGTGCCGCCGGAGGACGTGCCGACCGGGCGGCAGCAGCGCATCGACTGGCTCTTCGACTGGTGGGCGCAGATTGACACCTGGATCGCTAGTAATCGGGAGAATGCCGCGTAGGGTGCGGGCGTGGACGAGATCTGCGTGGTGACAACGGTGGTGGACGCGCGTTCAGTCGCCGATGTGTTGGCGGCCGCCGCCGTCGCCGGCAGGCTCGCCGCCTGCGCCCAGGTGGGTGGTCAGGTGGACAGCACCTACTGGTGGCGGTCCGGAATGGAGACGAGCACCGAATGGTCGGTGCAGTTCAAGACCGCACCGGATCGGCTCGCCGCGTTGCTGGACCAGATCCGGGTCAGCCACCCGTACGAGGTGCCCGAGATCCTGGTGTCCAGGATGGAGAGCGGCAACCCCGACTACACCACCTGGGTGTACGAGCACACGCGATCCTGAGTACGCGCACTCTGGGTACAACCCCGGTCGGATGTCGATGATGGCCGGGTGAACGACACCCGTTATCCCTGCCCCGCCTGTGGTGCGCCGGCCGATCTGACCGCCGGTTGCCCCGGCTGTCGGCGGGCGCCCGACCCGATCGCCGCTGAGGTGGTTCGGCTGAGCCGGCAGGTCGCCGAGCTTGAGCCGGAGGTGGAGCGGGCCCGCCGCGCGTACACCGAGCTGGCCGGACGCCTGACGGCCGTGTCGCGCCGGCGGGCCGAGCTGGCGGCGGTCGTCCGTGCCGGGTTGGCCGCCTCGGTGGTGGCGCGCCCGATGTCTCCCGTCGCGCCGACGTCTCCGGTCGCGCCGATGCCGTCCGTTGGTCGGGGGCCCGGGGGCCCGGCGGATTCGCGACCGGGTGCGGCGGAGACCTCGACGCGGACCGTGCAGGGTCTGCTCTTCGTCCTCGGTGGACTCCTGCTGGGCACCGCGGCGGTGGTGTTCACCGCTGTCGCCTGGGCGGCGGTGGGGGTTGGCGGGCGGGCGTTGATCCTGGCCGCGTTCACCGCGCTCGCGCTGGGCGTACCGCTGCTGGCGGTCCGCCGTGGGCTGCGCGGTACGGCGGAGACGTTCGCCGCGGTGGGGTTGCTGCTGGTGGTGCTGGACGGTTACGCGGCCTGGTCGGTGGACCTGGCCGGGGTGGCCGACTGGCCGGGCAGCCGGTACGCCGCGCTGGTCGGGGGGGCCAGCGCGGCGGTCGCCGTGGCGTACGGCCGGTGGAGCGGGTTGACGGGGCCCTGGTTCGCCGCCCTGTTGGCCGCCCAGCCGGCGTTGCCGTTGCTCGCGGCCGAGGCCGGGCTGGGGGCGGCCGGGTGGGCGATGGTCCTGCTCGGGGTGGCGTTGCTGAACCTGGCGGTGCTGGCCGCGCTGCGGGGCCGGGAAGGGGCGGCGCAACTCGTCGGCCGGGTGCTGGCCGGCATCGCCCATGTCACCGCGCTGCTGGGTGCCGCGGCATGCGCGGCGGTGCCGTTGGTCAGCGGCCGGGCGGGGGGCTCGCCGCTGTTGGCCGGGTTGCCGCTGTTGCTGGTTGCGCTGACCGGGTTCGGCGCGGCCTGGCTCGTCGGGGGGCGGGCGCTGCGGGCGGTGGCGGCGGGGCTGCTGGTGCCGGTGTTCGCCGCCGCCCTGCTGCGTCCGGTGGTCGAGCTGCGGCCGTCCCTGCTGCTGCTCGCGGCGGGGGCGGTGGCGCTCGGGTTGGCAGCTGCCGTGCGGCTACTGCCGGCGGCGGTGGACGGTGGCGGCGGTTGGCGGACCGGTCCGCGGGTCGGTGCGCTCTTCGTCGCGGCGGGCACGGCACAGGTCACCGTGCTGATCACCATCGGGCTGGCGGTCGCCGCCATTGGCCGGTCGCTGCCACCGTGGGGCGGGGCTGGGTTGGGGCCGGACCTGCACTGGGGCTGGCAGTTGGCGCCTGGCGTGGCGCTGGCGGTCGGCGCGACGGTGCTCCTGCTGCCCCGGGGCGCGTGGGCGGCACTCGCCACGGCCGGCGCGGTGGCGGTGCTGCTCGCGGTGCCCGCCGGCTGGACGGTCTCCTGGCCCCAGGTAGTGGCCATCGACCTGGTCGGCGGGGCCGCGCTGCTGCTCGCCGTGCTGGCCCGGCCGACCACCCCGTCGGCCCCGCTGCTCACCCGGGCGCTCGGCGGTGCCGTCCTGGTCGGGCACGGGTTGCTGGTCGCCCTGGCCGCCCCGGCGGGCGCCCTGGTGGCGCTTGCCGTGCTCGTCGTGCTGGGGCTGGCGCTGGCCGTACGACGGGGGGCCGGGGCGTACCGGGCG
The DNA here is from genome assembly GCF_036902955.1 of Micromonospora sp. CPCC 205558. Classification (NCBI taxonomy): domain Bacteria; kingdom Bacillati; phylum Actinomycetota; class Actinomycetes; order Micromonosporales; family Micromonosporaceae; genus Micromonospora; species Micromonospora sp. CPCC 205558. The sequence goes on from NZ_JBAKHR010000008.1 coordinate 13,564, forward strand.
GTGGCCGGTGTGGGTCTGCTGGTCGGGCAGTTGGCGCTGCCCGGGATCGCGGCGGTGGCGCTGTTCGCCGCAGGTGCGCCGCCGTGGTGGCAGGCCCGGTGCGCGTTGGCCGTCGCCGCGCTGTCGCTGGTCGGGGCGCTCGCGGCGCGTCGCCACCGGGTGGAGCTGATCGGGTACGCGCTGACCGGTGCCGTCGTCGCGGTGACCGTGCCCGGCCTCGTGCCACTGGTCGGGGCGGGCGACGAGCCGCTCGCGCTGTACGCCGCGCTGGCGGCGTTGGGCGTCGCGTTCGTCGCCCTCGGGGACCGGTCTTCGGCCGACGAACCCGTGCCGGCCACGTCGGCGCTGGTGCTGGCGGCGGGCGGGACGCTGGCGGTGGTGGCCGTCCTGGCGGCCCTGCCGACGGTGCTGACCGCGCTCGTGTCGCCCTCCGGCGGTCGGGACCGGGTGTGGTCGGGGGTGCCCACGGTGGTCGCTGACCCGACTGTGCTCCCGGTCGGGTTCGCGCTGGTCGTGTTGGCGGTGGCCGCAGGGTGGGCCGGTCGGCGGGTGGGCCGGTCGGTGCCGTTCGCGCTGCCGTTCGTCGCGGCGGCGCTGCCGGTGCTCCTCGTCGCGATCGGCGCGCCGTGGCCGGTGCTGCCGGCCGCCGTCCTGTTGGCCGGCCTGGCCGCGCTGCTGTTCACCGCGCTGGCCGCGCCCCGTCCGGCGCTCGCGCCGGTCGCCGTACCGGTGGGTGTGGTGCTGGTGGCCTCCGGTGTGTCCGGTCTGCTGGCCACCCGGGCCGGGACGCTCGCGGCCGAGGGGGCGCTGCTGGTGGCGGCTGTCGCGGTCGCCGCCGGGGCGCGCAGGTTCGAGGTACGGGTCGCCGGTTGCCTCGCCGCCGTGGGCGCGGCGTCCGCGTTGGCGGTGACCGCCCCGCTCGCCGGTGGGTTGTCGTTGCGGGCCGCCGCGTACCCACTGCTGGCGGTGGCCGCGATGGCGTTGGCCGCCGCCGCGCTCACCCCGGCGCGGGCCCGGCTGGGACGCGTCCTGGACGCCGCCGCGCAGGCTGTCGCGCTGGTGGCGGCGGTGCTCGCCGTCGAGGTGGCGCGGCACCTCGCCACAGTCTGCGTGCTCTGGGGCGTCGCCGTGGCGCTGCGACTGCTGCGCCGGGGTGACCCGGCCCGTCGGCGGTGGGCGTTCGTCGGGATCGCCGCCGGCAGCGAGTTGCTCGGTGCCTGGGTGCTGCTGGCCGCCGGTGGGGTGACCGTGCTGGAGGCGTACACCTTGCCGGCCGCGGCGCTGGCCGTCGGCGCGGGTCTGTTGGCGCTGCGCACCCGGCCGGGGCTGACCAGTTGGCCGGCCCTCGGCCCGGGGCTGGTCGCGGCGTTGCTGCCCAGCCTCGTGTCGGTGCTGGCCGGGTCGGACCCGCAGCCGTGGCGGCGACTGCTCCTCGGCGCGACGGCGATCGGCGTGGTGCTGGCCGGCGCGACCCGCCGGTGGCAGGCGCCGGTGCTGCTCGGCGGCGGCGTGCTGACGCTGTTGGCGCTGCACGAGCTGGCGCGGGGGTGGGATCTGCTGCCCCGGTGGATCTACCTGGGGGTCGGTGGGCTGGCCCTGGTCGGGCTCGCCGCCACCTACGAGCGGCGTCGACGTGACCTGGCTCGACTGCGCGCCGCGGTGGGCCGACTGGGCTGAGTCGCGAACCAGTAGGGGTAGGGCCTGCCCTACCCCCCATTCGGGGGCTGTCGGGGTTACTCAGTGCTACCGCGATCGGGAGACTTGACATTAAGCCCGAACCACCCCGGTACGGGCGCAAGCGGAACGGGAGCAGCGATGGCGCTCGGAGCGGTGGCGGAACCGCCGGTACGACGGCGAGGTAGTGACTACGCACAGTTGTCCCGACGGATCAGCCAGGCAGGCCTGCTGGAACGGCGCCCCGGCTGGTATGTCACCCGCATCGCGCTCACCCTCGGCGCGTTCGTGGCCGGCTGGGTGGCCGTGTTCCTGCTCGGCGACTCCTGGTGGCAGCTTCCACTCGCGGCCCTGATGGCGGTGGCCACCACCCAGGTCGCGTTCCTCGGTCACGACGCCGGGCACCGCCAGATGTTCCGTCGGCGTGGCCCCAGCGAGTTGGTGGGGCTGTTCGCCGGCAACGCGGCGGTCGGGCTCAGCTACGGCTGGTGGGTCGACAAGCACAACCGGCACCACGCCAACCCGAACCACGAGGACGAGGACCCGGACGTCGGCGCGGGGGCCCTGGTGTGGACGCGCGAGCAGGCGTTGGAGACCCGTGGGATCGGCCGCTGGATGGCCAAGCGGCAGGCGTACCTCTTCTTCCCGATGCTCCTGCTGGAGGGCCTGAACCTGCACGTGGCGAGTATCCGGGCGATCATCGGTCGGGAGCCGAACGGCGGTTACGCCGTCCCGATGCGGCACCGGGCGGTCGAGGCGGCGCTGCTCGTCGTGCACACCGCCGCTTACGTGGCGCTGCTGTTGGCGGTCATGTCCCCGGTCAAGGCGCTGCTCTTCGCCGTCGTGCACCAGGCGCTGTGGGGCCTCTACATGGGCTGCGCGTTCGCGCCGAACCACAAGGGCATGCCGATGCCGACCGCCGAGGACGAGTTGGACTTCCTGCGCAAGCAGGTGCTGACCTCGCGCAACGTGCGGGGCAGCCGCCTTGTCGACACCACGCTCGGCGGTCTCAACTACCAGATCGAGCACCACCTCTTCCCGAACATGCCGCGCGCCAACCTGCGCCGGGCCCAGCCGATCGTCCGGGCCTACTGCGTCGAGCAGGGCATCCCGTACGCCGAGACCGGGCTGGTCGAGTCGTACCGGCAGGCACTCGGTCACCTGCACGAGGTGGGGCGGCCGCTGCGCGGCTGAACACACCAGGGGGAGGGCGGGGGCGGTGCCGGACGGCACCGCCCCCGCCTGCGCGTACCGGGTCGATCGACACCCCGCTACCGCTGGTCGATGACGTCCGTCGTCCCCGGTAGGGTCGGCGCATGGCAGACCTGCTCACCGCGGAAGCGGTGCGAGACGAGCTGGGCGGGCTGACGGGCTGGTTCCCGACCCGGCGGATCGACGACATCGTCGGGAGCGCAGCATGAGATTCGAGATCAGCAAGGTGCTGGACGCCATCGAGGGTCGGGTCTGCACCGACCCGGGGCTGGCCCGAGCCGTGGTCGACCTGGCCGAGGTGATCCGCTACCAGGACATCGACGGTGGTCGGCCGGCCAGCCTGCTGCGCCTCGGTATGGTCATCGACGCGCTCTCCCGCGAGCTGGAGGAAGACAGCGTCCAAGTCTACGCAGTGGTGCACCGGGCGTTGCTCTCCGACGCCGACCTCACCTCCAACGAGCGGATGGTGGTCCGCCGCTGGGCCGACGACGGGCTCGTCGAGGTGCTCGACAACCCGGGTGACCGGATGTTGGAGGTGGCCGACCTGCTCGGTCTGCCGGTGCTCAGCCGGGTCCGCTTCGACGGGTTGCGCGGTCGGTTCCCGTGGCTGGTCGAGCAGCCCGGTCGGGTGCTCGCTCCGGTGCCCGGCGCCGGCGGGCCGGTGTTCATCGCGCACGTCGGTGGTGGGCACTCGCCGGTGGCCGGCAAGCGTTCGCCGACGGGCGTCAAGCTGCTGGCCCGCCAGTGGCGTTGCCCGGAGTCGGGCTGCGCGTTGTTCGGCGGCGGTGGTGGGGGCGGCGCGTTCGCCGACCTGGCCGGGGGTGCCGACCGCAGCCCCGCCGCGCAGCCGCCGCCCGCGCTGCGCAACGGTGTGCCGACCTGTCCCCGGCACGGCGTACGGCTCAGTGACGCCGGCCCGCGTCCGCGTACGGAGGTGCTCGCGGTGCGCATCGGCGGCCTGGTCCGGCGGCGGTTCGTGCTCAGCGAGGAGCAGCCGTTGGTGGCCGGCCGTGCCCCCGAGCAGGATGGCGGGATCATGCTCGGGCAGTGGCTCAACGATGAGGCTCGACGCTGGATCAGCCGTGGTCACGTCCGCTTCGAGCTGCGGGTCGGCGAGGTCATCGTGACCGACGTCAGCACCAACGGCTCCGGCATCCGCCCGGCCGGTTCGATGACCGAGTCGGACCGGATCCCGCTGGCCCCGCAGCAGTCCCGGGTGCTGGGTGAGAACGACATGGTGGAGCTGTACCCGGGGGTGCAGATCGGTCGGGCCGAGGAGTTGCCGGCCGGTGCCCCGTTCACCCCCACCTCGGTGATGGCCGAGGCCCCGACGATGGCCATGCGCCTGCCCCGCCCCTAACCCAGCGCGCTGCCGGGGCGGTGCGCGCCGACCCGGTTGATCATGAAGTTATTGCCACGACACGCCGCGGCGGCGGGCAATAACTTCATGATCAACGCGGGCGGGCGGGCGGGCGGGTGGGTGGGCACGCGGGTGGGTGGGTGGGTGGGTGGGCTTGGTTGCCGGCCGTCGGGTTAGGGGGTCAGCACCTCGGCGAGCGCGGCCACCGCCAGGTCGATCTCCTCCTCGGTGATGACCAGCGGTGGGGCGAGCCGGATGGTGGAGCCGTGGGTGTCCTTGGCCAGCACGCCGCGCGCGGCGAGCCGCTCGCACGCCTCCCGACCGCTCATCAGAGTCGGGTCGATGTCCAGACCGGCCCAGAGGCCACGGACGCGTACCCCGACGAGACCCTTGCCGACCAGCCCTTCCAGGCCGGCCCGCAGCCGCTCACCCAGCTCCGCCGAGCGGCGCTGGAACTCGCCGGTGGCCAGCAGCCGGACCACCTCGATCGCCACCGCGCAGGCGAGCGGGTTGCCGCCGAAGGTGGAGCCGTGCTGGCCGGGCTTGAGCACGCCGAGCACGTCGGCGTTCGCGGCCACCGCGGAGACCGGCACGATGCCGCCGCCGAGCGCCTTGCCGAGCAGGTACATGTCGGGCACAACGCCCTCGTGGTCACAGGCGAAGGTCGCGCCGGTACGCCCCAGACCCGACTGGATCTCGTCGGCGATGAACAGCACGTTGCGTTCGGTGCAGACCTGGCGTACGCCGGGCAGGTAGCCCTCCGGAGGCACCACCACACCCTGCTCACCCTGGATCGGCTCCAGCAGCACGGCCACGGTGTTCTCGTCGATCGCGGCGGTCAGCGCGGCCAGGTCGCCGTACGGCACGACGGTGAACCCCGGGGTGTACGGCCCGAAGTCGGCGCGGGCGTCCTCGTCGGTGGAGAAGCTCACGATGGTGGTGGTCCGCCCGTGGAAGTTGCCCTCGGCGACCACGATCTTGGCCTGCCCGGCGGGCACGCCCTTGACCTGGTAGCCCCACTTGCGGGCCACCTTGATGCCGGTCTCCACCGCCTCGGCGCCGGTGTTCATCGGCAGCACGAGGTCCTTGCCACACAGCTCGGCCAACTCCCGGCAGAAGTCGGCGAACTGGTCGTGGATGAACGCCCGGCTGGTCAGCGTGAGCCGGTCCAGTTGGGCGTGCGCGGCGGCGATCAGCTGTGGGTGCCGGTGACCGAAGTTCAGCGCCGAGTAGCCGGCCAGGCAGTCCAGGTAGCGACGGCCGTCCACATCGGTGAGCCAGGCGCCCTCCGCGGACGAGATCACCACCGGCAGCGGGTGGTAGTTGTGCGCTGTCCAGCGCTCGGCGTCCCGGACAGCTCCCGGCGTCCGCAGCCTGTCATCCACGATCACTTGCTTGCCTTTCCCTGACGGAGTCGCAGTGTGCAGCACTTCGGTCCGCCGCCGGCCTTACGCAGCTCGGACAGGTCGACACCGATGGTTTCGTAGCCCCGGTCGCGCAGCTTGGCGGCCAGGTCGGTGGCCTGCGCGGGCAGCACCACGTGCCGTCCGTCGCTGACCGCGTTCAGCCCCAGCACTTCGGCGTCGGCCATTGTGGCGTGCACCGCGTCGGGGAAGAGCCGGCGCAGCACGGCCTGGCTGCCCGGGGAGAACGCCTCCGGCAGGTACGCCACGGTCCGCTCGTCGAGCACGGTCAGCGCGGTGTCCAGGTGGTAGAAGCGCGGGTCGACCAGTTGCATGGTGATCACCGGGTAGCCGAAGACCTCCTGCAACTGGGCGTGTGCGGCGTGCGCGGTGCGGAAGCCGGTGCCGGCCAGCAGGTGGTCACCGGCCAGCAGGACGTCGCCCTCTCCCTCGTTGACGTGCTTCGGGTCGTACATCTCGAAGCCGGCGGCCTCGAACCAGGCCCGGAACGCCGGCGCTTCGTCGGCGCGCTGCGGGTCACGGAACTGCACGGCCATCGCCTTGCCGTCGATCACGGTGCCGCCGTTGGCGGCGAAGACCATGTCGGGCAGGCCGGGCACCGGAGTGATCTCCTCGACGGTGTGGCCCAGGTCAAGGTACGTCTGGCGCAGCTGCTCCCACTGCCGGACGGCCAGCGCGGCGTCGACCGGCGCGCTCGGGTCCATCCAGGGGTTGATGGCGTAGTCGACGGCGAAGTACGTCGGCCGGCACATCAACAGGCGCTGGCTGGTGGCGTCCATCGTCATTGTCCTGCTCCCAGGGGTCGGGCGCGCCCGGCCACCGTGGCCCACGGGCTGGCGCCGTTGCTCAACGTTATGCGGCGTCAGCGGCAGGATCCACCACCGAGAGTTGCGCAGGCCGAAGATTCGTTGCGTCTAGGCGCTCCGCAACTTCGAATCGTTGCGCTGCGGCTTGCCCGGGGCCGGGCTTCCTGTTTCCGGCCACCTGCCGCAGGGCCCTCGCAAGGCCTTTGCAGAGCCTTTGCTCTGCTGCCCAATACGCGCCACCCACCCACCCGCCGGTACGTCCATCCGCCCTCGCACGCCCGGACGCCCTCGCACGCCCGGACGCCCTCGCACGCCCGGACGCCCTCGCACGCCCGGACGCCCGGAGGCTGGGCGTGTGGGTGGCGCATGGGCGGCAGCAGAGCAAAGGGGCGGGCAAGGCGGTTGGGCCTGCGCTGTCCGCAGGGTTTCTGGTCGTGCGGCGAGCCATTCCGAGGGGACTGGCGAACCCGAAAACACTTCAGGGGCGGCGAACCGCCGCCCCTGAAAGGGTGTCGCCCGGCCGGTGAACCACCGGATGAGGTCGGGCTGCCGGCGAACCGCCGGCTGTTCGCCGGTGTATCACCGGCGAGCGGGACAGTGCCCGCTAGAAACGATCGACAAACTGTGAGTCAAGCCACTCGCGGAACCGCTGCACCCAGTCGCCGTCGGTGGTCGGCCAGTCGAACTGGCCGGTCATCGCGAGCACCCCGATCACGACCGCGGCCAGCCCGATCAGCACGCCGAAGAGCGCGTCGGTCTTGCCGGCGACGTGCCGACGGCGGGTGGCCATCAGGCCGAGCACCGCGAGCACCGCACCGAACGCGCCGAGCCCGATGCCGTACCCGGCCAGGGTCCCGGTCAGCACGAAGAGCGCACCGGCCACGGACACGATCAGGCCGAGGGTGGCGAGCAGACTGGCCCGCGGCTTCGGGCCACGCGTCACCGGCGGCTCGGGCGTGGTCACACCCGGGGTCGGGTCGAGCCGCCGGTCGGTGGTGACCCGGTCCGTGGCGTCGGACCGCCGGGTGGTGCTGTCGACGTCGGCGTCCCGCTCGGCGGTGCGCGCCGTGGAATCCCGCTCGGCGGTGCGCGCCGTGGCCGGGACGACGGCGGGCCGGGACTCGGTCTCCACCTTGTGGGCGGTGCGAGGCTCGGGAGCGACCGGGCCGGCCGGGCCGTTCTGGGGCTCGGGTGCGACCGGGCGGGTCGTGCCGTTCACGGGCTCGGGTGCGACCGGGCGGGCGGTGCCTCGGGAGTCGGTCTCTGCCGGTCGCGCGGTGGCGGCTCGGGCCACCGCCGCCCGCTCGTTGGCCCGCCGCTCGGCCTCGCCGACCTGGCCATCGTTCGTGGCGGTGCTGCGGTACGTCGTCTGGTTGGCGTCCCGGTCGGTGACCGACGGACGGCCGGCGCTCTCGTCGGACTGGCCCGTCTCGGTGACCGGGGCGTCGCGGCCGTCCACGCGGCCGTCGAGGTTCTCGTCCCGCGTCGGTGCCGGCTCGGACCGGCGGGACAGCGAAGGAATCCTGACCACTACACACCTCCTGATAAATGCGTGGTGGCCGACGGAAGGGTGGCACCCACGCGGTGTCGTCCCTCGAATACCCACCTGGGCGTTTCCTGACACCAATCCTGGGTACGGCCTCCGAGATCGGCCTTGACCGGCCCTGCCTTGACCGGCCTTGGGCTTGACCGGCCCTGGGTTTGATCCACTCGCGTTCTTGAAAACCGGGGTGTCCCGCCCTAGCTGGACACCCCGGTTTCCTTGAACCCATGTCGATCAGCGGCGGACCCGTGTCGATCAGCGGCGGATCGCGTCGACCTGCTCGGTGCGGGTGCGGGTGCGGGTGCGGGTGCGGGCGCGCGGCGCGGGGCACGGGTGCCGGGCGCGACGCGGGGCACCCGAACGCCGGCCTGCTGCACGAACACCTCGCGCTTGTCGACGGCAATGCCCTTGTCGTTCAGTGCGTAACCCGTTAGCCAGACCCAGCCGTGGTAGGTCGGGCGCGGGTCCACACTCACCAGTCGGAGGCGCAGCGCCCGATCACCGGCGAACTGCACCGAGCACGCCGCGCCGATCAGCAGCAGGTCGCCGGGCTTCAGTTCGGTCACGTCGGCCAGTGCCCACGGTTGATCGGGATGCGGTGGCGGGCCCGGCAGGGCAGTTCCGCGCCGCATTGGCACACCGTGCGCCAGCGCGTCCAGCTCCAGACAGGCCGGTGGCGGCGGGCGAGGGTCAGCGCGGTGACCAAGAGGTATTTGTTGTACGACACGCGCACGGTGGCGTCCTTCCCGAAAATAGCGTCACACCGGCCACGGCTAATACGCGTGTGTGCGGCAGCGGGCTATTGTCGACGCCATTCTCGACGCCATTCCTGGGAGTTCCTGACGCGTGACAGCATGTTCCACACTGGCCACCTTGTGCAATGTCCCAACCCGTCCTAGCCTCAGGTCGTATTGACGCACGAGGAATGGTGAATAAAGGCGTACGGGGCGAAACGTTAGGTGTTGCAGGAGGAGAGCGGTGATGTTGCATGACGGATGAAACAAGCGGTTCCACGGTCCCTCGGCGGCAGCTCGGACGGCTGCTCACGCAGCTCCGCGAGGATGCCTCGGTGACGTTGGACGCGGCGGCCGAGGCGCTGGACTGCTCACGGCAGAAGGTGTGGCGCATCGAGAAGGGGTTGGTCCCGGTGCGCGTGGTGGACGCCCGAGCGATGTGCGCTCTCTATCGGGTGACCGATACCATGGGGGAGATCGTCGCCGGCCTCGCGAAAGAGACTCGCGCCCGGGGTTGGTGGCATTCGTACGGTGATGTCGTCCCGTCGTGGTTCTCGCTGTACGTCGGCCTGGAATCGTCGGCCTCCGCGCTGCGCCAATATGACGCCGAGTTGATCCCCGGGCTTCTGCAAACCCGGGAGTACGCCAGCGAGCTGTTCCGCCGGAAGAATCCGACGATGCGCGCAGAGGATCGGGAAAAGCTGGTGGAGGTGCGGCTGCAACGGCAGGGCATCCTCGTGCGCCGGCTGCCCACCGCGCCCACCCTGAGGGTCGTCCTGAGCGAGGCCGTGCTGCGGCGCACGATCCCCGACCGGCGGGCGATGGCCCAGCAGTTGCGACACCTGCTTGACGTGGCCGCGCTGCCCAACGTGAGTTTGCGGGTGTTGCCGCTCGCGGCCGGTCCGCCGCTGGCCAGCGAGAGCGGCACCTTCGTCCTGCTGGCCTTCCCGCAGGCGTTCGGCAGGGCGTCGACCGAGCCGACCACCGTCTACGTCGAGAACATCACCGGAGCGCTCTATCTGGACAAGCCGGCCGAGGTGGCCGCCTACGAACATGTCTGGTCGGACCTGGAAGAGCTCGCGCCGGGTGAGGCAGAATCAGAGAAAATGATCACTTCGATCATCGAGGAGCATCATGACTGACCTTGCCGGTGCCACTTGGCGCAAGAGCACCCGCAGCGGCGGGAGCGGCGGCAACTGCGTCGAGGTGGCCGCCAACCTGCGCGGCGTCGTGGGCGTACGGGACAGCAAGGACCCGACCGGCCCGGCGCTGACCTTCGCCCCGTCCACCTGGGCCGCGTTCGTGAGCGGCGTCAAGGGGCAGCGCCAGGGCTGACCGTCCCGCCAGGGGCGCTAGTCCACCTCGATCGACTCGCGTTCCTGAAAACCGGGGTGTCCCGCTCATCGGAACCCCCCGGTTTTCTGAAACCCGAGTCGATCAAGCCCGGGGCGGGACCGGGACCGGGACTGGACCAGGCCGGGGTCGGGGCCGGACCAGGGGCGGACCGGGGCGGACCGGGGCGGGACCTGGGGCGATCGGTGCGCGGGTCGGCGGGTGGGGCTGGCTATCCTTGGCACCTGTGCCAGAGGGACACACGATCCATCGCCTGGCGGCCCGGCACGCCGAGCTGTTCGCCGGGGACAAGCTGCACGCCGCGAGCCCGCAGGGTCGTTTCGCCGAAGGTGCCGCCCGGCTCTCCGGGACCGTGCTGGAGGGCACCGAGGCGTACGGCAAGCACCTGCTGCACCACTACGCCGGCGAGCTGACCCTGCACGTACACCTCGGGTTGTACGGCAAGTTCACCGACGGGCCGGGGGAGCCGCCGGAGCCGGTCGGTCAGCTGCGGCTGCGGCTGGCCAGCGACCGGCACTGGCTGGACCTGCGCGGGCCCACGGCCTGTGAGCTGCTCACCCCGCCCGAGGTGGCCGCGCTGCGGGACCGTCTCGGGCCGGACCCGCTGCGCGGTGACGCCGACCCGGAGCGGGCGTACGCCCGGATCTCGCGCAGCCCCACGCCCCTCGCCGCCCTGCTGCTGGACCAGTCGGTGGTGGCCGGCACCGGGTTGATCTTCGTGACCGAGGCGCTGTTCCGAGCGGGGCTGCCGCCCACGATGCCGGGCCGGCAGCTGACCAGAACCGGCTGGGACGCGCTCTGGGCCGATCTGGTCGGGCTGATGCGGCTCGCGGTGGAGCAGGGCCGGATCGACACGGTTCGCGACGCGCACCTGCCGGAGGCGATGGGCCGGCCGGCGCGGGTGGATCGGCACGGTGGCGAGGTGTACGTCTACCGCCGCCCGGGAGCGCCCTGCCACGTCTGCGGGACCGAGGTCAGCCGTGGCGAGTTGGCCGGTCGCAACCTCTACTGGTGCCGTACCTGCCAGGTCGGCTGAACCGCCCGCCCGGGTGCCGGGCCTCAGTCGCCGTCGAGCAGCCAGCGGACCACCTCGATGTTCTCCGGGGAGACGATGTCGTCGGAGATGCTCCAGGCCAGCGTGTGCCCGATCGTCCAACCCCGGACCCGCTCCCGGTCCAGCCCCAGCTCGGTGCTGAGCCGGGCCAACCGGTGCTGGACGGCGGCCGGTGAGTGGCCCAACTCCGGGCCGCGCACCAGCGGCACCACCGAGAACTCACGCTCCCCGGTCAGCGGCTTCGGGTCGATCGCCAGCCACGGCCCCCGGTCGGCGGCGAGCACGTTGCCGGCGTGCAGGTCCTGGTTGACCAGCACCTGCTCGCCCTGACTCGACGCCAGGCCGCCGAGCAGGTCGAGCGCCGCGTCGAGCAGCCGCCGCTCGTACGGCCGGCCGGCCCGTTCCCAGGCCCGGGGCATCCGGTCGATCCAGCCCGCGGCCTCCTGCGCCAGCGGGGTGAACGGCGTGCCGGCCGGCCGCCAGAGTCGGGGGAGCAGCCCGGTCATCGCGTCCAGTGCCGGGTCCAGTGGAAGGTCGTGCAGGGGAGTGCCGGGCTGGCAGCGTTCCAGCAGCAGGGCGCGCCGGTGTGGGTCGTGGGCGAGCAGACGGACCGCTCCGTCGCCGTCCCAGTGGGCCAGCGCATCAGCCTCGTGCCGGCTCTCCTCGTCGGGGTACTGGAGCTTCAGCACCACCGGCGTGCCGTCGGGCAGGTGGGCAGGGAGCGCCAGGGAGGCGTAGGCGTACCCGAAGGGCGGGCCGAGTCGTAGCGACCACCGCTCGGTGCACTCCGCCAACCAGGTCGGGAGTGTGGCGATCCAGGCCCGGCCCGCCGGTGACGCACGTACCCAGTCAAGTCCCTCAGGTAGATCCATCCGGCCATCGTGGAGCATCCACCGCGCTCTGGTGGGTCTGGGTCAGGAGCGGGGTGGCGTCAGGCGCGGGCCGCGATAGGGCAGTGTGGCGCTGTAGACCACATTGGTGGTGGTGCTGCCGAACCCGGCGAGATCGTTGACGACCTGTTCGAGGTGCGCCATCGACGTCGCGGCCACCTTCAGCACGTAACAGTCGTCCCCGGTGGTGCGCAGGCACTCCAGGATCTCCGACCGTTGATCCAGGAGCCGGTGCAGCGGTTCGTGCCGACTGCCGGGGTATTTCAGTCGGATCACCGCGAGCACGGCGAAGCCCGCCCTGGACAGGTCGACCTCGGCGCGGTAGCCGCTGATCACGCCGGTCGCCTCCAGCCGCCTCACCCGCTCGCTGGTGGCCGACGCGCTCAGCTTGACCCGGCGGCTGAGCTCGGTGATCGGCAGGCGGCCGTCGCCCTGCAACTCGATCAGGATCGACCAATCGAGATCATCAAGATTCTCGGCCATCCGGCCAATCTACCGGCGGATTCACGGCAAAGGCCAGCGAAGGCAGGGATCACGGTGTTCCCGCGCGGCGCCACGCTGACTAGCGTATAACCCGTGCAAATTGGCGTGAACGTACCGAACTTTGCCCCGGGTACCGACCCCGACGTGCTGCGACAGTGGGCGCAGACGGTCGAGGGCCTTGGGTTCGACCTGCTGATGGTCTCCGACCACATCGCGGTGACCCCGGACGTCGCCAAGCAGTATCCGGCGCCGTTCTACGAGCCGTTCACCACGCTGTCCTGGCTGGCCGGGGTGACCTCCCGGGTCCGGCTGGGCACCACGGTGCTCATCGTCCCGTACCGGCACCCGCTGCTCACCGCCCGGATGGCGGCGAACCTCAACCGGCTCAGCGGCGGCCGGCTCGTCCTCGGCGTCGGCGTCGGCTGGGCGCAGCAGGAGTTCGAGGCGCTCGGCGTGCCGTTCCGGCGGCGCGGCGCGCTGACCGATGATTACCTGCGCACCATGCGTGACGCCTGGCAGAACACCGACGACTACGACACGGATGCGATCCCGATCTGGGTCGGCGGCAACAGCGAAGCCGGCATGCGTCGCGCGGTACTGCTCGGTGACGCCTGGCACCCGCTGCGGGTCACGCCCGGATGGCTGGCCGAGGCGACCGTGCGGCTGAAGGCCATCGCCGACGAACTGGGTCGCCCGGTGCCCGCGTTGATGCCGCGCATCGCACTGCGGGAGGCCCCTGAACCGATCACCGCCCCGGACCGGCTCGCCGGTGTCGGCACCATCGACCAGATCATCGGCGACATCGACCAGATCCGCCTGCTCGGCGCGGAGACGGTCGTGCTCGACCCGTTCAACGGCGACCTGACCGAGATCCGCCAGCCCGAACGCGCCTGGCGGACACTCGCCGCCGTGGCCGCTCACCACAAATCTCAGGAGGATCGATGACCCCCGACGACGAGAAGTTTCTCCGCCAGGCCGTGGAAATCGCCAGGCGGGCCGGGGCGTCCGGCCAACGGCCGTTCGGTTCGTTGCTGGTCGACGCGGCCGGTGTCGTCCTGATCGAGGACCACAACACAGTGGTCTCCGACGCGGACATCAGTGCCCATCCGGAGTTGAAGCTGGCCGTGTGGGCGGCTCGGGAGCTTCCTCCCGAGGTGGCTGCCGGCACCACCATGTTCACCAGTTGCCAGCCCTGCGCGATGTGCGCGACAGCGATCGACCGGTCCGGCCTCGGGCGGGTGGTGTACGCCCTGTCCAGCGAGCAGTTCGAGGAGGTCAAGCCGGCCACCCCGGCGCTGCCCCCGGTCCGCTACGAGGGGCCGGCGCTGTTCGACGAGGCGCGTCAGCCGATCGACGACTACTACTGAGCGGGGCTGTCCCGGGGCGGTGTGACGTAGCCGGAATTGACAGTCGGCCGGCTGCCGGAGCAGGGTTGAGCGGTGACAACGATGTCAACGGACAAAAGGGAAGGGACTGTGCGGATGATCCTCTCCCGGCCGCGCCCGTTTCGCGGTGTCCCGTTGACGGTTTCCCGGCGCGGACCCGGTCTGTCCGCCGATCCTGGCCGTATGTCCCTTTCCTACCCGACGGTGACCAGCTGAGATGACCGACGTCCCCCGATCCGACGCCGCAACGACCCCCGCTCCGGCGGGGTCGCCAGACCTGCCCGATCTGGACGACTTTCTCGTCGACCAGACCCGGACGCTGCTCGACACCGCCCGCCGCTCGGTCCGACCCGAGGGCGGCTTCTGGTGGTTGACCGACGACCGCACCCCGGATCGCGGCGAACCGATCCACACCTGGATCACCTGCCGGATGACCCACGTGGCCGCCCTCGCCCACCGCAACGGCGACCCGGACGCCGCCGCCCTGGTCGACCACGGCGTCGCCGCGCTCAGCACGCTGCTGCGCGACGACCGGTACGGCGGCTGGTTCGGCGCGGTGGACCAGCAGGGAGCGCCCGTCAACGATCGCAAGTCCGGCTACGACCACGCGTTCGTGCTGCTCGCCGCCTCCAGCGCCGCGCGCGCCGGACGGCCCGGCGCGGACCTGCTGCTCGCCGACGTGCTGGCCGTCGTACGGGACCGGTTCTGGGACGACGACGCCGGCGCGGTCCGCGAATCGTGGAACCGCGACTGGACGGTCACCGAGGACTACCGGGGCGCCAACAGCAGCATGCACATGGTCGAGGCGTTCCTCGCCGCGACCGCCGCCACCGGCGACGCGAGCTGGGCCGACCGGGCCCTGCAGATCGCCACCCACCTCGTGCACGGTGAGGCGGCCCGGCACGACTGGCGGCTGCCCGAGCACTTCACCACCGACTGGACGCCGCTGCCCGACTACAACCGGGACCAGCCCGCCGACCCGTTCCGGCCGTACGGCTCCACAATCGGGCACTGGCTGGAATGGGCGAGGCTGCTGCTGGAGTTGGAGGCGGTGCTGCCGCAGCCACCCCGCTGGCTGCTCGCCGACGCCCGCGCCCTGTTCGCGGCCGCCGTGCGTCGCGGCTGGGCGGTCGACGGCGCGGACGGCTTCGTCTACACGATCGACTGGGACGACCGGCCGGTGGTGCGCTCCCGCATGCACTGGGTCCTCGCCGAGGCCATCGGGGCGGCGATCACCCTGCACCGCCGCACCGGGGACGCGGTCTACCTCGACTGGTACCAGGTCTTCTGGGCGTACGCCCGCCGCTATCTCATCGACCAGACCGGATGGCGGCACGAGTTGGACGCGCAGAACCTGCCCGCCGGCACGGTCTGGCACGGCCGGCCGGACGTCTACCACGCGTACCAGGCGGTTCTGCTGTCCCGCGCGGCCGTTGGGCTCGGTGGCCCCGGCCCGCTCGCACCGGGGGAGGTGACCGCGTGATCGTCGTCGCGGGTGAGGCGCTGATCGACCTGGTCGTCACCGCCGAGGGGCAGCGGGCGGTGCCGGGTGGCTCGCCGGCCAACGTCGCGGTCACACTGGCCCGGCTCGACCAGCCGGTACGGCTGCTCGCCCGGCTCGCCAGTGACGAGTACGGTCGGCAACTCGTCGAGCACCTGAGCGCGAACCGAGTGGACCTGGGATGGGCGGTCCGCGCCGAGGAGCCCACGTCGGTGGCGGTGGCCACCCTGAACGCCGCCGGCCAGGCCAGCTACGAATTCCGGCTGGCCGGTGCGGCGGACTGGCAGTGGACGCCGCAGGAGCTGCCCGAGCTGGCCGGATCATCGGCGATCGCGCTGCACACCGGATCCCTCGCGCTCGCGTTGGCGCCCGGCGCGGAGGCGCTGGAGGGCCTGCTCGCCCGGGAACGCCAACGGGACGGGCTCACCGTCTCCATCGACCTCAACCTTCGCCCGAGCATCGTCACGGACCGGGCGGCGGAGCAGGAGCGGGTACGCCGACAGATTCGCCTCGCGCACCTGGTCAAGGCCAGCGACGAGGACCTGGCCTGGCTCTACCCGGAGCGTTCGCTGGGTGACGTGATGACCGAATGGCGGGCGGCCGGCGTGTCCTGTGCCGTGGTGACCCGGGGCGGGGAGGGCGCCTGGTTGCTCGCGCCCGACGGCTCGCTGTACGAGGAGCCGGCCGTCCGGACCACCGTGGTCGACACCGTCGGTGCCGGCGACTCGTTCACCGGTGGCCTGCTGGCTGCGCTGGCCGACCTCGACGCGCTCGGTGACCGGCCGGCCGACCGGCTCGCCGAGGTGACCCCGCAGCAGTGGGGTGCGGTGCTCCGGCAGGCTGCCACGGTGGCCGCGCTGACCTGCGCCCGCCGAGGCGCCAACCCACCAACTCGCGCCGAGGTCGAAGCCTTGCTCAGCCCCGCAATCTGACCCCACCTCTCCGCGATCTTGCACATTCTGTCCCGGCAAAAGGCGCAACCTACGCGAGTCGTCGACAGCAAGTGCAAGATCGCGGGGAGCAGGTGGGGTTAGGGGGTCAGGCCGCGCTTCAGCAGGGTGGTGGGGAGGACCGTCGTGGAGGGTGGGGTGTCGTCTCCGGCGATTCTTTGGAAGAGGCGTTCGGTGGCTACCCTCGCCAGCTCCCGGGTGTCGTAGGCGACGACGGTCAGCGGTCGGGGCATCAGGTGGGCCAGCTCGAAGTCGTCGAAGCCGACCAGCGCGGCGTCACTGCCCCGCCGGTGCAGCTCCTGGAGCGCGCCGACGGTGAGCCGGTTGTTGGCACAGAAGAACGCGGTGGGCGGCTTCGGGAGGTCGAGCAGGGTGGCGACCGCCCGCCCGGCCTCCTCGGGAGCGATGAGCCGCTCACGGACCAGCGACTCGTCCGGCTCGACCCCAGCGGTGTCCAGGGCCGCCCGTGCCCCGGCCAGCCGCTCACGCATCGTGGGCACGCTCGGCGCTCCGAGTAGCAGCCCCACCCGCCGGTGCCCCTCGCCGAGCAGCGCGCTCACGGCTGTGTGGCTGCCGCCCCGGTTGTCCAACAGCACGGCATCGGCCTGCAGCCCCTGCGGCGGCCGGTCCAGGAACACCACCGGCATGCCCAGCTCGACCTCACGACGCAGGAACGAGTGGTCGAGGCCGGCCGGCACCACCAGCAGGCCGTCGACCCGGCGCTGGGTGAAATCCTGGAGCAGGGCGCGCTCCCGCTCCGGGTCCTCCTCGGACGACGCGGTGATCAGCATGGTGCCGTGGGCGGCGGCGATCTCGGCGGCGACGCTGGCGATGGTCGCGTAGAACGGGTTGGCGATCTCCTCGATCAGCAGCCCGACGGTGGCATTGAGCTGCCGGGAGCGCAGGTTACGAGCGATGTCGTTGCGCCGGAAGCCCAGCTCGGCGATGGCGGCCAGCACGCGGCCTACCAACTCCTGCCCCACCGGTTCGTCGTTGACGACCCGGGAGACCGTCTTCAGGCTGACGTCGGCGCGTCGGGCCACGTCGACCATCGTGGGACGCCGACGCGCGGTCGGCCGGGTCGGGGTCTGGGTCACGGGGTGGTCCTCCACGGCGGGCGCGGGTCAACGGCCGAGCGCGGCGAGCGCGTCGACCGCTTTTCGGGCGGCGATCAGCACCGGATCCCACACCGGCGCGTATGGCGGAGCGTAACCCAGGTCCAGCTGCGTCATATCGTCCACCGTCATGCCGTTCCACAACGCTACGGCCAGCGTGTCGATCCGTTTGGCCGCCTCGGACCAACCGACGATCTGCGCGCCGAGCAACCGGCCGCTGGGGCGCTCGGCGATCAGCTTGACCGTCATCGGCCGGGAACCCGGGTAGTAGCCGGCCCGGTTGGTCGACTCGGCGATCACCGAGACGAACTCGAAGCCGGCAGCAATTGCGTCGCGTTCGCGCAGACCCGTCCGGCCGACCTCCAGGTCGCATACCTTGGTCACCGCCGTGCCGATCACACCCGTGAAGGTGGCGTACCCGCCGCCGATGTTGGTCCCGGCGACCCGGCCCTGCTTGTTGGCGTGCGTGCCGAGCGGCACGTGCACCGGCAGCCTGCTGACCCGGTGCAGGGTCTCCACGCAGTCGCCGGCCGCCCAGACCCCGGTGAGACCGGGCACCCGCATCCGACGGTCGACCCGGACCGCGCCGGTCGGTCCGAGGGGCAACCCGGCCGCCTCGGCGAGCGCGGTGTTGGGGCGTACGCCGAGGCCCAGGACCACGACGTCGGCCGGGATCGGCCCCGCGGCGGTGACCACGGCGGACACCCGGCCGTCCCGCTCCTCAAGGCCGGTCACCGGCAGGCCGGTGCGGATCGTGATGCCGAGGCCACGCATGGCCTCGGCGACCAGCTCGCCCATGTCGGCGTCCACCGTCGACATGGGCTGCTCGCCCGCTTCCACCAGGGTCACCGAGAGGCCGCGTTGGATCATGGCCTCGGCGATCTCGACGCCGATGTACCCGCCGCCGATCACCACGGCCCGGCGCGGCTGCGGGTCGGCGTCCAGCCAGTCGCGCAGCGCCGCACCGTCGTCGAGGGTCTGCATGCCGAACACGCCACCCGCGTCGGTGACCGCCCACGACGGCTTCACCGGCACCGCGCCGGTGGCGTACATCAGGTCGTCGAAGCGCTGGCGGACCTCGCCGCCGCCCGCCAGGTCCCGGGCCACCACCTCGCGACGTTCCAGGTCGATGGTCGTGACCTCGTGGCGCATCCGGACGTCCATCTCGTGCTCGGTGCGGAAGATCTGCGGACCCCGGGCGATCAACGCCTCGGGGCCGGGCACCAGCCCACTGATCCAGTACGGGATGCCACAGGCCGAGTAGGAGGTGAAGTGGCCCCGCTCGAAGACCACGATCTCCAGGTCGGCGCGGGCGCGCCGGCGTCGGGCCTGGGACGCCGCCGACATTCCGGCGGCGTCCCCGCCGATGACGATCAGCCGTTGCGCCACGGGTTCATCCTGTCACGCGGTGTTCAGCCGCGGGTCTGCCGCGCGACGTCCTGCACCACGTCGGTGAGCCGGCCGGTGCGTTCGAACACCGCCCGCTGCCGTGCCGCGCCGCTGCCGTGTCGACGCAGCCCACCCAGCAGGTCCGTCACCTCGGCCCAGTCGCCGTGCTCCTCCAGCGCCGGGCGCATCCGCTCCACGAACCGGTCCAACAGCTCCCAGGCCGGGCGCAGCTCACCGTTGGTGACGTCGACGGCCTCGCCTTCCAGGCCGTCGTGGGCGGCCCGCCAGTGCGCCCCGACCAGCAGGTGATGGTCGGTCCGCAACGCCGGCCGGCCGGCGTCGACATCCGCCATGGCGGTGGCCACCAACGCCCGGACCAGTGCGGCGACCAGCACCGCGTCGTCCACCGACGGGCAGACGTCACCGATCCGCAGTTCCACCGTCGGGTACTTCGCCGACAGGCGCGCGTACCAGTAGAGCATCCCCTCGTCGAGCATCACCCCACTGGAGATCAACTGGCGGATCAGCCGCTGGTAGTGCTCGTGCGACTCCAGAAACGGCGTCGGCGCCACCGACGGCCAGCGCTCCCACTCCACCGAGCGCCAACTGGCGTAGCCGGTGTCCTCGCCACGGGCGAACGGCGAGTTGGTGGTCACCGCGTGCAACAAGGGCAGCCACGGCCGTACGTGGTTGAGCACCTGCACGCCGGTGTCCGGGTCGGGCACCCCGACGTGCACGTGCATTCCGTTGTTGCCCGGGCCGGGAACGAGCAGCCGGAACCGCTCGATCATCAGGTCGAAGCGGGGCTTGTCCACCACCGGCGGCACCGGGCCGTCCACCGGGCCGGTGCCGATGGCGAGCAGGCGTACGCCGGCCCGCTCGGCGGCGTCGGAGAGCGCCCGACGCAGTACGCCCAGGGAGTGCCGGATCGACGAGAGCTCCAGGCCGGGTGGGCTGCCGATCTCGATCTGACTGGTCTGGAACTCCCGTTCCACCTGTCCACGGAGTTCGGCCGGGACCTGCTCCATGACCAGATCCACGGCCGGAACCGCAGCCCCGGTGTGCGGGTCGACGAGCAGGAACTCCTCCTCGACACCCACGGTGAGCAATCCGGTCGCCGCAGCCATGTCGCTGGGCGCCTCCGCCACCTGACCGGTCATCGACATCACCCGTCCGTTCCTACCGTTGGCGGTCTCTCCGCGTTGGTCTGCCGTTGGTTACCCAACGTGGCGATGCCGGGAAACGTGGCGTCGGCGCGTCGTGCTCGGGACGGGCCGCCGGATTCGACCGGGTGACGTGACAGCGGGTCCTATGCTGGGCCCGTGCCGGTGCTGCTGGGCTATGTCGGGGTCGCGTGGGTGTCCGCGTTCGCCCAGCTCACCCTGCTCGCGGGCCGACCGGCCGACCTGCTCGCGGGCGCTGCGTTGACCGCCCTGGTGCTGCTCGCGGTGGTGCTGGCGGCCCGGGTGCGCGACCGGGCGGGCGCGCCCGGTACGGGGCCGCGGTGGGCCGGTCTGCGGGCCCGCTCCCGAAGTCGCCGAATGCCCCGTCAGATCGACCCGGATGCGGCCGGTCGCCCTCGTCCCCGTGCTCCGGGGCACCCCTCGGCCGCGTAGCGCCTCGCCGCCGCGCGGCCGATCCCGCCGTCACCGGCCCCCCTTGCTGAGCGGATGCCGCCCGGGGGAGGGCCTCACCGGAATCGGACCGAGGGGTTTCCCATGCTTGCCTTCGCACCACTGCACGACGCTGTCGGCGCTGCCGGCAGCGCGCTGTCCTGGCTCACCGAGCTGCTCGAACCACTGGCCGGCGGCGCGGCGACCGCCGCCGCCATCGTGCTCTTCACCATCGCGGTCCGGCTGCTGATCTCGCCGCTGACCGTCGCGCAGGTCCGCGGCGAGCGGCGCCGCGCCGCGCTCGCCCCGCGGGTGCGGGACCTACAGCAGCGGTACGCCGACGACCCGGCGACGCTTCAGCGTGAGGTGTTCGCGTTGTACCGCGAGGCCGGCGCGAACCCGATCGCCGGCTGTCTGCCGTTGCTCCTCCAGGCGCCGTTCCTGCTGGTGCTGTACCGGTTGTTCAGCACCAGCGAGGGCGGCACCGGGTTGCTGGACGAGCGGTTGGCCGGCGTGCCGCTGGGGCACCATCTCAGCGACGGGCTGGCCGGTGCGGCCGGAGGGCTCTTCGGCGTACTGCTGGTGGTGTTGCTGGCGGTGGCGTGGTGGTCGTCGCGACGGGCACGCCGGGCGTCGGCGGCGGCGGGCACGGTGGCCGGTACGCCGACCGAGGGGCCGGGAGCGGCCACGCTCGGCCGGTTGCTGCCCCTGCTGCCGTTCACGACGGTGCTGGTGGCGCTGGTGCTGCCGCTCGCCGCCGTGATCTACCTGGTGACCACGAGCGTGTGGTCGGCCATCGAGCAGGCGGTGCTTCGCCGCCCGCAGGCGGTTCCGTCGCCGGCTCGGCGGTAACGCGGATCAGCGACCGGCGGTCACCGACCGCCGGTCGTCGCGGTCCCGGCGCTTGCGGAGCTTACGGATCACCCAACTGGCCACCATCACCACGAAGACCGCGACGATCGCGTAGTTGAACCAGTCGCTGTAGCGTTCGACGTCCTGCCAACGGCTCCCGAGGGCGTAACCCGCCCCCACGATGAGACCGTTCCACACCCCGCTGCCGATCGTGGTGAGCAGGATGAACTCGCCCAGCGGCATCCGATTGGCCCCGGCCGGCACGGAGACGAGGCTGCGGACCACCGGCACCACCCGGCCGATCAGCACCGCCCACCGACCGTGCCGCTCGAACCACCTGTCGGCCTTCTCCAGGTCGTCGCTGTCCACCAACGGGATGTGGTCCAACCAGCGCTTGAGCCGGTCCTCGCCGAGCGCCGCGCCGAGCCAGTAGAGGACCAACGCGCCGATCAGCGAACCGACGGTCGCGGCGAGCACCACGAGGAAGACGTTGAACTCGCCCTCGTGGGCCAGGAAGCCGGCGAGCGCCAGCACGATCTCGCTGGGGATCGGCGGAACGATGCTCTCCAACGCCACCAGCAGCGCCACTCCGACCGGACCCATCACCTCGATCACCGAGGCCACCCAGCCGGTCAACCCGGTGAACTCGGACGGGTCGCCAGCCTGGGCGTACGCCATGGGTCGTCCTTCCGGGTGGGCCGTCGGGGATCGGATGGTGATACCCACCGGCACCCGAACTACACCTGGGCTCAGTGCTCCGGGTGCAGCGCGGTGTCCGCCGGCCCCTGTCGCCAGCCGGTGAACGTCACCCTCAGCCCAGCGCGGGAGGGAGCGCAGCAGAACGGGCCGGCGAGGGCGTCGGCCGTCGGGTCCAGCGGGGCGAGCCGGACCAGTCGCCACGGCTCGCCGTCGACCCGGGCGCGGATGGTCAGCGCGTCGCCGGCCCGGCTGACCCGGACGGTCACCTCCCGGCCCGCCCACTCCGGCACCGGCCCCACCGACCAGTCGGAGAACTCCCGGGTCACCACCGCGCCGAGCTGCACCTCGCCGTCGCTGACCTCGACGCCGGCCTTGGTCCAGGTGTGTTCGTCGACGCGCACGAACGCACCGGCCTGGTCGAACTGCGCCGAGAAGTCGAGCCGGAAGCCCACCTCCATGGCGGTGCCCACCGGCAGCGGTGCCAGCAGGGCCGGACCGTTGTCGTGGACGAAGCCGTAGCTGGTCTTGCGCCAGAAGTCGCTGTTCGCGGCCGGCTCGACCACCAGCTCGCCGGCCGGGCCCTCCTCGACGCGTACCGGCGGGTGCAGCCAGGCGCCCCGGGACCAGTCCAACGGCTCGCTCGGTGGTACGAGGTCGTCTCCCATGACCGGAACGATAACCAAGGGTTTGCCGCGATGATCGATCGGAGATGTTCCTCCGGCATGGGTGACCGTTGGTATTCCGAAGCCGTCGTCTACTGCCTCGACATCGACACGTACGCCGACTCGGACGGTGACGGGGTCGGTGACATCCGCGGGTTGATCGGGAGGCTGGACTACCTGGCCCGGCTCGGCGTGACCTGCCTGTGGTTGCACCCGATCCACCCGTCGCCCAACCGCGACGACGGCTACGACGTCACCGACTTCTACAACGTGGACCCGCGCTTCGGCACCCTCGGCGACTTCGCCGAGCTGTTGCACCAGGCGCAGAACCGGGGCATCCGCGTGATCATCGACCTGGTGGTCAACCACACCTCCGACGAGCACCCGTGGTTCCAGTCCGCCCGTTCCTCGCCGGACTCGCCGTACCGCGACTGGTTCGTCTGGTCCGACGGCGAGCCGGACGACCGGCACCAGGGCATGGTCTTTCCCGGCGAGCAGAAGGAGACCTGGAGCTACGACCGCACCGCCAAGGCCTGGTTCTACCACCGGTTCTACAAGTTCCAGCCGGACCTCAACTTCGCGAACCCGGAGGTCCGGGCCGAGGTCAAGAAGATCATGTCGTTCTGGCTCCAGCTCGGTGTCTCCGGCTTCCGAATGGACGCCGTGCCGTTCATCATCGAGCTGACCGAGCCGGGCAACCCGAACTCCCCGAAGGACTTCGAGTTCCTCACCGAGATGCGCCAGCACGTCCAGTGGCGGCGCGGCGACGCCGTCCTGCTGGCCGAGGCGAACGTCGAGCCGGACCAGCTACCGACGTTCTTCGGCGACGCCAGCGGCTCCGGCAACCGGATCCACATGCTCTTCGACTTCATGCTCAACGGTCGACTCATGCTCGCCCTGGCCCGCGAGGACCCGGAACCGCTGATCGACGCGTTGCACGACACCCCGAAGCTGCCGGTCGGCGGGCAGTGGGCCACCTTCCTGCGCAACCACGACGAGATCGACCTGTCCCGGCTGACGACCGAACAGCGCAACCAGGTGTACGCGCAGTTCGGCCCGGACGAGAACATGCGCATCTACGACCGGGGCATCCGTCGCCGGCTCGCCCCGATGCTCGGCAACGACCGGCGGCGCATCGAGCTGGCGTACGCCCTGCAGTTCTCGATGCGCGGCACGCCGGTGCTGCGCTACGGCGAGGAGATCGGGATGGGCGAGGACCTGTCGCTGCCCGGTCGGGAGGCGATCCGTACCCCGATGCAGTGGTCGTACCAGCCGAATGCCGGCTTCTCCACGGCGGACCCGGAGAAGCTGGTCCGTCCGGTGATCGACAAGGGTGACTTCGGCTACCAGAACGTCAACGTCACCGCCCAGCGGGGCGACCCGAAGTCGTTGCTCGGCTGGTTCGAGCGCATGATCCGTACGCTGCGGGAGGCGCCGGAGATCGGCTCTGGGTCGACGACCCACATCGACGTGGCGATGCCGCCCGGCGTGCTCGCGCACCGGGCCGACGGGCCGACCGGGACGATGGTCTTCGTGCACAACCTGGGCACCGACGACGTCGAGGTGGACCTCAGCAGCCTTGAGCCCGAGGCCGACCTGCCGATCGACGTGCTCGCCGACCGTGGCTACGGCGAGTTGGGCAAGCTCGGCGCGGTGAAGGTCTCCGGCCACGGATACCGCTGGATCCGCCTCTGCCGGGACCGGGGTTTCTGAGGTTCGGCGGTTCCCCGATCACGCGTGACGTCCGGCCGGTCGGTGCCGGCCGGACGTCACGCGATCAGGGCCGGACGATCAGCGCACGCCGAACGCGCGCAGCACGGTCTGGTTGATCGAGTTGCCTGAGCCGTCTGCGGCGCTGGCGCGCAGCGACACGAACTTGGCACCCTTCGGCGCGCGCAGCTTCGTCGTCAACGAACCGTCCTTCGCGCGGTCCAGTGACTGCTTCTGCCAGTGCGCGCCGTCGTCGTACGAAATCTCCAGGGTGACCGAACCGATGGTGCCGAACCCGGTGACACCGGGCAGGTGGTTGGCGGACACGCTCAGATCGGTGTTGGCCTTCGCGGTGCCGACGGCGTCGGTGTCGACCGCGTAGTCGAGCTGGAGCAGCGGCAGCCCCGCCGACTCCACACCGGCGGCCGGCGCCTTGGACCGGAACGTCCACTCGGTGGTGGTGCTGGTGGAGTACGGGCCGCCGGTCGGGTCCTGGGTGGTCCCCACCACCAACCGGTACGGCAGGTCGCCCGCGTTCGGCGCGGTGCCGCTGATCCACGTGCTGGTGCTCTCGGCGAGCAGCGTGCGGCCCTGGTAGAGCTGGTTGGTCTGGCCGGCGCCGTTCATGGCCATGCCGACGTGGTCGGCCCCGCCCCAACCGGGCACGTCCAGCTTGAGGGTGTCGCCGGAGCGGGTGGGCAGCGTGAAGTTGTTGTTCAGGTGCGGCCGCTCGATCGGCTCGAAGAACCGCTCCTCGTTCTTGCTGCCGGCGCCGTAGCTGGTCCGGGGGTCGATCTGGTAGGTGCCGCCGTCGATGTACGCCTCCTGACCCCAGGTGTACAGGTCGTCGATGGAGACCCAGTCGGTGCGGACCGGTGCGAGCGGCCGGTTGCTGCTTTCGCCGATGCCCCAGTTGTTGTACGACGGCCAGTCGTAGCGGAACTCGCCACCGCGGGTCTGCCGGTCGGGGAAGGTGAAACCGACGTCGATCCGGGCGAGCGTCTTCTTGGTCTCGGCCCGGCTCATGTCGCGCGGAATCTTGTTGTGGTAACCCTGAACGAGGTCGTACACGTAGTCGGCGATTGGCTGTGAGTCAACCTCGACCTTGGTCGATTCGCGCTGGATCTGCTGGATCAGCGCCTCCCCCTCGTCCATGCTGAGCATCGCCACCTCGATCGGGGTGGGGGTGACGAAATCGATCGAGTAGTCGCGCACCTCGCGCCACGGCCAGTCGTTGACCACCAGCATCAGCTTCGCACCGGCGGCGGTCGCCGCGGCGGCCTGCTCGGCGTCACCGACATCCAGGTTGTGCCGGACCACGACGGCCTTGCCCCGGGCGTTCAGCTTGACGTAGTCGCTCGGCGCACCGTCGCCGGCGTAGACCACCGGCAACGTCGAGCGGCCCTTCGGCAGCTGGGTGGTGCCCTGCTGGCGGACCACGTCGTCGAAGTTCACCTTCTTGGTGCCGACGCTCAGCACCGGCTGCTCCTTACGCCACCGGGCGCCGAGGTAGAAGTCGCCGTGCCGCACGTCCTTGCTGGTGGGCTGCGCCCAGAAGCTGTCGTAGAAGACGCCGCCGGCGATGAACGAGCGCCACCGGCCCGCGCCCTGTGACCGGAAGTAGTCCAGCCGGGTGAAGGTGTCGGCGGTCTGCTGCGGCACCGACGACTCGACCGGGCGGGCCGCCTTCCCGTTCAGCCGAACCGTGGTGTCCTGACGCAGGTCGATGTCGGGGTCGCCGAGCAGTGCCAGGCCGAGCGAGTTCGGCCCGTGGCTGCCGGTGACGTTCAGGAAGCTCATCGCCGAGTAGACGCCCTCGGGCAGGTTGAGCAACAGCGTGCCGTCCGGGTTGGTCGAGAGGAACTCGGCCTCGTAGCCGCCCGGCTGGCCGAGC
This sequence comes from Micromonospora sp. CPCC 205558, assembly GCF_036902955.1. NCBI lineage: Bacteria > Bacillati > Actinomycetota > Actinomycetes > Micromonosporales > Micromonosporaceae > Micromonospora > Micromonospora sp. CPCC 205558. Next base: position 39,867 of record NZ_JBAKHR010000008.1, read on the forward strand.
TCGATGGTGCCGGGGGCCGGCTTGCCGTCCCGGTCGGTCAGTTCGAGCCGAAGCTTGTGGTACGGGGTGAAGGTGCCCACGGAGATCGCCGTACGGGCCAGGACGACCCGGTCCGCTCCGGCGGCGAGGACCTGACCGGTGTACCGGCTGCCGGCGCTGGACCGGGAGGTGTCAGTGGTCAGGGTGGTGGTGGCGGTGCCGTGCGCGGGCACTGTCACCTGCGCGCTGGAGAGGCTGAACAGGTCGGCCGGTGCGTTCGGGGCGTCCACCGACAGGCTCAGCGTGATCGGCTGCCCGGTGGTGTTGGTGTACGTCACCGGGTGCGTGACGCGACCCGGCTGCGCGGTCTCGTAGTGCGCGGTGGTGGAGACGGTGCCGGTGGCGACGATCGGCGCGCGGACCGCGGTGGCGACGTCGAGCCGGCCGTTGCCGGCCTGGAAGGCGTCGAACGCCGGGGTGGCCTTGGTCGTGCTGACCAGTGCGTCCTTGAGTTGCTGGCCGGTCCAGTCCGGGTGCTTCGCGGAAAGCAGGGCGGCTGCGCCAGCGACGTGCGGCGCGGCCATCGAGGTGCCGTCCATGCTCGTGTACCAACCCTCGCCGGGCGAGTACTGCGAGCGGGCGGCGAGCACACCGACGCCGGGCGCGGTCAGATCGGGCTTGATCGCCTCGTCGCTGATCCGCGGACCGCGGTTGGAGAAGTAGGCGAGGGTGTCGTCGTTGTCGACCGCGCCGACAGTCAGGCCGGCGTCCGCCGCGCCGGGGGCGCTCACGCCGGGGCCGCCGTTGCCGGCGGTGGTGATGAAGAGGGCACCGGTCTCCGCGCTGAGCCGGTTGACCGCCTGGCTCAGCGGGTCGGTGCCGTCACTGGGCTGGCTGGAGCCCAGGCTCATGTTGATGACGGTGGCGTCGGCCTCGTGGGCCGCCCACTCCATGCCGGCCAGAATCCAGGATTCCTGCCCGTTGCCGTTGTCGCTGAGCACCTTGCCGATGGCGAGTTGGGCACCGGGGGCGACCCCCTTCTCCCGACCGTCCGAGGCGGCGCCGGTGCCGGCGACGGTGGACGCGACGTGGGTGCCGTGCCCCGCCCGGTCGGTGATCTCCTCGCCGGGCACGAACACGGCGGACGCGCCGATCTGGCCGGCCAGATCCGGGTGGGTCGGGTCGACACCGGTGTCCAGGACGGCGACTCGGACGCCCGCCCCGGTGTCGCCGTTGGCCCAGACGGCGGGGGCACCGATCTGGGCGGTGGTGTCGGCCAGGTCGGCGTGCACCTGCCCGTCCAACCAGATCTTGGCGATCCCGCCGGAGAAGCGTCCCTCGCCGCCGGTGGCGGTGGCCGCCTTCGCGGCGGTGGCGGTGATCGCGGTCCAGAACTCGTCGGCCTGGTCGCGGTCCTCGCTCAGGGCGGCACTCGCGATGCTGCTGAAGGTGCGGGTGCGGGTCGCACCGGCGGGGGCAGAGCCGGCACGCAGGCCGGGCGTGTCGGCGTACGACACGATCAGCGGCAACTGGTCCATCCGGGCGTCGTCGTACCCGTCGGCGATCAGCTGGGTGACGTTGAACAGTCGCTTGTCCAGTGTCTTCGCGGCCACGTAGGGCAGCACCGACTGGGGGTAGACGTAGAGGTCGTCGCCGGCCTCCATCACCCGTACCGGTGTCGACGTGCCGTCGGGACGTCGTACGTCGACGGTGCTGCCGTTGGCGCTCTGGCGGGTGGTGACCGTGTCGCCGGTGATCAGGGTGACCGAGTGGGTGCCGGGTGGCGTGGGCAGGTCGGTAACGGGGGTGACGCCGGGACCGGCCGCTGCCGTGGGGGTGGCGGCCAGGGCGGGTGTTCCGCCGGTCGCCGCGAGGGCTGCGGCGGTCGCGGTGGCGAGCCAGGCCCTGCGGGTACGGGATAAATTCACTTGATCATCGTTCCTTGCCTCGTCTGTCGGTGCTAGTGGGATGACAGCGAACGGCACGGTACGCGCGGAAGATCATCTTTCCTGTAAAGCGATGGTCATCGCTGGGTTACTGTCGGTGAGCGGGTTAGGCTCCTTCGATCGACCCCAAGTTACCCGGAGGTAATCATGTCGGAGGAGCCCCGCGTCGCCATCGTCACCGGAGCCGCCCGCGGTATCGGCGCGGCCACCGCCCGGCGGCTGGCCGCCGACGGAATGGCCGTCGCCGTGGTGGACATCGAGGAGACGGCCACCAAGGAGACAGTGGACGCCATCGCCGCCGCCGGCGGCCGGGCGCTCGGAGTGGGCGCCGACGTCTCCGACCGGGACCAGGTCGAGGCGGCGGTGGCCCGGATCGCCGCCGAACTGGGCGCGCCCACCGTGCTGGTCAACAACGCCGGTGTGCTCCGCGACAACCTGCTGTTCAAGATGACCAACGCCGACTGGGACACGGTGATGGGGGTGCACCTGCGCGGCGCGTTCCTGTTCAGCCAGGCCGCGCAGAAGCACATGGTGGACCGCAAGTGGGGGCGGATCGTCAACCTCTCCAGCACCTCGGCGCTGGGCAACCGGGGCCAGGCGAACTACGCCGCAGCCAAGGCCGGTCTGCAGGGCTTCACCAAGACGCTCGCCATCGAGCTGGGTCCGTTCGGGGTGACCGTGAACGCGGTCGCACCCGGCTTCATCGTCACCGACATGACCGCTGCCACCGCCGCCCGGATGAAGGTCGACTTCGACGACTTCCAGAAGCACGCCGCCGCCGAGATCCCGGTCCGTCGCCCGGGTCGACCGGAGGACGTCGCGCACACCATCTCGTTCCTGGCGAGCGAGGGCGCCGGCTTCGTCTCCGGTCAGGTCATCTACGTCGCGGGCGGCCCTCGGGACTGACCCGTACTCCCGACGAGGGCGCTCCGCTGGACGGGACGCCCTCGTCGCCGGGTCCTGGCTGAGTCGGGCGGGGTGCGTGCCGGGTCAGGCGGGCGCGCGGCGGGTGCGCCAGAGCCAGAGCAGGCCGAGCACCGGCAGCACCAGCGGGATGTAGCCGTACCCACTGCCGAACCCCGACCAGACCGTCTCGTCCGGGAACAGCTCCTTGTCGACCAGGCTCAGGATGCCGACCGCGACCACACCGACCAGCTCCACGGAGCAGCACGCCAACGCGACCCGTCGGCCGGCATGCCCGGCGCGGGCCAACCCCACCGCCGCCACGATGTAGATGACCGCGGCCAGCCCGGAGAGCAGGTACGCCACCGGCGCCTCGTCGAACTTGGTGGCGATCTGCAGGCCCGCCCGACTTGTCGCCGCGATGGCGAAGAGCAGGTAGACCGCGATCAGCAGCCGGCCGGGGCCGGAGTTCGTCCGCCGCGGGGCCTGCCCTGTCTCAGCCACCGAGCACCTCCCAGGTCTGCTGCAACCGGACCACCACCACCGGGGCCACCAGGCAGACCGCGCACACGATCGCCGAGCCCCAGCGGGTCGGTTCCATCCGGGCCAGCACCCAGGCCAGTGGCGGCAGGCACACCAGCGTGACCAGGTAGCCGAAGAAGGCACCGGGCTCGCCGGGTCGATCCCCGCCGCCGACGGCGACGAGCGCCAGCACGCTCAACACCAGCAACGCCACTTCGAGGACGGCCAGACCGACGAACTGCACCCGGTCCGGCGGCCGGTGGCGTACCGCCGCCACCAGCGCCCACACCGCGACGAGCAGCGACAGCACGATGGGTACGGTCGCGACGATCCCGTCCACCGGCGAGTCGGTGGCCACGCTGGTCACCGGACCCACCCGGTCGTTGCTTCGGTCACCGGCACAGCCTACTAACCGTCGTAGTAAGCGGGTGCCCTGCCTCTCCGCGTGTGACGCGCGCCCGTCGAGGCGTCCGCAGTGCGGCTCCTGCTCTCGAACGCCGCCACGTCCCCGGTCAGCAGCACGTCCGTCTGGTCGGCAAACGCCCGCGTCAGCCGCCGGGTGGCCCGAGGGTGGGTTCGGAAACAGAGGTGGGCTGCTTCGATTGGTCGAACCCGCCGCCGTCCTGACCGCCGGGGCGACTAGCGTGGATCACGTCCGTGGCGTTGTCGCGGTGCGGGGAAACAGCGGAGGTACACGTGCTGCGGTTCGGTTTGTTCGGCACCGGTCACTGGGCGATCGAGACGCACGGGAAGGCGCTGCACGCACATCCCGACGCGGAGCTGGTCGGGGTGTGGGGCCGCAACCCGGAGCGGGCCTCCGCACTGGCCGAGCGGTACGGGGTGCCCGCCTACGCCGACGTCGACGCGCTGATCGAGCAGTGCGAGGCGATCGCCGTCGCCCTGCCGCCGGACGTCCAGGCCGACATCGCGGTCCGGGCGGCCCGCGCCGGCCGGCACCTGCTGCTGGACAAGCCACTGGCGCTCAGCGTGGCCGACGCCGACCGTGTCGTGGCCGCCGCCGAGGAGTCCGGGGTCGCCTCGGTCGTCTTCTTCACCCAGCGGTTCCAGCCGAACGTGACCGCGTTCCTCGCCGCCACCGGCGCCGCCGGGGGCTGGCAGCACGGCCGGACCACCGCTTTCGCCTCGATCTTCCAGGACGGCAGCCCGTACGGCGGCTCGTTGTGGCGTCGGGAGCACGGGGCGCTCTGGGACATCGCCCCGCACGCCCTCTCGATCCTCCTGCCGGTGCTCGGCCGGGTGACGCAGGTGGCGGCGATGGACGGACCGAGCGGGATGGTGCACCTGCTGCTCACCCACGAGGGCGGTGCCACGAGCAGCGCCTCGCTCTCCCTGGACGCCCCGACCGAGTCGATGGCCCGGGAGTTCGTGTTCTACGGCGAGAACGGCATCGAGAACGTCCCGTTCGGCGAGAACGATCCCGCCACGGCGTTCGGCGTCGCCATCGACCAGCTCGTCGAGCAGGTGCGGGCCGGCACCCGGGACCACCGCTGCGACGTCCGCTTCGGCCGTGAGGTGGTCGGCATCCTCGCCGCCGCCGAAACCGCCCGCACCGAAGCCCGCACCATCACCATCCCCATCCCCTGACCCCCCACTCCCTGCCCCCACCCCACCCCCTGGTGATCATGAAGTTATTGCCACGACACGCCGCGGCGGATGGCAATAACTTCATGATCACCGGGGGTGATGGGGGAGTGGGGGATGGGGTGGGTGGGTGGGTGGGTGGGGTTAGGTCGGGGTGGTTAGGGCTGCGTTTAGTTCGTCGGGGGAGTTGAACTGCTCCGCCGGCAACGCCTGCAACATCTGCAACATCTCCGTGCTGGCCCCGTTCTCCTGACCCCAGCGGATCAGGTCCTCCCGCGAGACCGGGTAGTCGAGCCCGGCCAGGTACTCCTGCAACTGCACCCCGGTGACGGTCATGTCGGCCGGCTACCCGCTCGCGGTGGCCGTACACCGGCCAGGTCGGCACCCACGACGGCCCGGCGGCCGGCGTGTCGGCCCGCGACGCGCCGACGGTTTGCCGCAGTGGCGGCCGGGTAGCCGCTGGCATGCTGGTTCAGCGGCTCGGCGCGCCGAGCGATTTCGACCCGTTGCTGGAGCGCGTCCGGAACGCACGGGTGGTGATGATCGGTGAATCCACCCACGGCAGTTACGACTACTACCGGTTGCGCGAGCAGCTCACCCGCCGACTGATCGCGGAGTGCGGCTTCTCCTTCGTCGCCGTGGAGGGTGACTGGCCCGACTGTGATCGGGTGCACCGGTCGGTGACGGCCGCGCCGGGCGGCGCGCTCGAACCGCAGCTCGCGCTCGCTGAGTTTGAGCGATGGCCGACCTGGATGTGGGCCAATGCCGAGGTGGCCCGGTTCACCAGCTGGCTGCGGGCCTGGAACGTCGAGCGGCCGGAGGAGCAACGGGCCGGGTTCCACGGGCTCGACGTGTACAGCCTCTGGGAGTCGATGCAGGCGATCTTCGACTACCTGGGGGAGGAGGACCCGAAGTCGCTGGAGGCGGCTCAGGACGCGTACCGGTGTTTCGAGCCGTACGGCAAGAGAGTCGAGGAGTACGGCGCGGCCAGCCGGTTCGTCTCCGCCCGCTGCGAGGAGGAGGTCATCCGGTTGCTGGCCCGGACCCGCGAGCACGCCCTCTCCGACGGCCCGGATCGCTTCTCGGCCTGGCAGAACGCGGAGGTGGTGGCCGGAGCGGAGCGCTACTACCGGGCAATGGTGGCCGGTGGGCCCGACTCGTGGAACATCCGCGACACCCACATGCAGGACACACTGGACCGGCTGCTGGACCGGTACGGCCCCGACGCCCGGGGCATCGTCTGGGCGCACAACACGCACGTCGGGGACGCGCGGGCCACCGACATGGCCGCCGACGGGATGGTCAACATCGGTCAGTTGGCTCGGGAGCGGCACGGCGAGGACGCGGTCGCCCTGATCGGCTTCGGCAGTTACCGGGGTACGGCGATCGCCGCACCCCGCTGGGGTTCGCCGCCCGAGGCGATGGTGGTGCCGCCGGCTCGGGAGGGGTCGATCGAGCGGCGGCTGCACGAGCTGATGCCGGAGCGGGCCGTGCTGATCTTTGGTGGCGACGACCAGCCGGGCTGGGTGACCGACACCGTGGACCACCGGGCGATCGGGGTGGTCTACGACCCGTCGTTCGAGTCCTGGGGCAACTACGTGCCGACCCGGATCGGCGAACGCTACGACGCCTTCATCTGGTGCGACGACACCACCGCCCTGCACCCGCTACCGGTGTCGGCGGCCCCCGGCGAGATGGAGACCTACCCGGCGGGCGTCTGACCGGTGCCCGCTCGCGTCGATCATGGAGTTGTGGTGCTGCACGAAAGCCTCTGATCGGGGCACGACGGGCACCACAACTCCATGATCGACCGGGTGGATGGGTTAGACGTGCGTGGGGGTGCGTTCTTCCAGGTGGGTGCGCAGGCCCTCACCTTCGATGTCCACGTTCGGCAGGGCGCGGTTGAGCCACCGGGGCAGCCACCACGCGCGGTCGCCGAGGAGCGACATCACCGCCGGGACGATGGTCATCCGGACCACGAACGCGTCGATGGCGACGCCGACGGCGAGCGCGAAGCCCATCGACTTGATCACCGGGTCCTCCAGGAAGACGAAGCCCCCGAAGACCGAGATCATGATCAGCGCGGCGGCCGTGACGACCCGTGCGCCGTGCCCCATGCCGCTGATGGTGGCCTGTCGGGCGGTCTCACCGTGGACGAAGTCCTCCCGCATCCGGGACACCAGGAACACCTCGTAGTCCATGGCGAGCCCGAACAGGATGCCGATGAGCAGGATCGGCAGGAAGCTGATCAGCGGGCCGGGCGTGTCCAGGCCGACGAGGTCGGCGAGGTGTCCCTGCTGGAAGACGGCCACCGTGATGCCGAACGTGGCGGCGACGGTGAGCAGGAAGCCCAGCGCCGCCTTGATCGGCACCAGCAGCGAGCGGAACACCAGCATCAGCAGCAACACCGACAGCCCGACCACCAGCAACAGGTAGATCGGAAGCGCGTCGGAGAGCTTCTCGGAGACGTCGATGCCGATGGCGGTGACGCCGGTGAGCAGCACGTCCGCGTCGCGGATCCCGCCCACCGCGCCACGGATGTCGTGGACCAGGGTCTCGGTGGCCTCGTCGGTCGGGCCGGTCTTCGGCACCACGCCGAGCAGCGCCGTCCGGCCGTCCGGGCTGACCTGGGCCGGTGCCACCGCGAGGACGTTCTCGGTGCGCTGGAGCAGTGCCGTCACCTGCGGCACGGCGGCCGAGGTGGCCTGCGGCGTGTCACCGGCGACCACCACCGCGAGCCGGCCGGTGAAGCCCGCTCCGAAGCCCTCGACGGTCAGATCGTTCGCCACCCGGGCGGGTGAGCCGACGGCGGCCGTCGCCGCGCCCGGCAGAGCCAGCCGCATGTCCGGCGTGGGCAGCGCGAGCAGCCCCAGGCCGAGCAGGCCGACCAGTATGACCGGTACGCGGAACCGGGTGATCAGTCGCGCCCAGCGGAAGCCGAACCGGTTGCGGTCTTCGGTCGTCGTCGCGACCGGCCGGTCGGTGACGTCCGTGTCGTCCTCGTCGGTGCCGACTGTGGGAACGGCACGCAGCCGGCGGGGAAGCACCCGGCGACCGGCGAAACCGAGCAACGCCGGCTGGAGGGTGATGGCGACGAGTACGGCGACGGTGACCGTGCCGGCGGCGGCCAGACCCATCACGGTGAGGAAGGGGATGTCCACCACGGCAAGCCCGGCCAGGGCGATGACCACGGTGGCGCCGGCGAAGACCACTGCCGAGCCGGCGGTGCCCACGGCCCGGCCGACCGCCTCCTCCGGGGACAGGCCGTCGAGCAGATTCTGCCGGTGCCGGGAGGTGATGAAGAGTGAGTAGTCGATGCCGACCGCCAGACCGAGCATCAGCGCCAGGATCGGTGCGGTGCTGGTGAGCTGGATGACGCCGCTCAGCGCGAACAGGCCGGCCATCCCGGCGCCCACGCCGATCAGCGCGTTGAGCATGGTCATGCCGGCGGCGACCAGGGAGCCGAACGTGATGATCAGGACGATCGCGGCGACCAGGACGCCCAGCGCCTCGGTGGAGCCGATCTCCGGCTCACCGCCGAGCACCTCACCGCCGGGGGCGACCTGCCAACCCTGTGCCTTGGCCGCTGTGCCAACCTGCTCGTACGCGGTGCGCTGCGCGTCGGTCACGTCGTCCCCGCCGGTGGCGAACTGGACCTGGACCAGCGCGTACCGGCCGTTGGGTGAGACGGCGCCGACCTGCAACGGGTTGACCGCGCCGACCACACCGGGCAGTGCCGACGCCTGCTGGACCAACTCCTGCACCACGGCCTGACCCTGTGGGGTGGCCAGGTCGCCGTCGGCGGGCGCCTTGACCGTGATGGTGCCGGTGGCGCCGCTGGCTGCGGGGAACTGGTCGGCGAGCAGGTCCAGCGCGCGCTGGCTCTCGGTGCCGGGCATTGTGAAGTTGCTCGCCGTCGTGCCGCGCAGGGTCGCCGCGGCCAGGCCGGCGACGACGAGTACGACGAGCCAGAGCGCGACGACGAGCCGTCGCCGGCGCAACGCGCCCCGGCCGAGCCGGTAGAGCAGGGTGGCCATCAGGAGTCCTTGTCCTCGGTCGTGGGTGGATGGGGCAGTGGTGCGTCGACGGGTTCGACGGCCCGCCGGGCGAGGGTGAGCAGGGCGGGGCGCAGTTCGTCGTCGGGGATGTCGACGAACTCGGCGCACGCCTCGGAGATGCCGGCGAGCAGCACCAGCGCGGCGATCCGGGCGCCCGGCCGGTCGGAGTGCCCGGCCAACGCGTCCCGCAGCCGATCCGAGATCTGCTGGATGTGCGCGAAGGCCGGCTGGCACAGCAGCTCCGGGAACTCGCCGCGAAGTACCGCGATCTCCCGCCGGAACCGGACCGCGAGGTCGACGAAGCCCTGTGCGGCGACCTCTTGGGCGGCCGCCCCGGTCAGGCCGTTGAGTTGGTCGTCGAGGCTGCGGAGCACGTCGATCGCGGGGGCCATCAGCTCGGCGAGCAGGGCTTCCTTGTTGGCGAAGTGGTAGAGCACGGTGGCCTTGGAACAGCCGACCTCGCGGGCGATGTCCTGCAGGGAGGTGCCCCGGTAGCCGGTCACCGTGAACTGCCGCGCCGCCGCGGCGAGGATCTCGCCGTGCGTGTCTGGTGCCGCTCTGACCATGCGTGGTCCACCTCCCGCAGACCAGCATGCCTGACCGATCGGTCAGACCCTGACCGATCGGTCAGACTGGGGTGGTGGCGTTCCCCACATCCCCGCCGGGTTTATCCGGCGTGCTGGGCGTCGTACCTGGTCCGCGCCTCGGCGATGGCCCGGCGGTGCCGCTCGGCCCAGCTGGTCAACGCGACCAGTGACTCATAGAGCTCCAGCGCCATCGGGGTGGCGGTGTATTCGACCTTGGGTGGGACGGTCGGGTAGACCGTGCGGTGCAGCAGGCCGTCCCGTTCCAGGTTGCGCAACGTCAGGGTGAGCATCCGGCGGCTGATGCCCTCGATGTGCCGTTCCAACTCGGTGAAGCGCACCGGCCCGTTCGAGGCGGCCACCAGGATGCCGATGCTCCACTTGCCGCCGACCCGGTCGAGCACCTCGCGGACGGTGCACGCCCGAGCCTGCCCCGGGGTGAACGGCACGTCGCCGGCGGCGCAGGCGAACTCGGCCTCGGCCTGCGCGGACACATCGCTGTTCCTCTGGGACATCAAAGTGCCTCCTTCCGCTCCGCCCCATGGTCACAGACGATGACCTCGGTAACACGGCTACCGTCTCGGACCCAGGCCAGGGGGACGACACCGGCGGCGTCATCCCCTGCCCTGCCGCTGACGGGGCTACTGACGAATTGCGGCTCGTGGTGGTGGAACGCCGTCCCCGTCGGCACGTCATACGGCCCTCGAAGCCTCCAGAACCAAACGGATCTCCGTCACCTCGTAGTTGGCGCGGTCGAAGGCGGCGGCCATCGGGATGTTCGTAGTGTCCGTGGTCGCGGTGATGCGCTCGGCGCGTTCGGTCGCGTGGAAGCGGGTGATCTCGGCGAGGATCTCGTCGATCAGTCCCTTGCCGCGCTGCTCGGGTACGACACCGAGATACCCGACGTTGCGGTGATACGGGGTCGCTGACGGGACGGCCAGGCCGGCGAGAGTGCCGTCGGGCAGCTCCGCAAGCCTCCACCAGGAGCGCTCACCCGGGCAGTCGAGGTAGAACTTCATGTCCTCTTCGGCCACCTGCCTGGCGCTCTTTGTGCGCAGCTCGTCACGGGTGGCCTCGTCGAGGCTGTCGCCCGACACCCGGACGAAGGCCTCCAGGAACTCCTCGTCGCTGCCCTCGCGGAACGTCAGCCGACCGCCGGCCTCGGGCAGTCCCGCCGCCGGAGTCCACTCGTAGCGCAGGCGCTGAATCTCCCGGCTCAGCCCTGTGCGCAGGCCCGCCTCGCGACGCCAGGCCACCGCCTCGCTCAGTTCCGGTCGGCTGCTCCAGTCCGCTGGGAGGGAGAGGTTGTACTGCGGCCGCACGCCGAAGGCGGCATGCGCGGCGTCAAGGAGCCTGGTGGCGACGACGACCGGATCGGCAACGGTGGAACGGACCTGGAGGCAATCGAGCGCTATGGGGCGCTTGCTGTCGGCACGGCCCCACCACAGCGCACGGGCAAGGACGTACCCGTTCTCGTCCTCGGCAAGCCAGACCCATTCCGGGCGGAACTGGTTGGCACCGAGCTCCTCGCGGATCTTCTCAGCGGTCAGGGCGGTGATGGGACCGTCGGCCGGGTACGCGGCGGCACGGTCCAGGGCGGTGGAGTCCGCAGTAGCGGGAAAAATTTTCATTAGGCACATGATCACAAATGGAAAATGGCAGGGCAATGCAGTTCTTGCTGGCGGCCGCTTACCGTCGGCGCCCTGCTCGCCACCGCCGGTCTGATGGTCGCCGCGCTGGCCACCCTGCCGGGCGCCCGGCCCGCCGGGACCGATCGGCACGTCAGGTTGACCGAGGACACCGGGGCCGAGAGGGTGGTCGGATGAGTGCGGCTGACGAAACCCGGGACGGCGTGGCCCTGACCAACCTGGACCAGCCGCTGTCCGACCGCGATGACGCGACAAAGCGTGACCTGGTCGATTACCTCGACGCGGTCGGGGATCGGATCCTCCCGCACCTGCGTGGCCGGCCGCTGTCGGTGATCAGGGTCCGCCCGGGCCAGCCGCCGTTCATGCAGAAGAACCTGCCCCGCTACACCCCGGACTGGGTGCGCCGGGCACCGGTCTGGGCGGAGGCGTCGCACCGGGAGATCTCGTACGCCCTCTGCGACGACCGCCGCACCCTGCTCTGGTTCGCCAACCAGCGGGCCGTCGAGTACCACCCGACGCTGGCCACCGCCGCGGACCTGCACCGCCCGACCCACCTGGTCCTCGACCTCGACCCGCCGGACGGCGACGGCTTCCGGGCAGCGGTCGACGCGGCAGTGCTGGTCCGTCAGGCGCTCGCCGACGCCGGCCTGGCCGGTGCCGTCAAGACCAGCGGCGCCAAGGGAGTGCACGTCTTCGTGCCGGTGACCGACGAGCCCACGGCCGAGGAGTTGGCCGCCGCCACCCGGGCGCTCGCCGTTCGTGCCGAGCGGCTCGATCCGGCGCTGGCCACCACCGCGTACATCAAGGAGGACCGGGGTGGGCGGGTCTTCGTGGACGCCACCCGGGCGGGCGGGGCGACAGTGGCCGCCGCGTACAGCCCCCGGCTGCGCCCCGGGATGCCGGTCTCGTTCCCGGTCGACTGGGCCGACCTGCCCGAGGTGACCCCCGCCGACTTCACCATCCGGACCGCGCCGGCACTTCTCGCCGACGGCGACCGGTGGGCCGCGCTGATGCCGGCTCCGCAACCGCTCCCCGCCGACCTGGTCGCCGAGGGCCGGACCATCCCGGTGGCCCGGGTGCAGGCCATGCACGAGGGCAAGCGCCGGGCCCGCGCCCGCCGCGAGGCCGACTGACCGGCCGCCGGCCCCCGCCCGGCGAGCGGCGGATTGTCGGTGGGTTGTGGCACGATTTCGCAGGTGAGCAGCAAATCCGACGCGACGCAGCGCCTCGCCGACCTGGCGCGGCTGCGCCGGGTCCGCGACCGGATCGACCGGGAGTACGCGCAGCCACTGAATGTGGAGGCGCTCGCCCGCGGCGCGCACATGTCGGCCGGGCATCTCAGCCGCGAGTTCCGCCTCGCCTATGGCGAATCTCCGTACAGCTACCTGATGACCCGACGGATCGAGCGGGCGATGGCCCTGTTGCGCCGTGGCGACCTGAGCGTCACCGACGTCTGTTTCGCGGTCGGTTGCTCGTCGCTGGGCACCTTCAGCACCCGCTTCACCGAGCTGGTCGGCGTGCCGCCCAGCGTCTACCGGGGGCAGGCGGCGCAGGCGACGGCGGGGATGCCGTCGTGCGTGGCCAAGCAGGTGACCAGACCGGTCAGGAATCGAGAAGCGCAGGTCACCGAGCCGCAACTAGCGTGACCAGCATGGACATCACCATTCACTCAAGCTTCCTGCCGCACACCGATCCGGAGGCCTCCCTGGTCTTCTACCGCGACATCCTCGGCTTCGAGGTCCGCCTCGACGTCGGATACGAGGGGATGCGGTGGATCACGGTCGGGCCGGTCGGCCAGCCCAGCACGTCCATCGTCCTGCACCCACCGACCGCCAACCCGGGCATCACCGACGACGAGCGGAAGACCATCCTTGAGCTGATGGCCAAGGGCAGCTACTTCGGCGTCAACCTGGCCACCACCGACCTCGACGCGACCTTCGCCAAGCTGGAGGCCAGCGACGCCGAGGTCGTCCAGGAGCCGACCGAGCAGCCGTACGGCGTGCGCGACTGTGCCTTCCGGGACCCGGCGGGCAATATGGTTCGCATCCAGCAAGTGCGCTGAGTCCTGCCCGCCCGACAGATGGAGACACGATGAGCACGGCCAGCCAGCCGTCCGCGCCGCACGTCGCCGACAGCCACGACCTGATCCGGGTGCAGGGCGCGCGGGTGAACAACCTCAAGGACGTCAGCGTCGAGATTCCGAAGCGGCGGCTGACCGTGTTCACCGGTGTCTCCGGCTCCGGCAAGAGCTCGCTGGTGTTCGGCACCATCGCGGCCGAGTCGCAGCGGATGATCAACGAGACCTACAGCGCATTCGTACAGGGCTTCATGCCGACGCTGGCGCGGCCCGAGGTCGACCTGCTGGACGGCCTGACCACGGCGATCATCGTGGACCAGGAGCGGATGGGCGCCAACTCCCGCTCCACGGTCGGCACCGCCACCGACGCCAATGCGATGCTGCGCATCCTGTTCAGCCGGCTCGGGCAGCCACACATCGGCTCACCCAACGCGTACTCCTTCAATGTCCCCTCGGTGAAGGCGACCGGTGCGATCACCGTCGAGCGCGGCGCCGGCAAGACGAAGACCGAGAAGGCGACCTTCAACCGTCTCGGCGGCATGTGCCCGCGATGCGAGGGCATGGGGAAGGTGACCGACATCGACCTGTCGGCGCTCTACGACGACAACCTCTCGCTCAACGAGGGCGCGATCACCATCCCGGGTTACAGCATGGAGGGCTGGTACGGCCGGATCTTCCGGGGCTGCGGCTACTTCGACCCGGACAAGCCGATCGCCAAGTTCAGCAAGCGGGAGCTGCACGACCTGCTCCACCGGGAGCCGACCAAGATCAAGGTCGACGGCATCAACCTGACGTACGCGGGCCTGATCCCGTCGATCCAGAAGTCCTTCCTCGCCAAGGACATCGACGCATTGCAGCCGCACATCCGCGCCTTCGTGGAGCGCGCGGTGACCTTCACGACCTGCCCCGAGTGTGCAGGCACCCGGCTCAGCAAGGAAGCCCGGTCGTCGAAGATCAAGGGTAAGAACATCGCCGACGCGTGCGCGATGCAGATCAGCGATCTGGCCGCCTGGGTACGCGAGATCGAGGAACCGTCGGTCGCCCCGTTGCTGGCGGGCCTGCAACACCTCCTCGACTCGTTCGAGGAGATCGGGCTGGGCTACCTGTCGCTCGATCGGCCGTCGGGCACCCTCTCCGGCGGTGAGGCGCAGCGCACCAAGATGATCCGCCACCTCGGCTCCTCGCTGACCGACGTCACCTACGTCTTCGACGAGCCGACTATCGGGCTGCACCCGCACGACATCCAGCGGATGAACGATCTGCTGCTCCAGCTGCGCGACAAGGGCAACACCGTGCTGGTCGTGGAGCACAAGCCGGAGGCCATCGCCATCGCCGACCACGTCGTCGATCTCGGGCCCGGCGCTGGCACGGACGGCGGGACCGTCTGCTACGAGGGCACAGTGGAGGGCCTGCGGGCCAGCGGCACCATCACCGGCCGCCACCTCGACGACCGGGCGGCAATCAAGGAGACGGTGCGGACACCCACCGGCAAGCTGGAGATCCGGGGCGCCACGGCCAACAACCTCCAGGACGTGGACGTCGACGTACCCCTCGGGGTGCTCGTCGTCCTGACCGGCGTCGCCGGCTCCGGCAAGAGTTCGCTCGTGCACTCCTCGATCCCGGCCGGCGCCGGCGTGGTGTCGATCGACCAGGGCGCGATCCGCGGCTCACGGCGCAGCAACCCGGCCACGTACACCGGTCTGCTCGACCCGATCCGCAAGGCGTTCGCGAAGGCCAACGGAGTGAAACCGGCGTTGTTCAGCGCCAACTCCGAGGGTGCCTGCCCGAGCTGCAACGGCGCCGGTGTCATCTACACCGACCTGGGGATGATGGCGGGCGTCGCCGCCGTATGCGAGGACTGCGAGGGCAAGCGGTTCCAGGCGTCGGTGTTGGAATACCGCTTCGGCGGTCGCGACATCAGCGAGGTCCTCGCGATGTCGGTGACGGAAGCCGAGAAGTTCTTCGGCGCCGGCGAGGCGCGTACGCCGGCAGCGCACGCCATCCTCGACCGGCTCGCCGACGTCGGGCTCGGCTACCTGAGCCTGGGGCAGCCGCTCACCACCCTCTCCGGCGGGGAGCGGCAACGACTCAAGCTGGCCACCCACATGGCGGAGAAGGGCGGCGTCTACGTCCTCGACGAGCCGACCACCGGTCTGCACCTGGCTGACGTGGAGCAACTGCTCGGCCTGCTCGACCGCCTGGTCGACGCCGGAAAGTCGGTGATCGTCATCGAGCATCACCAGGCGGTCATGGCGCACGCGGACTGGATCATCGATCTCGGCCCCGGCGCCGGCCACGACGGTGGCCGGATCGTCTTCGAGGGCACACCCGCCGACCTCGTCGCCGCCCGCTCCACCCTCACCGGCGAGCACCTGGCGGCTTACGTCGGCGCCTGACGGCCGACCCTTACCCGACCGACGGCTGCTGGCGCTGTGCGGTCCTGACCGGCAGGGCTCCGCAGATGACGCTGATCAACCCGAGGGCGATGGTGCTCTGGGTAACGTACCCGGGCACTGACGAGGTGACGTACGTGCCGCCACCGGTGAGGCGGCACTCGAAGCGGAGCGGCAGGAAGCTGACGTCGTACCCGTCGACCAGGCCGGCCATCTGCGGCCCGGCCTGGCGACAGGGTTCGACCGGGGAGGATCCGGCGCCACCGTCCTCGGCTTGCAACACCGCGTAGGAGAGGTGGAGCAGACCCCAGGCGTACATGGCGACGGCGCCCGCCCCGAAGAGGAGCGCCGCCGCCCGCAGGCGAGGTGACCGTTCGCTGTTCCGGAAGACCGCGCGGAACCCGCGGACGGTGAGGACGGTCGCGATGACCGCCCCAGCCAGCGCCGCGAGGAGCAATCCGAGAAACAGCATGGTCGACAATGCCCTTCTGTACGTGATGGCGTCGTGCCGACGGTGACCGACTCGACCTCCGCTGTGGAGTTCTTCCTCTGCCGCTGGCGCGGGGAGAACTCCACAGCGGAGGTCAGATCCGGCTCAGAGGGTCAGCCTGATCCGGCGGCGTCGGGCCGACAGGGTGAGGAGGACTCCCAGAACGGCCAGTGCGGCGCCCACGCCGGCGATGACGCCGACCTGACTGCCCGTGATGGGCAGCCCTCCGGTGTCACCCGGGCTGGACGACGGAGCGGGCGTGGCCGGATCCGGGCTGGATGACGGAGCGGGCGTGGTCGGATCCGGGCTGGATGACGGAGCGGGCGTGGTCGGATCCGGGCTGGCGCAGGGCACCGCGGAGTCAGTGGGCGACGGGGCGACCGGAGAGCCGGATCCGGCGTCCTGGACGACGAGACCCGCCTCGAGCGGGAAGCTCATCGGGTATCGCCACCCGCCGTAGACGTGCCCCTCGATCGGCGAAGCCTTGTCGATGCGGAGCTTCACCGCGAACATCGCTCCGTCACAGGCGCGGATCACCGTCTTGACGTCACAGAGAAGCATGTCGCGATCGTTGGTCAGGTCCACCGCGCCGCCCGCACCTCTCGGCCTTGCGGACTTGTCATCCGGTCCCGGCCCCGCGGGCTCGTCGTTTGGATCCGTATAGACGTACTTGGCGCACTCGCTCGGCTTCTCCAGGACAGTCACGCCCACCGGCAGCACGACGAGGACGCTCGGGGTCCAGGAGTCGGAGCTCTCGACGTAGTCGAAGCGGCTCCGGTTCTGCATCCCGAACCGCACGGATACGGTGTCTCCCGGATTGCCGGCAACCGTGTCGCCGATCGCGGCGAGGTAGTGCCGGGCCAACTCCGCGTCCATTGGGATGCTGATCCGGCCCATGCTCTCGGAGCGGTTGGTGTCGACCTGCGGCACGTTACGCTCGGTTGTCGGCGCGACGGTGTTGTCGCTGTTGAAGATGCTCAGCACACCATCCTGCCCGGGCGTACCCACCTCCACCGGGGCGCTGGCCTGACGTGCCGCCCATTCGGTCAGCGGCCACAGCCGGTATTCGAGCGACACTGTCCTGGCTCTGAAGATCGGATCTAGCGCCTTGAACGGCAGATCCACATAGGGGCCACGGACCGGGTCGACGCGCTGCCGAAAGATGCAGGTGCGCAGGCGATCCCCGTCGTAGGTGCAGTTCGAGTACTTCCGCCGGGCGGCGATGGCATCGTCTTCAACATCGTAGTTGTTGAACTCCACCACTATGCCGTGCACGGCCCTGGCGTAGCCCCGCAGCCTCATGCGCACGGCCAATGCCTCGCCGGGTTTCGTCACGACAGGTCCCGAAGTGCCCGGCGTGTTGGCCTCGTAGATTGCGACGTCCTCCGCGACGGTTGCCGTCGCCTCATCGCGGACGGTCGGCCTACCGTCCGCTTCGACCGTTATCTTCACCACGCCCGACGCCCCAACCGGCGCGTCCGGAAATGCTTTGAGCCCGATCGCCGCTGGGCGTCCGGTGTTTGTGACACAGGTGATGACGGCACCGACCTGCTCGCATTTATAAAACGGGGAGTAGTCGACCGAGGCGTTCACCACGGCGGCCAGACCGGAGGTGTCGAAAGTGGTCTTCACCTTCCCGCGAACGGGCTTGGCGGCGCTCACGTGTACTTCGAGCGGCGCCGGGCTGCGGGTTTCGTATCCGCTCGACCGGACGTTCTTCGACACGAACACATCTGCGACGCTCAACTTGAGGTCGTCGTCGAGCGCGGCGGACGCCGAGGCAGGCGCCACAGTGCTGAGAGAACACGCAGCGGCAAAAGCTGCGGCCCACCGTAAGGATTTCGAGATTGGCATCCGCTCGGCTTTCATGAGGGGCTTGCTGAACGGCGCAGCCTAACATGATCCAATTCACGGCGCGGCCCCGTTGAATCGCTGGTTCCCGCGTCCGTTAAATGCTTTCCGCGCCATTGAAGAAACCTTGTGGGCCGCTCCCGCCGACCCGGGTTGCGCCCGATCAAGCCGGGCGGGTCGAGCCCCGGCCCGGTACGGCGGCGGAGGTCGTGATCATGCGACCATCGGGAATGGGCCCGGACCTTGTACCGCATGCGGGAGGTCCGGGGGTGTGTGACGCGCGAGTGCTGACGTCGGCGTGACGCCCTCGGCGGCACGCCGGCGCAACAGGTGCGACGTGGCGGTCCCGGCCATCTGGACAGCCGGACGCAGAAGTAAGGCCCCTGACCGGGATTCCCCTGGTCAAGGGCCTTTTCGTGCTGCTCATGGATGGTGCCCCCGGCAGGATTCGAACCTGCGCCCCCGCCTCCGGAGGGCGGTGCTCTATCCCCTGAGCTACGGGGGCTCAGCGACTGGAGAAGACTAGCAAACCTCTCCTGCGTACGCCGAATCGGTATCGGGTGAGCCGATCGTGTCGGACCGGCTCACCCGGCGCTCAGGCCGCTATCGCCCGCCCGCAACTGGGCAGCGGGTGCAGGACGATCCGTCGCGGGAGCCGGCGGGGCCACTCGTTGCGGGGCCAGGAGCCGTCCACGATCAGGTGCACCGTGCGCTGCTCCTCGCCGCTGAGCCGCAACACGAAGTCGCGGGGGAGCGGCGGGTCCACCGTCGGTGTGGTGATCATGAAGCGCACCCGACCGCGAGACGAGACAGCGGAGATCACGTCGGCGGCCGGCATCGTGCCGCGCAGCCGGACCCGGCCGATCCAGTAGACCTCCGCGAGGTGCTCCTGGGCGGCCCGGGTGATCGCCGGGTACTCGCTGCGGACCCAACGCTCGACCGCGCTGACGCAGAGCCCGCACGCCCGCTCGCGCGGCTCCCGCGGACCCAACCCCCAGGCCCGCAGGTACGCCCCCACGGCGCCAGCGTCCAACGGCAGGTCGAAGCGCCGCTGGATGAGCGTGGTGAGGCTCTGCCGTGTCCACAACTCCTCGTCCAGCCCGAACTCGTCGGGGTGGACGCCCCGCAGCGCGTCGATCAACTCGAGTTCCTGTTCGCGGCTGAGCATTCCCGGCTCGCCCTGCCGCTGTCCGCGACGGACGGCTGCCACCGCCCCGTCACCACCGATGGTGTGGCGTCGGCACCAGCTGGTGACCGAACGCCGTGCGTCTCTGAGTGCAACCCCCACGTCTTGGGCAACGAGCCCGAATCGCAACTGGTCACGATATGTGGGGAGAAAACTCTCTAAGCAACGTAATCGCCTGTGCCACGCAAAACACCCACAAGGGACGAGCAGGGCTTTCAGGTCACATCCGACGGTCCGCCAGCCTTGATCGACTCGGGTTCCTGCAAGTCGGGGTGTCTTGGTCGCTTGGAGAGCCCGACTTCCTGCAAACCGCGTCGATCAAGGGTCTGGGGTGCGGTGCGGCGCGGGTCGGGTGGCGGGGTGCGTTGGTGGCGACATGGTGCGGCCCGCGTCACCGCCACAGGTTGGCGGGGACGCGGGCCGGGTGAGCCCGTCCGGTCGGTCAGCCCTTGGCCTGCGCCTGGAGCTGCCGGAGGTTGTTCAGCTCGGACTGCTGGGTGGCCTTCATCGTGTTCGCGACCCGCAGCACCTCGTCGTTGTCGGTCGCGTCGAGCGCCGCGTCGATCATGTGGATGCCGCCCAGGTGGTGGTCGTACATCAGGGCCAGGAACTGCCTGTCGACCTCGATGCCCTGAGCGTTGCGCAGGGCGGTCATCTGTTGCGGCGTGGCCATGCCCGGCATCAGACCGTCCTTGACGGTGGCTCCGTCGGACATCCACGACATCGGCGGGTTCGACCCGGTCGGGCTGAGGCCCCATTCGCGCAGCCAGGTCTGCATGGCGCCGATCTCGCCCTGCTGCCCGGTGGCGATGTCGACGGCGATCTGCCGCACCTCGGGGAGAGTCGCCGACCGGTACGCGATCAGGCTCATCTCCACGGCCTGCGCGTGGTGGGTGGTCATGTCCCGGGCGAAGCCCGCCTCCACCGAGGCGTCACCGGGTCGGGTGAGCCGCGGGGTGAGCAGGCCGCCCGCGTATCCGAGGAGGAGCCCCACCACCAGCATGATGGCGAGCGCCAGCACGCCGTAGCGCGACGCCGGGGCCCGGCCGCCCTCGTCCGGGTCGGCCGGGATCTCGTCGTACTCGCTGTCGGTGGTCGCCGGAGCGGTCATTGCGGTCCTTACTGGGTGGGCTGCTGCTGGAGCTCACGCGGCGTGGTGCCGGTGGCGGTGATGCCGGTGTTGCAGAGCGCCGTCGGGCCCTCGACGGAGGCGTTCACCCGCAGGTCCTTGATGAACTCGTCGATCCGCGAATCGTCGGCGTTGTCGACCTTGAGCTGGTAGCCCCAGGCCTGCAGCGAGATCGGCTTGTCCAGGCCCTCGTACGGGCTCATGAAGGTCTTCTCGACGCCGCGCACCTTGCCGGCGAGCTTGTCGACCTGGTCCTTGGGCAGGTCGGGGCGGTAGGTGATCCACACCGCGCCGTGCTCCAGGCTGTGCACCGCGTGCTCGTTGGCGATCGGGGCGTCGTACACGTCGCCCATGCAGTTCTGCCAGGCGGCGTTGTGCACCCCACCCACCGGCGGCGAGTAGTTCCAGGTCAGCGGGCCCGACTTGTGCGACTCGTACTTCAGGCTGTCCGGGTCGGACTTGCGGATGTTGGCGATGCCGTCGATCGCGTTGGCGCGCTTGTCCCACGGCTTGGAGCCCTGGAACGACGCCCAGGCGCCGTACCCGATGATGCCGGCGGCGAGCACGCCCACCGCGACGAAGAGCGCGATCGGACCCCAGGCGCGGCCCTGGCTCACCTTGACCGGGGTGACCGGCTTGCGCGGGCCCTTGCCACCGGCCCGGGGGGAGCCCGTCGGCTTGCCGGAACCGGCCTTGGCGCCGGACGCCGGCCGGCCTGCGGCCGGCTTCTTGCCGGTGCTGACCACGGTCGGGCGGCGCTCAGGGCCACCCGGGGTGCTGATGCTCATCGTGCCTCGTCAAGTCGGTCGGTCAGGGGAGTGGCGGGCCGGATGACGCGCAGGGGAGCCGCCGAGTGCCCGAGTCTACCCCCGATAACATGGTTGGGTGACTCCTGCAGAACTAGCCTCGGTCGTCCTTGCCGCCGCCCACGCCGTCTTCGAGCAGCGTGGGCTCGACCGCGCCGCGCTGCCGGCGAGCACGGTGGTGGAGCGACCGCGCAACCCCGAGCACGGCGACTACGCCTCGACGCTCGCGCTGCAGTTGAGCAAGAAGGTGGGCGTCCCGCCCCGGGAGCTGGCTACGGCCCTGGCCGACGAGCTGGGCCGGGCAGCTGGGGTCAAATCGGTGGAAATCGCCGGGCCGGGCTTCCTGAACATCCGGCTCGACGCGGCCGCCGCCGGTCAGCTCGCGCGGGTGATCGTCGAGGCCGGCACGGAGTACGGCCGCAGTGACCGGCTCGCCGGCGAGAAGATCAACCTGGAGTTCGTCTCGGCCAACCCGACCGGGCCGGTGCACATCGGCGGGGTCCGCTGGGCGGCCGTGGGTGACGCGCTGAGCCGGCTGCTGCGGGCCACCGGCGCCGACGTCGGCACGGAGTACTACTTCAACGACGCGGGTTCGCAGATCGACCGGTTCGCCCGGTCGCTGCTCGCCGCCGCGAAGGGCGAGCCGGCGCCGGAGGACGGTTACGGCGGGGCGTACATCGCCGAGATCGCCACCGAGGTGCAGGCCCGCCGGCCGGAGGTGCGCTCGCTCGACGACGACGCCGCCCAGGAGGTCTTCCGGGTCGAGGGCGTCGCGTTGATGTTCGACGAGATCCGCTCCTCGCTGCGCGACTTCGGGGTGGAGTTCGACACCTACTTCAACGAGAAGGACCTGCACGACCGGGGCGAGCTGGACCTGGCCCTGAACCGGCTGCGTGAGCAGGGGCACCTCTACGAGTCCGAGGGCGCCACCTGGCTGCGCACCACCGACTTCGGCGACGACAAGGACCGGGTGCTGCGCAAGTCCAACGGCGAGTGGACGTACTTCGCCGCGGACTGCGCCTACTACCTGGACAAGCGCGAGCGCGGCTTCGAGCGGGTCGTGATCATGCTGGGCGCCGACCACCATGGTTACATCGGCCGGATGAAGGCGATGGCCGCCTGCTTCGGCGACGACCCGGACCGCAACCTGGAGATCCTCATCGGGCAGCTGGTGAACCTGCTGCGCGACGGCGCCCCGATGCGGATGAGCAAGCGGGCCGGCACGGTGATCACCCTGGAGGACCTGGTCGAGGCGATCGGTGTGGACGCCTCCCGGTACGCGTTGGCCCGCTACTCCAGCGACTCCCCGATCGACATCGACATCGAGCTGTGGACCCGCGCGACCCGCGACAACCCGGTCTACTACGTGCAGTACGTCGCCGCCCGGACGGCGGGCGTGGCACGCAACGCCGCCGAGGTGGGCCTGGTTCCGGGCGACGCCGACGCGTTCCGCCCCGAGCTGCTCGATCACGAGAAGGAGAACGAGCTGCTCAAGGCGCTCGCCCAGTTCCCCGCGGTGGTGGCCACGGCCGCCGAGCTGCGGGAGCCTCACCGGGTCGCTCGTTACCTGGAGGAGAGCGTCGCCGCCTCCTACCACCGGTTCTACGACAACTGCCGGGTGCTGCCCCTGGGCGACGAGGAGGTCACCGACCTGCACCGCGCCCGGCTGTGGCTCAACAACGCCACCCGCACGGTTGTCGCCAACGGCCTGTACCTGCTCGGCGTCTCCGCGCCCGAGAGGATGTGACATGAGGGCTCATGAGGCTGGTGCGCTGCACGCGGACATCAGCAACCAGGGGCCGGCCTGGCTGCGTACCCCGGCCGACGTCAACGCCCTCGTGCCGGCGCTGTGGCCGCGGTCGGTGACGCGCGGGGCCGACGGCGCGGTCGCCGTCGCGGGCCTGAGCGTCCGCGACATCGCGGCCGAGTTCGGCACCCCGGTGTACGTCCTCGACGAAGCCGACCTGCGCTCGCGCTGCCGCGACTTCCGGGCGGCCTTCCCGACCGAGGACGTCTTCTACGCCGGCAAGGCGTTCCTCTGCCGGGCGGTCGTCCGGATGATCGCCGAGGAGGGGCTGCACCTGGACGTCTGCACCGGCGGCGAGCTGGCCACCGCGCTCTCGGCCGGGATGCCGCCGGAGCGGATCGGCTTCCACGGCAACAACAAGTCGGTCGCCGAGCTGGGTCGGGCGTTGGACGCCGGGGTGGGTCGGATCATCGTCGACTCGTTCACCGAGATCGACCGGCTCACCGCGCTGGCCCGCGAGCGCGGGGTCCGGCCCCGGGTGCTGGTCCGGGTCACGGTGGGGGTCGAGGCGCACACCCACGAGTTCATCGCCACCGCTCACGAGGACCAGAAGTTCGGCTTCTCGCTGGCCGGCGGCGCCGCCGCGAACGCCGCGTTCAAGATCCTCGACGAGGGCGTGCTGGAGCTGCGCGGGCTGCACTCGCACATCGGCTCGCAGATCTTCGACGCCAGCGGCTTCGAGGTCTCGGCCCGGCGGGTGCTCGCCCTCCAGGCGCAGATCCGCGACGCGCGCGGGGTGGAGCTGCCCGAGCTGGACCTGGGCGGCGGCTTCGGCATCGCGTACACCACCCAGGACGACCCGGCGACCCCGCAGGATCTGGCCAAGCGCCTTCGCAAGATCGTCGATTCGGAGTGCGCGGCGGAGAACCTGGCCGTGCCGCACCTGTCCATCGAGCCGGGCCGGGCCATCGTCGGGCCGGCCGTGTTCACCCTCTACGAGGTCGGCACGGTCAAGGACCTCGACGGCCTCCGGACGTACGTCAGCGTCGACGGCGGGATGAGCGACAACATCCGCACCGCCCTGTACGACGCGTCCTACTCCGCGACGCTGGCCTCGCGCGCCTCGACCGCGCAGCCGTTGCTCGCCCGCGTGGTGGGAAAGCACTGTGAGTCCGGGGACATCGTGGTGAAGGATGAATTCCTGCCCGCCGACGTGCAGCCCGGAGATCTTGTCGCAGTGCCCGGCACCGGTGCGTACTGCCGAAGCATGGCCAGCAACTACAACCATGTGCCCCGGCCACCGGTCGTCGCCGTGCGCGACGGCCAGGCGCGTCTGATCGTCCGGCGGGAAACCGAAGAGGACCTGCTCGCTTTGGATGTGGGATGACGTCACCTGTGCGCTTGGCGCTGCTCGGCTGCGGCACTGTCGGCCAGGAGGTGGTCCGGCTGCTGCACGAGCAGTCGGCCGACCTGGCCGCGCGGATCGGCGCTCCGCTGGAGATCGCCGGCATCGCCGTCCGCCGGCTCGGCCGCGACCGGGGTGACCTGCCGGTCGCCGAGGACCTGTTCACCACCGACGCGCTCGGCCTGATCAAGCGCGACGACGTCGACGTGGTGATCGAGGTGGTCGGTGGCATCGAGCCGGCACGAAGCTGGCTGGTCGAGGCGCTGCGCGCCGGCAAGAGCGTGGTCACCGCCAACAAGGCGCTGCTCGCCGAGGACGGCGTGGCCCTGCACGAGGCGGCGGCCGAGGGCGGCGGCGACCTCTACTACGAGGCGTCCGTGGCCGGGGCCATCCCGCTGCTGCGTCCGCTGCGTGAGTCGCTGCACGGCGATCGGATCAACCGGGTCACCGGCATCGTCAACGGCACCACCAACTTCATCCTCTCCGCGATGGACGCGACCGGCGCCGGCTTCGCCGAGGCACTGGAAGAGGCCACCGCCCTGGGGTACGCGGAGGCCGACCCGACCGCCGACGTGGAGGGCTTCGACGCGGCGGCGAAGGCGGCGATCCTCGCCTCGTTGGCGTTCCACACCCGGGTCGGCGCCGCCGACGTGCACCGTGAGGGCATCACCGAGGTGACCGCCGCGGACATGGCCAGCGCCCAGGCGATGGGCTGCACGATCAAACTGCTCTGCATCGCGGCCCGGGGCGTCGACGCGAGCGGCCGGGAGACGGTCAGCGTCCGGGTGCACCCGGCGATGATCCCCCGCAGTCACCCGCTGGCCAGTGTCGGGGACGCGTTCAACGCGGTCTTCGTGGAGGCGGACGCGGCTGGGCAGCTGATGTTCTACGGTCGGGGCGCCGGTGGGGCGCCCACCGCCAGCGCGGTGCTCGGTGACGTGGTCGCGGTGTCCCGCAACCGGCTCGCCGGGGTGCGCGCGGCCAGCGAGAGCGCGTACGCGGCCCTGGCGGTCCGGCCGATGGGTGAGGCGTTGACCCGCTACCACGTGAGCCTCGACGTGGCCGACCGACCGGGCGTGCTGGCCTCGGTGGCGGGCGTGTTCGCCCGGCACGACGTGTCCATCGCGACCGTGCGGCAGGGGTCGGCGGGCGGGCCGGCGGGCCGCGACGGCGACGCCGAGCTGGTCATCGTGACGCATGTGGCACCGGACGCCGCGCTCGCCGCGACCGTCGGCGAGCTGCGCGGTCTGGACACCGTCCGTTCGGTGACCAGTGTGCTGCGGGTCGAAGGCGACGCCTGAGTCGTTGCATCATCGACGGGACGGCTCGCGCGTCCCGCCAGGTGGGTATGCCGGGGTGTGCCATTGACCGCTCCGGCAGGCTGGTCCAAGGTGGCCCTGATGTTCGGCTGGGCGCGGCGGTAGAGGCGAGGAGAACGACATGTGGCGGGGTCTGATCGAGGCGTACCGGGATCGGCTGCCGGTCACCGCGGCCACGCCGGTCGTCACGCTGCACGAGGGGAACACCCCGCTGTTGCCGGCGCCGGTGCTGTCCGCCCGGCTCGGTTGCGACGTGTACCTCAAGGTGGAGGGTGCCAACCCGACCGGCTCCTTCAAGGACCGGGGGATGACCCTCGCGGTGTCCAAGGCGGTCGAGGCCGGCAACAAGGCCATCATCTGCGCCTCCACCGGCAACACCAGCGCCTCCGCCGCGGCGTACGCGGCTCGGGCCGGGTTGACCTGCGCCGTGTTGGTGCCGCAGGGCAAGATCGCGTTGGGCAAGTTGGCCCAGGCGCTGGTGCACGGCGCGAAGCTGCTCCAGGTGAGCGGCAACTTCGACGACTGCCTCGCGACGGCCGCCAAACTCGCCCAGGACTACCCGGTCGCGTTGGTCAACTCGGTCAACATCGACCGGCTGCACGGCCAGAAGACCGCTGCCTTCGAGATCGTCGAGGCGCTCGGTGACGCGCCGGACATCCACTGCCTGCCGGTCGGCAACGCCGGCAACATCTCCGCGTACTGGATGGGCTATTCGGAGGAGATGACCGCCGGCACCACCACCAGGACGCCGAAGATGTATGGCTTCCAGGCCGCCGGGGCGGCCCCGATCGTGACCGGCCAGGTGGTGCCGGAGCCGTCGACGATCGCCACCGCGATCCGGATCGGCAACCCGGCGAGCTGGACGAAGGCGTTGGATGCCCGGGATGCCTCCGGTGGCCTGATCGTGTCGGTGACCGACCGGGAGATCCTCTCCGCGTACCGTCTGCTCGCCCGCGAGGTGGGGGTCTTCGTCGAGCTGGGCAGCGCGGCCAGCGTGGCCGGCCTGCTGCAGCAGGCCGCAGCGGGCGCGGTCCCGTCCGGTTCCACGGTGGTCTGCACGGTGACCGGCCATGGGTTGAAGGACCCGGAATGGGCGATTTCCACCGCGCCGGCACCGGTGACCATCGCGAACGATCCGCTGGCTGCGGCCCGCGCCCTCGACCTGGTCTGAGCGCACCACCGTCAGGTGGTGCTCGGCGGTGGGCAGGCGGCCCGCGGGACGGCCCGGGGGCGGCGGGGGTCGGAGTAGGCGAGTCCGGCACACTTTCGGGTATCCCCGCCCGCCTTCTCGTTCAGGAGTGAGCCAGGCCGATGTCGCTGCTCGCCAGATTCAGCCTCGCCAACCGAGGGCTGATAGCCCTCATCGCGGTGGTGACCACGGTGTTCGGAGCGTTCGCCGTGCCGTCGCTGAAGCAGCAACTGCTGCCGTCGCTCGAATTCCCGGCCGCGTTCATCGTGGCCCCCTACCCCGGCGCCGGCCCCGAGATCGTCGAGTCGCAGGTGACCGAGCCGATCGAGAACGCCCTGCAGGGCATCCCCGGGCTGGACAAGATCACCTCCACGTCCCGCGAGGGGGCGGCCACCGTTCAGGTGCTGTACGAGTTCGGCACCGACCTGGACGACGTGGTCAACAAGATGCAGACCGCGTTGAGCCGAATCGACGCTCAGCTGCCGGAGAACGTCGATCCGCAGGTCATCGCGGGTAGCACCGACGACCTTCCGGCGGTGGTGCTGGCCGCGGCCGGCGCGGCGGACGAGCGGGCGCTCGCCGAGAAGCTGCGTGCCACGGTGGTGCCGGAGCTGGAGGGCATCGAGGGGGTCCGCACGGTCGAGGTGACCGGCACCCGCGACAGCGTCGTTGTGGTCACCCCGGATCCGGCGAAGCTGGCCGCCGCGAAGATCCAGCCGACGGCGATCGGCGCGGCGCTGAAGACCAACGGCGTGGCGGTTCCGGCCGGTGCGGTGACCGACGGCGCGCTGGCCCTGCCGGTGCAGGTCGGCACGCCGATCGCCACCCTGGACGAGCTGCGCGGCATCGTGGTCGCCCCGGCCGCGGCACCTGTCCGCCTCGGTGACCTGGCGACGGTCGAGCAGCAGCTCGCGCCGGCCACGGCGATCACCCGGACCAACGGCAAGGACAGCCTCGGCATCGCGGTCACCGCGACGCCGGACGGCAACGCCGTGCAGATCTCGCACGACATCCGTGACCGGCTCGACGACCTGAAGGACGCCTCCGGCGCGGAGCTGACAGTGGTCTTCGACCAGGCGCCGTTCGTCGAGAAGTCGATCGAGTCGCTGACCACCGAGGGCCTGCTGGGCCTGCTGATGGCGGTCATCGTCATCCTGGTCTTCCTGCTGTCGGTGCGCTCGACGGTGGTCACCGCGGTCTCCATCCCGCTCTCCGTGCTGGTGGCGCTGATCGCCCTGTGGATCGGTGACTACTCGCTCAACCTGCTCACCCTCGGCGCGTTGACCATCGCGGTCGGTCGGGTGGTGGACGACTCGATCGTGGTGTTGGAGAACATCAAACGACACCTGGAGTACGGCGAGGAGAAGCGGCACGCCATCATCACCGGCGTCCGGGAGGTGGCCGGTGCGGTGACCGCGTCCACCCTCACCACGGTGGCGGTGTTCGCGCCGATCGCGTTGGTCGGCGGGTTCGTGGGCCAGCTCTTCGCGCCGTTCGCGATCACCGTGACGGTGGCCCTGCTCGCCTCCCTGCTGGTGTCGTTGACCGTGATCCCGGTCCTCGCGTACTGGTTCCTCAAGCCGCCCAGCGGCACCGCGGACGACGAGGCGGTGCGCCGCGCCGCGGAGGAGAAGGAGCTGCGCAGCCCGTTGCAGCGGGCGTACCTGCCGGTGATCGGCTTCGCCACCGGCAAGCGGTCGACCCGCTGGGTCACCGTGGGGCTCGGGCTGCTGGTGCTCTTCGGCACGTTCGGTCTGGCGCAGAAGTTGGAGACCAACTTCCTGGACGACTCCGGCCAGGACACCCTCAACATGAGCCAGGAGCTGCCGGCCGGCAGTGGCCTGGCGGCCACCGACGCGGCGGCGAAGCAGATCGAGTCGGTGCTGTCCCGCACCGAGGGCGTAAAGACGTACCAGGTGACCGCGGGCGGTGGGGACAACCCGTGGGCGGGCGGCGGCGGCAACAACGTCGCCAGCTGGTCGCTGGCGCTCGACGGTGACACCGACGCCAAGCAGATGCGTGAGGTGCTGCGCAAGGAGTTCGACAAGCTCGGCAGCGGACTGGGCGAGATCAGCTTCGGTGGAGGCCAGGAGGCGTCGACCAGCCAGCTGGAGGTGATCGTCCAGGCCAGCGACCCGGAGGTGCTGACCCGGGCCGCCGAGGAGGCGCGGGCCGCGATGGCCGGTGTTCCGGACGTCGAGGATGTCACCACCAGCCTGGCCGCGCAGGTGCCACGGGTCGACGTGACTGTCGACCGGGTCGCCGCCGGGCGGGTCGGGCTCACCGAGGCCGCCGTGGGGCAGTTGGTGTCGCAGGCGTTCCGGGGAGCGCCGCTCGGTCAGGTCACGCTCGACGGTCAGCAGCAGAACGTGGTGCTGCGGCTGGGCACGCAGCCGCCGATGACCGTGGACGAGCTGCGGGCGCTGCCCGTGGGTCCGGTCAAGTTGGGCGACATCGCGAAGGTCACCCAGGGCGAGGGGCCGCAGCAGGTCAGTCGGATCGACGGTGAGCGCAGCGTGTCGGTGACCGGCGCGGCGACCGGCTCGAACCTGGGCGCCACCAGCAAGGAGCTGCAGAAGCGGCTGGACGGCATCAACGTGCCGGGCGCGAGCTTCACCATCGGTGGTGTCAGCGCGGATCAGGCGGATGCCTTCGCGGACCTGGGCCTGGCGGTGCTGGCCGCGATCGCGATCGTCTTCCTGATCATGGTGGCCACGTTCCGTAGCCTCACCCAGTCGCTGATCCTGCTGATCTCCATCCCGTTCGCGGCGACCGGTGCGATCGGCCTGCTGTTGGTCACCGGGACGCCGCTCGGTGTGCCGGCGCTGATCGGTGTGCTGATGCTGGTCGGCATCGTGGTGACCAACGCGATCGTGTTGCTCGACCTGATCAACCAGTACCGGGCGCAGGGCATGGGGGTCCGGGAGGCGGTGGTCGAAGGTGGCCGTCGCCGACTGCGCCCGATCCTGATGACGGCGGTGGCGACCATCTTCGCGCTGCTGCCGATGGCGCTCGGGTTGACCGGTGAGGGCGGCTTCATCTCTCAGCCGCTGGCGGTCGTGGTGATCGGTGGTCTGCTCAGCTCGACGTTGCTCACGCTGATCCTGGTGCCGACGCTGTACACGATGGTGGAGCACACCAAGGAGTCGCTGCGCGTTCGGCGTGCCCGGCGGCGTTCCGGAGGGTCGGCGGCCGTGGAGACGGGCGAGGTGCCCGCCCCGAACCAGGTAGCGGTGCCGAGCGGCGCGCCCGTCCCGGCTTCGGCCGATGGCGCGCAGCCCGCCGGGCGACCGGCGCCGTCGGCCGCGCTGGTGGAGGGCACGGACCAGTTCGAGGTGTTGCGGCTGCCCCGTAGCCGTACGTCACCGCTGCCTCCGGCGGAGCCCACCGAGTAGGTCGAAGCGCGGTTCGGAACGCCCCCGGTGATTTCTGCCGGGGGCGTTCCCGTGCATTTGGCTGAGAACACTCCGATCCGACCCGCACTGCACATTGAGTAACTTCCTGCATACTCCTCGTAGATGGATGGGGGTGTGAGTGGAGCCGGACGGGCGGACGACCGAAGGGGCGCGCGGGTGGCTGCGACGCGACCTGCTGCGCCGTGGCCTGCTGGTGGGAGGTGGTGCGGCCGTCGGCGCGGGGGCGTCCCAGGCGTGGTGGATCACCCGTCGTCGTCGGCTACCGATCGCCGGTGGCGCCGCCAGTGCCACCCTCGGCAGCGGCCAGCAGGACGTCGGCTCCGGCGCGCTGGAGGTCGTCTGGTCGGGGCGGACCGACCAGCGCCTGGTGGCCCTCACCTTCGACGACGGCCCCGCACCACAGTGGACTCCGATGGTGCTCGACACCCTGGCCCAGCACCAGGTGCCGGCCACCTTCTTCATGGTCGGGTCGCAGGTCCGCCGGCACGCCGACGTCGTCCGCGACCGGCTCGCCGGGCACGAGGTGGGCAGCCACAGCTGGGCACACCGGGACCTGGCCGAACTGGACGCCGCCGATGTCTACGACGACCTGCGCCGCACCCACGACGCGATCGCCGAGCTGACCGGGGTGCCGCCGGTGCTGTTTCGTCCGCCGTACGGCCACCTGGGCGGTGCGGTGCTGCACGCGGCGGCCCGACTGAACTATCGGCTGGTGCTCTGGTCGTTGCAGATGGTGGAGGGTAGGTTCCCCGACGATCCGGCCGGCCATGCCCAGCGGATGGTGGCCGAGGTCCGACCGGGAACGATCGTGCTCGGCCATGATGTGGGAACGCGCCAACGGTTGGTCGCGCTGCGTGGTCTGACCGACATGATCAACGGGCTGCGGTCGCGCGGCTACACCTTCGTCACGGTCTCATCGCTGCTGGGAGTGGGTGTGACTCCGACACCGACCGGGTAGGGTCGCGCTCCGTGGCGTCCACCCTCTCGGTTCTGACCGGCAATCGGAGCTTCCGCAATCTCTTCCTGGCCGAGTTGGTGGTCTTCGGTGCCGACTGGTTCGTCATGGTGCCGCTGTTGGTGCTGCTGCCGCACCTGACCGGCAGCGGTGTCTGGGGCGCGCTGGTGTTGGCGGTGGACACCGGCATCGTGGCACTGCTGCTGCCGTACACCGGCACGATCGCCGACCGCTTCGACCGCCGGAAGATCATGATCGCCGCGAACGTGGCCGCGCTGGCGGGCGTGCTGCTGCTGCTCGGCGTGCGGAACGCCGCAACGGCGTGGCTGGCGCTTGTCGCGATCGGCGCGGTGGCGGTCGCCAAGGCGTTCTACTCGCCGGCCGCCCAGGCCGCGCTGCCCAACGTGCTGGAGCCGCACGAACTCGCCGCCGGCAACGCCGTCGCCGGCTCGGCCTGGGGCACCATGACCGTGGTCGGTGCCTCGCTCGGTGGCGTGCTGAGCACCGCTGCCGGCCCGTACGTCTGCTTCTGGGTGGCGGCGGCGGGCCTGGCGGTCGCCGCGGCCCTCGCCACCCGGATCCGCCGGCCGTTGCAGGCGCCCCGGGACGTCGACCAGCCGGCCCAGCGGACCTGGTCCGCCGTCCGCGAGGCGCTCGGCTACATCGGTCACCGCCCCCGGGTGCTCGCGTTGGTCACTGTGAAGTCGGCGGTGGGCCTGGGCAACGGCGTGCTGACCGTGTTTCCGCTGTTGGCCGGCATGTACGGCGTCGGCCCGCTCGGTGCCGGCCTGCTCTTCGCGGTACGCGGCGCGGGAGCGTTGGTGGGACCGATCCTGATGCGCCGGGTGCTGACCAACCGGGCCTGGCTGCTGCCCGGGCTGGCGTTGTCCATGTCGCTCTACGGCCTGTCCTACCTGGGCACCTCGGTGGTGCGCTGGTTTCCGCTGGTGCTGCTGCTGGTCTTCGTGGCGCACTTCGCGGGTGGCAGCAACTGGGTGATGTCGAACTTCGCCCTGCAGGGCGAGGTCCCGGACCGGTTGCGGGGCCGCGTCTTCGCCACCGACATGATGCTGGCGACGTTGGCGATCTCGGTGAGCCAACTGGCGGTGGCCCTGGTGGTGGACGTGGTCGACGAACGGGTGGTGCTCGCCGGCTGCGGTCTGATCACCCTCGTGTACGCGATCGGTTGGCGGATCGCCACCCGCCGGCTCTCGCTCACCGATCCGGCCGCCGAGCCGGTCCCTGACCTGGCCGGCTGACGTTGGCGGTCCCAGGCAGCGGGCGCGGAGCCGGTTCGGCGGGTCCCTGGCCCTAGCATGAGCGCGTGCCGACGAACCTAACCGCCGGGCCGGTCCGGGTCCGGACTCCCGCGACCAGCGCCAACCTGGGCCCGGGCTTCGACGCGCTGGGCCTCGCCCTCGGGCTCTACGACGACGTGGCCGCCGAGGTCGCATCGGGCGGTGTTCGGGTGACAGTGACCGGGCAGGGCGCCGGTGAGCTGCCCGACGACGACCGACACCTGGTGGTGCGGGCCATGCGCGCCGCGTTCGACGTGCTGGGGGCCCACCCCGACGGGCTGAGCGTGGAGTGCGTCAACCGGATCCCGCAGGCGCGTGGGCTGGGCTCCTCGTCCGCCGCGATCGTCGCCGGGGTGCTGTTGGCCCGTGCCCTCGTCGTCGACGGGGAGCACCGCCTCGACGACGCCGGCGCACTCCGGCTGGCCGCCGAGATCGAGGGTCACCCCGACAACGTGGCACCGTGCCTGCTCGGCGGATTCACAGTGGCCTGGTCCGAGCCGGGCGGCGCCCGGGCGGTCTCCCTGCCGGTCGCCGACGCGGTGCGGCCCACTGTTTTCGTCCCGGCGGAACGCGGATTGACCGCAACCGCGCGGGCGGCTCTGCCGGCCACCGTGCCGCACGGCGACGCCGCGTTGACCGCGGGGCGGGCGGCCCTGCTGGTGCACGCGCTCACCACGGACCCGGGTCTGCTGCTGCCGGCCACCGTCGACCGGCTCCATCAGGATTATCGCGCAGCCGGGATGCAAGCCACGTCTTCCCTGGTCAACGCGTTGCGAGCGGCAGGTGTGGCAGCTGTGGTCAGTGGGGCGGGGCCGACTGTCCTGGCGCTCAGCGAGCCTCCAACGGACTTCCCAGTGGGAACAGACTGGGAGATCTGGCAGTTACCGATAGACGTCAGCGGCGCGCGGGTCGCGCGGGGTAGACTTGGACACGCCGAGCGGGACCCTGTTGCCGCAGGTCGGAAGAGTTGATTACGCTCTAGACCTAGCACAGCCGCGAAGCACGCGATCTCCTGCGGGGCGGCGCACCCCGAAGCTCTCGGCGGTCAGCCCGTCTACCCCTGCCAAGGCCCACGCCGCACCGCAGTTTCCACAGGTCGCCGCAGACGGCGAGACCTGCTCACCGACGTTGGTGAGTCGGGATACCGACCGGCTGCTGTGTCACAGACTCCCGCGACGCGTCCTTGCGAGGCGGGTGCACCGAGGCCGCCCGGCCACCTGAGTTTCGACTCCGGGCAGTCCCGGCCTTATCGAGGGAAGGAATCCATTGAGCGACACCACCGACGTGACGTCGGATGTTTCCAACGTCGCTGGCGATGCCACCACCGCCGCTCCCGCCCGTCGTCGGCGTAGCGGCACCGGTCTGTCGGCGATGCTGCTGCCAGAGCTGCAGAGCCTGGCTGCGTCGCTCGGCATCTCCGGCACGGCTCGCATGCGCAAGGGCGAGCTGATCGCCGCGATTTCCGAGCGGCAGGGCGGCAACGCCGCCGGGACCCCTCGACCACGAGCCGAGGTCGCGGCTGCG
Organism: Micromonospora sp. CPCC 205558; assembly: GCF_036902955.1. Classification (NCBI taxonomy): domain Bacteria; kingdom Bacillati; phylum Actinomycetota; class Actinomycetes; order Micromonosporales; family Micromonosporaceae; genus Micromonospora; species Micromonospora sp. CPCC 205558. The sequence goes on from NZ_JBAKHR010000008.1 coordinate 73,895, forward strand.
GCCGCCCCGACCCGTGAGGGGGTGCGTGCCGAGGTGCGGGAGACCGCCGACCGGCCGGCGGCCGAAGGGCGACGCGGTGCCGAAGAGGCGCCGGCCGAGCCGGCCGCCGAGACCGAGGGCCGTAGCCGCACCCGGCGCAGCCGGACCGCGACGGCGGAGGCCCGGGCCACCGAGGCACGCCCCGCTGAGGCGCAGGCGACCGAGACGCGGGCGACTGAGACCCGTACCGATGAGGCGGGAGCCGGCGAGCGGGCCGACCGTGGCGAGAACCGCCGCGACCGGGCCGAGCGTCCGGAGCGTGCCGAGCGGGGCGAGCGTGCCGAGCGGGGCGAGCGTGCCGACCGGGGCGAGCGTGCCGACCGGGGCGAGCGTGCCGAGCGCGGTGAGCGTGCCGAGCGCGGTGAGCGTGCCGAGCGGGGCGAGCGCAACGACCGGAGCGAGCGGGCCGAGCGCAACGACCGGGGCGAGCGCAACGATCGTGGCGAGCGTGCCGACCGGGGTGAGCGGGCCGAGCGCAACGACCGACCCGACCGTGGTGACCGCAACGACCGCAACGACCGTGGTCAGCGGGCCGAGCGGGACAGCGACGACGACGACGGCGAGGGTGGCGGCCGGCGCGGCCGGCGCAGCCGTTTCCGGGACCGTCGCCGTGGGCGCGGCGATCGCGCCGAGACCGGTTCCGACACCGGCGGGCGTGAGCCGCAGGTCAGCGACGACGACGTGCTCGTCCCGGTGGCCGGCATCATCGACGTGCTCGACAACTACGCCTTCGTGCGGACGACCGGTTACCTGGCCGGCCCGAACGACGTGTACGTCTCGATGTCCCAGATCAAGAAGTACGGCCTGCGCCGTGGTGACGCGATCACCGGTGCGGTGCGGGCGGCCCGCGAGGGTGGCAACAGCGGTGACCAGCGGCGCGACAAGTACAACCCGCTGATGCGGCTGGACACGATCAACGGGATGGAGCCGGAGGAGGCGCGGCGTCGTCCGGAGTTCTACAAGCTCACTCCGCTCTACCCGCAGGAGCGCCTGCGGCTGGAGACCGAGCCGCACATCCTGACCACCCGGGTCATCGACCTGGTCATGCCGATCGGCAAGGGTCAGCGGGCACTCATCCAGTCTCCGCCGAAGGCGGGTAAGACGATGGTGCTGCAGGCGATCGCGAACGCGATCACCCGCAACAACCCGGAGTGCCATCTGATGGTGGTGCTGGTGGACGAGCGGCCTGAAGAGGTCACCGACATGCAGCGGTCGATCAAGGGCGAGGTCATCGCGGCCACGTTCGACCGTCCGCCGCAGGACCACACCACGGTGGCGGAGCTGGCCATCGAGCGGGCCAAGCGCCTGGTCGAGCTTGGCCACGACGTCGTCGTGCTGCTCGACTCGGTGACCCGGCTCGGTCGGTCGTACAACCTGGCGGCGCCGGCCAGCGGCCGGATCATGTCGGGTGGTATCGACTCCACCGCGCTCTACCCGCCGAAGCGCTTCCTCGGCGCGGCCCGCAACATCGAGAACGGCGGGTCGCTGACCATCATCGCCACGGCGTTGGTGGAGACCGGGTCCATGGCGGACACGGTCATCTTCGAGGAGTTCAAGGGCACCGGCAACGCCGAGTTGAAGCTGGACCGGAAGATCGCCGACAAGCGGACCTTCCCGGCCATCGACATCAACCCGTCGGGTACCCGTAAGGAAGAGGTCCTGCTCGCACCGGAAGAGCTGGCCATCATCCACAAGCTCCGGAAGGTGCTGCACTCGCTGGACTCGCAGGCCGCGATGGATCTCCTGCTGGACCGGCTCAAGCAGTCCCGCACGAACATCGAGTTCCTGATGCAGATCGCGAAGTCGACGCCGGGGGAGTGACCCTCCTGCGCTGATCGACGACGAAGGGGCACGGCCGCTGCGGCCGTGCCCCTTCGTCATGTCCCCGGCTCCGCCGCTCTCGGCCCTCGGCTCCCCGGCCCGCATGCCCGCGGCTCCCCGGCCTGCAGGCCATTGTGGAGTTTTTCTTCGCTTCGAGCCAAGGGTCTTGAAACTTCTATTCATAACCGGGTTGACTGTCGTCCATGCGTACCCGCAGACGATCCGCCCGTCGCCCCGGCGTCCTGCTGCTGACGCCGCTGCTCTCCCTGGCCGCGCCGCTGCCGGCCACCGCCGCCCCGCCGGCCCCGACCGTCGTCGCCCCGTCCACCGTCGCCGAGGACGCGCCCCCCGCGTCGTCGTGGCCGTCCAGTTCGGTCGGGCTGGTCGTCGACCCCGCCGCGACCGCCTCGACCTCGGCCGCCGACGGTCTGGAGCCGGCCGGCGGACTGGAGACCACGAAGGCCACCCGACCGGTCGCCCCGGGCGTGCAACTCACCTCCTTCGACCGGTACGACGCCGATGGTTGGCTGCGCGCCGACGCGCTCACCACCGACCTCGCCGGTGGGTCCACCGTCGACTACGTCAACTCCGGGGCGGTCAGCCGAGCCGAGCCGTTACGCGAGGCGGCGAACGCCACACGGGCCGTCGCCGCGATCAACGGCGACTTCTTCGACATCAACAACTCCGGTGCCGCCCAGGGCGTCGGCATCCGCGACGGCCAACTGATCCAGTCGGCGGTCGGCGGTCACCACAACGCGGTGGCGGTCACCACGAGCGGGCTCGGCCGGGTGATCGAGGTGAACTTCGACGGCACCGCCACCCTGCCCGCCGGGCCGGTGCCACTGACCCAGTTCAACAACATGGTGCAGGCCGATGGCATCGGCGCGTTCACCGAACTCTGGGGGACGTACTCCCGGCAGCGGGCGGTGGAGGGCGCGACCCGGGTGGTCGAGGTCACCGTCTCCGGCGGCCGGGTGGCCGGGGTGAGCGGCGTGGCCGGCAGCGGCCCGATCGCCGCCGGCAGCACCGTGCTGCTCGGCCGCGACGCCGGCGCGGACGCGCTGGCGGGACTGCGCGCCGGTGACGCGGTGGCGGTGGCCTGGCGCCCGAAGCCCTCCGACGGCAGCAGCCTGCACGCCGCCGTCGGAGGTGGCGAGGTGCTGGTCCGCGACGGCGTCGTCCAGAGCATCGCCGACCCGACGCTGGCTCCGCGCACCGCGGTCGGCTTCAGCGCCGACGGGCGAAAAATGATCATGTTGACGGTGGACGGTCGGCAGGTCGACAGCCGTGGCGTGACGCAGACCGAGATGGGTCGGATGATGGCTGAGCTCGGCGCCCACCATGCGCTCAACCTCGACGGTGGCGGCTCGTCCACCCTGTTGGCCCGGGAGCCGGGCGCACCGGCCGTGCAGGTGGAGAACGGCCCGTCGGACGGCATCGAGCGGGCCGTACCCAACGGTCTGGCCATCTACGCGCCGAAGGGCAGCGGCCGGCTCACCGGCTACTGGGTCGAGACGGCCAGCGACCCCACCGCCGCCCCGGGCATCTCACCGGTGCGTGGTGGTCGGCCCGACCGGGTCTTTCCCGGTCTGACCCGCGTCCTCACCGCCGCCGGCTACGACGAGACGTACGGCCCGGCGGCCGGCGCACCCACCTGGCGGGTGACCCCGGCGGTACACGGCCGGGTCGACCGTGACGGGGTGTTCCACGCCGGCGCATCGGGGGCCAGCACGGTCACTGCGGCACGTGGCCGGGCCAGCGGCTCGCTGGGTCTGACCGTGCTCGGCCCGCTGACCCGGATCGGCACCACCGTGTCACGGGTCGGGCTGACCGGGCGGGACGGCCAGGCCCTGGTCGGCGTGGTCGGTTACGACGCCGACGGCAACACCGCGCCGATCGAGCCGGCCGACCTGACAGTCGACTACGACAGGGACCTGCTGCGGATCACCCCGACCGCAGACGGCAACCTGGCGGTCAGCGCACTGCGGGACACCGGCTCAGGCCTGGTCACAGTCCAGGTCGGACGGTCCAGCACCGTCCTGCCGGTCACCGTCGGGCTGACCGACGTGCCGGTGGCCGGCTTCGACGACGCCGGGTCCTGGCGATTCAGCCAGGCCCGCGCCAGCGGGTCGGTCGAGCCGGCGCCGGGACACACCGGCACGGGCCTGCGGATGTCGTACGACTTCAGCCAGTCCACCGGCACCCGGGCCGCGTACGCCGACCCGCCCGCCTGGATCGAGGTACCCGGCCAACCGCAGGCCTTCGGCATGTGGATCCACGGCAACGGCACCGGGGAGTGGCCAAGCCTGCACCTGCACGACGCCCAGGACACCCAGCACGTGCTGCGCGGACCACTGATCACCTGGACCGGTTGGCGGTACGTGGAGTTCGCGGTGCCGGCCGGGGTGCAGTACCCGGTGCGGGTGCGCCGGTTCTACGTGGCCGAGACGAACGCCGCGGCGCAGTACTCCAGCGAGGTGATCATCGACGATCTGGTGGCGAAGGTGCCACCGCCTGTCGACGTACCCGCTGTGGCGCCGCGTACCGATCGAGTGGTGGTGCGCGACGGCACTGTCGACGGCGCACCCTGGCGGTTCGCGGTGCTCTCCGACGCCCAGTTCGTCGCCGCCGACCCGGACAATGACCTGGTCGCCCAGGCCCGGCGGACGCTGCGCGAGGTGAGAGCCGCCAGACCGGACTTCCTGCTGATCAACGGTGACTTCGTGGACACCGCCTATCCGGCCGACTTCGCGCTGGCCAAGCGGCTCCTCGACGAGGAGTTGGGCGACGCCCTGCCCTGGTACTACGTGCCCGGCAACCACGAGATCATGGGGGCTCCGATCAGCAACTTCGAGGCCGCGTTCGGCGCCACCTCGCGAGTGTTCGACCACAACGGCACCCGGTTCGTCACGCTGAACTCGTCCACCGGAACGCTGCGCGGCGGCGGCTTCGATCAGGTGCGGGCGCTGCGACAGGCGCTGGACACGGCGGCTACCGACCGGCGGGTCGGCTCGGTCGTCGTGTTGCACCACCACCCGGCTCGCGACCCCAGCCCGGCGCAGGCCAGTCAGCTCGGTGACCGCAAGGAGGCGGCGCTGCTGGAGCAGTGGCTGGCCGATTTCCAGCACCGCACCGGAAAGGGCGCGCTGTTCGTGGGCGGGCACGTCGGCACCTTCCACGCCGATCGGGTGGACGGGGTGCCATACGTGATCAACGGCAACTCGGGCAAGGCGCCATCCACCCCCGCCGACCAGGGCGGCTTCACCGGCTGGACGGAGTTCGGCGTGGACCCGGTCACCCCGGCCGAGGCCGACCGTGCGCGCCGTGACCCGCTCGCCGAGGGGCCGGTCTGGGTGGACGCGGAGTTCCACGCGCACGCCGATCGGCTCACGGTGACCGCCCCGGCCAGCGTCGCGGTGGGCCCCCCGGTGTCGGTCACCGCCACGCTGACCCAGCCCGGTGGGCGTACGGTCCCGGTGGTCGCTCCGGTCAGCGCCGACTGGTCCGCGTCGCCGGAGGTGTACATCGGCTCGGCGGCCGGCGTACGCCCGTGGCACACCGCCCGCTTCGATCCGACCACGGGCACGCTGACGGCGCTACGCCCCGGTGCCCCGGTGCGCCTCACCGTCACCGTCAACACCATCCGCGCCGAAGCCACGATCGCCCTCACCCGATAGGCGCCGCGGAGGGGCCCTTCCCCGACGAAGGGCCCCTCCGCGCGCTCAGAAGTCGCCGTCGGCCACCTGGAAGACGGTGAGGCCGAGGGCTCGCCACATCTGGACCACCTGGACGCGGTCGTCGAAGACGCCGACCACCCGGTAACGGTCCCGGATCTCCCGGTCGTAGATCTCCCGCTTGACGATCGAGTCTTTGCGGGAGTCGCCGACGGCCCGCAGGTGCAGGCCCAGGTAGGGCACCCGTACGTGCCGGGCCAGCCACGCCTCGGTGGCCGCGCGGGCGGAGGCGTCCCGCCCCGAGCAGAAGACCACCCCGTACCCGGCGGCGTGCATCGCCCGGACCGCCGCGATCACCGCCGTGTTCGGCTGGTCCTCGCCCACCCGGGTCATGTCGTACGGGCTGCGGGAGACGGCCAGCGCGACGGTGCCGTCGATGTCCACCAGGACGATCTCCGGTGGCTCGGTCGAGGGCGGGTGCACCACGGCGGGGCGTCCGGTGCGGGCCTGTGGCACCGGCAACGGCAGGGTCCGCCCCTGCAGGTACCGCTCGTGCAACCGGCGGATCGCGTCCGCGCCGACCTGCTCGGTGGCCGGGCGGGCGGCGTCGCGGCGCAGGCACTCGGCCAGCGGCACGTCGGTGAAGTCGTGCACCTCGAAATCCGCGCCGTGCCGGGCGGCCAGGTCGGCCCAGCCTCGCAGGGTCCGGGAGCGCAGGTTGGTGTCGTCCACGCAGACATCCGCGCGGGCCCGCAGGAGCGCCTCGACCTGAGCCTGCTGTACGGCGGTCACCTGCGCCTCGGCCCACTGGGTGAACAGCCGCTCGCCGTGCAGCATCCGGCGCAGGTCGTCCCGGTTGACCCGCGAGACGGACGGTTGGAGCGTGCGGGCGAACGTCGTCTTGCCCGAGGCGGGCAGTCCCCGGGTGGCGATCAGGCGGGTCATCGGCGCACCTCCGGCTCGACGTGCGTACCCCGGTCGGGGTACCTGGCGGCGGTCCGCCGGGTGCGCGAATGCCCCGCCGCGCGGCGGGAATGCGGACGGGTAGGCACGTGTTGACGATGCCGGACGAGGTGTGCGGCCCGATTACCGGGTCGGCTCAGGCCCATGGCACACTGGTCAATCGGCCACCGGTTCCGGTTCACGCCCGAGCCCGTCGCGTACGGCGCGACGAGTGATGACGGCGACCCGGCGACCACCAACGAGAGGACCGAGGCGAGATGAAGGCAAACATCCACCCGGAGTACGTGACCACCGAGGTCAGCTGCTCCTGTGGCAACACGTTCACGACCCGCAGCACCGCCAAGGGCGGGGCGATCCACGCCGAGACCTGCAGCGCCTGCCACCCGTTCTACACCGGTAAGCAGCGCGTTCTCGACACCGCCGGCCGGGTCGCGAAGTTCCAGCAGAAGTACGCCAAGGTTCAGGCCAAGAAGGCCAAGTAGCTCCTCGTTCGGCGCCCGCGTCCGGTTTTCCGCCGGACGCGGGCGCCGTCCGCATTTCCCTCCGTTTTCCGCCCGGCCGCTGGCCTCCCGGCCCGGCCCGGTCGTCGCGCACCGTCGAAGGAGCATCCGCAGCATGAGCAGCGAGCGTCTGGCCGGCCTTCTCGACGAGTACGCGGAGCTGGAGAAGCGGTTGGCCGATCCGGCCATCCACGCCGACCAGGCCACCGCGCGCAGGGTCGGCCGCCGGTACGCCGAGCTGGTGCCGCTGCACAAGGCCGCCGACGAGTTGGAGCAGGCCCGCGCCGATCTGGCCGCGGCCCGCGAGCTGGCCGCCGAGGACCCGTCCTTCGCGGGTGAGGCGGACGCCATCGCGGGCTCCCTGCCGGCACTGGAGGAGCGCCTCGCCGAGCTGCTCATCCCGCGTGACCCGCACGACGCCAAGGACGTGATCGTCGAGATCAAGGCCGGTGAGGGTGGCGAGGAGTCGGCGTTGTTCGCCGGTGACCTGCTGCGGATGTACACCCGGTACGCCGAGCGGCACGGCTGGGTCACGGAAGTGATCGACGCACAGGATTCCGATCTCGGCGGGGTCAAGGACGTTTCCCTGGCGATCAAGACCAAGGGTGTGCCGGAGGGCGGCAACGGCGTCTGGTCGCGGCTCAAGTGGGAGGGCGGCGTACACCGGGTCCAGCGTGTCCCGGTGACCGAGTCGCAGGGCCGGATCCACACCAGCGCCGCCGGGGTGCTGGTGCTGCCGGAGGCCGAGGACGTCGACGTCACGATCGACCAGAACGAACTGCGCATCGACGTGTTCCGCTCGTCCGGCCCAGGCGGCCAGTCGGTGAACACCACCGACTCGGCGGTGCGGATCACCCACCTGCCGACCGGCATCGTCGTCTCCTGCCAGAACGAGAAGTCCCAGTTGCAGAACCGGGAGCAGGCGATGCGGATCCTGCGGGCCCGGTTGCTCGCCGCCGCCCAGGAGCAGGCCGACGCCGCCGCCTCGGACGCCCGCAAGGCGCAGGTGCGCACCGTGGACCGCTCGGAGCGGATCCGCACCTACAACTTCCCGCAGAACCGGATCACCGATCACCGGATCGGCTACACCGCGTACAACCTCGACCTGGCACTCGGCGGCGAGCTGGACGGGGTGCTGGACGCCCTCACCGAGGCCGACCGTGCCGCCCGGCTCGCCGGCGACACCGAGCTGACCCGCCGCTGACCGCGGCGCGCGCCTGTCCCACGGCCCGCCCGACCCGCGCCCTGCCCGCGACGCCAGCCGGCTGATCAGCTCGCGCGGGGGCGGGTCTTGGCCCGGAGCATTTCGCGGTCGGCCTGCTCGAACGCGACGCTGAGCGCGTCACGCAGGCCACTGCCACCGGAGACCTCGGCGAAGCCGATGCTCACCCCGACCGGGGTGCCCGGCACCAGGGACTCCCAGTCCTCCAGCCGGACCGCGGCCTCGATCCGGCGGGCCACCTCGGCGGCCTCGGCCATGCCGGTGTCCGGCAGCACCACCACGAATTCGTCACCGCCGTAGCGGGCCACGAAGTCGCCCCGGCGCATCACCCGGTTGATCACGCCAGCGATGCGTTGGAGCACCAGGTCGCCGGAGTGGTGCCCGTGCCGGGTGTTGACAGCCTTGAAGCCGTCCAGGTCGCAGACGCCGATCACCACCCGGTCGCCACGGGTGACCACGGCGGTGATGTAACGCTCCAGCCGGCGGCGGTTGGGCAGCCCGGTGAGCGGGTCGGTCAACGCCTCACCCTCGAAGCGCGCCGCCTCGCGACGCATCTCCTCGTGGTCGATGCGGGCGGCGATGCCGTCGATGTAGACGTCGCGCAGCCGGTCGTTGCGTTGCGCGGCGAGCCGGAACGCCAGCCGGTCGGCCCGGTGCGCCGCCAGGTGGTCCCCGGCGCGGGTCAGCGCGATGCTGCGCAGCCGGGCTGGTTCGGCCGCCCCGAGCGTCTCGTTGGACACCTGGACGGTGTCCAGTCGGGCGACCGCCTCGATCGGCCGACCGTCGGCGACGGCGAGGCACACCTGCCCGAGCTGACGCAGGTCGCGCGCGCGGGCGCTGTCCCCGCCGTGGGTGATCAACCGGGCCGGCTCGGTGCCTTCGGTCGTCACCTGGTCGCCGAGCGCGGCCTGTCGGGCCGCCGCGTAGCCGTACGCGGCGAGGCTGCTCGGACGCAGTTGCCCGGCCCGCCCGGCGCGGACGAAACGGGCCAGGTCGGCGGCCACGTCCCGGAGCACCCGCAGACAACCGTCGCTGTCGCCGTTGTGGTCCAGGGCCACGGCGTTGCGCAACCGGATGCCCGGTGCGGCGAACGTCTCCTCCGGGATCCCGGCGGTCAGCCCGAGCTGCCGGGCCCGCTCGATGGCGCCCAGCGCGTACCCGTGGAAGCTGAGGTAGCTGTAGGCCATTGCCAGGTCGTGCCAGCCCCAGGCGGTGTCGCGATCCGGGTCGGCGACGGCGCCCAGCGCCCGGGCCGCCCGGACGAGATGCATGACGCAGCGGTCCAGTGCGCCCTGGTGGTGCGCGGCGAGCGCGGCCAGCGCGTTGAGGTGACCGTGCAGATAGGGCTCGGCAAGGTCGCGGACCGCCGCCGACGCCTCTTCGATGGCCCGGGTGAACTCCGCGGTCCGACCGAGATTGATCAGCGCGGAGAGGCGCTGCACCATGGCGTCCGCTCGCGCTGTCGGGTCGGTGGTGGTGCGGATCACACGCTCCAGCAGGACGTACGCCTCCGCGGAGCGGCTCGCCTCCTGCAACGCCCGCGCGTGCGTGAGGGCGTCAACCTGGTCATCGACCCGGTCGAGCCAGCCCACCCGCCAACCTCCTGTCGTGCGCGCATGGGCGCACCTGTTCGTCGCGTCGCCCGCGACGCTTCATGATTATGTCGTGAGTACTTTGCCGCAACACCCCCCCGAAGGGACAGGTCCCGTCCGGCCGTCCGCCGCGGTAGCCCGATCGGCCCGCACGCTCGCCGCCGCCGGGGTCGGCTCCGCCCGGGTGGAGGCCGAGTTGCTGGCGGCGTACGTGCTGGGGGTTTCCCGGGGTCGGCTGGCTCTCGCCGACGACCTCAGCGACGACCAGCTGGCACGGCTCGACGAGCTGACGCGCCGCCGCGCCGCGCGCGAGCCGTTGCAGCACCTGACCGGTCGGGCCGGGTTCCGGCACCTGGAGTTGTCGGTCGGCCCGGGGGTCTTCGTGCCCCGCCCGGAGACCGAGCTGTTGGCCGGTTGGGGCGTCGAGCAGGCCCGGGGTCGGCCGGACCCGGTGGTGGTGGACCTGTGCAGCGGCTCGGGCGCGATCGCGCTGGCGGTGGCTCAGGAGCTGCCGGGGGCGCGGGTGATCGCTGTGGAGCGGTCCCCGGAGGCGCTGGCCTGGCTGCGGCGCAACGCGGCGGAACGGGCGGCGGCGGGGGACCGGCCGATCGAGGTGGTCGAGGCCGACGTGACCGCGCCGGACCTGCTGGCGAAGCTGGTGGGCCGGGTGGACGTGCTGCTCTGCAACCCGCCGTACGTGCCGGACGACGTGGTGGTCCCGCCCGAGGTGGCCGGGCACGACCCGGCGGAGGCGGTCTTCGGCGGTGCGGACGGCCTGGCGGTGATCCGGCCGGTCGTCGTCCGGGCGGCGGTGCTGCTGCGCCCCGGGGGCGTGTTCGGCATCGAGCACGACGACACCCACGGCGCGGCGGTGCCCGCGCTGCTCGCCGAGGACGGCGGCTTCACCGCTGTGGCGGCACATCTGGACCTCACCGGGCGTCCCCGCTACGCGACCGCGTCCCGACGGGCGGACGGCCAGCACGCCCCGATCGGCGCGGCGTGGCAGACTGACTCCTCGTGATGCTCTACGACTGCCGGTCGCCCGCCGATCGGGACCGCGGCATCGCTGCGGCGATCGAGGCGGTCAAGAACGGCGAGCTGGTCGTTCTTCCGACCGACACCGTGTATGGGATCGGCGCGGACGCGTTCACCCCGTACGCCGTGAAGGCTTTGCTTGATGCCAAGGGCCGGGGTCGGCAGATGCCGCCGCCGGTGCTGATCGGCTCGCGGCACACCCTGGACGGGTTGGTCTTCTCGCTGCCCACCGCCGCACGGGACCTGGTGGAGGCGTTCTGGCCGGGTGCGTTGACGATCGTGGTCGAGCATTCGCCGAGCCTGCAATGGGATCTGGGCGACAAGACCGGCACGGTGGCGGTGCGGATGCCGCTGCACCCGGTGGCGTTGGAAGTGCTGCGCGAGACCGGCCCGATGGCGGTGTCGTCGGCCAACAAGACCGGCCAGCCGGCCGCGGTCACCGCCGACGAGGCGCGTGATCAGCTCAGCTACTCGGTGCGTGCCTATCTGGAGGCCGGGCCCTGCCCGGACCCGGTGCCCAGCACGATCGTGGATCTGACCGGTGAGGTGCCGCAGCTGTTGCGGGCCGGGGCGATCCCACTGGAGAAGCTGCGCGACGTGGTTCCGGATCTCGTCGACGGTCGGGCGGTCTGAGTGCCCCCGTTCACGGTTCTGCACGTTTGCATGGGCAACATCTGCCGCTCGCCCATGGCGGAGCGGCTGCTGGCCCTGGCGGTGCGGGAGCGCCTGACCCGGCGGGCGCAGGACCCGGCCCAGGCCGAGGTGCTGGTGCACAGCCACAGCGCCGGCACGGGTGGCTGGCACGCGGGCGAGGAGATGAACCCGCCGGCGGCACGGCAGGTCACCGGCCGTGGTGGGGACGTGGCGGGGTTCGCCGCGCGCAAGCTGCGTTCGGACCACATCGACGCCGCCGACCTGGTCCTGACCGCCACCGCCGACCAGCAGGAGTACGTGGTGGCGCTTCGTCCGGACGCGGCGGCCCGCACGTTCGTGCTGGGCGAGTTCGGCCGGCTGCTGGCTGCGGTGGACGCCGCCGCGCTGCCACCGGACGGCGCCACCCCGGAGGCCGTGTACGCCCGGGGCGTGGCCCTGGTGGCGGCGGCCCACGACGCGCGGCTGGGCGCTTCGGCGCTGTCCACCGATGATCTGGATGACCCGTGGGGTCGTGGCGACCAGTGCTTCAGCCGGGTCGCCGACGAGATCGAGGAGACGGTCCACCCGCTGGCCGGCGTACTGCTGCCCTGAGCGTGGTGCGAGTTTCCTCCGGGTTTGGGGAAAACCCAGGGCTAAAGGGGTGTTCCGGGTCATTCTGAACGGGTCCTAGCGTGACCGGCTCCTGCGGGGAGAGCTGATGATCCGGGCCCGACTCGACAAACTGCTGACCGTGGTGATCGCCGGCGTGCTGGCCGGGTTGGTGCTGGCCGGGGCTGCCCTGCCCGTGGCCCTGGTCTTCGGGATCGGCTTCAGCGCACTGTCGACGCCCTACTCGGAGCTGCCGAACACGCTCCGCACGCCGCCCACCGCGCAGCGCTCCAACCTCTACGCCAACGACGGCACCACCCTGATCACGTCCTTCTATCAGGAGGACCGGGTGGACGTGCCGTTGCACGAGGTGGCTCCGGTGATGCGCCAAGCGATCGTGGCCGCCGAGGACGTCCGGTTCTACCAGCACAGCGGGGTCGACCTGCGGGGCGTGGTGCGCGCGTTCACCGTCAACAAGCGCGACGGTCAGACCCGGCAGGGCGCCTCCACGCTGACCATGCAGTACGTCCGCAACGTGCTCAGCAACGACCCCCGACTGACCGAGGCGCAGCGGGAAGCCGCCACCGAACTCACCACCGTCCGCAAGCTTCAGGAGATGCGGTACGCGCTCGCCTTGGAGCGGGAGCTCGACAAGGACGAGATCCTGACCCGCTACCTCAACATCGCCTACTTCGGCGCCGGGGCGTACGGCATCGCGGCGGCCAGCAAGCGGTACTTCTCCCGTTCCCCGGCCGAGCTGACCCTGGCCCAGGCGGCACTACTCGCCGGCCTGGTGCGTTCGCCGGACAGCGACGATCCGATCAACGGCGACGCCGACAGCGCGGTGGCCCGGCGCTCGTACGTCCTGGAGCGGCTGGTGGAGTCGGGGCAGGTGCCGGCTGACGCGGCCGCGGCGGCGCGCGCCGAACCGCTGCAGTTGCGGCCCAGCGAGACCCCCAACGACTGCACGGGGGTGCCCGACGGGCACAACGACTGGGGCTTCTTCTGTGACTGGTTCACCCGCTGGTGGAGCAGCCAGTCCGCGTTTGGGGCGACCGCCGACGAGCGGCAGCGCACGCTGCGCCGGGGCGGGTTCTCCATCGTGTCGTCGCTGGACCCGGGAGTGCAGCGGGCCACCACCGAGCAGGTGTTGAAGATCTATCCCACGACCAGGGCCGAGGCGGTGCCCACCGCCGTGGTGCAACCGGGCACCGGGCGGGTGCTGGCGATGTCGGTGAACCGCGCGTACAGCGTGGCGGACAACCCGGTCGGGCAGAAGAACCGCCCGAACACCGTCAACCAGTTGATCGCCGGAGGCGGCGCGATCGAGGGGTACCAGGGCGGCTCGACGTTCAAGCTCTTCACCATGCTGGCGGCGCTGGAGTCCGGCCTGCCGTTGTCGACCGACTTCGTGGCGCCGACCCAGTTGCTCACCCGCTTCCCGGTGACCGGGGCGGCGAGTTGCGACGGTCGGTGGTGCCCGGCGAACGCCAGCCCGTCGTCGATGGACGGCCCCCGCACCATGTGGAGCGCGTTCGGCCGCTCGGTGAACACGTACTTCGCCTGGCTCACCGAGAAGGTCGGTGCCGACCGGGTGGTGGAGATGGCCGAGCGACTCGGCATCGTGCTGCGGGCCGAGTCCGACGCCAAGCTGGCCCGCTACGGCGCGAAGGACTGGGGTCCGTTCACCCTGGGCGTGGCCGCGACCACCCCGTTGGACCTGGCTACCGCGTACGCCACGGTGGCGGCCGAGGGGACCAGGTGCGCGCCGTTGCCGGTGGTCTCGATCACCGACTCGGGCGGCCGGCCGGTCGACGCCGCCAAGCCGGACTGCCGGCAGGTGCTCGACGCCGACGTGGCGCGGGCGGCCACCGACGCGGCTCGCTGCCCGGTCGGGGACCAGTCGATGTACGGGCGTTGCGACGGTGCCACCGCACCCGGGCTGCGCGCGAAGCTCGGCCGTCCGGTGGCGGGCAAGACCGGCAGCTCGGAACGGTACGAGACGGAGACGGTGGTGGCGTTCACGCCGCAGCTCGTGGTCGCCTCGATGGCCGCCAACCCGGACGACCCCCGCGACGCGGTCGGTCAGGCGGTGCAGGCCGAGATGGTGAAGGCGGTCGGTGAGGTGCTGACCTTCGCCCTGCGCGACCAACCGGTCCACGACTTCGTCCCGCCGAGTGAACGAACCGCCTTCCAGACCCAACCCCAAGCCGGCAACTAACCCCCACCCCAACCCCAACCCCACCCCAACCCCACCCCCCCCCCACCCCAACCCCACCCCACCCCCGATCTTGCACTTCCTGCCGTGACAAAAGGCGCCTAGGTCTGCAAATCGGCAACACAAAGTGCAAGATCGCGGGGATCGGGGATCGGGGAGCGGGGAGCGGGGAGCGGGGATCGGGGAGCGGGGAGCGGGGTTAGCGGGGGTGTTCGGCGTTGCGGGCTATGTTGCGGGCCATTCCGCCGAAGACCACCGCGTGGAACGGGGCCACCGATCCCCAGTAGGCGTGCCCGGCCAGGCCGCGCGGCAGGAAGACGGCGCGCTGCTGGTAGCGGCTGCGGTCGCCGTCGGCGGGCAGCACCCGCATCTCCAGCCAGGCCCGGCCGGGTAGCCGCATCTCGGCACGCAGTCGCAGCAACTCGCCCGGGATGATCTCCTCGACCCGCCAGAAGTCCAACGCCTCACCGACCTGGAGGCGGTGCGGGTCGCGTCGACCGCGCCGCAGCCCGACCCCGCCGACCAGCCGGTCCAGCCAGCCCCGGATCGACCAGGCGAGCGGGAAGGAGTACCAGCCGTGCTCGCCGCCGACGCCCTCGATGACCCGCCAGAGCGCTGCGGGTGGGGCGTCCACCGTCCGCTCCCGGACGTCGGTGTAGGCGGTGCCACCGGACCAGTTCGGGTCGCTGGGCAGCGGCTCGGCGGGCGCGTCCGGGCCGCTCGCGGTGGACCAGCGGGTCTCCACCTGGGCGTCGCGCACCTTGGCCAGCGCCAACGCCACCGCTTCGTCGAAGCCGGTCAGCCCGCCGGGCGGGTCCGGGACGTAGCGGGCGATGTCGTGTTCGTGGACGACCGCCTCGTGGATCAGGCTCTCCACCAGCGGGCGGGCGATCTTGTTCGGTACCGGGGTGACCAGACCGACCCAGTGCGAGGAGAGTGACGGGGTGAGCGGACGGACCGGCACGATGATCCGTCGGCGCAGCTCAGCCACCCGCGCGTAGCGCTGCATCATCTCGCGGAAGGTCAGCACGTCCGGCCCACCGACGTCGAAGCCCCGGTTGACCTCCGCTGGCAGGTCGGCGCAGCAGGCCAGGTAGCGCAGCACGTCGCGAACCGCGATTGGTTGGATCCGGTTGTCGACCCAGCGCGGGGTGACCATGACGGGCAGTCGCTCGGTCAGGTAACGCAGCATCTCGAACGACGCCGAGCCGGACCCGATGATCACCGCGGCCCGGAGCACCGCCGTGGGCACCCCGCTGGCCAGCAGGATCCGGCCCACCTCGGCGCGGGACCGCAGGTGCGGGGACGGCACCTCCGCGTCGGACGCCGGCTCCGGACCGCCCAGGTAGACGATCCGCCGTACGCCGGCCTCGCGCGCCGCCGCCGCGAAGTTGGTGGCCGCCGCCCGGTCGGCCGCCTCGAAGTCGGGCCGGCCCAGTGAGTGCACCAGGAAGTATGCGACGTCCACGTCGGCGAACGCGGCGGTCAGCGTCTCCGGTCGGCTCAGGTCTCCCTCGACGATCTCGGCCGCCGAAGCCCAGGGCACGTCCCGCAGCCGCACCGCCTTGCGGGCGAGGCAGCGCACGGTGTGCCCGTCGGCGAGCAGCAGCGGCGTCAGCCGCCCGCCGATGTAGCCGGTCGCTCCGGTGACGAGGCATCTCACAGGTCCCAGTCTGCTGCCCCCTAGACTCGTTCGCTGTGGAGACCGAGACGAGCACCTTCTGGGGGCCGGATTTCGCGCAGCTCAGGGCCACCGATCCGGAGATCGCCGCTGTGGTCCTCGGCGAGCTGGACCGGTTGCGGGGCGGCCTGCAGCTCATCGCCAGCGAGAATCTGACCTCGCCGGCGGTGCTGGCGGCGCTCGGTTCGACGCTGACCAACAAGTACGCCGAGGGTTACCCGGGCCGGCGCTACTACGGCGGCTGCGCCGAGGTGGACCGGGCGGAGGAGATCGGCATCGCCCGGGCCAAGGAACTCTTCGGGGCCGAGCACGCCAACCTGCAGCCGCACTCCGGGGCGAGCGCCAACCTGGCCGCGTACGCCGCGCTGGTGCAGCCGGGGGACACGGTGCTGGCGATGGACCTGCCGCACGGTGGGCACCTCACCCACGGCAGCCGGGTGAACTTCTCCGGCAAGTGGTTCCACCCGGTCGGCTACCCGGTCCGGCCGGACACCGAGCTGATCGACTACGACGAGGTACGGGACCTGGCGCGGGCGCACCGGCCCAAGCTGATCATCTGCGGGGCGACCGCGTACCCACGCCTTATCGACTTCGCCCGGTTCCGGGAGATCGCCGACGAGGTCGGCGCGTACCTGATGGTGGACGCGGCGCACTTCATCGGCCTGGTCGCAGGCCGGGCGATCCCGTCCCCGGTGCCGTACGCCGACGTCGTCTGCGCCACCACCCACAAGGTGCTGCGCGGGCCGCGCGGCGGCATGATCCTGTGCCGCGAGTCGCTGGCCCAGCGGATCGACAAGGCGGTCTTCCCGTTCACCCAGGGTGGCCCGCTGATGCACGCGGTGGCGGCCAAGGCGGTCGCGCTGCGCGAGGCCGCCCAGCCGGAGTTCCAGACGTACGCTCGGCAGGTGGTCAGCAACGCCCAGGCGCTCGCCGCCGGGTTGGCCGACGAGGGGATGCGCCCGGTCTCCGGTGGCACCGACACCCACCTCGCCCTGATCGACCTGCGGGAGCTGGGGGTGACCGGCACCGAGGCCGAGCGCCGCTGCGACGCCGCGTCGATCACCCTGAACAAGAACGCCATTCCATACGATCCACAGCCCCCGATGGTGGCCTCCGGCATCCGGGTGGGCACACCGAGCGTCACCACGCAGGGGATGCGTGAGGGGGAGCTGCGCCAGGTGGCGACGTTGATCGCCCGTGCGGTGCGCACCGATCCCGGGGCTCCGGGTGGGGCCGACGAGCTGACCCGCCTCGGTGCCGAGGTGGCCGAGCTGGTCGCGGCGTTTCCGGCGTACCCCCGTGGCTGAGCCCGGGGTGGTCGAGCCGGACGCCGACCGGCGGTGGCGGTTGCGGCACCTGCCGGTGTTGTTGGCCGCGTCGGCGGCGCTCGCCGCGGTCGCCGCGGTGCTGGGCGCGGTGACCGGCGGCGCGACGGCGGCGCTCGGCGCGGCGGCCGGCGTGGGCGTCACGGTGTTCAGCTACACCCTCACCACTGTGGTGTTGGCCCGGGCCGACCAGGTCAACCCGCAGTTGCTGCTGCCGCTCGGCCTGGGCCTGTATGTGCTGAAGTTCAGCCTGCTGGGTGCGGTGCTGGTGGCGGTGGCGTCCACCGGTTGGGCCGGGTTGATCCCGCTCTGCCTCGGCATCGTCGCCGGGGTGGCAGTGTGGACGGCAGTGCACATCTGGTGGCTGACCGCGGTGCACGCTCGGCGGGCGCACCGCTGACCTGGCGGTCGTCCCATCTTTCGGACGCGCGGCAATGTGTCGGCCTCCGGTCATTTTCCGACGGGCGGAAGGGGAGTAGCGTGCCCACAGACGACGGCGCCCACGAGAAGCCCACACAACGACGGTTGTGCGGGGGGTGAGGCACAGCCTCGTCTTCCCGGCTGATATCGTTCGCCCCGTCATGGCTGGTGACCAAACCCCCCGTCCCGCCGGTGAACCGGACGATTATCCGTCCGGCGCCGGTCAGGGTTGGACCGCGCTCAGCTACCTCGTCGGAGGCATGCTCGTGTGGGGTTTCATCGGTTGGCTTGTTGACCAGTGGCTCGACACCGGCGGCGTCGCCACCGGGATCGGCGTCGTGCTCGGTATGGCTGGGGGCATCATCCTGGTCGTCCGCCGACTCGGCACGCCTACTTAGGAAGGGACGCGGTGTTCGGACAGGCGAACGTTCTGGCAGCGGGCCAGGCGGGATTCCCACCCACGGTGGACGACTTCTACCTGCCCAGCATCCTGCCCTGGGGTGTGGAGAACTCGTACTGGTTCACCAAGATCACGGCGATGGTCTGGATCGCGGTCGGCGTCCTGATCATCTTCTTCCTGGCGACCTACCGGAACCCGCAGTTGGTGCCGACGAAGAAGCAGTGGTTCGCCGAGTCGATCTACGGCTTCGTGCGCAACAACATCGCCGTCGACATGATCGGCCACGCGGGGGTGCGCTTCGCGCCCTACTTCACCACGCTGTTCTGCTTCGTGCTGCTGACGAACGCGTTCGCGATCATCCCGTTCTTCCAGATCTCGCCGAACTCGCACATCGCCTTCCCGGCGATCCTCGCGATCATCAGCTACGTGCTGTTCAACTACATCGGCATCAAGCAGCACGGCTTCGTCAAGTACTTCAAGAACTCGCTGATCCCGCCGGCACCCTGGTACATCCTGCCGCTGCTGATCCCGATCGAGCTCTTCTCGACCTTCATCGTCCGGCCGTTCTCGCTCGCGGTTCGTCTCTTCGCGAACATGTTCGCCGGTCACATGCTCCTGCTGGTCTTCACGCTCGGCGGCTTCGCGATGCTGAGCGCCAACGCCTGGCTGGCCCCGGTCTCGGTGCTCTCCTGGGTGATGACCATCGCGCTCACCTTCCTCGAGTTCCTGGTGATCTGCCTGCAGGCATACGTCTTCACCGTCCTCACCGCCAGCTACGTGCAGGGCGCGCTCGCCGAAGAGCACTGATCCACCGCACCATCCGTTGTCGTCCCGCGTGAGAGTCACGTGTGATAACCAGGAGGAACCACACCAATGGACGCTAGCGTTCTCGCCGAGGTCACCGGTAGCACCGCTGCCATCGGCTACGGTCTCGCCGCCATCGGCCCGGGCATCGGCGTTGGCCTGGTCTTCGCCGCCTACATCCAGTCGACCGCCCGCCAGCCGGAGTCGTCCCGGATGACCCTGCCGTACGTCTGGATCGGCTTCGCCGTCATCGAGGCGCTGGCGCTGCTCGGCATCGCCTTCGGCTTCATCTGGGCCGGCTCCGCAGCCTGATCCACCCTTTGACCGGGAGGTAACCATGCACTTCCTCGCCGCTGAGGGTGGTGAGTCCGCCCACAACCCGATCATCCCGCTCTGGCAGGAGGTCGTGGTCGGCTCGGTGGCCTTTGCCGTGCTCTGCTTCGTGTTGATGAAGTTCGTCTTCCCGCGCATGGAGCAGACGTTCCAGGCTCGGGTCGACGCGATCGAGGGCGGCATCAAGCGCGCCGAGGCCGCTCAGGCCGAGGCGAACCAGCTGCTCGAGCAGTACCGTGCCCAGCTCGCTGAGGCCCGGACCGACGCCGCCAAGATCCGTGACGACGCTCGGGCCGACGCCGAGGGCATCCGGCAGGACATCCTCGCCAAGGCGCGGGAAGAGTCCGACCGGGTCATCCAGGCGGGCAAGGACGCGCTCGCCGCCGAGCGGGCCACCATCGTGCGCGAGCTGCGTGCGGAGGTCGGCACCATCGCGGTGGACCTGGCCAGCAAGATCGTTGGCGAGTCGCTGGCCGACGAGGCACGGCGCAAGGGCACCGTCGACCGGTTCCTGAGCGGTCTCGAGAGCACGGGGGCCCGCTGATGCAGGCCGCCAGCCGGGAGTCGTACAAGATCGCGGCCGAGCGCCTCGACGCGTACGTCCGCGGCGCGGAGCCGTCGGCGGTGACCTCTACCGCCGACGCCATCCTCTCCGTGGCGACCCTGCTGCGGCGTGAGCCGCGGCTGCGCCGGGCGCTCTCCGAGCCGTCCCGGTCCGGTGAGGATCGCGGCGCTCTGCTCGGCGACATGCTGGGCGGGCGGATCGGCGCCGACGCGCTCGACCTGCTCGTGGTGCTGGTCTCCGGCCGGTGGTCGGCACCGTCGGAGTTGCTCGACGGCACCGAGCGACTGGGCGTGGAGGCGCTGCTCGCCAGCGCCGACAAGGCCGGCGAGCTGGGCGAGGTCGAGGACGAGCTGTTCCGCTTCGGCCAGGTCGTGGCCGGTCAGTCGGCGCTGAGCAACGCGCTCGCTGACCCGGTCGCCCCGGTCGAGCAGCGGGCCACCCTGGCCCGCGAGCTGCTCGCCGACAAGGCCCGCCCGGTCACCGTCCGCCTCGTCGAGGCGGCGCTCGGCGGGTTCGGGGGACGTTCCTTCACGGGGGCGCTCACCCGGCTGGTCGAGCTCGCCGCCGACCGGCGTGACCGGCAGGTGGCGTACGTGACCGTCGCGGCCCCGTTGAGTGACGAGGACGAGCGTCGGCTGGGTGCGAGCCTCACCGCGATATACGGTCGAGAGGTGTCCGTCAAGCAGACGGTTGACCCCGCCGTTCTCGGTGGCGTGAGCGTCCGGGTCGGTTCCGACCTGTACGACGGCACCATCCTGCGCCGCCTCAACGAGACCCGCAACGCGCTCGCGAAGCGCTGATCGGCTTCACCGCCCAGAGATTGAGCGGTTTCGCCGCCCAAACGCTGAGCGGTTCCGCCGCCCAGCGTTGGGGTGGTTCGGCCGCCCAGCGCCCGGATTGACAGACGCCATTCGGACCGGTTGGTACTAGGTATCCCGGGCCCCTGAATTTTAAGGAAGCAGAGGATGGCCGAGCTGACCATCTCGACGGAGGAGATCCGCGGCGCCCTGGAGCGCTACGTCTCCTCCTACTCGTCCGACGTCTCCCGCGAGGAGGTCGGCACCGTCGCCGACACCGGCGACGGCATCGCCCACGTCGAGGGCCTGCCCTCGACCAAGACCAACGAGCTCCTGGAGTTCGAGGACGGCACGCTCGGCGTGGCGTTGAACCTCGACGTGCGGGAGATCGGCGTCGTCGTCCTCGGTGACTCCGCCAAGCTCGAGGAGGGGCAGCGGGTCAAGCGCACCGACCGGGTCCTCTCGGTCCCGGTCGGCGACGCCTTCCTCGGCCGCGTGGTCAACGCCCTCGGCCAGCCGATCGACGGCCTCGGCGACATCGCCGAGGAGGGTTACCGCGAGCTGGAGCTGCAGGCTCCGAACGTGATGGCCCGGCAGTCGGTGTTCGAGCCGCTGCAGACTGGCATCAAGGCCATCGACGCGATGACGCCGATCGGCCGGGGCCAGCGGCAGCTGATCATCGGTGACCGGAAGACCGGCAAGACCACTGTCGCGCTGGACGCCATCCTCAACCAGCGGGACAACTGGCGCACCGGCGACCCGAAGAAGCAGGTCCGCTGCATCTACGTCGCCATCGGCCAGAAGGCCTCCACCATCGCCTCGATCAAGGGGCAGTTGGAGGAGGCGGGCGCGCTGGAGTACACGACCATCGTCGCCTCGCCGGCGTCCGACCCGGCCGGCTTCAAGTACCTCGCCCCGTACACCGGCTCGTCCATCGGGCAGCACTGGATGTACGGCGGCAAGCACGTCCTGATCGTCTTCGACGACCTGAGCAAGCAGGCCGAGGCGTACCGGGCCGTGTCGCTGCTGCTGCGTCGCCCGCCGGGCCGTGAGGCGTACCCGGGTGACGTCTTCTACCTGCACTCCCGCCTGCTGGAGCGCTGCGCGAAGCTCTCCGACGAGCTGGGTGGCGGCTCGATGACCGGTCTGCCGATCATCGAGACGAAGGCCAACGACATCTCGGCCTTCATCCCGACCAACGTCATCTCGATCACCGACGGCCAGATCTTCCTGGAGACCGACCTGTTCAACCAGGGCGTTCGTCCGGCGATCAACGTCGGCACCTCGGTCTCCCGGGTCGGTGGCGCCGCCCAGGTGAAGCCGATGCGCAAGGTCGCCGGTTCGCTGCGGCTCAACCTGGCCCAGTACCGCGAGCTGGAGGCGTTCGCCGCCTTCGCCTCCGACCTGGACCGGGCCTCCCGGGCCCAGCTGGACCGCGGTGTCCGGCTGGTCGAGCTGCTCAAGCAGCCGAACTACTCGCCGTACCCGGTGCAGGAAGAGGTCGTCTCGGTCTGGGCCGGCACCGAGGGCAAGCTGGACGACATCCCGGTGGGTGACATCCGGCGCTTCGAGGCCGAGTTCCTCCAGTACCTGCGGCACAAGCACGAGGGTGTGCTGGCCGGGATCGCCGACAACCAGTGGGGCGACGACATCGTCAGCTCGCTGGACACGGCGATCACCGAGTTCAAGCAGGTCTTCCTCAACAAGGACGAGGAGCGTCGGGTCAACGACGCGCCGGCCGCTCCGCTCGAGGGCGACGAGAACCGCGAGACGGTGACCCGCTTCCGCGACAGCGCGACCGACCGCCCGGCCGAGAGCTGATCTGATGGCGGCCCAGGTTCGCGTTCTTCGTCAACGGATCCGCTCGGCGAAGTCGATGAAGAAGATCACCAAGGCGATGGAGCTCGTGGCGACGAGCCGGATCGCCAAGGCCCAGGCCCGGGTGCAGGCGTCCCTGCCGTACGCCCAGGCCATCACCGGTGTGCTCACGGCGCTGGCGTCCAACGCGCGGATCGACCACCCGCTGCTCACCCCGCGCGAGCGGGTGCGGCGGGCGGGCGTCCTGTTGGTCACCAGCGACCGTGGCCTGGCCGGCGGTTACAGCTCCAACGCGATCAGGATGGCCGAGTCGCTGATCGCGCGGCTCAAGGCGGACGGCAAGGAGCCGGTGCTCTACGTCATCGGGCGTAAGGGCGTCGGGTTCTACCGGTTCCGTGACCGGCCGATCGAGGCGAACTGGACCGGGTTCAGCGAGCAGCCGTCGTTCGAGGACGCCCGTACCGTGGGTGAGACGCTGATCAAGGCGTTCACCGCCGGTGCGGACGACGTCGACGGTGGCGCTGGCGCGGACGGGGTGCTCGGCGTCGACGAGTTGCACATCGTCTACACCGAGTTCCACTCGCTGATGACGCAGAACCCGGTCACGAAGATCATCGGCCCGATGCAGGTCGAGGACCGGCCGCGCTCCGAGGGGCTGCTGCCGGCGTACGAGTTCGAGCCCGAGGCGGAGGCGCTGCTCGACGCGCTCCTGCCGAGGTACATCAACACGCGGATCTACGCGGCGTTGCTCGAGTCGGCGGCGAGTGAGTCGGCGGCACGGCGGCGGGCGATGAAGAGCGCCACCGACAACGCCGAAGAGATGATCGAGAAGTACACGCGTGAGATGAACTCGGCCCGTCAGGCCGGGATCACCCAGGAGATCAGCGAGATCGTCGGCGGCGCCAACGCGCTTGCCGCGTCGGGAAGTGAAGTGTGATGACTGCACCAGTAGAGACCAAGACGGCCACGGGTCGCGTGGTCCGGGTCATCGGCCCGGTCGTCGACGCCGAGTTCCCGCGCGACGCCATGCCGGCCCTGTTCAACGCCCTGAACGTCACCGTGAGCCTGTCCGGCGGTGACAAGACGCTGACCCTGGAGGTCGCCCAGCACCTGGGTGACAACCTGGTCCGCGCCATCTCGATGCAGCCGACCGACGGTCTGGTTCGCGGCGCGGAGGTTCGGGACTCCGGTTCGCCGATCACCGTTCCGGTGGGCGACGCGGTCAAGGGCCACGTGTTCAACGCGATCGGCGAGGTGCTCAACCTCAAGGAGGGCGAGACCCTCAACCCGGACGACCACTGGGGTATCCACCGCAAGGCCCCGGCCTTCGCGGACCTGGAGCCGAAGACCGAGATGCTGGAGACCGGCATCAAGGTCATCGACCTGCTCGCCCCGTACGTCAAGGGCGGCAAGATCGGCCTGTTCGGCGGCGCGGGCGTGGGTAAGACGGTGCTCATCCAGGAGATGATCACCCGTGTTGCCCGCAACTTCGGTGGTACCTCGGTCTTCGCCGGCGTGGGTGAGCGCACCCGTGAGGGCAACGACCTCATCGCTGAGATGACCGAGTCCGGCGTTATCGACAAGACCGCGCTGGTCTACGGCCAGATGGACGAGCCGCCGGGCACCCGGCTGCGGGTGGCGCTCTCCGCGCTGACCATGGCCGAGTACTTCCGGGACGTGAAGAAGCAGGAGGTGCTGCTCTTCATCGACAACATCTTCCGCTTCACCCAGGCGGGTTCGGAGGTCTCCACCCTGCTCGGCCGCATGCCGAGCGCCGTGGGTTACCAGCCGACCCTGGCCGACGAGATGGGCGAGCTCCAGGAGCGGATCACCTCCGTCCGGGGTCAGGCCATCACCTCCATGCAGGCGATCTACGTGCCGGCGGACGACTACACCGACCCCGCCCCGGCCACCACGTTCGCCCACCTGGACGCGACCACCAACCTGGAGCGGTCGATCTCCGACAAGGGCATCTACCCGGCCGTGGACCCGCTGGCGTCCTCGTCCCGGATCCTCGCCCCGGAGTTCGTCGGCCCGGAGCACTTCCAGGTCGCGACCGAGGTGAAGCGGATCCTGCAGCGCTACAAGGATCTGCAGGACATCATCGCCATCCTCGGTATCGAGGAGCTCTCCGAGGAAGACAAGATCACCGTGGCCCGGGCCCGGCGGATCGAGCGCTTCCTCTCGCAGAACACCTACGCGGCGGAGCAGTTCACCGGCGTGCCGGGCTCGACGGTCCCGATCAAGGAGACCATCGAGGCGTTCCGCAAGATCAGCGAGGGTGAGTACGATCACTTCCCCGAGCAGGCGTTCTTCATGTGCGGCGGTCTCGAGGACCTGGAGCGCAAGGCTGAGGAGCTGATGAAGGGCTGACCCAGCCCTCATTCGATCCGTAACAAAAAGACTGCCCCGGCAATGCCGGGGCAGTCTTTTGTTCATGTTCGCGTCCTACCATCGTCGCGGTCCGTTACTCGTGGTCGTCACTTCCGAGCCCGCCGAGCTACGGTTCGTTCCGCGCGCTCACCTGAACGAGCGTTGATCTTTGCAACCTTTCGACGACGTCCGCCCGTCTTCCTCGTCGTGGGTGTAACGAACGGAGATGCTCGTGGGTAAGGCCGGCAAGAGTGGGCGCAAGTCGTCAATCTGGCGGGGTGTGCCGCGGTGGGCCAGGATCTGCACGGTGTTCGGCGCCGTGCTGACCATGCTCAGCGGCGCGGTGCTGGTTGGCAGCGAGGTGCTCATGGCCCGCTACGAGGGGGCAGTCGGCAAGGCCGACCTGTTCGGCGATCAGGCGGCGGGTGCCCAGGCGAGGAAGAGCGACATCAAGGGGCCGCTCAACATCCTGCTCGTCGGCATCGATCCGCGTACGCCGACGGCCGCGCCACTGGCTGACTCGATCATGGTGCTGCACGTGCCGGCATCCATGGACCGCGCCTACCTGTTCTCGGTGCCGCGTGACCTCTACGTGCACATCCCGGCATTCAAGAAGGCCCAGTTCCCGGGCGAGACCACGAAGATCAACGCTGCCATGTCGTTCGGCAGCAGGGTGCCGGGGGCCAACCCCGACGCGGCGCGGGGCTTCGAGTTGTTGGCCACCACCGTGCAGAATGTGACCGGCATCAAGCGCTTCGACGCGGGCGCGATCATCAACTTCACCGGCTTCCAGAAGATCGTCGACGCCATGGGTGGTGTCGACATGTACGTCGAGCGCGACGTGAAGTCCGAGCACAAGCAGCCCGACGGCAAGCCGCGGCCGGGCAACCCCCGTGGTGAGGGCTACGTCGGCCCGCAGGCGGTCTACAAGAAGGGCAACCAGCATCTGAGTGGGTGGCAGGCGTTGGACTACGTCCGGCAGCGCTACCCGAAGAACGGCGTCCCGGATTCGGACTACGGCCGGCAGCGCCACCAGCAGCAGTTCGTCAAGGCCATGGTCGGCCAGGCGTTCAGCGCCGACGTGGTGTCCAACCCCATCAAGCTGGACAAGGTGCTCCGCGCCGCCGGCCAGTCGCTGATCTTCAACGGCCGGGGTAACAGCGTTGTCGACTTCGGGCTCGCACTGAAGGACATCCGCCCGAACACCATCGAGATGATCAAGCTCCCCGGTGGCGGTGTCTTCAACGGTAAGAAGTACCTGGGTGAGCAGTTCCAGGCAGGGGTCCCGGACTTCTTCACCGCCCTGCACAACGAGCAACTCGACCCGTTCCTGCTGGAGCACCCGGAATTCGTGAACAAGGCCAAGTAGTCCGGGCGGCGTTGTCCCCACCCGCGTTGGGCGCGCCGCGTCGTCAGGCTAGACTTTCGGCAATCCATAGCCGCAGCAAGG
Source organism: Micromonospora sp. CPCC 205558 (assembly GCF_036902955.1). Taxonomy (NCBI): domain Bacteria; kingdom Bacillati; phylum Actinomycetota; class Actinomycetes; order Micromonosporales; family Micromonosporaceae; genus Micromonospora; species Micromonospora sp. CPCC 205558. The sequence goes on from NZ_JBAKHR010000008.1 coordinate 100,167, forward strand.
AGACAGCGTGGCACAGCAGCTTCACGTCGAGCTCGTCGCCGTCGAGGAGAAGGTCTGGTCCGGTGACGCCGAGATGGTCGTCGCCCGGACGACCGAGGGCGAGCTCGGTGTCCTGCCGGGGCACGCGCCGCTTCTCGGCCAACTCGCCGAACCCGGCCAGGTGCGCATCAAGCTTGCTGGCGGCGAGCAGGTCGCCTACGAGGTGGCCGGCGGATTCCTCTCGGTGAGCGCCGACGGTGTCACCGTGCTGGCCGAGAGCGCAACCCCGGTCTCCGCGCAGAGCCGCTGAGCCACACCGGGGATGGAGATCGTCGAAGGATTCGGAATCGGCGTTGTCGTCATCCTCGGCGCGCTTCTGATCCTCTTCGTCCGGCGAGCTCTGGTCACCCGCAGCGGTGGCATCATCCGGCTCAGCGTCCGGGTCTCCACCATGCTCGACGGCCGTGGCTGGTCGCCCGGCTTCGGCCGGTTCGCCGGCGATGAGCTGCGCTGGTACCGGATGTTCAGCTTCGCGATCCGGCCCAAGCGGGTGCTCTCCCGCAAAGGGCTGGCAGTGGAGCGCCGCCGGTTGCCCGAAGGTCAGGAACGGCTCTCCATGCCGGCCGACTGGGTGATCCTCCGCTGTACCAGTCACCACGCACCGGTGGAGATCGCCATGGCGCGATCGACAGTGACCGGTTTTCTCTCCTGGCTCGAGGCCGCCCCTCCGGGGGCGGTCTCGCCGCGTATGGCCTCCCAGGACTGGCCCGCCGCCTGAGGCCCCCCGCCTGAGGCCCCCCGCTCCCGCTCCCGCTCCCGCTCCCGCCCCCGCCCCCGCCCCCGGCCGCCCGCCGGGCCGCCTGTGGGTGCGGTGGGGTTGACCTCGGAGATCTTGGACAGTTTCCGTTCTGACAGAACGGAAACTGTCCAAGATCTACATTCCCCGCGGTGCTTGGGCGCGTGGTCCGGGCCGGTGTGCTGGGTGGCCCTCTTCGCCGCTCCGCTGTCTGGGTCCGAGGTTCGACCAGGCGGTCTCAGTGAAGACGCGTGGCGGCCCTGAGATTGGGAACCCTCATCTCGACGTGGTGCGGAGCGCCGACGTTCAGCGCTTGCCGCCCGGCACCCATAGCACATCGCCTGCCGGATTTGCCGTTCTTGACAAGATAAAGAGCAGATCGGAGAGCCGGTTGAGATACTTTGCCGGGAGCGTGCTGGTTCGGTCCGAATCGTGGGTAACCAGCGCCCACGCCGCCCGTTCGGCACGCCGGGCGACGGTCCGCGCCACATGCAGCAGCGCCGCGCCTGCGGTGCCGCCGGGGAGGATGAAGGAGTCGAGCTTGCTCAGGCGTGCGTTGTACTCGTCGCACCAGCCCTCCAGACGCTCGACGTACTCCTCGGTCACCCGCAGCGGCGGATACTCCGGCTCCGGCTCGACCGGGGTGGACAGGTCGGCGCCGACGTCGAACAGGTCGTTCTGCACCGACGCCAGCACGGTGCGAAGCTCCTCGTCGAGGTTTCCCAGCGCGAGCGCGACGCCGATCGCCGCGTTGCACTCGTCGACATCCGCGTACGCGGCGATCCGTGGATCGGTCTTCGGCACCTGCTCGTTGTTGCTCAGCCTGGTCATGCCGGCGTCGCCGGCCTTGGTGTAGATGCGCGTGAGGTGGACGGCCATGACGCACAGCCTACGGATTCCCGACCTGACGATTCCGGCGCGGCCGGACAGCACCGCCGGCTGGCCGCTGGTGGTGGGCCCCGGCGACGCCGGCGATCCGGCGGTCAACGATGTCGACGTCATCCGGGTCCGCGGTGACGCCCGACTGGCCGGCACCGTGCACGTGGTCGGTGCCAAGAACTCGGCGTTGAAGCTGATGGCGGCCGCGCTGCTCGCACCGGGCCGCAGCGTGATCACCAACGTTCCGCGGATCACCGACATCGCGATCATGGGGGAGGTGCTGCGCCGGCTGGGCTGCGACGTCCAGTTCGACGCGGACGACCCGGTCGACCCGATGGTCGCTCGTGGCGGCGTGGCCCGGTCCCGGTCGGTGACGATCGACGTACCCGAGCAACCGGGCGCGGAGGCCGACTACGACCTGGTTCGACGGTTGCGCGCGTCGATCTGCGTGCTCGGCCCACTGCTGGCGCGTCGGGGGTACGTGCGGGTGGCCCACCCCGGCGGCGACGCGATCGGGTCGCGGGGGTTGGACATGCACATCTCCGGGCTGACCCGGATGGGCGCGGAGATCTCCGGTGAGCACGGGTTCGTCATCGCCTCCGCCCCGCACGGGCTGCGTGGCGCGGACATCGTGCTGGATTTTCCCAGCGTCGGCGCGACCGAGAACCTGGTGATGGCGGCGGTGCTGGCCCAGGGCACCACGATGATCGACAACGCGGCCCGGGAGCCGGAGATCGTCGACATCTGCACGATGCTCAACCAGATGGGCGCGCGCATCGTCGGCGCGGGCACGTCCACGTTGCGGATCACCGGTGTGCCCGGTCTGCGTCCGGTGCGCCACGCCACGGTGGGGGACCGGATCGTCGCCGGCACCTGGGCGTTCGGTGCGGCGATGACCCGGGGCGACGTGACGGTGACCGGGCTGGACCCGGCCTTCCTGGAGGTTGCCCTGGACAAGGTGGTTGCCGCGGGCGGGCTGGTGGAGACGCGGGGGGACGGCTTCCGGGTACGGATGGACGAGCGGCCCCGGGCGGTGGACGTGGTGACGCTGCCGTACCCCGGCTTCGCCACCGACCTGCTGCCGATGGCGATCGGGTTGGCGGCCGTGAGCGACGGCGCCTCCCTGATCACCGAGAACATCTTCGACGGTCGGTTCATGTTCGCCAACGAGATGATGCGGCTCGGCGCGGACATCAAGACCGATGGGCATCACGCGGTGGTCCGGGGACGCGACCGGCTCTCCGGTGCCCCCGTGCGGGCCACCGACATCCGGGCCGGAGCGGGGCTGATCATCGCCGGGCTCTGCGCGGAGGGGGTCACCGAGGTCTCCCACGTGCACCACGTCGACCGGGGCTACCCGGATTTCGTGGCCGACCTGCGTGCTCTCGGGGTGGCGGTCGAGCGGGGCACCACGCCGGAGGAGCCGGCACTGGAGATCTGAGGTCGGACCGGGGACCCGGCCCGACCGCCACTTAGCCATCGTTCAGGCTCGCCGACTAGGGTGCAGGCAGGCACTCAATCGCAGCGAGGGAGAAACAGATGGCGGGTCGACTCGCGGTCGTCGGGGCCGGGTTGATGGGTTCCGGCATCGCCCAGGTGGCGGCGCAGGCGGGCTGGCAGGTGACGCTGCGCGACCTGGACGACGCGGCCACCACCCGGGGTCTGGGCGGCATTCGGAAGTCGCTGGAGAAGTTCGCCGAGAAGGGCAAGATCGAGGCGTCCGAGGTCGAGGCGACGCTGGCTCGGATCACCCCGACCACCGACCTGGAGGCGGCGGCGGACGCGGACATCGTGGTCGAGGCCGTCTTCGAACGGCTGGAGATCAAGCACGAGGTGTTCCGCGCCCTGGACAAGATCTGCAGGTCGGACGCGGTGCTCGCCACCAACACCTCGGCCATCCCGGTCACCCAGATCGCCGCGGTGACCGAGCGGCCCGAGGCGGTCGTCGGCACCCACTTTTTCTCCCCGGTGCCGATGATGCAGCTCTGCGAGCTGGTTCGCGGTTACAAGACCAGCGACGCCACGCTGGACACCGCGCGGGCCTTCGCCGAGGAGATCGGCAAGACGGTCGTTGTGGTCAACCGGGACATCGCCGGTTTCGTCACCACCCGGCTGATCTCCGCCCTGGTGATGGAGGCGGTCAAGCTGGTCGAGTCCGGGGTGGTGTCGGCGGAGGACCTGGACACCGCCTGCCGCCTGGGCTTCGGGCACGCGATGGGCCCGCTGGCCACCACCGACCTGACCGGCGTGGACGTGCTGCTGCACGCCTCGAAGAACATCTACACCGACACGGCCGACGAGAAGTTCTTCCCGCCGGAGCTGCTGCAGCGGATGGTCACCGCCGGTGACCTGGGCCGCAAGACCGGCAAGGGCTTCTACACCTACTGAGACCGGCAGCCGCGGGGCCCGCAGGCGGGGCCCCGCGGTCGGCTCAGTTCGGGCCGGGCGGCGCGGTCAGCGCCCCCGCGACGAAGTCGAGGGCGTCGGGTATGACCGAGCCCCAGTACCGGAAGTCGTGCCGGCCGTCGGCGTACTCGGCTCGGGCGGCCGGCTCGGGAAGGGCTCGCTCCAGCGCCTGCACGTCGGCGAGGAAGTCGTCCTGGCGACCGCACCAGAGGCCCAGCGGAGTGCCGCGCAGCCGGTCGACGCCGGCGAAGACGGCATCGCCGGGCGCGACGGCGGGGGAGAAGGCCGCCACCGCTCGGAGCAGCCCCGGCCAGGTGGCGGCGAGCAGCAGCGAGCCGAAGCCCCCCATGGACCAGCCCCAGGCCGCCAGCCGGGTGGCGTCGAAGCCCCGCTCAGCGCACCAGGCCGGCAACTCCTCACGCACCATCCGCTGCGGGTCGTCCCGGCCGGCGGGGCGCCAGGAGAGGCGGTCGCCTGTCGCTCCGGCGAGCACGAACGGCGGCGCGCCCCGACGCACCGCGTCGGTCAGGAAGCGCCCCAGGCCGAGGCCGGGAAAGTCTCGTGCCGTGGTGGACGCGCCGTGCAGTACCAGGCAGACCGGCAACCCCTGACCGTCGCCGTGCCCGTCCGGGACGGCGGTGTAGAAGTCGACCGAGCGGCCACGTGCGGCGGACGGGCGGCTGACCAGTCGCTCGTCGCCGATCGGCGCGTCCGGGGGATCGGGCCGTGCCGGCGACGGGCGGATCAGGTCGCGGGCCGTCCAGCCGACCCCGACCGCCAACGCCGTTGCCCCTGCCCCCGCGAGCAGGAGCCCGCGCCGGGTCGGTCGAGTGGCCATCGGCAAAGTCTGGCAGCCCCGGGGCGGATCGGGGGCCCGGAAGCGGTCAGCCGTCGCGCTTGGTGGTCCAGCGGAAGGTGGTCAGGCAGACCACAACACCGATCACGCACCACAGGGCCAGCACCATCGCCACCCGGCCCAGCTCGAACGAGCCGCCTGGCTCCTGGGCGCCGAAGCTCTCCGGCAGGAACACCGACCGCAGCCCCTGGCACATCCACTTGAGCGGGAACAGCGCCGCCACCTGCTGCATCCAGGTGGGCAGGTCGGTGAAGACGAAGAACACGCCGGAGATGAACTGGAGCACCAGGGAGACCGGGGTGACCACCGCCGAGCCGCTGCGGGCGCTGCTGGCCACCGACGAGATCGCGATGCCGGACAGGGTGCACGCGGTCACCCCGAGCACGGCTACCCAGCCGAAGGTGAACCACTTCGCGGCGGTGCCGGGCAGGTCGAGGTCGAACAGCGCCACCGCGACGGCCAGCAGCAGTGCGGTCTCGGCGATGCCGATAGCCACCACCATGATCACCTTGCCGGCGAACCACACCCACTTCGGCATCGGCGTGCCCCGGTAGCGCTTGAGCACACCCCGGTCCCGTTCGACCGGGATCCAGATGCCCAGGTTCTGGAAGCTCACCGTCATCAGGCCGGTCGCGATCATGCCGGTGATGAAGTACTGGGTGAACTTCACCCCGCCGCCGATCGTCCCATGGAAGATCGACGCGAAGATCAGGATCATGATGATGGGGAAGCCCATCGTGAAGACCACCGACTCCCTGCTGCGCAGGAACTGGGTGATCTCCAGCCGGCCCTGGCGCAGGGCGAGCGCGCCGGCCCGAGGCCGACGGCTGCGGGTCGCGGCGACCGGCGTCGCCGGCTTCGTCGTGGTCGTCATCGCGCGTGTCCGATCATGGTGAGGTAGACGTCCTCCAGGGTTGGCCGGGTCACGGTGAGCCCGGGGACCTCGCCGTCGTAGCGCGCGGCGAGGTCGGCCACGAAGGCCGTCGGCGTCGCGCTCTGCGCGCTCTCCAACGTCCCTTCCGGGGTACGCCAGGAGACCGTCGCGAGGGCCTCCTGCCGATTGCCCAGCCGGTTGGGTGCGGCGACCTCGACCAGCCGACCGCCGGCGATCACGCCGACCCGGTCGGCGAGGGCCTCGGCCTCGTCCAGGTAGTGGGTGGTGAGCACGATGGTGGTGCCGGCGGCGGCTAGGTCGCGGATCAGCTCCCAGAACTCGCGGCGTGCCTCGGGGTCGAAGCCGGTGGTCGGCTCGTCGAGGAAGATCAGCTCCGGTCGGCCGACGATGCCCAGCGCCACGTCCAGGCGGCGCTTCTGCCCGCCGGAGAGGGTGTGTGTACGGGCCTTCGCCTTGCCGGCCAGCCCGACCCGCTCGATTACCTTCTCCGGGTCGTCGGCGTCGGGGTAGAAGCCGGAGAAGTGCCGGACCACCTCGGCCACCGTCAGCTCGTCGAACTCCCCGGTGCCCTGCAGCACGATGCCGACCCGGGACCGCCAGTTGGCGTCCGATTTGGCGGGGTCGACGCCGAGTACGGAGACCTCGCCGGCATCCCGGTGCCGGTAACCCTCCAGGATCTCCACCGTGGTGGTCTTGCCGGCGCCGTTCGGGCCGAGCAACGCGAACACCTCGCCACGGTGCACGTCGAGATCCACGCCGGCCACCGCCACGTTGTCGCCGTACGCCTTGCGCAGCCCTCGGACGGAGATCGCCAACTCATCATCCATGGCGTCCAGTGTGCGCCTGACCAGGGCTGTCTGGTGACCCGGGTATGGCGCTCCGCGCCATTGCACCCGCTTTGCACCCGGACGTTCCCGACATGGACCTGTGTGGTTTTCCACAACCCCTTTTACTGAACGGTAACTTAGACTCCGGCCATGGATGAGATGGCATTCCCGGGGCGGCTGCCCGAGCGGGACCGCCCGTGGGTGATGCGCACCTACGCCGGCCACTCGTCGGCCGCGGCGACCAACGCCCTCTTCCGCCGCAACCTGGCGAAGGGGCAGACCGGGCTCTCGGTGGCCTTCGACCTGCCCACCCAGACCGGGTACGACCCGGACCACGAACTCGCCGCCGGCGAGGTCGGCCGGGTCGGCGTGCCGGTGGCCCACCTCGGCGACATGCGGGCGCTCTTCGACGGCATCCCGCTCGCCGAGATGAACACCTCGATGACCATCAACGCCCCGGCGATGTGGCTGCTCTCCCTCTACGGGACCGTGGCGATGGAGCAGGGGTCGACCGCCGACATGCTCTCCGGCACCACCCAGAACGACATCATCAAGGAGTACCTGTCCCGGGGGACGTACATCTTCCCACCGGCGGCCTCGCTGCGGCTGACCGCGGACGTCATCGCACACACGCTGAAGACGATGCCGAAGTGGAACCCGGTCAACATCTGCTCGTACCACCTGCAGGAGGCCGGCGCCACGCCCGTGCAGGAGGTCGGCTTCGCGCTGGCCACCGCCGTCGCCGTGCTCGACGCGGTCCGCGACTCCGGCCAGGTGCCCGCCGAGCGGATGGGCGACGTGGTCCAGCGCATCTCGTTCTTCGTCAATGCCGGGGTGCGCTTCGTCGAGGAGATCGCCAAGATGCGCGCGTTCGGCGTGCTCTGGGACGAGGTCACCCGGGACCGGTACGGGGTCACCGACGCCAGACAACGACGGTTCCGCTACGGCGTGCAGGTCAACTCGCTCGGCCTTACCGAGGCGCAGCCGGAGAACAACATCCAGCGCATCGTGCTGGAGATGCTCGGCGTGACGATGTCCCGCGACGCCCGGGCCCGCGCCGTGCAACTGCCCGCCTGGAACGAGGCGCTCGGCCTGCCCCGCCCGTGGGACCAGCAGTGGTCGCTGCGGATGCAGCAGGTCCTGGCGTACGAGTCGGATCTGCTCGAATATCCCGACCTCTTCGCCGGCTCGCACGTGATGACCGCGCTCGTCGACGAGGTCGTCACCGGGGCGCGGGTCGAGCTGGACAAGGTGCTGGAGCTGGGTGGCGTCGTCGCCGCCGTGGAGACCGGCTACCTCAAGAGCGCTCTGGTCGTGTCACTGGCCGAACGCCGTCGGCGGATGGAGTCCGGTGCCGACGTGGTGGTCGGGGTCAACCGGTACACCGAGACCGAAAATTCCCCGCTGACCGCAGCCGGTGCGGGAGCCGTGGAGCAGGTCGATCCCGCGGTCGAGGCGGCCGCCGCGGACGGCGTACGCCGGTGGCGGGCCGACCGGGACGCGACCGTGGTCGACGCGGCGCTGGCCCGGCTCCGCGCGGACGCCGCGACCACCACCAACCTGATGCCGGCGACCCTGGAGTGCGTGCGGGCCGGGGTGACCACCGGCGAGTGGGCCGGCGCGCTGCGCCAGGTCTTCGGCGAGTACCGGGCACCGACCGGCCTGGCCGGCGCGACCGGCGGCGGCGCCGAGCCGGGCCTCGCGGCGGTCCGCGAGCGGGTCACCGCCACCGCGGGGGAGCTGGGCAGCGGCCGACTGCGGCTGCTGGTCGGCAAACCCGGGCTGGACGGGCACTCCAACGGCGCGGAGCAGATCGCGGTACGCGCCCGCGACGCCGGCTTCGAGGTCGTCTACCAGGGCATCCGGTTGACCGCGGGGCAGATCGTGGCAGCGGCCGTGGAGGAGGACGTCGACCTGGTCGGGCTCTCCGTGCTCTCCGGCTCGCACCTGGCCGCCGTGCCCGCGGTGCTCGACGGGCTGCGCGCCGCCGGCCGGGCGGACCTGCCGGTGGTGGTGGGCGGCATCATCCCGGCCGGTGACGCGGACATCCTCCGGGCGGCCGGGGTCGCCCGGGTCTTCACCCCGAAGGACTTCGCCCTCACCGGCATCATCGACGACCTGGTGACGGTCATCCGTCGCGCCAACGACCTGCCCTGATCAGGCGTCACCCCAGCAGGCGGTCGCCTCGGCGTGGGTCAGCGGCCGGCGTAGGTCATGCAGTCGGCCATGTCGTTGTCCGGGCCGACCCGGATGGACGTCGCGTGGCACTCCAGCTGCTCGTTGTGCCGGCAGTCGGAGCGTTGGCAGGCGCCCACCTGCGCGATCAGGCTCTCCACGCCGCCCCGGACCGGCGACTCGACGAAGGTGTGGCAGTGTGCGTGATCCATGCTGCCGATGGTGATCGCGAAGGCGTGGCAGTCACCCGACTGGTTGTACGCGCACGCGGCGACCACACATTCCTGGACTCGGGGCATCTCCAACGCTGCGGTCATGCCGACCTCCTCTAGGCTCTTGCCCCGATCCTAGGCTTTTGTCGGCCGGCGGAACCTCGATACGGCGACCTGCGGGCGGACGCACGGCGCTGATCGACTCGCGCCCGGGGAACCCGAGCCGATCACGCCTCAGACGCGGAAGCCGGCGGCGCGGGCGGCCTCTCGTTCGCGGCGCCGGTCGGAACGACGGCGGACGAACCAGAAGGTGAAGAAGACCAGGCCGACCAGGAAGACGAGCACCAACACCGGCAGGATGATCGCCACCAGGGAGACCACCACGCTGGTGGCGTCCTCGGCGGTGCTGGCGACCGGGGCACCGAACCCGGCGGTGGTCGCGTTGATCACCGGGCGGGCCGCGGACTTGAGCAGGTGTATGCCCAACGCCAGCAGGACGCCGGTGACGACCGGCACCCACTGGTGGGACGAGAAGAAGCTCCCCGGGTCGCTGACCGTCACCGTCTCCGACGAGGAGCCGGCGCCGAAGGCCAGGCCACCGGCGGTGGGCCGGACCACGGTCTGCACCACGTCGTTGATGTGGTCGACCACCGGCACCTTGTCCGCCACCATCTCCACGGCGAGCAGCGCGACCATGATGGCGATGACCCAGCCGTTGCCGAGCCAGGCCCAGCCGCTCGGCAGGTCGATCAGGTCGGTGTAACGGCCGAGGAGGCCGAGGATGAGCAGGGGTATGTAGGCGTTCAGCCCCGCCGAGGCGGCGAGACCGGTGCCGGTGAGGACTTCGAACACGATCTCAGCATCGCATCGACGCGCCAGTGCCGCTCGCCGGCGACCGGTGGGTGCTCGGCTACCCTCGTCGGGTGCGGTTGGTCATTGCGAAGTGCTCGGTGGATTACGTCGGACGGCTCTCGGCTCACCTGCCGCTGGCCACTCGGTTGCTGATGGTGAAGGCGGACGGGTCGGTGTCCATCCACGCCGACGACCGGGCGTACAAGCCGTTGAACTGGATGAGCCCGCCGTGTCGGCTGGAGGAGGCCCCCGGGGTGTGGCGGGTCGTCAACAAGGCTGGCGAGGAACTGCGGATCACCCTGGAGGAGATCTTCCAGGACACCTCGTACGAGTTGGGTGTGGATCCGGGTCTGCGCAAGGACGGGGTGGAGGCGCACCTGCAGGAGTTGCTGGCCGCCAACCCGAGTGCCCTCGGTGAGGGGTTCACGCTGGTCCGCCGCGAGTACATGACGGCGATCGGCCCGGTCGACCTGCTGTGCCGGGATGCCAACTCCGGCTCGGTCGCCGTCGAGGTCAAGCGGCGTGGCGACATCGACGGTGTGGAGCAGTTGACCCGCTATCTCGAGTTGATGAACCGTGACCCGCTGCTCAGCCCGGTCGTCGGCGTCTTCGCCGCGCAGGAGATCAAGCCGCAGGCCCGGGTGCTCGCCACCGACCGGGGCATCCGGTGTGTGGTCGTGGACTACGACAAGCTGCGCGGCATCGTGAAGGACGAGCTGACCCTCTTCTGACCGGCTGCTCAGCTCCCGGGACGCACCGCGATCAGCGACTTCGGCAGGCCGAACACCCGCTCCACCAGGATGGTCGAGTCGGGGAAGTAGTGGCGCATCTGCGAGCGGTCCAACAGCTCGGTCCAGAGCACCTGGTGGATGGCGGCGTCGTGGCTGCGGGTCGGCTTGTGCCCCAACGGCCAGCGGCGGGCGAACGCGGTGCGCAGTCGTACCGGCAGGAACTGCATGCCCGGTGCGATCCAGTGTGGCTCGATGGGGAAGTAGCGGTAGGGCGTCTGCACCCAGTGCCGGTCGGCCAGTGAACGGGCGGCGGCGGAAAACCGGATCCGGCGCTCGTGCCCGCCCACATGCTCCAGCACGGAGTTCGAGAAGACCAGGTCGTAGTTGCCCTTGGCGAGGTGCGGGGGCAGGTCGCAGGCGTCGGCCTGCTCGACGTGGGCCCATTCCGGGACGACGGCGGGCGGCTGCTCCAGGTTGACGACCGTCACCCGGGCCGGTCGGACGGTGGCGCGGTGCCAGGTGCCGAGCCGGCCACCGAGATCGACCACGTGCATGTCGCCGATGTCGGGGAACGTGCGCGCCAACCAGTCCGAGCGGTGCTGACGCCGTCGGGCGCTCCACGACCGGTCACTGTCGACAAGGCGGTAGCGCAATCGATTGGGGCCCATTTAACGCAATGTACCGCCGCGACCACGGTAGACAAACATGTGGATGCGCCGATCTTTGTTGAAGATCGGTTATCCGACAGCTACCTCCCGTACATGACCTTGATGGCCTTGACGAGTCGGGCCACGTCGGTGGGGGTGCGTTCGAAGGTCATCGACGGCAGCAGCGACCGGGCGCGACGTCGGGTGATCGCCTTGGCCCGACCGAACTCGCGCAGGCCGTCCTCGCCGTGGATCCGCCCGAAGCCGGAGTCGCCGACCCCGCCGAACGGCAGGGTGGACATGCCGGCGAAGGTCAGCGTGGAATTGATCGAGGCCATCCCGGAACGCAGCCGTCGGGCGATGGCCACCGCGCGCCGCCGGCCGAAGACCGAACCCCCGAGGCCGTACGACAGGGCGTTGGCGCGGGTGACGGCCTCGTCGGCGTCGCGGACCCGGCTGATGGTCAGCGTCGGGCCGAAGGTTTCCTCGCGGACGGCTGCCGACTCCTCCGGGACGTCCACCAGCACGGTGGGGTGAACGTACGGCGGCTGCACTGCGCTCGGGCCGCCGAGCACGGCCCGCCCGCCGGAGGTGATCGCGGCGTCGATGTGCCGGCGGATCACGTCGATCTGCTGGGGCATGGTGATCGGGCCGATGTCGGTGCCCTCGGGCCCGACCGTGAGCTGACCGGCGCGGGCCACGACCTTGTCGACGAAGGCGTCGAAGACGGCGTCGACCGCGTACACCCGCTCGATGCCGATGCAGGTCTGCCCCGCGTTGGTCATGCCGCCCCAGACGCACGCCTCGGCGGCCGCGTCCAGGTCGGCGTCGCTGTCGACGATCATGGCGTCCTTGCCGCCGCCCTCGATGAGCACCGGGGTCAGCGTCTCGGCGCACGCGGCCATCACCTTGCGGGCGGTGGCGGTGGAGCCGGTGAAGGCCAGCTTGTCGACCCCGGAGCGGCACAGCGCCGCGCCCACGTCGCCCAGCCCGTGCACGGCGGTGAACACCGGTTGCTCGGGCACCACCTCGGCGAAGCTGTCCACCAGCCACTGGCCGACGGCCGGCGTGTATTCACTCGGCTTGAGCACCACGCCGTTGCCGGCGGCGAGGGCGTACGCGGCGGAGCCGATGGGCGTGAAGACCGGATAGTTCCACGGCCCGATCACGCCGACCACCCCGTACGGCTGGTATTCGAGGTGCCCGGAGAACTCGGCGAGGATGAGCCGGGATCGTACCCGGCGTGCACCGAGCACGCGGCCGGCGTTGCGGGCAGCCCAGTCGATGTGCTCGATCGCCGTGACGATCTCGACGATGGCGTCGGCGACCGGCTTCCCGCCCTCGACGTGCACCAACTCGGCCAACTGCTCGATGCGCTTGGCGAGCAGGGCACGCCACCGCAGCATCCGCTCGCGGCGGCCGGTGAAGCCCAGGCCGGCCCACCACTCGCTGGCGGCGCGGGCGCGGGCGACGGCCTGCCGTACGTCGGCGTCGGTGGCGACCGGCACGCGACCGGCCTCAACGCCGGTCGCCGGGCTGGTGGAGACCAACTGGCCCGCCTCGATGACCGGAACGCCCGGGATATGCACTGCCGTCATGGCGGAAGTCTAGACCCGAGGATTACTCACCGGTAGGGTCGCCGATTCGGGGCGCGGGGACCGGCGTCGCACCACCCCGAACGATCGTTGATCAGTGCAGGTCAGGGCGTTGGTGATGAGTGCCGCCCGCCCGAATCGTCGAACGGCAGGTGGCCGGGAGGTGACGAGAGGTTGACCGGCTGGTCGGTATTGATGACTACCGTCTGATGGCAAGCTGACGCGCGGAGTGACGGTGTGGGGTGGAGGGCTGACTGTCCATGGAGGAACATCCGGAACTGATGCCGCTGTTGACGGTCGCGGGTGGACCGATGCGCGGCGCGAGTTTTCGCATGCGAGCCGAAGTGCAGGTGATCGGCCGAGCGCCGACCGGCCAGGTGGTCATCAACGACCCGCACCTGAGCCGTCGCCACGCCGAGGTGTGGCTGGCGCCGGAGGGCCCGTCCCTGCGGGACCTGGGCTCGACCAACGGCACCTGGCTCAACGACCGGCGGATCACCGAGGTGGAACGACTCTCCGACGGTGACGTGATCCGGCTGGGTCGTACCGAACTGCGCCTGTTCGACCCCGGGGTGGCGCTCACCGACCCGGTGGGGCTCAGCTTCGGCCCGTCTCGGCGCGACGTCCGACCGACGCTGCCGCTGCCGCTTGCCGCGCCGCCGGGGAGGCGCCGCTGACCGCCTGGCGGTCAGCCACACCGGGCAGCTTCGTTGGGTGGCGGTCCGACACCTGGACCGGCGGGAACCCGGGTGGCAGCATGCCGCGGATGGAAACCGAGCAGCGGACCGTGACGGCAAACGGCATCACCCAGGCGGTACGGGTGGCCGGCCCGCCGGACGGCACGCCGGTGCTGCTGATCCACGGCAACTGCTCGTCCGCGCTGTTCTGGGAGCCGCTGGTCCGCCGGCTGCCAGCGACGCTGCGGGTGGTCGCCCCCGACCTGCGCGGGTACGGCGACTCCGCCACCGCCCCGGTGGACGCCACCCGGGGCCTGCGCGACTTCGCCGACGACGTGGCCGCCCTGCTGGACGACCCGACGCTCTTCGACGCCGACGCGCGCCCGGTGGTGGTCGGGCACTCCCTCGGCGGCGGGGTCGCGATGCGCCTGCTGGTCGACCATCCGCACCGGGTGGGGGCGTTGCTGCTCGCCGCGCCGGTCTCCCCGTACGGCTTCGGTGGCACCCGTGACCTGACCGGCACGCCGACCAGCCCCGACTTCGCCGGCACCGGCGCCGGCACGGCGAACCCGGACTTCGTCGCCCGACTCGCGGCCGGCGACCGCAGCGCGGACGCCCCGGCCAGCCCACGCGCCGTGCTGCGAGCCACCTATGTGGCCGATCCCGCCGCGCTCGGCGAGGACGAGGACCTGCTGCTGGGCACGGTGCTGTCCACCGCGACCGGTGACGACAACTACCCGGGCACGGCGGTGCCGTCGCCGAACTGGCCGGGCACTGCGCCGGGGGAGCGCGGGGTGCTCAACGCGCTCGCGCCGACCTGGTTCCGGCTCGCCGACGAGCTGGTGGCCGTCGCCGAGAAACCGCCGGTCACCTGGGTACGCGGGGACGCCGACGTCATCGTCTCGGACACCTCGCTGTTCGACCTGGCGTACCTGGGCTCACTGGATCTCGTACCCGGCTGGCCCGGTGCGGACGCCTGCCCACCGCAGCCGATGGTCGGTCAGACCCGGGCGGTGCTCGACCGGTACGCGGCGGCCGGCGGCGCGTACCACGAGGTGGTGCTGCCCGGCTGCGGGCACAGCCCGCACCTGGAGCGCCCGGCGGAGTTCGTCGCCGAGTTGTTGGCCCTGGCCAGCGGGTCGACCGCCTGAACGGCGGTCCAGCTGTCGGCCACCTGGCGGCGCCGCTGCGTGGTGGGTGAAATATGCCACGGCGTCTCGACAACTCACCGTCGCGTGGCAGACTCGCGCGCATAACCTTAGCGGCCGTTCAGTGGTCGTGCGGAGTCTCTGGGGAGGCCGGTCGTGGCGCGCGAGTTCAGCACCGTTGGCGTGGTGGGGCTGGGCACCATGGGTGCCGGCATCGTCGAGGTCTTCGCCCGCAACGGCATCGACGTGGTGGCCGTGGAGATCTCCGCGCCAGCGCTGGAGCGCGGCCGGGCCACCCTGAAGGGCTCCACCGACCGGGCGGTCGCCAAGGGCAAACTCGCCGAGGCGGACCGCGACGCCCTGCACGAGCGGGTGCACTTCGCGGTCGGGCTGGACGCGCTGCACTCCGTCGACCTGGTCATCGAGGCGGTGCCCGAGCACCTCGACCTCAAGCAGCGGATCTTCGCGGAGTTGGACCGGGTCTGCCGACCCGAGACGATCCTCGCCACCAACACCTCGTCGCTGAGCGTCACCGAGATCTCGGTGGCCACCAGCCGACCCAACCAGGTGATCGGCATCCACTTCTTCAACCCGGCCCCGGTGATGAAGCTGGTCGAGGTGGTCCGCACGGTCGTCACCGCACCCGAGGTGGTCGCCGACGTGGAGGCGCTCTGCGCGCGGCTCGGCAAGGTCGACGTCACCATCAACGACCGGGCCGGCTTCATCGCCAACGCGCTGCTCTTCGGCTACCTCAACCACGCCGTCGGCATGTTCGAGTCGCACTACGCGACCCGGGAGGACATCGACGCCGCGATGAAGCTCGGCTGCGGCCTGCCGATGGGCCCGCTGGCGCTGATGGACCTGATCGGCCTGGACACCGCGTACGAGATCCTGGACACCATGTACCGGCGCGGCGGACGGGACCGCCGGCACGCCCCGGTGCCGCTGCTCAAGCAGATGGTGACGGCGGGGCTGCTCGGCCGGAAGTCCGGACGGGGCTTCTACACCTACGAGCGACCCGGCTCCCCGAAGGTCGTACCGGACGAGGCGACGCCGCTGGCCACGGACGGCGCGGTCGCCGACGGCGCGCGGGCCATCGCGAAGGTGGGCGTCGTGGGTTCCGGGACGATGGCCACCGGGATCATCGAGGTGTTCGCAAAGGCCGGCTACGAGGTCGTCTCGGTGACCCGCGGCGCGGAGAAGTCCGCGAAGGTCTGCGAGGCGGTGAAGACCTCGCTGAACAAGGGCGTGGTGCGCGGCAAGCTCGCCGAGGCCGACCGGGACGCCGCCCTCGGCCGGATCAGCTGGTCCGCCACGCTCGACCACCTCGCCGACGTCGACCTGGTGGTCGAGGCGGTGGTCGAGGAGTTGAGCGTCAAGAAGGCCCTCTTCGCCAGCCTCGACGAGATCTGCAAGCCGGGCGTCGTTCTGGCCACCACCACCTCGTCGCTGCCGGTGATCGACGTGGCGATGGCCACCCAGCGACCGGCCGACGTGGTCGGGCTTCACTTCTTCAACCCGGCGCCGGTCATGCCGTTGGTCGAGGTCGTCCGCACCATCCGCACCTCCCCGGAGGCCACCGCCACCGCCCGCGCCGTCTGCGCCGCCCTCGGCAAGACCGGTGTGGTCTGCGGCGACCGGTCCGGGTTCATCGTCAACGCGCTGCTCTTCCCGTACCTGAACGACGCGGTGAAGATGCTGGAGGCCAGCTACTCCACGGCCGACGACATCGACCACGCCATGAAGCTGGGCTGCGGCTACCCGATGGGCCCGTTCGAGCTGCTCGACGTGGTCGGGCTGGACGTCTCCCTGGCCATCCAACGCGAGCTGTACCTGGAGCTGCGCGAGCCGGGCTTCGCGCCCGCGCCACTGCTGGAGCACCTGGTCACCGCCGGCTACCTGGGCCGCAAGACCCGCCGCGGCTTCCGCGACCACTCGCACCGCTAACGGTTGTCAACGCCCGTGGGCGCTGACCGCGTCTGCAGAGTGTGACCTTCGAGGAGTACGTCAGCAGTCGCGGGCCGGCGCTCGTCCGACTCGCCCGGCTGCTGACCGGTGACGAGCACCGGGCCGAGGACCTCACCCAGGACGTGCTGTCCCGGGCGTACGTGCAGTGGCGCAGGATCGCCCGCGCCGACCGGCCCGACGTGTACGTGCGCCGGATGCTCGTCAACGCCAACATTTCCTGGTGGCGTCGCCGGTCCAGCCGCGAACTGGTCGTCGACACCTTCGCCGAGCGGGCACACCGGAGCGACCTGGGCGGCGAAGCGGCCGACCGGGACGAGATGTGGCGGCTGATCCTCGGCCTGCCCGACCGTCAGCGGGCGG
Organism: Micromonospora sp. CPCC 205558; assembly: GCF_036902955.1. Taxonomy (NCBI): domain Bacteria; kingdom Bacillati; phylum Actinomycetota; class Actinomycetes; order Micromonosporales; family Micromonosporaceae; genus Micromonospora; species Micromonospora sp. CPCC 205558. The sequence goes on from NZ_JBAKHR010000008.1 coordinate 117,170, forward strand.
TCCTGGTGCTGCGCTACTACGAGGACCTCGACGACGCGACGATCGCCCAGATCCTGAACTGCTCGCCGGTCACCGTCCGCACCCACGCGATGCGGGCGCTCGCCAACCTCCGGGAGCGCTGCGGTGCCCCGGCCACCAACGGGAGCCGACCGTGACAGACCTCGACGAGCGGATCATCTTGACCCTGCGGGAGCGCGCCGAGGGTCAGGTCGACATCGGCCAACTGACCAGCGGGGCGGTTGCCCGGGGCCGGGCCCGGCGGGCCCGCCGGCGGGTCGCTGTGGGCGGGACGGCGCTCGGCGTGGCGACGGTCCTCGGCCTCGGGGTGGCGGGCGGTGGGCTGCCCGTGGACGTGCCCTGGACGGGGGCGAAACCGGCAACCCAGGCGGCCACGCCGGCGACGGCGCCGGGGGTACCGGGCGCACTCGCCCGACCTGATCTGGTCGGAAAGGACCCTGGTCTGCTGCACTTCGGCGTCGACCCGGCCCGCGCCCGTTACCTGAGCTGGCGATCGGCCGACGGCCTGGAGAGCGCCCAGCTTGATCTCGGTGGCGCCGCGCCGGTCAGTTTCTCCCTCGCTCGCAGCGACGGCGTGGCCGAGGAGCTTTACCTGGAGGGCGACAGGTACGTCCCGGCAGTGACGGTGCCGCCCTACGACGGTCAGTTGGTTCGGTTCGACCTGGACGTGGACGGCAGTGATCCGGTCTGGGTGCTGCGGTGGCAGCCGCTGCCCGGCCTCTTCGCCCGCCTGCGTACGGAGGCGCCCACCGACGCGGCGCTGCAGGCGGCCAGGAGCGCCCTCCGACTCGATGAGGCGCACCGGTGCACCGCCCCGATGCGGCTCACCGCGATGCCCGCCGGGGCGTGGAATGCCGGATGCGAGGTCACCGTGACCAACTTCCCGGCCGCGTTGGACGTCTCGCTGATCGTCGACGGGCGGGGGGCTCGCTCGATGGAGGTGCGGCTCCAGTACCCGCTCAGCAGCGTCGGTGACCGTCCGGAACCCAACGCGACGGCGGGCGGGCGGGCGGCCTACGTCCACCCGCAGGGCGAGAAGATGGAGCTACTCGACATACCGAAGGCCCACGTCACCGCGGGCTGGGGCCTGCCACACAGGGGTTTCACCGAGGAGGACGCGGCAACGGTGCTGGGTGGGGTGCAGATCGCCGAGCACCTGGACCGGCCCTCGACCTGGTGACCGCCCCGGGCGGTCGCACCAGCCGGACGTACGCTTGGTGACTGTGAGCCCCCGTCGCAATCGCCCTCGCCGGGACGAGAACGCCAACCTGGACGCCGACCGGGTCCGGCAGGGCGTCGCCTCGGTGCAGCAATGGACCGACGGCGCGTGGCAGGTGCGCGGCATCGGCGCGGGCGCGTCGGTCAAGACGTACCGCTGCCCGGGTTGTAACCAGGAGATCCGGCCCGGAGTGGCGCACCTGGTGGCCTGGCCGGCGGACGGCCTGGGCGACCTGACCGACCGGCGGCACTGGCACAGCGGCTGCTGGCGGGCCCGGGACCGGCGCGGCCCAGCGGTGCAGCGCGGCCGGGGCACCCCGCGCTACTGACCGAGCGACCTTTCCGGGGCGCGCGCCCCGGCTTAGCGACCTTTCCGGGGCGCGCGCCCCGGCTTTAGCGACCTGAGTCACCCTGTTCGTGCCTGAACGGGCGGCGGCGGCGACTTCGCGACAGACTTGGGCGGTGAGCACAGCGATCCGCGCGTCGTCAATCCTGCCCGGCCGCCGGGAGGACATCGAGCTGCACACCGCCGACGGTCTGCGGCTGGTCGGTGAGCTGGCCCTGCCGGCCGACCGGCCGCCGGTGGCCACCCTGGTCTGTCTGCACCCGCTGCCCACCCACGGCGGAATGATGGACAGCCACGTGTTCCGCAAGGCGGCCTGGCGGCTGCCCGCGCTCGCCGACCTGGCGGTGCTGCGGTTCAACACCCGGGGCACCAGCAGCGTGCGCGGCACCAGCGAGGGAGCCTTCGACGGCGCGGTGGGCGAGCGGTACGACGTGGCCGCCGCCATCGAGTACGCGGAGTTCGCCGAGCTGCCCAACATCTGGCTCGTCGGCTGGTCGTTCGGCACCGACCTGGCGCTGAAGTACGGCTGCGACCCGGCGATCGCCGGGGCGATCCTGCTCTCCCCGCCGCTGCGCTTCTCCGCCCCGGAAGACCTGGGCACCTGGGCCAACTCGGGCCGGCCACTGGTGGCGCTGGTGCCGGAGTTCGACGACTACCTGCGCCCCACCGAGGCGCGGGAGCGGTTCGCCGCCGTGCCGCAGGTCGAGGTGGTCGGCGTGCCCGGTGCCAAGCACCTCTGGGTGGGCGACGCGGAGACGGTCCTCGACGAGATCGTCCGACGGGTCAACCCGGCCGTCGAGGTGCCGCTGCCGACGACCTGGGACGGCCCGATGGAGGCCGGCGACGTCAGCGCGTACGCCGACCGGACGGTCGCCGCCTTCGCCGACACCCCCGTTCCCGGCCCGGCAGCCACCAAGGCGGACTGACCCGCTCGTTCCGGCCTCGGCCACCGGCCTCGGCCACCGGCCTCGGCCACCGGCCTCGGCCACCGGCCTCGGCCACCGGCCTCGGCCACCGGCCTCGGCCACCGGCCTCGGCCACCGGCCTCGGCCACCGGCCCCGGCCACCGGTCAGGCTGGCCACCGGGCCGGTCGGCTGGCGGTCAGCGGCGTTCCTGGCGGGGCAGCACCACCTCGCGCAGGATCAGTTGCAGCGCGGCCACCGTGGGGATCGCGATCAGCGCGCCCACCACGCCCAGCAGCGCCACCCCGAGCAGCGCGGCCAGCAGGGCGGCCACCTCGTTGACCTCCACCGAGCGCCGCATCACCTTCGGGTAGATGAGGTAGTTCTCCACCTGCTGGTAGATGAGGAAGAAGACCGCGCAGGCGATGCCGGTGGGCAGGTCGGCGGCGAAACCGACCAGGCTCACGATCACCGCGCCCAGGGTGGCGCCGATCTGCGGGATCAGATCGGTCACCGCGACGACCACGGCCAGCGCGAACGGGTACGGCAGGTCGACGATCAGCGCGAAGACGAAGGTGGTCGCGCCGGCCAGCACCGCGATGCTCAGCGCGCCGACCATGTACGAGCCGACCTTGGCCAGGATCTCGTCGCCGATCAGCTGCACCCGCTCCCGCCGGGACCGGGGCACCAACGAGTAGCCCAGCGAGCGCAGCCGGTCGAAGTAGGCCAGGAAGTAGATCGTCAGCACCAGCACGGTCAGCGTCCGGAACACCGTGCCGAAGATCAGTTGGGCGCCACCCAGCACCCCACCGAGCGCCCGCCCGACCGTCTGCGCGTTGGCCGCGCTCTGCACCCGCTCCACCACGTCGTACCGCTCCACCAGGTCATTGACCGTCGGGTTGCGGCGAAGCTCGTCGAGCAGGCTCGGGATCTGGTCGATGAACTGCCCTGACTGGGTGACGATCGGCGGGACCAGCGCCACCACGCCGCCGCAGAGCAGCAACACCACAGTCAACGTCACCGCGGCCACCGCCAGGCCGTGCGGCACACCCCAGCGGCCCAGCCGGACCACCGCCGGGTTGAGACCGACCGCGAGGAAGAGCGCGATCACCACCAGCACGAGGATGCCGCCGGCATTGCGAATCCCCAGATAGAGGGTGTACGCCAGCAGCACGCCCAACGCGCCGGTGAAGCCGACCAGGAAACTGCTGCGGCGCAGTGGCCGCCCCGGCGTACCGAACTTTCCGGACGGGACCGCAGGCGGCTCATCCGGGTCGATCCCCGGGGCGGGAACCGGCACCGGCGGTGGCGTCTCCGCCGCCGTTGGTGTTTCCGCCGGCGTTGGCGTCTCCGCCGGCGTTGGCGTTTCCGCCGGTGGTGGCGTTTCCGCCGCCGTTGGTGTTTCTGTTGGCGTTGGTGTTTCCGCCGGTGGTGATGTCTGCGTCGGTTGTGGTGTCTTCGCCGGCCACCGGTCGGCGGTCACGTCCGGCTCATCACCGGATGGGTCGTGCTGTGGCACCAGGGCCTCCCGGCTCAGGCGGTCTGACGACTGGCGACGGCCCCGAACGCCCACCACGCGGCAGGCGCGAACACCAACGGGCCGCTCCGATCCGTGCTGTCCCGCACCCCCACCACGCCGGGCAGGGTGTCCGCCACCTCGACGCACTCTCCGTTGCCGCTACGGCTGGACGTGCGCCCGAGCGCGCCGGTCAGGTCCATGACGTCACAACTTCCTTCATCAGCTTGATCGACTGGTGGCGGGAAGACACACCGTTTTTGATCATTTCCCAGCGCGCCAGCAGCGTAGCCACCTCATGGTCGCCATCGACCACGAGACCGTCAACCTGGTGCTCCATGTGTCCCACCCAACCACCGTCACCGCCTCGGGCCAGATTGAACGGTCCGGAAGGGCCGACGGCCCACCCCGGATGTCGACGAGACCCGCAGATCTTGGACAGTTTCCGTCACGCCCTGACGGTCACGCCCTGACGGTAAGTGTCCAAGATCTGGTGGTGTGGCGGCTTCCCTGCGGTGAAAGCTGTTCGGATGCTGCCCGCCGATGACGCTGACGCACTCGACTGGCTCGCCTTCGAGCAGGCGGGCGTACTGACCACCGCGCAGGTCGCCGGGCTGCTCAGCGAGGGGGCGGTGCGGGGCCGGATCCGCACCGGCCGGTGGCGGTCGATCTGCCGGGGAATCCTGCTGACCGGCAACGGCCGCCTGACCCGTGACCAGCAGCTCTGGGTCGCGGTGCTGGCAGCCGGAGCGGGGGCGATGCTGGCCGGGGTGACCGCCGCCGCCGAAGCAGGGGTACGAGGGCTGCGCCGCGAGCCGTTGCACGTGCTGGTGCCGGCAGACCGCCGTGCGGCGCGGACCACCCTGCGTCGACTGCCGATCGACATGCCCGCGGTCCTGGTGCACCGTACGACGGTGCTACCCGAATCACACCGCCAACTCGCCCGCCCACCGCGCACCACGACGGCGCGGGCGCTGGTGGACGCGGCGGGCTGGGCGGCCGGCGTGGACGAGGCGCAGGCGTTGCTGGCCGCCGGTTGCCAGCAACGCCGGGTACTGCCCGAGGAGTTGCGGGCGGTGCTCGACGTGCTGCCCCGGGCGCCGCGCCGGCACCTGATCGGGCAGACCATCGGCGACATCGCGGGCGGCGCGCAGGCGCTCTCCGAGATCGACTTTCTGCGGCTGTGCCGCCGGCACCGGCTGCCCGCCCCCGACCTCCAGGAACACCGGGTCGACTCAGCGGGCCGCAGCCGGTGGCTGGACGCGTACTGGCGACAGTGGCGGGTGCAGGTGGAGATCGACGGCGCGCACCACATGGACGTCAAGCAGTGGGCGGCGGACATGCGTCGGCAGAACGACGTTTGGACCAGCGGCGACCGGATTCTGCGGTTTCCGGCCTGGCTGGTGCGCGCCCGCCCGGACGAGGTCGCCGACACCGTCCGCCGCGCCCTCATGGCAGCCGGCTGGACCCCCACCTCACCCCTGCGCCACCCCGCGCAGAAGTGAATCTTGGACACTTTCCGTCAGCGCCTGACGGAAAGTGTCCAAGATCTCGAAGCTTGGGTGGGTGGCGGTCAGTCCTTGTCGAGGGTGACCTTGCTGGGCTTGGCGCTGCGCTCGTCGGTGGTCGGCTTACTGGGTCGCTTGCCGTTCTCACCGGTGCTAGTGATCTTGGTGGGCTTGGCGCCCCGGCCACCCTCGCCCGGAACGGCGGCCACGGTCGGCTCCCCGTCCACCCCGGCGCTCGCCGTCCCACCATCCACGGTGGTCACCGGCTCGGCCACCGGCCGTGTCGAGGACTGCCCGGACTCCTCCGCACCCGCGTTCACCGGCTGCCTGGTGTCGGCGGGCTCGGCCTTCAGCCCGGTGCCCGTGCCGGTGCCCGATTCGCCCGCACCCGAACCGGCGGCCGTGCCGGCGGAAACGCTCACGTCGTCGTCCCCACCACCGGACCCGCTGCTCGCGCCAGACCCATCGCTCGCGCCGGCCCCGCTACCGGACCCGCCGCTTGCGCCGGCCCCGCTACCGGACCCGTTGCTCGCGCCGGCCCCGCTACCGGACCCGTTGCTCGCGCCGGCCGGCGCGGTCGGGCCGTCGATCGGACCGGCGACGCTCTGCAACCGCAGCTCGGACATCTGACGCTGGAGCTCGTCGGACTCCTGTCGGGCCTTCCAGGTCTCCTGCCGCAGATCCGCGAGCTGCTGCTGGGCCTGGGCGATCTCCAGCATCACCTGAGCCAACTGCTGCCGGCCCGCCGCCGACTCCTGCTGAGTCGCGGCCAGGTGCTGCTGGGTGGTGGCCAGGTGCTGCTGGGTGGTGGCCGCGTACTCCTCGAACTGCCGCCGGGACGCCGCAACATGCTCGTCGGCCTTGCGGCGCTTGTCGCCAGCTTCGGTCTCGGCCCGACTCAGCAGCTCGGCGGCCTCCGCCTCGGACCGCTGGCGCAGCGCCGCCGCGTCCTGCTCGGCTGCCTGACGGATGCCGGCCGCGCCCTGCTCGATCTCGTTCTTACGAGCGGCGTACTCGGTCTCCAGCTCGTTCTTCCGGGTGGAGTATTCCGTCTCCAGCTCGTCGCGGCGGGTGGTGAAGCCGGTCTCCAGCTCCTGCTGGCGGCTGGTGAACCCGGTCTCCAGCTCCTGCTGACGCGACGCGTGCTGCTTGTCCAGCTCGTCGCGGCGCTTGGCGAACTCCTGCTCGGCCGTGGACCGTCGCTGCGCCAGCTCCCGGTCGGCGGCCTCCCGACGGGAGTTGACCTCCTGCTCCACCCCGGCCCGCCAGGCGCCCAGCTCCTGCTGGGTCTGCGCCCGGGTGTGCTGCACGTACGCCTCGGTCTCGGTGCGCATCCGCTGCACGTACGCCTCGGTCTCGGCGCGGCTGCGCTTCGCGGACTCGGTGGCCTGCGTCGTCAGCCGCTCGGCCTCCTGCTGCGCCTTGGCGCGGGTGGCCCGGCCCGCCATCGACGCGTCGTCGATGATCTGCTTGGCCTCCTGCTGTGCCTTGGCGTGGGTGGCCCGCCCGGCCTCGGTCGCGGTGTCGGTGAGCCGCTTGGCCTCCTGGAGAGCCTTGGCGTGCACCTCCTTGGCGGCATCGCGCAGGTCGCTGGCCTCCTGCCGGGCGTTGGTCAGCGTCTCGCGGGCCGTCTCGCGCAGCTTGGTGGCCTCCTGCTGGGCCCGGGTGTGGATCTCCTTGGCGGAATCCCGCAGCTGGGTGGCCTCGTGCTGGGCCTTCGCCAGCGCGTCCTGCGCCGCCCTGCGCAACTGCGCCGACTCATCCTTGGCCGACCGCAGGGTCGTCTCCGCCTCGGCCCGGCGGGCGGCGCTGTGCCGCTCCTCCTCCGCGCGTCGGGCGGCGAGGGCGATCTCGAAGTCCTTCAGTGCCCGCGCGGCCTGCTCGCGGGCCTCCTCGATGATGTGCTCGGCCGCGGCGCGACGGGCCTCGATCTCCCCGTTGGCGTCGACGAGGATCTGCTCGGCCTGCTCCTCGGCGAGAGTGAGGATCGACTCGACCCGCGGGCCGAGATGGCGGAACGATGCCCGGTCGACCACGTTCATCTGCTTGCGCACCTGGGTCAGGTCACGCTGGAGAACCTCGACCTGGCCGGCGAGCTTGTGGATCTGTGTGTACGCCTGTTCCCGTTCGGAAGCGAGGGTCGCAATCTCGTGCTCAGCACGTGCGACATAACGGTCGACCTGTTTCTTCTCGTACCCCCGCAGAGCGGACTCGAAGCTGGGCTCCGTCGTCACGTCCCCGCCAAGGGCGAACAGTTCCTCGCCGTGCGACATGCCCCCATCCTCACACGCAACGGGCCCTGCTGGGGCGATACGGACGGCCCTTGTGGGAGCTAGTTCACTCCGTTGCTGCTGGCGGACACCACCGGCGGGGAAACGCACACGGCGCGAGGTGGCACCGGTTACCCAGTGTCACCTCGCGCCGTCGATGCCCCGACCTGACGCCTCGCGTCAGCCGGCGGTCTCCGCGGGCACCCGCTCCTGACCGCCGTCGTTCTTCTTGGCGTCCGGCTTGGCAGCCGGAGCGGCCTGCGCCGGCATCCCCGGGACGATGCCGGCGAGCCCGGAGAGCATCTGACCCAGCTGCGAGGTGACCGCATCCTTCTGCCGGGTGAGGTCCTCGACCTCGCGGCGGGCGGCCTGCGTGGTCAGCTCGGCCTCGGTGCGAGCCTCGGTGAGCAGACGCTGCGACTCGGCCTTCGCCTCGTTGAGGGTCTTCTCCGAGTGGGCCTTGGCCTTGTCGACAGTTTCGGCGGCGTTGCGCTCCGACTCGACCCGCCGCGCCTCGGCGCGCTGCTCGATCTCCTTGGCCCGCTCCTGCGCGGCGCGGGCACGCTGCTCGGCCTCGCTGACCATCTTCTGGGTCTGTGCGACCTGGGCGGCGTGGCGCTCGGACTCCTCGCGCTCGGCCTTCTCCCGCCGCTCGGCAAGCTGGAGCTCCAGGGCCTGCAGGTCCTTGTCGCGCTTGTCGCGCGCATCGGTGAGCAGCTTGGTCGCCTCGGCGCGCTTCTCCTCAGCCTCGCGGGCTGCCTTCGCCCGCTGCTGGGTGATCTCCCGCTCCGCGGTGGCCCGGAGGGTGGCGACCTCCCGCTCGACTGTCGACTTCAGCTCGGCCACCTCGTGCGCGGTGACCGTACGCAGCTGCTTGGTCTCACGGTCGGCGTCGGCGCGCAGCGTGTCGGCCTCGCGGCGGGCCTGCACCCGGACCTCGGCGGCCTCGCGCTCGGCGGCCGTACGCAGGTTGCCCGCCTCGCGCTCGGCGCTCGCCTTCATGGCGGCGGCTTCGGCGCGGGCCTTGTCGGTGATCTCACGGGCCTCGAGGCGGGCGGCGGAGAGGATGCCCTCCGACTCGCGCTTGGCCTCGTTGCGGTGGTCGTTGGCCTGCTCCTCGGCGAGCCGGAGGATCTGCTCGACGCGGGTGCCAAGCCCGGAGAGGGTGGGTCGGCTGTTCTCTTCGAGCTGCTTGTTCGTGTCGGTGAGCTTCTGCTCCAGCGCGCTCATGCGCTGCTCGGCCTGGCGGAGCCGACGCTGGGCGTCGTTCATCCGCTGCTCGGCCTCGGCACGGGCCTGCTCGGACTGGGTCAGCGCGGCGGTCATCCGGCCGAGGAAGTCGTCGACCTGATGGGTGTTGTATCCGCGCAGGCCAACGGTGAAATCTGGCTGCGAGTTCGCGTTATCGAAGAACGCGAGAGGGGAGGACTGCTGCTGGGGCATTGGGACATACTGGCAGACGCCCCAGGGTGCTTCGCAAGAGCGGTGCGAAGCTTTCATGCCCTCTTTACATGGTCAACTCCTACGATCGACGGGGTTGGACCAAGCGGCGATCTTGGCAGGTCCCGGCGGGTTGGGCACCACGCAGCGTGACGCGGAAAAGGGCCCCGGGGTTACCCCGAGGCCCTTTGTTCGATCCGGGCGGGTTATCCGCGAATGGGGGCGGAAGAACAATGAGCGATCATCGCAATGGTCATCCAGCGTTCCACCGTCCGGCCGGGGCCCCGCAACCGGTCGTGCCGGTCAGAGGCCGCGCCGGGCCGGTCGTGCCCCGTCAGTGACCCCGGAACCGGTTGATCGCGTCCTCGTGCTGGGCCCGCAACTCCCCGTCGCGTACGCCCAGCCCGTCGGTGGGCGCCAGGCAGCGCACGCCGACCTTGCCCTGGTGGGCGTTGCGGTGCACCTCGTACGCGGCCTGACCGGTCTGCTCCAACGGGTAGGTGCGGGAGACCGTCGGGTGCACCTTGCCCAGCGCGACCAGGCGGTTGGCCTGCCACGCCTCGTGGTAGTTGGCGAAGTGGCTGCCGACGATCCGTTTGAGGTGCATCCACAGGTAACGGTTGTCGTACTGGTGCTGGAAGCCGCTGGTGGAGGCGCAGGTGACGATGGTCCCGCCGCGCCGGGCCACGTAGACGCTGGCGCCGAACGTCTCCCGGCCCGGGTGCTCGAACACGATGTCCGGGTCCTCGCCGCTGGTCAGTTCGCGGATCCGCTCGCCGAGGCGCCGCCACTCGTCCGGGTCCTGGGTCTCCTCGTCCTTCCAGAAGCGGAAGCCCTCGGCGGCCCGGTCGATGACCAGCTCCGCGCCCATCCTGCGGCACAGCTCGGCCTTCTCCGGTGAGGACACCACGCAGACCGGGATGGCGCCGCCGTTGAGCGCCATCTGGGTGGCGTACCCACCGAGGCCGCCGGAGGCGCCCCAGATCAGCACCACGTCGCCCTGTTTCATGTTGGCGCCGTGGTGCGAGACGAGCTGCCGGTACGCGGTGGAGTTGACCAGCCCGGGGCTGGCCGCCTCCTCCCAGCTCAGGTGCCGTGGCTTGGGCATCAGCTGGTTGGCCTTGACCACGGCCAGCTCGGCCAGCCCGCCGAAGTTGGTCTCGAAGCCCCAGATCCGCTGCTGCGGGTCGAGCATCGTGTCGTCGTGCCCGGCCGCGTCCTCCAACTCGACGGAGAGGCAGTGCGCGACCACCTCGTCGCCGGGCGCCCAGCGGGTCACCCCGGGGCCGGTGCGCAGCACCACGCCCGCCGCGTCCGAGCCGACCACGTGGTACGGCAGGTCGTGTCGGCGGGTCAGCTCGGAGACCCGGCCGTAGCGTTCCAGGAACTTGAAGGTGGACACCGGCTCGAAGAGGCTGGTCCACACCGTGTTGTAGTTGATCGCACTGGCCATCACCGCGACCAGCGCCTCGCCCGGCGCCAGCTCCGGCGTCGGCACTTCCTGCACGTGCAGCGCCTTGCGCGGGTCCTTGTCCCGGGTGGCCATGCCGTCGAACATCCGGGCCTCCTCGGCGCGGACGACCACACCCCGGTAGCTATCCGGTACGGGCAGCCCGGCGACGCCGGCGAGTTCGCGGTCCGGATCGTTCGATTCCTCCGCCGCCATGATCGCTTCGAGGATGTCCTGCACGGTGACCTCCGGTTCATCCGCACCCGCGCGGGCCCGGGTGCTGCCATCGTCGGCGCCGGTGGGGCACGACCGCCATGTCGGCATTCGACACATCCGGCACCGGTCGCGCTCCTGTGGGGCCGGACGTTACTGAACGGTAGCTAGAGCGGGAAGTCCTCTGTGAAAAACTGCATCCGCCGATGCGTGAAGGTGTCCAGCGACCCCGCCAACCGCGCACTGACGTGCGCGCCCACCCCTGCCGCCCCTGTTGATCAAGAGCTTTCGGTCACCTACGAGGCGCAGGATGACGCAAACTTCTTGATCAACAGGGGGAGGGCGGTGGGGCGCAGGGGGCGGTGGGGATCAGTGGGCGGTGGGGGCGGGTTGGACCAGTTCTACGAGGACGCCACCGGCGTCCTTGGGGTGGACGAAGTTGATCCGGCTGTCCGCGGTGCCGCGCCTCGGGGCGTCGTAGAGCAGGCGCATGCCGCGCTCACGCAGCGCCGCGCACGCCGCGTCGATGTCCACCACGGTGTACGCGACCTGCTGCACGCCCGGCCCGTTGCGGTCCAGGAACTTCGCGATCGTCGACTCGGGGGTGAGCGGGGCGAGCAACTGCACGCAGCCGCCCTCGGTCGTCGGCCCGACTGCCAGCATCGCTTCCCGTACGCCCTGCTCGACGTTGGTCTCCACGTGTACGCAGCGCATCCCGAACGTCCGCTGGTAGAAGTCGATCGCGGCGTCGAGGTCGGCCACGGCTATCCCGACGTGGTCAATCTTGCGAAGGCCGATGTCTGTGATGTAGTCCGCACCGGGCTCGACGGGGGAGTTCTCTGCCATGGCGCTAGTCTGGCCGAACAATCGTTAAGGCGTACAGTTCGGCACCCCCTCGGAGGCAGGCATGGCTTCGGTGATCGTCAGCGGCGCGCGGACCCCGATGGGCCGGCTGCTGGGCAACCTCAAGGACCTTCCGGCCACCAAGCTCGGCGGGATCGCCATCAAGGCGGCGCTGGAGCGGGCCGGTGTCAGCCCGGACCAGGTCCAGTACGTGATCATGGGGCAGGTGTTGCAGGCCGGCGCCGGTCAGATCCCGGCTCGGCAGGCGGCGGTCGAGGCCGGTGTGCCGATGTCCGTGCCGGCGCTGACCATCAACAAGGTCTGCCTCTCCGGCCTGGACGCGATCGCCCTGGCCGACCAGCTGATCCGCGCCGGTGAGTTCGACATCGTGGTGGCCGGCGGCATGGAGTCGATGACCAACGCCCCGCACCTGCTGATGGGCCAGCGCACCGGCTACAAGTACGGCGATGTGGTGGTCAAGGACCACATGGCACACGACGGGCTCAGCGACGCCTGGGACTGCTGCTCGATGGGCGAGTCGACCGAGCGGCTCGGTGCCAAGCACGGCATCACGCGTGCGGAGCAGGACGCCTTCGCCGCCGCCAGCCACCAGCGGGCCGCCGCGGCGCAGAAGAACGGTCACTTCGCCGACGAGATCGCTCCCGTGGTCATTCCGCAGCGCAAGGGTGACCCGCTGGTGATCAGCGAGGACGAGGGCATCCGCCCGGACACCACCGTCGAGTCGCTGGCGAAGCTGCGCCCCGCCTTCGCCAAGGACGGCACCATCACCGCCGGCAGTTCGTCGCCGATCTCCGACGGCGCCGCCGCGGTCCTCGTGATGAGCAAGGCCAAGGCGAAGGAGCTGGGGCTGACCTGGCTGGCCGAGGTCGGCGCGCACGGCAACGTGGCGGGCCCGGACAACTCCCTGCACTCGCAGCCGTCCAACGCGATCAACCACGCCCTGAAGAAGGGTGGCCTGAGCGTGGCGGACCTGGACCTCATCGAGATCAACGAGGCGTTCGCTCAGGTGGGTGTCCAGTCCACCCGGGACCTGGGGATCAGCCCGGACAAGGTCAACGTCAACGGCGGCGCGATCGCGCTGGGCCACCCGATCGGTATGTCCGGCGCGCGTCTCGTCCTCACCCTCGCCCTGGAGCTGAAGCGGCGCGGCGGTGGCACCGGCGCGGCGGCGCTCTGTGGCGGCGGTGGCCAGGGCGACGCGCTGATCATCCACGTGCCGGGAGAAGCCGCGGCCGGCAAGTGAGCGCGAGGAGTGAGCCGGTTTTGCGAGCCCCGCAGTCGCGAACAAAGATGATGCAGTGAGCGAAGCTGAGCAGGTTCCGGCGGCGGGCATCACCTCGGTGCGCCGCAGCCGGGACGTACCGCTGCTGGTCGAGCGGGCCCGCGCGGGTGACCCCCGGGCGGTGGCCCGCCTGATCACGTTGGTGGAGAACGGTGACGCGCTGTTGCCGGCGATCGCCGCGGCGCTGGCGCCGTACGCCGGGCAGGCCCAGGTGGTCGGGCTGACCGGTTCGCCCGGGGTGGGCAAGTCGACCACCACGAACGAGCTGGTCCGGGCACTGCGGGCGCAAGGGCACCGGGTCGGTGTGCTGGCGGTCGACCCGTCCAGCCCGTTCACCGGTGGGGCGATCCTCGGTGACCGGGTGCGGATGCAGGACCACGCCACCGATCCGGGCGTCTACATCCGGTCGATGTCCAGCCGGGGGCACCTCGGTGGGTTGGCCGCGGCGACGCCGCAGGCGGTCCGGGTGCTGGAGGGCGCCGGCTGTGACGTGGTGCTGGTGGAGACTGTCGGCGTCGGGCAGGCCGAGGTGGAGGTCGCCTCGCTGGCCGACACGACGCTGGTGCTGCTCGCGCCCGGGATGGGTGACGCGATCCAGGCGGTGAAGGCCGGCATCCTGGAGATCGCCGACGTGTTCGTGGTCAACAAGGCCGACCGGGACGGCGTCGATGCCACCGTCCGGGACATCCAGGGCATGATCGCTCTCGGTGAGCGCGGGCCGGGGCAGTGGCGGCCGCAGGTGGTCCGGTCGGTCGCCGCGCGCGGCGAGGGCATCGACGACATCGCCGCCGCCATCGACAAGCACCGGGGCTGGCTGGTCGAGCACGGCGAGCTGCGCCGCCGCCAGGAGGCTCGGGCCGCCGCCGAGGTCGAGGCGATCGCGCTCGGCATCCTCCGCGCCCGGATCGGCTCCCTTCGCGACGGTACGCAGTTGTCCACTCTCGCCGCACAGGTGGCTGAGGGTGCGACCGACCCGTACACGGCGGCGGACGAGTTGCTCGCCCAGCTCGCCCGCTGACTCGGGACTTCGGCGCGGCCGCCGCCGACGGCCGCGCTTCAGCTGGGTCCACTTGCAGTGGTTCCAGCGGCTGATCCACACGGTGCCCCGGCCGAACCCGCCAAACTGGACACTTCCGGCGGCCTCTCCCGGCACCGGCCGCGCGCCGCGTGCCCGGAAGCGAAGGTCGCTCCGCTTTTAGTAGGCTCGCGGCGCGTGGCCGGGAGCGAGGCTGGCCCGCGGCGGGCTGACGAGACGGTCGGTCCACAATGTGCCGGACCAGGGGAGATGTGATCATGACGGATGCGGTGGAGAACGCCGGTACGGTGCCGCCCGCGACGGCCGACGCTCGGGGTGGCACGTTGGTCTCCGACGAGGTCGTGGAGAAGATCGCCGGTGCCGCCGCTCGTTCGGTGCCCGGCGTCGCCGATCTCGGCGGTGACGTGGCCCGATTCTTCAACAGCATCCTGGACAAGGTCGGTCTGGACGAGGCGGGCGACGCCCGTCGAGGCATCTCGGCCGACGTGAAGGGCACCTCGGCGGTCATCAACGTCGTTCTGGTGATCGACGCCGGTCAGGTCGTGTCCGACGTGACCGAGGCGGTGCGGGTTGCGGTGATCGAGGCCGTGGAGAAGTACGGCCTGACGGTCACCCAGGTCAACATCACGGTGGACGACATCGAACTGAACCAGCCCGGTGCAGCCGGAGCCTGAGGCGTAGGCGCGGTGACGCGAGCAGTAGGGGAGCGGCTGTGGACCACGAGGTGACGCAGGAGCTGGCCGCGGCGTCGGTGCCGGCCGGCGGAACGACGAAGGTCGCCGACGAGGTGGTCGAGAAGATCGCCGTCGCGGCGGCCAAGGCGGTGCCCGGGGTGGTCGAGCTGGGCGGGGACGTCGCCCGGTTCTTCAACGCGGTGCTCGACCGGGTCGGGCTGGACCAGCTGGGCGACGCCCGGCGGGGCTGTTCGGCCTATGTGACCGGGGACGCCGTAGTGATCAACCTGGTGCTGGTGATCGAGGCCGGTCGCCCGGTGCCGGAGATCACCGGCGAGGTGCGCGCCCAGGTGACGGAGGCGGTCGAGGCGTACGGGTTGCGGGTCGACGAGGTCAACATCCGGGTCGACGACGTGACGATCGGTGGGCCCGGCAGCACGACGCCGGCCTGAGAGGTTCATGATCGACCCGGTGTTGATCGTTACCCGCCGGTAGGCAGTGACTTAGCGATCGTTCAGGTGAGGGCTCTACACTCGACGTGCAGTCGAGGACCCGAGGAGGAGCCCTGCTCATGGACGCCGACGAGATCGACGCCGGACGGGCGCGCTGGCAGGCCCGGTACGACGCCGCGCGCAAGCGGGACGCGGACTTCACCACGCTCTCCGGGATGCCGGTGGAGCCGGTGTACGGGCCGCCGGAGGGCGCCACCTATCCGGGCTTCGAACGGATCGGCTGGCCGGGCGAGTACCCGTACACCCGGGGTTTGTATCCGACCGGCTACCGCGGGCGGACCTGGACGATCCGGCAGTTCGCCGGCTTCGGCAACGCCCAGCAGACCAACGAGCGTTACAAGATGATCCTCGGCGCGGGTGGCGGCGGCCTCTCGGTCGCGTTCGACATGCCGACGCTGATGGGCCGCGACTCGGACGACCCGCAGGCGCTCGGCGAGGTCGGCCACTGCGGCGTGGCCATCGACACCGCCACCGACATGCAGACGCTCTTCGACGGCATCGACCTGGCCGGCGTCACCACCTCGATGACCATCTCCGGCCCAGCCGTGCCGGTGTTCTGCATGTACCTGGTCGCCGCCGAGCGGCAGGGCGCCGACCTGTCCAAGCTGGACGGCACCCTGCAGACCGACATCTTCAAGGAGTACATCGCGCAGAAGGAGTGGCTCTTCGACCCGGAGCCGCACCTGCGCCTGATCGGCGACCTGATGGAGTACTGCGCCCGGGAGATCCCGCGTTACAAGCCGCTGTCGGTCTCCGGCTACCACATCCGCGAGGCCGGCTCGACGGCCGCGCAGGAGCTGGCGTACACCCTGGCGGACGGCTTCGGCTACGTCGAGCTGGGCCTCTCGCGTGGGCTGGACGTGAACGTCTTCGCACCGGGGCTGAGCTTCTTCTTCGACTCGCACCTCGACTTCTTCGAGGAGATCGCCAAGTTCCGGGCCGCCCGCCGGATCTGGGCCCGCTGGCTGCGCGACGTCTACGGCGCGACCAGCGAGAAGGCCCTCTGGCTGCGGTTCCACACGCAGACCGCGGGGGTGTCGCTGACCGCGCAGCAGCCGGTCAACAACGTGGTACGCACCGCCGTCGAGGCTCTCGCGGCGGTGCTCGGCGGCACGAACTCGCTGCACACCAACGCGCTTGACGAGACCCTGGCGCTGCCCACCGACGAGTCCGCCGAGATCGCCCTGCGTACCCAGCAGGTGCTGATGGAGGAGACCGGTGTGGTCAACGTGGCCGACCCGCTCGGCGGCTCCTGGTACGTCGAGGCGCTGACCGACAAGATCGAGGCCGAGGCGGAGGAGATCTTCGCCCGGATCCGGCAGCTCGGCGGGGACGGGCCGCACCAGATCGGCCCGATGACCTCGGGCATCCTGCGCGGTATCGAGGACGGCTGGTTCACCGGGCACATCGCCGAGTCGGCCTTCGTCTACCAGCAGGCCCTCGAAAAGGGCGACAAGAAGATCGTCGGGGTCAACTGCCACACCGGCACGGTCGCCAAGGAGCTGGAGATCCTTCGCATCTCGCACGAGGTGGAGCTGGAGCAGCGCCGGGTGCTCGCTGAGCGCAAGAGCGCGCGGAACGAGTCAGCGGTGCGCGCGGCGGTGACCCGGATGATCGAGGCCAGCCGTACCGACGAGAACATGATCCCCGCCATGCTGGATGCGGTCCGCGCCGAGGCGACCCTGGGCGAGATCTGCGACGCCCTGCGTGCCGAATGGGGCACCTACCGAGAACCAGCCCGCTTCTGACCCCCACCCACCCCACCCCCACCCCCCACCCCGTCGATCTTGCAGTTTCTGCGCCGACATAAGGCATAAATGCGGCGTACCGGCGACAGAATGTGCAAGATCGCGGGGGTGGGGGCGGTGGCGTGAGAGTTGCAACGTCGGGGTTGCGGGTGAGCTGAGATCGGGGGCTCACGTGCGAGACTAGGTAACCATGAGCGACCCACGGATCACCTCGTCGATCTTCACCCGCGGCGCGGTCGACCTCAGCACGCTGCGTGGCCCCGCACCAGCAAGTTCCCGCCCCGGCACGCCCCCGCAGGGCGGCCCGTCCAACGGCGCACCCACCGCGTCGACCGCCGGTGGTGACACCGCCATCGTGGACGTCACCGAGGCGACCATCCAGTCCGACGTGCTCGAACGCTCGATGGCCATGCCCGTCGTCGTGTTCTTCGGCGCGGCCGGCTTCCCGGAGAGCGACGAGTTCGCCCCGGTCCTGGAGCGGCTGAACGCCGAGGGGGGCGGCACCTGGGTGTTGGCCCGGGTCGACGTGCAGGAAAATCCCCGCATCGCCCAGATGTTCCGGGTGCAGGGCATTCCCATGGTCTACGCGGTCGTCGGTGGCCAGCCGGTCGACGCCTTCTCCGGAGTGGTGCCCGAGCCGCAGCTGCGGCAGTGGCTCCAAGCAGTCCTCAAGGCCGGCGGCGTGACCGTCGCCGAGCCGGAGGACCCCCGCCTCGACGAGGCCGACGACGCACTGATGAGCGGCGATCTGGATGCCGCCGAGCAGGCGTACCGCAAGATCCTTGCCGACGCCCCGGCGGACGCCGCGGCCACGGCGGGGCTGGCCCAGGTCGGGGTGGCCCGCCGGGTGGCCGGCGCCGACCCGTCCGCCGCGCTGGCCGCCGCCGAGAGCGCCCCCGACGACGTCGCCGCCCAACTGCTGGCCGCTGACATCGAGGTGCTCAGCGGCCTGGCCGAGCAGGCGTACGCACGGCTCGTCGGTCTGGTCCGGCGCACCGCCGGGGAGGATCGTGAGACGGTTCGCCAGCACCTGGTCTCGCTCTTCTCCATCGCCGGCCCGGACGATCCGGCAGTCGCCTCGGCGCGTCGGGCCCTGGCCAGCGCCCTGTTCTGAGTTCGTAGCACGCCAGCGCGGGCCGGCGTTCCGGCCGGCCCGCCCGACCACCGAGGACGGGAGCTCATGATGCGCCGGATCGCCGTCCTCGACGCGCCGACAAATCTCGGTTTACGGCCGCCGACGCCCACGTCGGTCCCGGGCTGCGCCAAGGCGCCCGGGGCGTTGCGCGACCACGACCTGCTGGCCCGGCTCCGTGCCCGCGACGCCGGTTGCGTCACCCCCGCCCGGTACGACCCGGGGGACTGGCGGCCCGGCGACGGGGTGTGTCACGCCCGAGAGATCGCCGACTACTCCCTGGCCCTCGCCGAACGCATCGGCTCGATCATCGACCGGGGCGAGTTCCCGGTGGTGCTGGGCGGCGACTGCTCCGTGCTGCTCGGCTCGGCCCTGGCCATGCACCGCCTCGGCGAGGCCGTCGGCGGGCGGATCGGGCTGGTCTTCGTCGACGGGCACTCCGACTTCCGGCACCCCGGCAACGCGTCCTACGTCGGCGCCGCCGCCGGTGAGGATCTGGCCCTGGTCACCGGGCGAGGGCAGGCGGACCTGGCCGCGCTGGAGGGCCGCCGTCCCTACTTCCGCGACATCGACGTGGTGGTGCTCGGCATCCGCGCTCAGGACGAATACCGCCTCGACCTCCAGGCCGCCGGGATCACCACCCGACCGGTGCCGGCGCTGCGTGCCGAAGGCGCCGCCCGGACGGCCCAGTGGGCGCACGAGCAACTCGCCGACTGCGCGGGCTACTGGGTGCACATCGACGTGGACGTGCTCGACCCGGCGGTGATGCCTGCCGTGGACGCCCCCGACCCGGGTGGCATCGCCTTCGCCGAGTTGGAGATCCTGCTCGCCGGGCTGGTCGACACCCCGCACTGCCTCGGCGTGGAGTTGACCGTCTTCGACCCCGACTACGACCCGGACGGCTCGTACGCGGCCGAGATCGTCAACACCGTCGTCGCCGGTCTGGCACCGGTGACGGCCCCGGAAGCCGTGCCGCCCCGACTGCTGTCGGCCCGGCCGACGCCCTCCCCCCGGCGGGGCAACGGCCGTGCCGCGACCGCCACCGAACGTCCAGAGCGGCTCGCTGGGCTTGACGGGCTGGCCGGGCTCGACCGCGCTGAGCGGGCTGCAGGGCTCGACCGCGCTGAGCGGGTTGCGGGGCTTGACGGCACTGCTGACGTCGACTCCGACGGTGTCGGGCCTGCTGCTCTCGGGTCTGCCGGTGTCGAGCCTGCTGGCGTCGGTTCGCCTGGCGTTGGTACGCCTGGCGTCGGGACGCTTGCCGTCGGTTCGTCGGTAAGCGCGATGCCGCACGACGTCGCGGCCCGACCGGTCCTGCCCGAGCCACCGACCAGCGCCGGGACGGCGGCCGAGGCGGAGTCACCCGGCGCGGGCGGGCGGGCCCACTCCGAGCCATCGGGCGTCGCGCCTCTGGTCGACCGCGAACCGGTCGGCCCGCCGGCGTCGGCCGGTCCAGGTCTGCTCCGACGCACGTCGCCGCCCGCACAGAACCAGCCCGAGAGGCACAAAGCCGACACCGCCTGACGTGGCCCTCGGTCACCCGGCTCCTTGGCGGCCCGTCCCTCGGCCACGGCGCGGCCCCCGGCCCCCGGCCACGGCGCGGACCCCGGACCCCGGACCCCGGACCCCGGACCCCGGCCACCCGGCCCTCGGCACCCGGCCCTCGGCCACCCGGCCCTCGGCCACCCGGCCCCCGCCCTGCCTTGATCGACTCGGTATCAAGGAATCCGGGGCATCCGGGTGGCGTGGATACCGCGTTTTCCGCAAAACCGAGTGGATCAAGGCCGAGCGGCGGCCGAGCGGAGGCCGGGCGGCGGCCGGGGGCGGTGGAGGTCAGGTGGTTGGAAGGGCGCGGAGGAAGCGCTCGGCGATCGGGACGGCCGAGGCGGTGCTGGCCCCGCCCCTCTCCACGAAGACGGCGAACGCCACGTCGCCCCGCCAACCGACGAACCAGGCGTGGGTGTGGGCCGGGTTGTCGTCGTACTCGGCGGTGCCGGTCTTGCCGTACACCTCGCCCGGAACATCCTTGAGCGCGCTGCCGGTGCCGGTGGTGACCACCTCGCGCATCATCGTGCGCAGCGCCTCGACGGACTCCGGCTTGAGTTGTTCGCCCGCCGGGGCCGGCTTTGCCGGTGCCGGGTCGATCAGCAGCTTCGGCTGCTCGAAGCGGCCGCGGGCGACTGCGGCGGTGGCGCCGGCCATGGCGAGCGGGCTGACCAGCGTGGTGCCCTGCCCGAACGACGCCGCAGCCTGCTCGGCCGGGCTGCCACCCGTCGAGACCTTGCCGGTGAAGGCGTCCGTGCCGACGTCCCACTGACCCTCCAGGCCCAGCGAACGGCCGGCGGCGGCCAGCCCGTCGCCGCCGAGCTTCGGTGCCAGCGCGGCGAACGCGGTGTTGCAGGACTTGGCGAAGTCGGTGCGGAACGGCACCGAGCCGAGCTCGAAGTTGTCCGAGTTCTTGAAGGACCGGCCGTCCACGGTGAAGGTCTTCGGGCAGTCCACCGGCCCGTCCAGACTGACCGCGCCCCGGTCCAGCAGGCCCAGCGCGCTGACCATCTTGAACGTGGAACCGGGGGGCACCTGGGCGTTGAAGGCCAGATTTTCCCCGGCCGGGCCGGGGCCGTTCGCCGCGGCGAGCACGGCGCCGTCGCTGATCCGGAGCGCCACCAGGGCGGATCGGCGCGACTCGGCGCGCAGAGCCCCGTCGGCCGCGTTCTGGACGGCGACGTCCAGCGTGGTCTTCAGCGGCTGCCCGGGCTGCGGCTCCCGGCGGAACAGTTCGGTGCCGGTGGGTTCGAGTTTGCCGTCCTCGGCCGGACGCTCGACCACCACGGTCAGCCCGGTGCCGCCGCGCAGTCGTTCGTCGTAGCGGCCCTGCAGCCCGCCGTGCCCCACCAGGTCGCCGACGACGTACCGGTCGGGGTGTGCGGCCAGGTCGTCGGCCTGCGCCGGGTCGACAGTGCCGAGCAGCGCACGGGCGAACTCGCGGGTGGGCGCCAGGTCGATCTTGTCGGAGATGAACTTGGTGCCGGGCAGGTCGTAGATCCGGGGCTTGATCTGCCGGTACGCCTCCTCGCGGAGCGACACCACCTCGACGAAGGCACCCGGCTCTGCCTCGGCCACCCGCTCGGGCAGGTCGGCCAGGTCGACGCCGGGGACCAGCGCCGGGCGGATGGCCTTGAACGCCGCGTCGAGGTCCTTGACGAGCTTCTTGAGGTCGGCGACCCCGTTGGGCTGGACACCCACCCGGACCACCGGGCGCGGGGTCACGAGCGGCTTCCCGGCACTGTCCAGCACTGCGGCGCGGGCACCGGCGTCACGGCGCAGCGCCAACCGGTCACCCTTGGTGAGCTGCTCGTGCACCACCTTCGGCTCCCAGATCACCTGCCACTGGTCGTCGTCGCCGTGGGCGAGGCGCAGCTCCCGGTCGTACGCCCAGCGGGTCTGACCGGGCAGGGTCCACTCCACCCGCACTGTCGTGGTCGCGATGTCCTTCGTGATCTTCGGCTCACCGCGTCGCGTCAGGGTGGGCGGGGTGGCCGCCAACTCACCGGAGAGGTCCTTGATCTCGCGAACCACGTCGGCCGACGGCAGTTTCGAGCCCAGCGGGTCGATCAGACCGACGGGCTGGAGGTCGCCGCTGCGCCAGCCGGCGAGGAAGGCGTCCACGGTGCGCTGCGGCCCGTCGTCGGCCGAGCAACCGACCAGGACGCTCGCCGCGAGCAGCGCCGTGGTGACGGCGGCGGCCAGGCGGCGGGCTTGGTTCGGCCGGTGGGGCTGGGGGTACGACAAGGCCATGAAGCTGGTCCTTCCGATCTCGGACTGCCCTCGCACGGTAGTACGCGAACGGCGTCCCCAACGTCCCCCAGGTGCTCGGCCACGCTCAAAGACGGGCCGCACCCGTGTGATGAACATCGCGTGGCGGGGTATCCCGCAGCCGGCCAACCTCGGACCCGCAACGGGTGAAAGGACAAAGTCCCGATCCGGACGTCTGGCTAGTGGTCCGCCGACGAAGGCGCAGAACGGCAGGGCCTAGGCTGGGCGGCAGAGTGACCCACAACGCGGTGGGTCGAGGGGAGTGGCACCGATGGACCGGCGTCCGGCGATCAAACCGGAACCCGACCTCCGGCCGGAGGACTCCGGCCGGGACGATGACAGCTTCGATTCGGCGACCGACGGGGACGGCTACGGCCGGCTCGACACGGGAGTCACCGGGCTGACCGGGTCGAGCATCGACACCATCTACGATCTGGGCCTGCCGACCGAGGCGTTGGCCGACGACGTGGAGGATGCCGAGCTCGACGAACCGGTTCCCAATGCCGAGCGCCTGGTGGCCCAGGCCGTCGCGCTCGCGGGGGACGACCACGACGCGGCGACACTTGTCGGCCGTTTCTGGCGGTTCGCTCCGGACGAGGAGCTGGTCGGCTTCACGGCAGAGGAAATGCTCGACGCGGCCCGGGCGCACCGGGACCTCGCCCAGCAACGGGTGCCTGGCGAATTGAAGCTGCGGATCCACGAACCGCACGCGGACCAGCACCACACGGTCGTCGAGATCGTCACGGACGACATGCCGTTCCTGGTCGACTCGGTGACGGCGCTGCTCAACTCGTACCACCTCGACGTGCACCTGCTGGTGCACCCGCTGGTGGTGGTACGGCGTGAGCCGCTCGGCCGGCTGACCGAGGTTTCCGCGGATGTGGAGCCGGACGACGCGATCGCCGGCGACATCATCGAGAGCTGGATGCGGATCGAGATCGACCCGGTCCGGGACGCGGCCGAGCGGGACCGGTTGCGTCGCGAGTTGCAGCGGGTGCTCACCGATGTGCGGGAGGCGGTGGAGGACTGGCCGAAGATGCGCCAGCGGGCGCTCGCGCTCGCCGACGAGCTCGCCTCGACCCGCACCTCGGACAACCGCCCACCGGTGCCGGAGAAGGACATCACCGACTCGGTGGAGCTGCTGCGGTGGCTCGCCCAGGACCACTTCACCTTCCTCGGTTACCGCGAGTACCGGTTGGTGGACGCCGACGGCGGCGACGGCGGCGGCCCGGTCGACGGCAAGGCGTTGGAGGCGGTGCTCGGCACCGGTCTGGGCATCCTGCGCTCCGATTCGCCGGAGGCGCGGTCGCTGTCCTCGATGACGCCCGAGGCGCACGAGAAGGTGCTGGAGAAGCGCCTGCTCATCATCACCAAGGCCAACTCCCGCGCCACCGTGCACCGGTCGGCTTACCTGGACTACATCGGCTTCAAGATCTTCAACTCCGCCGGTGAGGTGATCGGTGAGCGGCGCTTCCTGGGCCTGTTCTCGACTGCCGCGTACCGGACCAGCGTCCGCGAGCTGCCGGTGGTCCGCCGCAAGGTGGCCGAGGTGCTGGACCGCTCCGGTCTCAGCCAGCGCAGTCACTCGGGCAAGGATCTGATCCAGATCCTGGAGACGTACCCGCGCGACGAGCTGTTCCAGATCAAGACCGACGATCTGTACCACGCGGTGGTCGGCGTGCTGCGGATGGCCGGCCGCCGGCAGCTGCGGGTGTTCCTGCGTCGAGACGCGTACGGGCGGTTCATCTCCTGCCTGATCTACCTGCCCCGGGACCGGTTCACGACGCAGAACCGCCTGCGTATGCAGGACATCCTGCTGCGCGAGCTGAACGGTGTCGGGGTGGATTACACCACCCGGGTCACCGAGTCGATGCTGGCCCGGGTGCACTTCATCGTCCGTACCGACCCGACCCGGCCGCCCGGCGACATCGACGCCGACCTGCTGGCCGAGGAGTTGGCCGACGCCACCCGGCTCTGGGACGACGACTACCGGTTGGTGCTGGAGCGCAAGCTCGGCGACGAGCAGGCCAAACACCTGTTCACCCGGTACGCCGACGCGTTCCCGGAGGGCTACAAGGACGGGCACACGCCGTACGAGGCGATGAAGGACCTGGCGAAGCTGGAGCTGCTGGAGGAGCCCGGCCAGCTGGAGATGCACCTGTTCCGCAAGCAGTTGGCGCCCCGGCCGGGCACCCGGGTGCCGGGAGCCGACCTGGCCGAGGCGATGGACGTCCGGTTCAAGGTCTACCGGTACGGCGAGCCGATGATGCTCTCCGCCGTGCTGCCGGTGCTGCACTCGCTCGGCGTGCGGGTGGTCGACGAGCACCCGTACGAGGTGGACCGGATCGACGGTCGGGTCTACCTGTACGACTTCGGCCTCATGCTGCCCGAGGGGCATCAGGAACTGGCCGAGGTGCGCCCGCACGTGGAGAACGCCTTCGCGGCGGCCTGGCGTGGCGAAGCCGAGGTGGACCGGTTCAACGAGCTGGTGCTGCGCGGCGGGCTGACCTGGCGGCAGGTGGTGGTGCTGCGGGCGTACGCGAAGTACCTGCGGCAGGCCGGCACGGTCTTCTCGCAGGACTACATGGAGCAGACCTTCATCGCGTACCCGAAGCTCGCCGCGTTGCTGGTGGAGCTCTTCGAGACCCGGTTCGCGCCGGGCGAGTTGAGCACCGAGCAGCGGCAGCAGCGCAGCGGTGAGCTGGTGGAGACGATCCGGGGCGCGCTGGACGACGTGGCGAGCCTCGACCAGGATCGGATCCTGCGCTCGTATCTGACGTTGATCGAGGCGACCCTGCGGACCAGCTTCTACCAGAAGCGCGCCGACGGGCGGCCGAAGGCGTACGTGGCGTTCAAGCTCGACCCGCAGGCCATTCCGGACCTGCCCGCGCCGCGACCGAAGTTCGAGATCTTCGTCTACTCGCCGCGGTTCGAGGGTGTGCACCTGCGGTTCGGGCCGGTGGCCCGGGGCGGGTTGCGGTGGTCCGACCGTCGGGAGGACTTCCGTACCGAGGTGCTGGGCCTGGTCAAGGCGCAGATGGTGAAGAACACCGTGATCGTGCCGGTCGGCGCCAAGGGCGGCTTCGTGTTGAAGCAGAAGCCGGGTGACCGGGACGAGGCGGTCGCCTGCTACCAGGAGTTCGTCGGCGCGATGCTGGACGTCACCGACAACATCGTCAGCGGGCAGATCGTGCCGCCCGAGGACGTGGTCCGGCACGACGGCGACGACCCGTACCTGGTGGTGGCGGCCGACAAGGGCACCGCGACGTTCTCGGACATCGCCAACGAGATCTCCAAGGCCCACAACTTCTGGATGGGCGACGCGTTCGCGTCCGGTGGATCGGCCGGCTACGACCACAAGAAGATGGGCATCACCGCCCGGGGCGCCTGGGAGTCGGTCAAGCGGCACTTCCGGGAGCTGGGCCTGGACACCCAGACCCAGGACTTCACTGTGGTCGGCGTCGGCGACATGTCCGGCGACGTGTTCGGCAACGGGATGCTGCTCTCCGAGCACATCCGGCTGGTGGCCGCCTTCGACCACCGGCACATCTTCCTCGACCCGGAGCCGGACGCCGCCACCTCGTACGCGGAGCGTCGGCGGCTGTTCGACCTGCCCCGTTCCTCCTGGGAGGACTACAATCCGGAGCTGATTTCGGCAGGTGGGGGCATCTTCTCGCGTACCGCGAAGTCCATTCCGATCACGCCGGAGGTCCGGGCGGCGATCGGCCTGGACGACGACGTCACGCAGATGTCGCCGCAGGAGCTGATGAAGGCGATCGTCACCGCCCCGGTGGACCTGTTCTGGAACGGCGGTATCGGCACCTACGTCAAGGCCTCCAGCCAGACCAACGCCGAGGTGGGCGACAAGTCCAACGACGCGATCCGGGTGGACGGGCGCAGCCTGCGCTGCCGGGTGGCGGGCGAGGGCGGCAACCTGGGTTGGACCCAGCTCGGCCGGATCGAGTACGCGTTGACCGGTGGCCGGATCTACACGGACTTCATCGACAACGCGGCCGGGGTGGACACCTCCGACCACGAGGTGAACATCAAGATCCTGCTCAACACGGCGGTGGCCGATGGGGAGCTGACCACGGCCGAGCGCGACGAGCTGCTGGCCGGGATGACCGACGAGGTCGCGGATCTGGTGCTGCGGGACAACTACGACCAGGCCCGGGCGATCAACAACGCCCAGGCCCAGGCCGCTTCGCTGCTCCCGGTGCACCGCCGGATGATCAACGAGCTGGAGCGTTCTGGCGGGTTGGACCGGGCCCTGGAGGCGCTGCCGCCGGACGAGGAGTTGGCGGTCCGCAGCGAGTCCGGGCTGACCGCGCCGGAGTTCGCGGTGCTGCTCGCCTACGTGAAGATCGTCCTGGAGCGGGAGATCCTCACCGAGGGGTTGGCCGACGAGGAGTGGACGACCGACGTCCTGGTCAACTACTTCCCGACACCGATGCGCGAGCGGTTCGCCGACCGGATGGGCCGGCACCGGCTGCGCCGGGACATCGTCACCACCGTGCTGGTCAACGAGGCGATCAACCGGGGTGGCATCTCGTTCATCTTCCGGGTGGTCGAGGAGACGGCGGCCAGCGCGGCAGACGTGATCCGGGCGTACGTGGTGGTCAGCGAGGTGTTCGGCCTGCGCGACCTGTGGGACGCGGTCGAGGCGCTGGACAACAAGGTGGCGCCGGAGTTGCAGACCAGCGTCTACCTGGACACCCGCCGGCTGCTCGACCGGGCGGTGCGGTGGTTGGTCTCCAACCGGCGCTCGCCGATCGACGTGCCGGCCGAGATCGCCCGGCTGCGCGACGGGGTCCACCGGCTGCTGCCGGGGCTTGAGGAGTTGTTCTACGGCAACGAGCGCCAGGGCATCGTCGCGCACATGGACTCGATGACCGAGCGTGGGCTGCCCCGCGAGTTGGCGGAGCGGGCGACCCGGCTGATGTACAGCTTCGGCCTGATGGACGTGGTGGAGACCGCGAACGCCAGCGGGCGGGACGTCAGCGAGGTGGCCTCGGTCTACTTCGTGCTGTCCGACCTGTTCCGGGTGGACTCGCTGCTGTCGAAGATCTCCCTGCTGCCGCGGGAGGATCGCTGGCAGACGCTGGCCCGGATGGCGCTGCGGTACGACCTGTACGCCGCGCTGGCCGCGCTCACCGCGGAGGTGCTCGACTCCACCCCGGGCGACCTGCCACCGCACGAGCGGGTGCAGCAGTGGGAGCAGTCGAACGCCACCTCGATCCACCGCGCCCGGCGGGCGATGGGGGAGTTCGACGAGTCGCGGGCGGATCTCGCCGCGCTGTCGGTGCTGCTGCGCCAGATCCGCACCCTGGTGCGGACCTCCGCAGCCGCCTGAGTCAGGTACGCCGGACGCGGTCCGGCCGGTCGGGGTGCCCCGACCGGCCGGACCGCGTTTCGTTGGTCGCGGCTCACGCCGCCAGGGTGGCGAAGACGACGATGTTGTCCGGGTAGCTCTTCGCGGCCTCGTCGAACTGACCGCCGCAGGTGACCACCCGCAGGCTGGGCCGATCGCTTGGTCCGTAGACGAGTTCCGTGGGGAAGGCCGTCTTCGGGTAGGACTTCACCGAGTCCACAGTGAAGGTGGCCGGCACTCCGTCGGCGCGGCGCACGGTGATGGTGTCGCCGGGGGTGAGCGCGCCGAGGTCGAAGAAGACGGCCGGGCCGAGCGCCGCCGAGTCCACGTGCCCGACGATGACCGCGTTACCCGTCTCGCCCGGGCTCGCACCCGGCTCGTACCACCCGGCCTGGTCGGCCTTGTCCAGCGCAGGGACCTGGACGGTGCCGTCCGGATTGGTGCCCAGCGACATGATCGGCGCGTCGACGCCGATCCGGGGGATCTCGATGCTGGTCGGCGCCGAACGGGCCAGCCCCGCCGGCGCGTCCCCGATCGGCTGCCCGTCGACTGGCGGGGCGTCGTCGGCTGTGGTCGGCGGCCCGCTGACCTCCGGGCCGGCCTGGGCCAACGGCTGCGGGGGTCGGGGAGCGGGTGTGTCCTTCAGACTGGCGCCGATCATTCCGGCGCCGATCATGGCCATGGTGACGACGACAGCCGTGCCGGCGGCACGCCACGGTTTCCCGCGACGGCCGCCGGCCGCTGTCGTCGTCACGTCAGACGAGCGAACCATCGGTCCGCCGACGACGCATCAGCACGATCCCGCCCAGCGCGGCAGCGCCGAGCAGACCCGCCCCGCCGGTGGCCAGACCCCGGTCGGTGCCGGTGCTGACGCCGCCGTCACCACCGTCGACACCGCCGTGCGGCAGCACGACGAGCTCGCCCTCGCCGCAGGAGCCCTTGAGCTCGTAGCGACCCGGCTTGGCGTCCTTGTCGACCTTGGCTTCGCCGTAGTAGACGAACTCGCGCTCCTTGTCCCAGTCGCGCTCGTCCGAGCCGTGCTCGTCCTTGGACTCCCAGCCCTTGTCTGAGCCGTATTCCGAGCCGTGCTCGTCCTTGGACTCCCAGCCCTTGTCCGAGCCGTACTCGGAGCCGTGCTCGTCCTTGGACTCCCAGCCCTTGTCCGAGCCGTACTCGGAGCCGTGCTCGTCCTTGGACTCCCAGCCCTTGTCCGAGCCGTACTCGGAGCCGTGCTCGTCCTTGGACTCCCAGCCCTTGTCCGAGCCGTACTCGGAGCCGTGCTCGTCCTTGGACTCCCAGCCCTTGTCTGAGCCGTATTCCGAGCCGCGCTCGTCCTTGGACTCCCAGCCCTTGTCCGAGCCGTACTCGGAGCCGCGCTCGTCCTTGGACTCCCAGTCCTTGTCCGAGCCGTACTCGGAGCCGCGCTCGTCCTTGGACTCCCAGTCCTTCTTGTCACGGCTGTCTTCGGCGTCCTGGCCGTGCTCCTCGCCCTTCCAGTCCTTGCTGTCCTCGTCGCCGTGGGCGTCGGCGGCAGCGCCGCCACCCTGGCCACCCTTGCCGTTCTCGTCCTTGCTCTTGTCGTCCTTGCCGTGCTCGTCCTTGCCCTTGTCGTCCTTGCCGTTTTCGTCCTTGCCCTCGTGGTCCTTGCCCTTGTCGTCCTTGCCCTTGTCGTCCTTGCCCTTGTCGTCCTTGCCGTGCTCGTCCTTGCCCTTGTCGTGGTCAGAGGAGTCCTCCTCCTCGCGCCAGTCGCGGTCCTCGCCCCGGTCTTCGCGCGCCGGCTTGAGCTCGACCTTGCCGGTGACCTTGGACCACACGTACGCGTGCTCCTGCCGATCCGGGCAGATCTCGAGGAGCTTGACCTCGTCGCCGGCCTTCACGACGTGCGGCTTGGCGTAGACCTTGCCGTCGTCGTGGCCGTCGGCGAACGCGATCCCCGGTGCGAACACCAGGAGCGACGCGCCGCCGAGCGCGGCGCCCGCAACGACCTTCCCGAGCATCTTCTTAGCCATGACCTGCGTCACTCCATCCCTGTTGTCCTGAGCCCGGCGACAACCGAGCTAAGACCGACGTTAGACGGTTTCATGACTTATGAAGTGAAAGATTCGTGTTTTGACCTTTGTTCCGGTAAGAGGCGAAGGAGTGCTACGCGGCTTTCGTGGCGCCGATCGTCGTGTCCGGTAGCCCGGGGCCTTCTGGTGCCGGACGGTGTTCTGAGTTCGTCGTGCCCGGCCGCTCTGGTCATCCGGTCCCGGCGGCTGTGGGCCGGCCGGTGCCGCTCGGGCGGGCTCGGGGGTATCGTCCGAAACGGCTCCGGCGACGCATCGAGCCATTGCCATGGAAGCGCTCCCATGCAAGAATCGGCGGACGCGGTTCAGAGAGCCACACCGTGCAGGCAGGGAGTCGAGGGCACCCGGTTCATCGGGCGACATCCCGCCGCCGATCGACCGGCCGACGCTTCGACCGGGCACCACCACCATCGCCCGTCCGGGTCGGGCGCCCCCGAAGAATCCCGTTGGCGCCGACGGTCGTCCGTGCAGGACGCCCATCGGGCCGTCCCGCCGGGCCGTACGTGGGCCCGGTCTCGCCCAAGGAGATCAGTGGCATGAATGTGTGGAGAAGGCTAACCGGCCCACGCCGGGCCCTCGCGCTCGCCGGCGCGGGTGCCCTGGTCGCCGGTGGGCTCGTAACGATTCCGGTTACCGCGGCGCAGGCCGCGACGCAGTGCGACATCGCGTACACGAGCAATGACTGGCCCGGCGGTTTCACCGCGAACATCACCATCAAGAACGTCGGCGACCCGCTGAACGGCTGGACGCTGGGCTGGACCTTCGCGAACTCCAGCCAGCGGGTGCAGCAGGGCTGGTCAGCCACGTACACCCAGTCCGGCAGCCAGGTCACCGCCCGGAGCATGTCCTACAACGGCACCCTGGCCACCGGCGCGTCGACGAGCATCGGCTTCAACGGAGCGTGGAGCGGCAGCAACCCGAAGCCGACCTCCTTCACCCTGAACGGCGTGGTCTGCAACGGTGGCACCACCCCGCCGACCACCCCGCCGACCACCCCGCCGACCGACCCGCCGACCACCCCGCCGACCGACCCGCCGACCACCCCGCCGACCACCAACCCGCCCGGCACCAAGGTCGACAACCCGTACTCCGGGGCGAGCGGATACGTGAACCCGGAGTGGAAGGCCAAGGCGGACGCCGAGACCGGCGGAAGCCGGATCTCCAACAACCCGACCGCCGTCTGGCTGGACCGGATCGCCGCGATCAACGGCACGCCGGACAGCAGCTCCAACGGTGCCTTCGGGGTGCGTGACCACCTGGACGAGGCGCTGCGCCAGGGCGCCGGTTACATCCAGTTCGTGATCTACAACCTGCCCGGCCGGGACTGCTCCGCGCTCGCCTCCAACGGTGAGCTGGGCCCGGACGAGCTGCCCAAGTACAAGGCCCAGTACATCGACCCGATCGCCGCGATCCAGGGTGAATCGAAGTACAGCAGCCTGCGGATCATCAACATCATCGAGATCGACTCGCTGCCGAACCTGGTCACCAACACGTCCGACCAGGCTGGCGGCACGGTCATGTGCGACACGGTCAAGGCCAACGGCGCGTACGTCAACGGTGTCGGCTACGCCCTCGCCAAGCTGGGCGCGATCGGCAACGTCTACAACTACATCGACGCGGGTCACCACGGCTGGCTCGGCTGGGACTCCAACTTCGTCCCGACCGCCAACATCCTGAAGACCGCCGCGGTCGCCTCCGGCAGCACTGTCAACAACGTGCACGGCTTCATCACCAACACCGCGAACTACTCGTCGCTGCGTGAGCCGTACTTCAAGATCACCGACAACGTCAACGGTCAGTCGGTGCGGCAGTCCAAGTGGGTCGACTGGAACTTCTACGTCGACGAGCTGTCGTTCGCCCAGGCGTTCCGCAACCAGCTGGTCTCGGTCGGCTTCAACTCCAACATCGGCATGCTGATCGACACCTCCCGCAACGGCTGGGGTGGCTCCGCACGGCCCACCGGGCCGGGTGCCACGACCAGCGTCGACACGTACGTCAACGGGGGTCGCATCGACCGCCGGGCCCACCTCGGCAACTGGTGCAACCAGGCTGGCGCCGGCCTCGGCGAGCGGCCCCGGGCCAACCCGGAGACGGGCATCGACGCCTACGTCTGGGTGAAGCCGCCGGGTGAGTCGGACGGCTCCAGCAAGGAGATCCCGAACAACGAGGGCAAGGGCTTCGACCGGATGTGCGACCCGACGTACGGCGGCAACGCCCGCAACGGCAACAACCCGTCCGGGGCGCTGGACAACGCTCCGATCTCCGGTGCGTGGTTCTCCGCCCAGTTCCAGGAGCTCATGCGCAACGCGTACCCGGCGCTCTGATCGGGTAGCTCACGCACCAACCCGCTGCCAGTGGTTGGTGAGGCACTGTTGGCAGCAGGTTCCCCCCGGGTCCCCGGCTCGACCGTCACAGGTCGGGTCGGGGACCCCCCTTGTGCCCCGGTCAGGGCACTGTGCGTTCGATCGCCGCCGAACCCTGCTCGGCCAGGTCACGGCGGGCCTTGTCCAGGTTCTCCGGCGTCAGGTCCTGGCCGCGGGCCATCACCAGGTCCTCCGGCTCCCAGGGCTGCTCGCCGCCGGTGCGGATGTTGTCCCCGCCCGCGCCGGTGCCCGTCCCGGTCGCCCCGGTGCCGGCAGCGTACGGATCGCCGATCAGCTCGTCGGTGTCCGGTGCGAGGTCGCCTGGTCGGTTGCGGGGTTCGGCGAAGCCCGGCGTGTCCCGGTCGGGGCCACCTCCGGTTCGCAGCTGCGGCACGGTGGCGTCATCATCCACCGCCGACGCCACCTCGGGGCTGTCCTCCAACGGCGGCTGGCGATCGCGATCGGTCATGGTGCTGCCTCCTGTGTCCGACACGGTGCCTGATTTCCCCCACGTACCCCTTCGTGCCGCGCTCATGCCGGGCGGCCGACGGGTCAGGCGCCGGGCTGCTGCTCGTTGGAGGCCGGCGGGTCCGCCGGGCGCAGCCACTGCCAGAGCAGCATGAGCAGGCCGAACACGAGCATCGCCAGCCCCGCCCACAGGTTGATCCGTACACCTTCGGCCTTGTCGATCTCGGCCCGGCTGTCGAAGATGCCGATCAGCGTCACGATGATCCCGTACGCGACGAAGAGGCCACCGATCACCCGGCGGATGTCGAACAGCCGGGCCGCGGCGGAGCGCCGCTGCTCCGCCTGCGTCTCGTCGATCAGTGGGTCCTGTGCCGGCTGGCCGTCGTTGCTCATCTGCCGACCCCTTTCCTCAGAAGACCGGAATGTAGAAGAGGGCGGCCAGCGCGACCGCGATCAGACCGAGCAGCACCGGGGAGCGGTACCAGACGGCGTCCCCGGCGAGCACGTCGCCCTTCAGGTCGACGCCGCCCATGCCGTACACCAGCCCGCGCAGCTCCTCGTCGCGCTTGGGTGAGGTGAGCGGGGTGATGATCGCGGCGACCACCACCGCGGTGACGAACGCCAGACCGGCACCCCAGAAGCTCTCCTCCAGGTCGGAGTTGAAATCGACCACGCCGCCCTTGTAGAGCAGGTAGAGGCTCAGCGACACCAGGGTGCCCAGCAGCAGTGACCAGAAGCCGGCCAGGGCGCTCATCCGCTTCCAGAACATGCCGATGATGAAGGTGGCGAACAGCGGCGCGTTGAAGACGGAGAAGAGCGCCTGGATGTAGTTCATGATGTTGCTGAACCCGGCCGCGATGAACGCGGTGCCGATCCCGATCACCACAGCGGCGACCGTCGCCCACCGGCCGACCCGCAGGTAGTACTCGTCCGACCGGTCCCGGCGGATGTACGCCTGCCAGATGTCGTAGGTGAAGACGGTGTTGAAGCCGCTCACGTTGGCCGCCATGCCGGCCATGAACGAGGCGAGCAGGCCGGTGACCGCCACCCCGAGCACACCGTTGGGGAGCAGGTCGCGCATCAGCAGCGGGATGGCGTTGTTGTACTGCAGGTCGCCGCTCTCCGCGCCGAGGCCCTGCACCGTGACCAGGGCCACCAGGCCGGGGATGATCGTGACCAGGGGGATGACCAACTTCGGGTACGCGGCGATGATCGGCGTACGCCGGGCAGCGCTCATGTTCTTGGCCGAGAGGGCACGCTGCACCTCCGCGAAGTTCGTCGTCCAGTAGCCGAACGACAGCACGAAGCCGAGGCCGAAGACGATGCCGATCCAGTGCGCGCCCAGCGGGTTGGCGGTGCTGCCGGTGCCCTGCCACGCGTGCAGGCCGGCCTCGCCGAGTTTGGTGTCGCCGACCGCGTCCATCAGGCCGTTCCACCCACCGACCTTGACCAGGCCGATCACCGTGACCGGAATGAGGCCGGCGAGGATGACGAAGAACTGGAGCACCTCGTTGTAGATCGCCCCGGACAGGCCGCCGATGGTGATGTACGCCAGCACGATCGCCGCGCCGACCACGATCGCCGTCCACAGCGGCCAGCCGAGCAGCGCCTGCATGACGAGGGCCAGCGCGTAGAGGTTCACGCCGGCGATCAGCACCTGGGCGACGGCGAAGCTGAGCGCGTTGAGCAGGTGGGTGGGGCGGTTGAAGCGCAGCCGCAGGTACTCCGGGACGCTGCGGACCTTGGAGCCGTAGTAGAAGGGCATCATCACGATGCCCAGGAAGACCATCGCCGGGACGGCGCCGATCCAGTAGTAGTGGACGGTCATCACGCCGTACTGAGCCCCGTTCGCGGCCATTCCGATGATCTCCAGCGCGCCCAGGTTCGCCGAGACGAAGGCGAGACCGGTCACCCAGGCTGGCAGGGAGCGGCCGGAGAGGAAGAAGTCGACGCTGGTCCGGATCGCCCGGCGGGCGGCGAAGCCGACCCCGAGGACGGTGACGAAGTACAGCGCCAGAATCAGGTAGTCCAGGCCGTTCATGTTGAGCCGAAGACCGTCGCCGTCCATCCCGCCACCCCTCGTCCCGACGCTTGTTGACGCGCGCGCCCTATTACCCCGTCCGAGTGGTTTCACTCCTGGAGGTCGGGACCGCCGTGTTCGGGCCAGCCTGGGTGGTCTGGGAGCTTGGCGCCGATCGGGGCACAAAGAGG
This sequence comes from Micromonospora sp. CPCC 205558, assembly GCF_036902955.1. Lineage (NCBI taxonomy): Bacteria > Bacillati > Actinomycetota > Actinomycetes > Micromonosporales > Micromonosporaceae > Micromonospora > Micromonospora sp. CPCC 205558. The sequence continues at coordinate 151,595 of NZ_JBAKHR010000008.1, forward strand.
GCGCCCCGGCCGTCACGGCCGGGGCGCCGGTTGTCGGTCGGGTGACTCAGCGACCGAGGACGCGGTCCAGGAAGTCCCGGTAGTTGCGGACGGCCATCCGTAGTTGCTCGGTGTCGGCCGAGCCGGCGTCCTGCCACCCACCCAGCGTGTTCTTCTGCGCGGCCAGTGCCGAGGAGAGAGCCTGGATGGCCTCCTCCACCAGCGACTGCGCCTCGCCGGCAGCCGCCTGCGGGTCGTCGACGAAACGCAGCTGCACGTCGCGCCAGCGGTCCCGGAAGCCCTGCGCGGTGTCCGGTTCGAGGAGCGTGGCCGGCTCGGCGGCGACCGTCGAGCCGGCGGGTCGGGATGTTCCGGCGGCCTCCAGCGTCGGGCTGGTGTCGTCGCCGGGGACCGGCTCACCGTCCGCATCCGGGTCGACCATCTCCGGTGTCGCGCTGCCGTAGCCGGCCGCGCCCGCCGCGGCGGCGTCCCGGTCGCCGGTCAGATCGCCACGCCGCTCGGGGTCGCCGTCCGTACTCCCCGGCGTGACGACGGTCCGCGCGGAGGTGTCCGCGTCACCGCGGTCGTCGACGTCCGCGCTGTCGTCGTCGACATCCGTGTCGCGGCGGTGCAGCTCGGCGGTGGGGTCGGCGCGCAGACCTTCCCGCTCGCCGTCCTCGGCGCCGTCGCCCGGTTGGGCGGTCCGCTCGGCCCGGGGGTCCGGCTGATCCTGCGGGCGCGGGCTGGCCAGCGCGGAGGCGGCCACCGCGTCAGCCACCGTGGTGGCCCCGAACGTGGTCGGCAGCGGCCCCGGCTCGTGGAAACCGCTCTCGTCGGTGGACCGGTCGTCGGTCCGCTCGTGGGTGGTGGTCTGGTCGTCGAAGGTGCCCCGATCGTCGAGGGCGTCCTCAGGAACGTCGGAGCGGCCGGCCCGGTCGCCGGCCGGGGCTACCGGCACGGGCGCGGACCGTACGGCCTCCGGGTGGTCGTTGCTCACCTGCTGCTCTTCCTGGCGCATCGGTGGCCTCCTCAGCGGCTCGTGGCGTCGTGGTCCGGGTGGTGGCGCTGTTCGGGTGCGTGGTGGCCGATCGGCTCCTCGCCCAACAGGTCGGCGAAGAGTGCGCGATAGTGCACGACCGCCTGCCGCAGCTCCTCGGTGCTGGCCTCGCCCCGGGAGTTGCGCAGGTGGATCTCGTGCGCCTCCCGGTAGTTGGTGAGGGTGCGGGCGTGCTCGACGGAGAGGTGGGCGATCTGGTCCGAGAAGTCGCCCGTCGGGTAGCCCTGCTCCTCGATGAGCCGGGTGACCAGTTCGTCCGCGTCGCCCACGGTCTCGCCCGGGGAGTCGATGAAGCGGACCTGGAGTTCCTCCCAGGCGGCGGTGTACCGGGCCCGGGACTCCGGGGTGAGTGGGGTGAGCGTGAGCTCGGCGTGCCGGCGTTCCCGGTCGCGCAGTTCGCGCTCGGCGGCGGACCGGCTGTCCTGCTCCGCCACCACCCGGTCGTACTCCGGCCCGAATCGGTTGCGCAGCGCGCGACGGTTGTTGAGCGAGCGGGCGGCCACGGCCAGCACCGCGACGATCACCAGCACGACGAGCACGATGACGACTATCTGCGTGGGCGACATGGGCTCCTCCTTCGTCATCTGGTATTCCCTCCGCGCAGTGATCGCCAATCCCGATCCGAGGCACTTTCCTGACGAGGGTCGCAACCGCCCTACCTGACGAAACTTGACTAATTCCAGAGAAATGCTTGGGTGTGGCTGTCCCCGACCCCCTCGCGCATCCCGGAGCGTCGATGTCGGCGCGACGGGCGGTAGTGCAACCGCCCTCGATTACGTATCCTGCCCAAGGCGCCCGCGCCGGTGCCCGACAAACGGCCGGGCGCAGCCGGCCGGCGCGTTGCCCGGCGGTGCCGGCACCCCTCCTGCCACCCTGTACGGGCGAGGTCTGATGAAAACCCGCGACTGGCCGATCCGCTCGAAGCTGACCGCGTTGGTCGTCGCGCCGGTGACAGCGCTCCTGGCTTTGTGGATCTTCGCGACCACCCTGACCTTCGGGCCAGCCCTGAACCTGCTCTCCGCCCGCACCCTGCTGTACGACCTGGGCCGCCCCGGCGAGACCGTGGTCACCGAGCTGCAACGGGAACGCCGGCTCTCGGTGGTGCAGCTCGCCGGCAACACCGAGTTGCCCGCACTCGCCGAGCAGCGCGGGCGCACCGACCGGGCGGTCGCTGAGCTGCGCCGCCGGGTGGACGGGGAGCCCCTGCGCGACGCTGCCGACGACCTGCTGGAAACCCGGGTCGACCAGCTGATCACCGCCCTGGCGGCGTTACCCAACGGCCGGAAGTTCATCGACGACCGCAAGGTGGACCGGTCCGGCGCGCTCAACCTGTACAGCGGCATGGTCTCCGCGGCCTTCCAGGCCTTCGCCGGCATGGCGACCCTGACCGACCCGGACCTCAACCGGCAGGCACTGGCGCTCACCGCGCTGGGTCGCTCCCGGGAACTGCTCGGCCAGAGCGACGCGCTGCTGGCCGGCGCGCTGACCGCCGGGCGGTTCGCCGAGGGGGAGCACACCCAGCTCGTACAAGCCATCGGCAACCAACGGTGGCTCACCGAGAACGCCGTGGCCGACCTGCCCGAGAGCAGCCGGGTCGCGTACCAGCGGTTGACCGAGGGTGAGGCGTTCACCCGGCTGCGCACGATGCAGGACGCACTGGTCGTACCCAACCGGTCCGGCCGGCCGGCCGTCGACGCGGCGGCCTGGCAGGCCAGCCAGGACGCGGTGCAGCAGCAGTTGCGTGATTTCGAGCTGTCCGAGGCCGACGCTCTCACCGACCGTTCGGTACCGATGGCGGTCGGCATCCTGGTGCGGCTGGCCGCCGCCGGCGTACTCGGGCTCGTCGCCGTCGTCGTCTCGGTGCTGGTGGCGCTACGGGTCGGCCGCACGCTGGTCCGGCGCCTCAGCGGTGTCCGCACCGCCGCACTGGAGCTGGCCGAGCACCGGCTGCCCGACGTGGTGACCCGGCTGCGCCGCGGCGAGCAGGTCGATGTCGCCCGGGAGGCGCCTCCGCTGGAGTACGGCCACGACGAGATCGGCGAGGTCGGGCGCGCCTTCACCGAGGTGCAGCGCACCGCCGTCCAGGCCGCGGTGGACGAGGTCACCCTGCGTCGTGGGCTCAACGAGGTCTTCCTCAACATCGCGCGGCGGAGCCAGAGCCTGGTGCATCGTCAGCTGCACCTGCTGGACCGGATGGAGCGGCGCAGCGAGGACCCGGACGAGCTGGCCGAGCTGTTCCAGGTCGACCACCTGGCCACCCGGCTCCGCCGGCACGCCGAGGACCTGGTCATCCTCGCCGGCTCCGCACCCGGCCGGGGTTGGCGAAACCCGGTCGCGATGGTCGACCTGATCCGCGGGGCGATCTCCGAGGTCGAGGCGTACGAACGGGTGGACGTCACCGACGTGCAGCCGGCCGGCGTGCTGGGACGGGCGGTCGGCGACGTCATCCACCTGCTCGCCGAGCTGGTCGAGAACGCCACCGCCTTCTCTCCGCCGGAAACCCGGGTCACCGTCACCGGGGCGAAGGTGACCAACGGGTACGCCCTGGAGATCACCGATCAGGGGCTGGGCATGTCCGACGCGGCGCTGGAGACCGCCAACACCCGGTTGGCCAGCTCGCCCGAGTTCGACCCGGCGCAGAGCGCCCGACTCGGCCTGTTCGTGGTGGCCCGGCTGGCGGCCCGGCACGGCGTACGGGTGCGGTTGCGTCCCGCCGGGAAGGGCGGCGTGACCGCCATGGTGCTGCTCCCCGGCGACCTGGTCACCACCGAACCGCCAGCCGGCCCCGACCCCGCCACGCTCGGCGCCGCGTCGGGCGACCCGAGCAGGCGGCTGGTTCGGACGGCACGTCGGGGCGCGGTGACCCGCCCCCGTACCCGCCCCCCGACGGCCCCGCCCGGCAGCGCGGCCCCGCCAGCCCCACCCACCGGCGCGCCGACCTCGGCCACCCCGCCCGGCAACGGGCGCGACGAGAGGCCGGTGACCTCCGACGAGCCGGACGACGAGCTGGACGGGCTGCCCCGCCGGGTGCGACGTCGTACCCCCGCCGCCCAACCCCGCTCGACTGTGACCGACACGCCGTCACCCCGCTCGCCGGAGGAGGTCCGCAAGGTGATGGCGGCGCTCCAGGCCGGCACGGCCCGCGGACGTGCCACAGCCGTAACCCCGACGGCACCGCCGGCGTCGAGCGGCCCGGCGGCGTCGAGCGGCCCGGCGGCCCCGGCGGCGCCCACCGACCCGCCGGCGAGCCCCGAACCACCGACCGCGACTGAGAGGGACGCCTAGTGCGGCATTCGACGAAGCAGAGCGCCGGCCTCGACTGGTTGCTCGACGAGCTGGTGCAACGGGTACCGGCCGCCCGGGAGGCGGTGGTGCTCTCCGCCGACGGCCTGCTGCTCGGCTGCTCGGCCGAGTTGGATCGCTCCGACGCCGAGCATCTCTGTGCGCTCGCCGCCGGCTTCTCCAGCCTGGCCCGGGGTGCCAGCCGGCACGTGGACGGCGGCCCGGTGCGGCAGACCGTGGTGGAGATGGAGGCCGCGTACCTCTTCGTCACGACCGCCGGGCAGGGTGCCTGCCTGGCCGTGGTGAGCGACGCCGACGCGGACATCGGGTTGGTGGCGTACGAGATGGCGATGCTGGTGATCCGGGTGGGGGAGAGCCTCGCCGCGCCGGCCCGATCGGCAGCGGGCGCCGGAGATGCGGACTGAGCCGCCGGGGCCGCAGCACCAGTGGCTGGACGGTGACGCCGGCCCGGTGATGCGCCCGTACACGCTCACCGGAGGCCGGGTGCGCCCCGCCGTCGACAATTTCAACCTGGTCGCTTTCGTGCTGGCCGGTTCGGATGTCGACGCGGCGAGCCATCCGCACCTGCTGCCGGAGCATCGACGGCTGGTCGCGTTGGCCCACCGGCCGGTGTCGGTGGCCGAGCTGGCAGCCGAGTTGGACCTCGCGGTCGGCGTGGTCCGGGTACTGCTCGGTGATCTCCTCGCCGAGGGCCTCGTCGCGGTGCACGAGCCGCCGACCGCCGGCCTCCTTCCCGACGACGACATCCTCAAGGCGGTGGTCAGTGGACTCCGTGCGCTATGACCAGGTGGGCACCAGCACCACCATCCCGCTGGCACTGAAGATCCTCATCGCGGGAGGCTTCGGGGCTGGCAAGACGACCTTGGTGAGCGCCCTGAGCGAGGTCCGTCCGTTGCAGACCGAGGAGGTGCTGACCGGCGCCGGGATCGGCACCGACGACATCTCCGGCGTGGAGGGCAAGTCCACCACCACGGTGGCGATGGACTTCGGCCGGATCACCATCAACGACGACCTGCAGGTCTACCTGTTCGGCACGCCGGGTCAGGACCGGTTCTGGTTCCTCTGGGACGAGTTGGCCTTCGGCGCGCTCGGCGCGGTGGTGCTCGCCGACACCCGGCGGCTGGCCGACTGCTTCCCCTCGATCGACTACTTCGAGCAGCGCGGCATCCCGTTCGTGGTGGGTGTGAACTGCTTCGACGGCTCCCGCCGGTTCAACCTGGAGACCGTACGCCGAGCGCTCGACCTGGACCCGGAGGTGCCGATGGTGCTCTGCGACGCCCGGGACCGGCAGTCCGGGAAGCTGGTGTTGATCTCTCTGGTGGAGCACGTCGCCCGACAGCGCGGCGAGCCGGTGCCGACCGCCTGAGAACAGGGCCGGAAAGCTGGTTAACGGGCGGGCAACGCGGGCAGCCTCTGGTTGGATCAACGGAGGATGCCGGCGGAGGAGTGGTACGTGAGCGGTCAGGGTGAGGTCGTCCACATCGGGGGTTACACCGCGCAGAGTGGTGGACGGGGCAGCGGCATCGTCGCCGCCCATCGCGACCCGACCACCGGGGCGTTGACCCCACTCGGCACGGTGGCGGTCACCCCGTCCCCCTCCTTCCTGGCGCGGCACCCCACCCAGCCGGTGCTCTACGCGGTCAACGAGCTGACCGACGGGGAGATCAGCGCCTGGCAGGTCAGTGCGGACGGTGCGCTGGACCCGCTCGGCAGCCGGTCGACCGGCGGCGCCGAGCCCTGTCACCTGGCGGTGCTGCCCGGCGGTGACCACCTGCTGGCGGCCAACTACGGCAGCGGCAGCATCGCGGTCTTCCCGCTCGACCCACGGGGCGTGCCCGGTGACCGCACCGACCTGGTGGTGCACGAGGGGCACGGTCCCGACCCGGAGCGCCAGGATCACGCCCACGCCCACATGGTCTCGCCGGGAGCGGGCCGAGGGCCGACCTTCGCCGTGGATCTCGGCACCGACTCGGTCTACCGGTACGACCTGGACGAGGCGACCGGACGACTGGTGCCACGTGCGCCGCGGATGCGTACGACGCCCGGCACCGGCCCCCGGCACCTGGCCCGGCACCCGGACGGACGGCGCTGCTACCTCGTCGGTGAGCTGGACGCCTCGGTCACCGCGTACGAGCTGACCGACGACGGCGCGTTGCATCAGCGCGGGCGGGTCGAGGCGAGCGAGCGGGCCGGTCACGTCCAGCCGTCCGAGGTCGCGGTCGCCCCGGACGGTCGTTTCCTCTACGTCGCCAACCGCGGGGCGGGGACGCTCGCGGTCTTCACCCTGGCCGGGGAGTTGCCCGAGCTGGTGGCCGAAGTGGACACCGGTGGGGAGTGGCCAAGGCACTTCGCAGTGATCGGTGAGCACCTCTACGTCGCCGACGAGCGGGCGGACATGGTGCGGGTGTTCCGACGCGACGCAAGCACCGGCGTCCCGGAGGCGGTCGGCGAGCCGGTGCCGGTGCCGAGCCCGACCTGCGTTCTGCCCTGAACGATGATTTAGAGACGTGAGCGTGCCACTGGTTTGGCAACGCCACGAGGCTGTCGCGTCACTCTGTGTTGCAAAAAAGGGCTGAACTGTTTCTCCTGCGTAACTTTAGTCCGAACGGATGTGGCAGAGAGGGCACCTAGTACGCAAGATGGTCACCGTGTCAGCAGGCCGCCATCGCATGCGTTCGAAACTCCACCTCGCCGCCGCCGCCGCAACGGTGGGGGTGCTCGTCGTCACGACGGGCGCGTGGTTCGGCTATCGGGAGTTGATCCAGCCCAGCTGCTCGGGCGAGATCCGGCTCGCCGTGGCGGTCGCCTCCGAGCTCGCGCCGGCGGTGGACGCCGCCGCGTCCCAGTGGGTGAAGGATGGCGCTGCGGTAGGCCCGACCTGCATCCGCGTCGACGTCTCCGCGTCCGACCCGGTTGACGTGGCGGCCGTGGTGGCGGCCAAGCACGGCGCCGTGCTTGCCGGCGTGGGGCAGGCCAGTGGCACCGCCGTCAGCCCGGACGTCTGGGTGCCCGACTCCTCGACCTGGCTGCTGCGGTTGAAGAAGGACGCGACGGCGTTCGCTCCGACCAACGGCGCGTCCATCGCGCGTAGCCCGATCGTCGTCGCGATGCCCGAGCCGATCGCCAGCCGGCTTGGCTGGCCGGACAAGAAGTTCAACTGGACCGACCTGCTCAAGCAGGTCAACAGCAGCACGCCGCTGCGGACCGGGATCGTCGAGCCGACCCGCGACGCGGCGGGCCTGTCCGGTCTGCTCTCGCTGACCGCCGCCGCCAGCGCCGCTGGCGGCGACGCCCAGCGCAACACCGTCGGCGCGCTCCGCGCACTGGCCACCGGCCGCTCTTCACTCCGCAACGACCTGCTGGCCCGCTTCCCGACGTCCAACGACTCGACGTCAATCGCCAGTGGCCTCGGCGCGGCGGCTCTGTCCGAAGAAGACGTGATCGCGTACAACAGCAAGAAGCCACCGGTGGCGCTCGCCGCGCTCTATATGGAGCCGGCGCCGATGCCGCTGGACTACCCGTACGCGGTGCTGCCCGGCATCGAGCCGAGCAAGGCGTCGGCGGCCCGGGTGCTGTTCGAGCTGCTCACCAGCCCCACCTTCCGTGACCGGCTCGCCGCGCAGTCGCTGCGCGCGCCGGACGGCAACTGGGGCGAGGGTTTCAAGGCGCCGCAGGGTGCTCCGAGCCCGTCCGGCGGCGCGCCCACCGCACCGGCGAACGGCGGCACTGCGGCGGGCGGCCTCGACCCGGCCGCCATACAGCGGGTCGTCTCCAGCTGGTCGATCGCCACCCAGTCCGGTCGGATGCTCGCCGTCATCGACGTCTCCGGCTCGATGAAGGACCCGGTGCCCAGCGCCAACAACCGCAGCCGGGAGGAGGTCACCGTCGACGCGGCCCGTCGCGGCCTCAGCCTCTTCGACGACTCCTGGTCGATCGGCCTGTGGACCTTCTCCACCAAGCTCGTCGGCAACCGGGACTACCGGGAGCTGGTCCCGATCGGGCCGCTCTCCGGCCAGCGGGCCCAGTTGGAGGGCGCGCTCGCCACCGTCCGGCCCTCCGACGGCGGCACCGGCCTGTACGACACCATGCTGGCGGCCTACAAGGCGGTGCAGGAAGACTGGCAGCCCGGCCGGGTCAACTCGATCGTGCTGTTCACCGACGGCAAGAACGAGGACAACAGCGGTGTCAGCCAGGGGAAACTGCTCGCCGAGTTGAAGCGCATCGCCGACCCGGAGCGACCGGTCCAGGTCATCATGATCGGTATCGGCGAGGGCGTTAGCAAGGCGGAGCTGGAGTCGATCACCAAGGTGACCGGTGGCGACGTCTTCGTCACCAAGGACCCGAGCGAGATCGGCAGCATCTTCCTCAGCGCCATCGCACGGCGTCCACCAGCACCGCGCTGATTCGACGCTCAGACGTCGAGGGGCCTGTTACACCCGTTGATTCGGTGTGACAGGCCCCTTTTCGGCCGCCAAGTTGTTGAAGAAAAAGTGACGGCAATACGTCGGAAGCAATCGGCAGTCATAGTTGTCAAGGCAGGATGTCGACTGATCCGGCATGGTCGGTTCGCCTCCGGTCCGACCCGTTGACCCGGGGCCATCCTGTACAGAGTGGGAGGGGCCGGTGAGCGTGGCGACACTGTTGACCCCCGCCATGTCGGCGGAGACCGACGGTCAACGCGCCGGGCTGGTGGCGCGAGCCGACGAACGGTCGTACGTCCGGGTCCTGGTGGTGATGGACACCACAGTCCTCATCATCGCGCTGCTGATCGGGTACATCACCCGTTTCGGTGAGGGCGAGCCGACCGGCTCGTCGATCCCGTACGTGCTGGTCGCCCCCGGGCTGGTGCTGGCCTGGCTGATCTCGCTCAAGGCGCTCGGCTGCTACAACGACCGGGTGATCGGCTACGGGGCGGACGAGTACCGGCGGGTCAGCTCCGCCAGCCTGCGCCTGGCCGGGACGATCGCCATCATCGGCTACATCGCCGACGTCGGAGTCTCCCGGGGCTTCCTGGGCATCTCCTTCGCGGTGGGCACCGTCGGCCTGGAGGTGGCGCGCTTCGCCGCCCGTAAGCGGCTGCACCGGGCCCGCTCGCTCGGCGCCGGCTGGTCCCGGAAGGTGCTGGTGGTGGGCGACACCGCGCACGTGTTGGAGTTGGTCCACACGTTGCGCCGCGAGCCGTACGCCGGCTATCAGGTGGTGGGTGCCTGCATCCCGGACGCGCTGCTCGCGCCGGTGGCGCAGCGACTGGGTGACGTGCCGGTGGTGGGGTCGTTCCGGGGTATCCCGGAGGCCGCCACCGCGATCGGCGCGGACACCGTCGCGGTGACCGCGTCCGGTGAGCTGACCGCGACCCGGCTGCGCCGCCTCGGCTGGCAGTTGGAGGGGACCGGCGTCGATCTGGTCGTGGCACCCGCGCTGACCGACGTCGCCGGCCCGCGCATCCACACCCGCCCGGTCGCGGGCCTGCCGCTGATCCACGTCGAGGCGCCCGAGTTCCGCGGCGTCCGCAAGCTGGTGAAGGGTCTCGTCGACCGGTCCGTCTCGTCGCTGGCGCTGGCGGTGCTGCTGCCGCTGATCGCGTTCATCGCCCTGGCCATCAAACTGGACAGTCGAGGGCCGGTGCTGTTCCGGCAGGTCCGGGTCGGCCGGGGCGGGCAGGAGTTCGGCGTGTTCAAGTTCCGCACGATGGTGGTGAACGCGGACGCGCTGCTCGCCGAGTTGACCGCGCGCAACGAGACCGACGGTCTGATGTTCAAGATGCGCCACGACCCTCGGGTGACCCGCGTCGGTCGGCTGCTGCGCAAATGGTCACTGGACGAGCTGCCGCAACTGGTCAACGTGCTGCTGGGTCAGATGAGCCTGGTCGGGCCCCGCCCGCCGTTGCCGTCGGAGGTGGCCCGCTACGACGGTGACGTGGCCCGGCGGCTGCTGGTCAAGCCCGGCATGACCGGCCTGTGGCAGGTCAGTGGCCGCTCCGACCTGAGCTGGGAGGACGGCATCCGGCTCGACTTGTACTACGTGGAGAACTGGTCGCTCACCGCCGACCTCACGATCCTCTGGAAGACCTTCGGCGCGGTGGTGAACGGCCGGGGGGCGTACTGACCATCGGTCACGGTTGCGGGCCGGTCCAGTCCAGGCAGACGACCACCGCGTCGTCGACCAGGTCACCGGCCACGAACGCGCGCAGATCACCGATCAGCGATCGGACGGCGTCCAGGGGTGCCATCGGCCCGGTCCGCCGCAGGAACCGGTCCAGTGCCGTCTCGCCGTAGCGCGCGTGCTGCCCGGTGGCCTCCACCACCCCGTCGCTGACCACGAAGAGGCGGTCGCCGCGTTCCAGCGGGAACGTCTGCTCGTGGTAGTCGGTCGCCTCGAACATGCCCAGCGGGAACTGTGCCTCCAGCGGCTGCTCGGTGACCTCGCCGCCGCGTAGCAGGACCAGTCGGGGCGACCCGGCGTCCACCACTGTCATCATCCCGGAGCGCAGGTCCAGCTCCATCAGCAACGCGGAAAGGTGCTGCTCGCCCCGGTACAGGTCGTAGATGGCCTGATCGCCGAGGGCGGCCTGGTCGGCCAGGCTCAGCCCGGCCCGACGCGCGTTGCGCAGCGCGTGGGTGGCCAGCGAGGTGAGCAGGGAGGCGGCCACGCCCTCACCGGTGCCGTTGATCGTGGACAACCAGAGCCGCTCCCCGTCGTCGGACCAGTCGAAGCTGTCGCCGCGCACCGCGTACGCCGGCTCCAACTGCCCGGCCAGGCTGAACGAGGGACGGATCCGGCTGCGGCCGGGGAGGAGGTCCCACTGCATCTCGGCGGCCAGAGTGAGGCGTTGGGTGCGCCGAGCCGCCCGATAGACGTCGGTGCCGGCGGAGACCGCCGCCACCTCGTGCGCGAGCGCGGTGGCGATCTCGGTCAGCGCGGTGACGACCTCCTGGTCGTCCGGCACGGGCGACAGGCGCAGCACCCCTCGGCGCTCACCACGCATGGTGACCGGCATCCAGGCGATGCCGTCGGTCAGTATCGGCGACTGGTGGTCGAAGGAGCGCCAGGCGGGGTGCCCGGGGCTCGTGATCGAGTCACCGTCGGTGAGTGGCAACAGCTCCGCGAGCCGGTAGTCGACCTGGTAGAGCTCGACGTCGGTGATTCCGTACGACCGGGCGACCACGTTCGCGATAGCACCGACGAGCCAGTCACCTGGTGTCTCGTTCAGGGCGCGTCGTGCCCGATCGACCGGTTTGCTCATCGTCACTCCCTCGGTGAAAGCTCGACCACCAGTGGGTTCGGAGTACTCTCGGGCCACCATGGCCGAACTGAACCGTCCGACGGACCCCGAGACGAGTATGGCTGCCGCGCTGGACGCGGCGGCTGCTGCCCTGCTGGGAATCTGGGAGTCTGCCCGGGAGGGGACCGCGAACCGCGTCTCCGGTGCCCAGTTACGGGCGGTGATGGTGGTGGAGCAGGCCGACGGGATCAACCTGCGTCGGCTCGCCACCCGACTCGACATGCTGCTCAGCTCCGCCAGCCGCCTCTGCGACCGGCTGGTCGCCGCCGGCATGCTGGAGCGCGAGCCGGGCCGCTTCGACCGGCGGGAGATTTCGCTGCACCTCACCCCGGAGGCCCGCCGGCTCCTCGCCGAGCTGCGGGCCGACCGCCAGGCCCAACTCGCCGCCGTGCTGACCGGGATGAGCCGGGAGGGCCGCGACGCGCTGCTGCGCGGGTTGCAGGAGTTCGACGAGACCGCCCGCCGCCAGCAGACGCAGAAATCGGCGAGGCCCGGCGAGCCGATGGGCCAGGGAGGCTGGCCGGACGACCCGGACCGGCCCGGTGGGCGGTCGGGGGACTGGCCGGTCGATTCGACTCGGCAGGCCCGCGCGGGGTGGGCGGGCGCTACGGGCAGCCCGGAAGGATCGGTCGGCATCGCCCGAGAGCTGCCGGCCGGCGACCCGCCGGTGGCGCGTACCGCCTGACCAAGCCGGCGTCGGTCAGGCTGGCCCGTCGGTGATGCTGGCCCGTCGGTCATGCCGGCGCAGACGCGCCCACGGCCAGCATCGCGATGTCGTCGTGGGCCTGCCCGTCCACCCAGTCGTCGACCGCCCGGAGCACCCGGTCGATCAGCGCCGACGGCGGTTGCCCGGCCGCCGCCACCAGCGCGGCACGCAGCCGGGCTTCGCCGAACGTCGCCGTGTCGCGCCGGCGTGGCCAGCGCGGCACCCGCGCGGGCGGCGAACGGCGCGGGGTGGCGATCAGCCGGAGCGGGCCAACCAGCCGGCGGGCTGGGCGATGATCCGGCGGGCCACCGATCCGGCGGCACCCACCGCGGCGGCCTCCGCGCCGAGCGTCGACGGTCGGACTGTTACCGGCGACCAGGCCGCGGTGAGCACCCGGGCGTCGATCTCGGCGAGGACCGGGGGGCACAGCCACGGTGCGAGCGCCGCGTAACCGCCACCGAGCACCACGGTGTCCAGGTCGAGCAGGTTGACGACGCCGGCCACCGCGACGCCGAGCGCCGTTCCGGCGTCGTGCAACGCCCGCAGCGCGTCAGCGTCGCCGGCCTCGGCCAACTCGGCCAGCCGGGCCGTCGCGGTGTCCGCGGGAAGCTCCGCCCGGGCCAGTCCGGCGGCGGACACGATCGCCTCCTGGCCGGCGTACTGCTCCAGGCAACCCTGCCCGCCGCAGCGGCACGGACGGCCCTCGGGGTGGACCGGAAGGTGCCCGATCTCGCCACTCCACCCGCGTACGCCGCGAAACAGCGCACCGTCCAGCACGATGCCGGCGCCGATGCCCACCTCCCCGGAGATGTGCAGGAAGCTGGTCGGGCCGGGTGGCTGGGAGTGCAGCTCGCCGAGCGCGGCGAGGTTGGCCTCGTTGTCCACCGTCAACGCGGGGACCCCGGGCACCTGCTCGATCAGCGGAGGGTGTTCGGCGAGCAGCGCGGGCACCGGCACGTCGGACCAGCCGAGGTTCGGCGCGAGCCGGACCAGCCCGGCGTCGTCCACCAGGCCGGGCACCGCGAGCGCGGCCCCGACCAGGGTGAGGCCCTGCACTGCGGCGTCGTCGCGGGCTGCCCCGGCCATCTCGACCAGGTGGGCCAGGGCGTCGGCGGGGGCCACCGGGCGCAGGTCGGCCCGGTGTACGGTGCGGTGCCGGACCTGGCCGGCGAGGTCCACCACGCAGACCGCCAGGTAGTCGACGTTGACCTCCAGGCCGAGCCCGGCCGGCCCCTGTTCGGCAAGGACCAGCCCGCGCGCCGGGCGGCCGGCGCCCGAGCGGGGCGCGGGGTCTGATTCACGGACCAACTGGCCGCCGAGCAGATCCTCGACGACAGCGGAGACGGTGGCTCTGGTCAGGCCGGTGGCGGTCGCCAGGTCGGCCCGGGAGGGAGGCCGGTCGGCCGCGGCGATCCGACCGAGGACCAGGGCGAGGTTGAGCTCGCGCAGACTGCCCTGACGGACTGCGCCGGCCGGGGCGTGGGTGAGGCTCACCCCTTGACAGTGCCATATGGTGGGCAAATAATTCAATCGCTGAACAAATAGCGGACAACACCACCCCGGAGGTCGCTCATGGCACCCCGTCCCACTCCCGCCGACAAGTTCTCCTTCGGGCTCTGGACCGTGGGCTGGCAGGCGCGCGACCCGTTCGGTGACGCCACCCGTCCCGAGCTCGACGCGGTCGAGGCAGTGCACCGGCTCGCCGAGCTGGGCGCGTACGGCATCACCTTCCACGACGACGACCTGATCCCGTTCGGCGCCGACGCGGCCACCCGGGACCAGCACATCGCCCGGTTCCGCAAGGCCCTCGACGAGACCGGCCTCGTGGTGCCGATGGTCACCACCAACCTCTTCACCCACCCGATCTTCAAGGACGGCGGCTTCACCAGCAACGACCGCGACGTCCGTCGCTTCGCCCTGCGCAAGGTGCTGCGCCAGGTCGACCTGGCCGCCGAGCTGGGCGCGAGCACCTTCGTGATGTGGGGTGGCCGCGAGGGCTCCGAGTACGACCTCGCCAAGGACGTCCAGGCCGCCCTGGACCGCTACCGCGAGGCGGTCGACCTGCTCACCCAGTACGTCATCGACAAGGGCTACAACATGCGGTTCGCCCTGGAGCCCAAGCCCAACGAGCCGCGCGGCGACATCCTGCTGCCCACCATCGGGCACGCGCTCGGCTTCATCTCCCAGTTGGCCCACCCGGAGATGGTCGGCCTCAACCCGGAGGTCGGCCACGAGCAGATGGCCGGGCTCAACTACGCCCACGGCATCGCCCAGGCGCTCTGGCAGGGCAAGCTGTTCCACCTGGACCTCAACGGCCAGCGCGGCATCAAGTACGACCAGGACCTGGTCTTCGGCCACGGTGACCTGATGAACGCGTTCGCACTGGTGGACCTCCTCGAGAACGGCGGCCCCAACGGCGGGCCGACCTACGACGGGCCGCGGCACTTCGACTACAAGCCCTCCCGTACCGAGGACATGGACGGGGTGTGGGCCTCCGCGGCGGCCAACATGAGCACCTACCTGCTGCTCAAGGAGCGCGCAGCGGCGTTCCGTGCCGACCCCGAGGTGATCGAGGCGCTCGCCGCCAGCAAGGTCGGTGAGCTGAGCACGCCGACGCTGGGCGACGGCGAGGGCTACGAGGAGTTCCTGGCCGACCGGTCCGCGTTCGAGGATGTCGACGTGGACGCGGTGGCCGCACGGGGCTTCGCCTTCGTCCGGCTCAACCAGCTCGCCGTCGAGCACCTGCTCGGCGCCCGCTGAGGCCCCGCCATGCCGTTGGTCGCAGGCGTTGACTCGTCCACCCAGTCCTGCAAGGTGGTGATCCGGGACGCGGAGACCGGTGCCCTGCTCCGGCAGGGCCGGGCACCGCACCCGGACGGCACGGAGGTCGACCCGGAAGCCTGGTGGCAGGCGCTGCGCAGCGCCGCCGACCAGGCCGGCGGGTTGGCCGACGTGGCGGCGATCTCCGTCGCCGGCCAGCAGCACGGCATGGTGTGTCTCGACGAGGACGGCCGGGTGGTCCGTCCGGCGCTGCTGTGGAACGACACCCGATCCGCCGACGCCGCCGCCGATCTCATCGAGGAGGCCGGCGGCGGCGCGGCCGGGAGCCGGTTCTGGGCCGAGGCCACCGGCAGTGTGCCGGTGGCCAGCTTCACCGCCACCAAGCTGCGCTGGCTGGCCCGGCACGAGCCGGAGAACGCCGACCGGGTGGCCGCGGTCTGCCTTCCGCACGACTGGCTCACCTGGCGGCTGGGCGGGGCGACCGACCTGGCGGGGCTGCGTACCGACCGCAGTGACGCCAGCGGCACCGGCTACTGGTCGCCGAGCACCGGGCAGTACCGGTTCGACCTGCTGGAGCGGGCCTTCGGCCGCCGTCTCCAGGTGCCGACCGTGCTCGGCCCGGCCGACTCGGCCGGGGAGCTGCACGCCGGCACCCTGGCCACCGACAGTGTGCCCGGCGGGTCCGCCGGTGGCATACTGCTCGGCCCAGGCACCGGCGACAACGCCGCTGCCGCGCTCGGCGTCGGTGCCGGCCCCGGTGACGTGGTGATCTCGATCGGCACCTCCGGGACGGTGTTCAGCGTCGCCGAGGGCCCGTCCGCCGACCCCACCGGCACCGTGGCCGGCTTCGCCGACGCCACCGGCCGGTTCCTGCCGTTGGTCGCCACGCTCAACGCGGCTCGGGTACTCAACGCCGCGGCGTCGATGCTCCGGGTCGGTCTGGACGAGCTGGCCGATCTGGCGCTCTCCGCGCCGGCCGGGGCGGGCGGGCTGGTGATGGTCCCCTACCTCGAAGGGGAGCGGACCCCGAACCGGCCGATGGCCAGCGGCGCGGTGCACGGGTTGACCCTGCGGACGTCCACCCCGGCGCATCTCGCCCGGGCGGCCGTGGAGGGCATGCTCTGCGCGCTCGCCGACGGGCTGGAGGCCGTGGTCGCCCAGGGGGTGGAGGCTCGCCGGGTGATCCTGGTCGGCGGCGGTGCCCGGTCGGTCGCGGTGCGCCGGATCGCGCCGCAGGTCTTCGGCTGCCCGGTGGTGGTACCGCCGCCCGGCGAGTACGTCGCCGACGGGGCGGCCCGCCAGGCCGCCTGGGCCGCCCGGGGCGGCGCGGCGGCGCCGGAGTGGAGCCCCGCCGGCACCGAGGAGTACGACGCCGAGCCCGTTCCCGCGATCCGCGAGCGGTACGCGGAGGCCCGGGATCGCGTGATCGACCGCTGAGGCGTCTCGTTATCGATCTGCAACGATAACTGTTGGTTATGAGCCCCCGGTCGTCCCCACCGGGGGCTCACTCGTCGACGCAGCTCGCCGTCCCATGCGTTGGCCGGATCGGGTGGTCGGCATTCAGAAAGGTGACTGGGTGCGACAGTCCCCGCCGTTTGGCCATGATGGACGGTCGGACGGGGCAGCGCCGAGCGGAACCGGCTGACTACCGTTCGATCACCCAACGGGAGGAGTCGATGTGAAGCGTCTACCGGGAAGCAAACTGCGGGCGTCCGTCGCGGCACTTGCGCTGACGGCCGGCGGGATCGTCGCCGTTCAGGCCATCGCCGCGCCGGCCCAGGCCGGCTGCTACGAGAGCAACTACGGCTCGCCGGTCCAGGTCTACGTCGGCGGCGTCAAGCGCGGCGTGGAGCAGCTGCGCTCGCCGGAGACCTGCAACCGCAACGGCGTCTACTACGGCAAGATCAGCGACACCTACACCGACGGTTCCTGCCTCGCCGTCCGCTACTACGACCCCGGCTACGTCGGGACGCAGGGCACCAGCTGCGACTCGGCCGGCTACAACTACACCTTCTGGGACCAGAACGGCAACGTCTGGGCCGACTTCCGCGGTCAGCTCACCGCCACCGGGGCGCTGAGCACCAACTACTACAACGGCGCCTACTGACCTGATTCTCCGGGCCGGCCCTCTGGCGGGTCGGCCCGGGAACCAACGAGTTGACGGGGTGTGCATGAAAGCGTCCAGGCTCGCCTGCGCGGCCCTCGTGGTCGCCTTCGCCGCCGGCTGCTCCTCCGGGCCGGCCGCCGATTCCACACCGGCGAAGCCGGTGGAGAAGGTGATGGCCGAGGCGCTCGACCGGGGCGACGACAACCGGGACGAGACGCTCGCCTACTGGGACCAGGTGAACAGCGCGCTGCTCGAGTGCATGAAGGCGGAGGGCTACGACTACCAGCCCTTCATCGACCAGTGGGCGGTCGACCGCCGGACAGCGCTCGGGCTCACCCGCGAGCAGTTCGTGCGGCAGTACGGGTACGGGCTGACCACGCTGATCGACTACCTGCCGCCCGGCACCCGGCGGGTCGACCCCAACCGCAAGGCGCTGGCCGCGATGACCGCGGAGCAGGTCGGCGGCTGGCGTGGTCGGCTCGAGCGCTGCCGCAAGGAGACGGACGGACGGTTCGGGCCGGCGCCGAACGTCGCCAACCTCCGGCTCAGCCCCGAGCAGTCGGCGCGCAGCGACCGGATCTACGGCGCGGTCGACGCCGATTCCCGGGTCGTCCGGGCCGGCGAGGTGCGGCGCGCCTGCCTGGAGGAGAAGGGCTTCGACAGCGGGGACGCCCGGTCGCTGCGGCTGGCGAAGGCAGCCGAGAAGTTCCGCGACGGCTTCGAGCGGGCCGTCGCCGAGGCCGACGAGGCCGGACGGGACAGCGCCGCGCTACGCCTCGCGGAGGTCTTCACCGCCACGGAACTCGCCGAACTCAAGCGGCTGCAGGAGCGGGAGATCGCCGAGGCACGGCAGACCGAACCCTGCCAGTGGCCGTACGACGACCTCTACAAGCAGGTCTACCGGGAGTACCTGGACAAGGCGCTGGCCGGTGAACTGTGACCGGAACGGCTCGGCACCGGGTGCTGGCCCGGCTGGCGGCGTTGCGTCGCTCCGCGTCCGCGCGTCGCCCGGGTGCACTGTCGACACTCGTCGCGGTGGCGGTGCTGGCGGCGGCGGTCGGCTGGTGGGCCGGCCGATCCATCCAGTCCCCGATGCAGGCCGCCCAGCACGCCGCACCGCCTGAGGCGGGCGCTATCACGGTGCCGGTGGAGCGCCGGGTGATCGCCACCTCGGTCGTGGTCCGTGGCACGCTCGGGTTCGCCGAACCGCAGGCCCTGACCGTGGACGCCGACCTCGGGGACGGCCGGCTCGGCAAGCTCGTGGTCACCGGCCGGGTGCCGAAGCCGGGCAGCAGCCTGGACGAGGGGGACGTGGCCCTCCAGGTATCCGGCCGGCCGGTGATCCTGATGGACGGGGCCATCCCGATGTACCGCGCGCTGGCGCCGGGCAGCACCGGCCCGGACGTCCGCCAGTTGGAGCGGGCCCTGGCCCGGCTCGGCCACTTCACCGGGCTTCCGGACGACACGTACGACGTTCGGACCTCGGCCGCGGTGCAGCGGCTCTACCGGGCCGCCGGCTACGAGCCGGTCGGGCCGTCCGCGGAGCAAGAGCAGCAGTTGGCTGCGGCTCGTGAGCGGATCGCCGCGGCCGACGGTGCCGTCGACACCGCCCGGGCCGCGCTGCGCAACGCCGAGCAGGGGCCGCCGGCGTCGGAGCTAACCGTGGCCCGGGCCCGGGTACGCAGCGCCGAGGCCGACGTCGAGGCCGCGGTGCGGGCGCGGGACGCAGCGATCGCGGACGGCGCTTCGGAGGCCAGCATCGGCCGGCTCACGGCGGACGTGGAAGCGGCCCGGGTGGCGCTGGAGTTGGCCCGAGCCGACCTGGCCGAGCTGACCGGCTCCGCCGACGTGTCCGTCGCGGAGGCGGCGGTGACCGCCGCGGTCCGGCGGCTGGCCGAGGCGCGCACCGCGCTGAGCCGGCTCCAGGCCGCCGTCGGGGTTCGGCTCCCCCGCGGTGAGGTGGCCTTCGTTCCGGCGCTGCCCCGCCGGGTGGACAAGCTGGAGACGGCCCTCGGGCGTGAGGTGAGCGGCACGGTGATGAGCCTGACGGCGGCGGCGCTGGAGGTGACCAGCGGCGTCTCGGCGGAGGAGCGAGGGCTGCTCAAGCTTGGCCAGCGAGCGCAGCTCGACGAGGGTGACGGGGTCGCCACCTTCGCCGGCGAGGTGTCCCACGTCGCGGAGAAGGCGGGCACGGGCGACACCTCCGAGGGGCAGTACGAGCTGCGGATCAAACCGGTCGGCGCCGTTCCGGCCGAACTGCACGGCCGGGACGTGCGGATCCGGGTCCCCATCTCCAGCACCGACGGTGCGGTGCTCGCCGTGCCGCTGGCCGCCCTGATCACCGACGCCTCCGGCGCGGCCCGGGTACGGGTGTCCGATGCATCGGGTGGACGCGACGTGCCGGTCACCGTCGGCCTCTCCGCCGGCGGGTTCGCCGAGGTGCGGGCCACCGGCGGGGAGCTCGCCGAGGGGGATCTGGTCGTCGTCGGCGAGCGGTCGTGACATTCCTGGTCGAGCTGCGCGGCGTCAGCCGGGTCTTTCCGGCCACCCGGCCGGTGACCGCGCTGCACCCCACGGACCTGACGGTCCGAGCCGGCGAGTGGGTGGCCATCACCGGCCGCTCCGGGTCCGGCAAGTCGACGCTGTTGCAGATCCTTGGCCTGCTCGACCGGCCGACGTCGGGGTCGTACCTGCTCGACGGAGCGGACGTGTCGGGCCTCTCCGACCGGGCGCGCACCAAGCTGCGTTCGTCCCGGATCGGTTTCGTGTTTCAGAGCTTCCACCTGATGGCCCACCGGTCGGCGCTGGAGAACGTCACGGTCGCCCTGCTTTACCACGGCTGCCCTCGCCGGCAGCGGGTTGCGCGGGCGGCCGAGGCGTTGGACCGCGTCGGGCTGGCCGACCGGGCCGGCGCCATGCCGACGACGATGTCCGGTGGCGAACGGCAGCGGGTGGCCGTCGCCCGCGCGCTCTCCATCCACCCCCAGCTCCTCCTCGCCGACGAGCCGACCGGAAACCTCGACTCGGCGACGGCGGAGGAGGTGCTGTCGCTCTTCGTCCGTCTGAACGACGAGGGGCAGACGGTGCTCATGGTCACCCACGATGAGCAGGTCGCGGCGCGGGCCCGGCGTCGCGTCGAGATCACCGACGGGACGCTCCGCGAGGTGACGGCCGATGCGTGACCTGGTCGGGGAGGCGCTGGCTGGTATTCGGGCCCGGGTGAACCGCACGCTGCTCACCGCGCTGGGCGTTGTGGTGGGCATCGCCGCCCTGGTCGCCACCATCGGCATCGCCACCACCGCCGGCGCCCGCATCGTGTCGCACTTCGACGAGCTCGCCGCCACCTCGGTGACCGTGGTGCCGGCGAACGACGGCGGTCCGGAGCGGGCGCAGAGCGCCATCCCGTGGGACGCCCCGCAGCGTGTCGAGCGGTTGAAAGGGGTGGTTGCGGCCGCGACGATGAGCACGCTGGACCTGCCGGGAACACCCGTACGGGCGACCGCGGTGGTGGACCCGCTCGCCAGCGATGTCACCCAGCCGCCGCTGGTGGCGGCCTCGCCGGAACTCCTCGACGCGGTACGCGGGTCGCTTCTCGCCGGTCGCTGGTATGACCAGGGGCACAGTGACCGTCGGGACGCGGTCGTGGTGCTCGGCGGCCGGTTGGCGGCCCGGCTGCACCTGGCCGACGTGAGCCAGTCGCCCGCCGTGTTCGTCGGGGACCGCGCGTTCACCGTGATCGGTGTGCTCGACGCCGTGGAACGCGCACCCAGTCTGCTCGATGCGGTGATCCTGCCCGACGGCACGGCCCGCACCCGGTTCGGGCTGACCGCGCCGCTCTCCGTGGTGGTGGAGACCGACGTCGGGGCGGCGGCGCTGGTCGCCGGACAGGCCCCGCTCGCGCTGGCACCGCAGCAACCGGACGCCCTGGTGTCGCAGCGCCCGCCGGAGCCGGCTGCCACCCGGGCGAAGGTCGCCGCCGACACACAGGCCCTGTTTCTGGTGCTCGCGGCGGTCACCCTGGCCATCGGCGCGGTCGGCATCGCCAACACCATGCTGGTCTCGGTGCTCCAGCGGGTCGGGGAGATTGGATTGCGGCGGAGTCTGGGCGCCACCCGTGGATCCGTCGCTCTGCTGTTCATGCTGGAATCGGCGTTGGTCGGGCTCTTCGGCGGCCTCCTGGGCGCGGCGCTGGGCGTCCTCACCGTGGTCGGCGTCGGCTACCTGCGGCAGTGGACGCCCGTCATGGAGCCGTGGCTGACCCCGGGCGGCGCGCTGCTGGGCGCCGCCGTGGGGCTGCTGGCGGGAATCTATCCCGCCTGGCGGGCGTCCCGGGTCGAGCCGGTCGCCGCGCTGCGGGCGGACGGCTGACCGCGATCGGCTCACCCGGTCGCCGAGCCGCAGGACGACGGCCGACCGCTACCCGCGTGAGGACCTCCTCGGCGCGATCTGGTTGGCTGCCGGTCATGACCGTGACCAGTGGCGGGCCCGGACGGGCCCGGGGCGGTGGCCCGGCACACCGGTTGTACAGCGTCGTGGTGTTCGTGCTGCTCGCCTCACTGGACAACGTGGCGATCGGGCTGGTCCCGCCGCTGTACGGCCCGATCTCCGACGCGTTCGACGTGTCCGGGCGGCTGCTCGGCGTGGTCACCGCTGTCAGCTTCCTGGTCAGCTCGGTCGCGGCTGTCGGCTGGGCGTACGTCGGGGACCGGACCAATCGCAAGCCGCTGCTCATGGTGGGCACGCTCCTGTGGGCGGCGGGCACCGGAGGTAGCGCGTTCGCCGGCGGCTACCTGACGTTCCTGACCGCGCAGCTGGTCGCGGCGGTCGGCCTCGGCGCGGTCGGCTCGGTGGGCTTCTCCGTGGTCACCGACCTGATCTCACCGACCCGGCGTGGGCTGGTGATGAGCTTCTGGGGGCTCTCCCAGGGGGTCGGAACCCTCGCGGGCACGCTCGTCGGCGGGCTGCTCGGGGCGGCCGACTGGCGGCGACCGTTCCTGCTGCTGACCGGCGTCGGCCTGGCCGCCACCCTGGCCTACTTCTTCACGTACGACATTCGGCGCGGCCAGAGCGAGCCGGAGCTGGCCGGCAGGCTCGACGCCGGTGCCGATTACGACTACCGGATCAGCCGTGCCGACCTGCCGCGCATCCTGGGCCGGCGGACCAACCGGTGGTTGATCCTGCAGGGTCTGACCGCGCAGGCCGCGTTCGGCTCGCTGGTCTGGCTGCCGGTGCTCTTCGCCGAACGGGCCGAGGCCCAGGGTTACTCGACGTCGACAGCGGTGGTGGTGGGCAGCGTCTTCGCCACCCTGTTCCAGCTCGGTGGGGTGCTGTCCATCGTGGGCGGGCTGATCGGTGACGCGGTGCAACGGCGTACGCCCCGGGGGCGGGCACTTGTCGCCTCGGTCGGCATCCTCGCCGCGCTGCCGTTCTACCTGGTGTTGTTCTTCGTCCCGGTGACCATCGACGTGCCGGACGGCGCGGGCGGCGGCGCGGTGGTCGGTGCGGTGCTGGCCAGTGTGTTCACGGAGCCGTCGGTCGGGCTGAGCCTGCTCACCGCGATCGTGGCGCTCGCGTTGACCTCGGCCAACTCGCCGAACTGGTTCGCGTTGATCGCCGACGTCAACCCGCCGGAGCACCGGGGCACTGTCTACAGCCTGGGCAACCTGGTCAACGGGGTCGGTCGCGCGGCCGGCAACGGGCTGGTCGGGGTGGCCTTCCAGGCACTGCGGACGGCCTTCCCGCCACCGCTGAACTTCGCCGTGGGGCTGGCCGCGTTCCAGCTCTTCTTCATCCCCACCGGTGTCATGTACTGGCTCGCCTCGCGGACCTCACCGGCGGACATCGACAACGTGCACGACCTGCTCCACAGCCGGGCCGACCGTCTCTGACAACGCCCGCGCCCCGCGCTCCCGCCTGCCCGGGAGAGGCGCTCGTATCAAGATCATGTTCGATACTGGCCAACTGCACCGTCGCGCTAGACGGAGTGACTGTTCGTCAACCCCGCACCACCCCGTCGAGCTGCCCTTCTCCGCGATCTTGCACTTTCTGTCCCGACGTAAGCCCGCATTTTGCTCATCTCGGCGACCGAAACTGCAAGATCGGCGCGGGGGCAGCGTTTCTGGAGTGACAGGCCTGTGCTGGGAGTAGCGCCCTCTCGAGGGTGAGTGGCACGCACGGGAGCATCCGACGCGCATTCTCCGTGGGGCGTGCCGGCGTGCCGGCGTGCGGTGCGGGGTGAATCGTTTACGACATCAGCTCCACAGCGGGCCGGTCCACACCGACCAGCCCGCCCGCGAGTACCGCTCGCGGGACGGGCCGGTCGGCGCGAGATCAGGCGCGCAGCCAGACGGTCACGTCGGTCGGGACCGCACCGTCGTCGTCCAGTGCCGCGCTGGCGGCGAGCACCTGGGCGCCGGCCGGCACCGGTACCGGGGTGACACCGAAGTTGGTCAGCACGGTCAGCTCACCGTTGCGGAAGCTCAGCACCTCGTCGCCGGAGGACAACCACTCCAGGGTGCCGCGGCCCAGCCCGTGGGCACGGCGCAACCGCAGCGCCGTGCGGTACAGCTCGTACGTCGAGCCGGGCACGTCGCGCTGGCGGTCCAGCGCGTACTCCGCCCAGAGCGCGGGCTGCGGCAACCAGCTCGCGTCGGTCGGTCCGAAGCCGTACGACGGGGCGTCGGCCTCCCACGGGATCGGCACCCGGCAGCCGTCCCGGCCGCGCTGGGTGTGCCCCGTGCGGACCCAGGTCGGGTCCTGCCGGGCCTCGTCGGGCAGCGTGGTGTGCTCGGGCAGCCCCAGCTCCTCGCCCTGGTAGAGGTATGCCGAGCCGGGCAGCGCGAGCATCAGCAGGGTGGCCGCTCGGGCCCGGCGTAGGCCGAGCGCGGCGTCCGGCTGCGGGTCGCCGATGCCGATGCCGTTGGGGCGTACGGTGCCGACCGGCAGGCCGAGTCGGGAGGCGTGCCGCACCACGTCGTGGTTGGACAGCACCCAGGTGGTCGGCGCGCCCACCGAGTCGGTCGCCTCCAACGAGCGGGTGATCACCGCGTACTGGGCCGGTGCGGTCCACGCGGCGAGCAGGTACTCGAAGTTGAACGCCTGGTGCATCTCGTCCGGGCGGACGTAGCGGGCCAGCCGCTCGGCCGGCTCCACCCAGGCCTCGGCGACCAGCACCCGCTCGCCGGGGTAGCTGTCCAGAACCTGCCGCCACTGCCGGTAGATCTCGTGCACGCCGTCCTGGTCCCACATCGGCGGGCGGGGCTTGTCGATCTCGTTACCGGAGAGGATCTCCTGGGGTTCCTGCCAGTCGGCCAGGTCGGCCTGCTTGATGAGGCCGTGTGCCACGTCGACCCGGAAGCCGTCCACCCCGCGGTCCAGCCAGAACCGCAGCACGTCCAGGAACTCCGCGTGCACCTCCGGGTTGTCCCAGTTGAGGTCGGGCTGCCCGGTGTCGAACAGGTGCAGGTACCACTGGCCGGGCTGCCCGTCGGCGTCGAGCGTCCGGGTCCAGGCTGGACCGCCGAAGACGCTCTGCCAGTCGTTCGGCGGCTGGTCGCCGGCCGGGCCACGGCCGTCGCGGAAGATGTACCGGGACCGTTCCGGGCTGTCGGGCGCGGCCGGCAGCGCGGCCTGGAACCAGCGGTGCGCCGAGGAGGTGTGGTTCGGGACCAGGTCGACGATCACCCGCAGGTTGCGGGACCGGGCCTCGGCGATCAGCTTGTCCGCGTCGGCGAGGGTGCCGAACAGCGGATCGATGTCGCGGTAGTCGGCCACGTCGTAGCCGGCGTCGGCCTGCGGCGAGGGGTAGAAAGGAGAGAGCCACACCGCGTCCACGCCGAGCTCGACCAGGTGGTCGAGGCGGGCGGTGATGCCGGGCAGGTCACCGATTCCGTCCCCGTCCGAGTCGGCGAACGAGCGGGGGTAGATCTGGTAGATGGCGGCCTCGGTCCACCAGCCGGTGGCCGGTTGACCGGAGGAGGTCTGCTGCGTCGGGTCGGTGTTCAGGGTCGTCTCCCGTGTTGCGGTGTTTGGATTTCAGTGTGCCCGGGGCGGCGCGGTTGAATCCCGGACCACCAACCGGGTGGGCAGGACCACCGGAGTGTCGCAACCGGCGCCCCGTTGACTGACCACCGGCCCCGGCGGTCGGGCCCCGAGCGGGTCGAGCAGCATCTGGGCGGCGAGCCGGCCCTGCTCGGCGGCGGGCTGGGCAACGGTACTGAGCCCGAGCACGCTGGCCAGGTCATGGTCGTCGATGCCGACCACGCTGACGTCCTGCGGCACCCGCAGACCGACGTCGCGCAGGGCGGAAAACGCGCCCATCGCCATCTCGTCGCAGGCGGCGACGATAGCGGTCGGCGGCTCGCCGCGGGCCAGCAGCTCGGCGGTGGCCCGGTTGCCGCCGTCGATGGTGAAGCCGGACTCGATGTCCAGGGTCGGGTCGGGTCGCAGGCCGGCGGAGCGTAGCGCCGCCTGGTAACCGCGGCGTCGGTCGAGGTGGGTGGTGTAGGCCAACTCGTCGTCCGGGTCGCCGGAGATGTGGGCGATCCGGTGATGGCCGAGGTCGATCAGGTGCTTGGTTGCGGTCCGCGCGGCCGCCACGTCGTCGATCCGTACGCACGGCCAGTTGGGCACCCTGCTGCCCGAGCTGATGGTGACGCCGGGCAGTTCGAGCGTGGCCAGCGCGGTCAGGTCGGCCGGACGCAGCGGCGTGGCGACCAGGATCATGGCGTCGACCCGCTTGTGCAGGTTGGCCGTACGCAGGACCCGCTGGCGCACCTGCTCCCGGCCACCCAGGTTGTAGAGCAGCAGGTCGTAGCCGGACTCGTGGAGGTATTCCTCGACCGCCTCGACGACCGTGCTGAAGAACCATCGGGTTATCCGGGGAACGACCACCGCGACCGTGCCGGTACGGCCACCGGCGAGCCGGGACGCGCTCGGCGAGACCTCGTAGTCGAGCTGCTCGGCGGCGGCGAGGACCCGGCGTCGGGTGGCGGCGGAGACCGTCGGCAGCCCGCGCAGCGCCCGCGAGACGGTAGCCGTGGACACCCCGGCCAGCCGGGCCACATCATCGATCCTCGTCACGGTTTCCCCCGCTCGGTGCCCGGTGCCCGCCGCCGCCCGAGGGGCCAGGCGACGGCGGGCGCGCGGTCAGCCCTTGACGCTGCCGGCGAGCAGACCTCGCACGAAGTAGCGCTGCAGGGACAGGAACACGATGAGCGGTACGACGATCGACACGAACGCTCCGGCGGTCAGCCGCTGCCACTCGTTGCCCCGCGTGCCGGCCATCTCGGCCAGCTTGACGGTGAGCGGGGCGGTCTCGTCGCCGCCGCCGGCGAAGATCAGCGCCACCAGCAGGTCGTTCCAGACCCAGAGGAACTGGAAGATACCGATCGCGGCCAGCGCCGGGGTGATCAGCGGCAGCACGATGGTGCGGAAGATCTTCGGGTGGGTGGCCCCGTCGACCCGGGCCGCCTCCATCAGGTCACCCGGCAGTTGCGAGATGAAGTTGTGCAGCAGGTAGACGGCGAACGGGAGCGCGAAGCAGGTGTGGGCGAACCACACTTGGGCGAACTTCTGTTCGTCGACCAGATCCCAGGCCGGCATCAGGGTGACGCCGCCGAGGGTGACGCCGGTGGAGAAGAACTTCAGCAGCGGCACCAGGGCCATCTGCAACGGCACGATCTGCAACGCGAAGATCGCGATGTAGGCCCAGTCCCGACCCCGGAAGTTGATCCAGGCCAGCGCGTACGCGGCCAGGCACGCGAAGGCGAGCGGGAAGAGCACCGACGGGATGGTGATCACCAGCGAGTTGATGAAGGAACCGGCGAGCTGCCCGGACGACGACGACCGCCCGAACAGGACCTGCTGGTAGTTCTCCAGAGTGAACTGCGGGTCGGTGAAGGCCGTCCACCAGCCGGTGGTCTTGATCTCGTCCTCCGGCCGGAACGAGGAGACGAGCAGGCCGAAGGTCGGGATGGTCCAGACCACCGCGATGACGATAGACACGAGCGTCGCGGTGCGGCTGGTCAACCGCTTGCGGACCCGGCCGGCGGTGGTGGGCGGGGTGCCACTGGTCTGCTGTGTGCCCGCGGCGACGGTGGGCGTTGCGGTCGTCATCTCAGCCCTCCCGCTGCTGACGGAGGTTGCGGATCTGGTAGATCACGATCGGAATGACCAGGACGAAGAGGAAGACCGCAAGCGCGGAGCCCTGGCCGCTCTGGCCGTACCGGAAGGCCTGGTTGTACATCTCGTTCGCGATCACGCTGGTGTCGTAGTTGCCGTTGGTCGTGGTCCGGACGATGTCGAAGACCTTGAGCGTGGCGATCGAGAGGGTCACCACCACCACGATCACCGCCGGTCGGATGGTCGGCATGGTGATCTGCCAGTACATCTGCCACGGGTTGACGCCGTCGAGTCGGGCGGCCTCCACGATGTCGGCGGGGATCGCCTTGATCGCGGCGGAGAGCACCACCATGGCGAAGCCGGCCTGGATCCAGATCATGATGACGATCAGCAGCAGCGTGTTCATCGGTGATTCCAGCAGCCACTGCTTCGGCTCACCGCCGAGGCTGACCACGATCTGGTTGAGCAGGCCGATCTGGTCGCCTTCGCCACGGTAGGCGTAGACGAACTTCCAGATGATGCTCGCGCCGACGAACGAGATCGCCATCGGCAGGAAGATCAGCGACTTGGCGACGGCCTCGAACCGGACCTTGTCCACCAGGATGGCGTAGATCAGACCGAAGCCGGTCGCCACCAGCGGGACCAGGATCACCCAGATCAGGCTGTTGGTCAGCACCCGGATGATCGAGCTTTCGGAGAACATCCAGCTGTAGTTGGCCAGGCCCACCCACTCGTTGCTGTCCTTGTCCATCAGGGAGAGCAACATGGTGCGGATGGCCGGCACGACCAGCCCGATGGTGAGCAGCAGCACCGTCGGCAGCATGAAGAAGAGCGCGAAGAGCCCTTCCCGTTGCTTCGAGCGCCGGGGGAGCGGGGTGCCGCTGGCGGACGCGGCGACGAGCTGCGCCTCCCGTCGGCGGGCGAACCAGGCCGGCACCACGTCGAGAAGCAGGAGCAGACCGCCCACCACCGCGACGAAAGCGATCAGCCCGTACATCAGCATGAGGAACTTCGGCTGCTCCTCAGCGAAGTCGAACTCCATCGACCCTCCCAGGTCCAGATCCGTCGGTGGGCCGGCCCGCGGGTGCGGACCGGCCCACCGCTCAGATCACTTCCAGCTGCTCTCGATGCCCTGGAGCACCGTCGCGGTGTCCTTGCCGTTGATCCACTCGACCATGCCCTTCCAGAACGTCCCCGCGCCGACCGCGGCCGGCATCAGGTCGGATCCGTCGAAGCGGAAGACGCCCGTCTTGTCCTGCAGGATCTGGACGGAGAGCTTGTCGATCGGGCTGGCGACGTTGGCGATGTCCAGCTTGTTGTTCGCCGTGACCCAGTTGCCGAGCTTCGCGCGGCTGTTGACGTACTCAGCCGAGGCGAGGTAGGTCTGCACCGCCTGCACCTCGGGGCGGTCGGCGAAGCCGACGACGAACTCGCCCGCGCCGAGCACCGGCTTGCCCTTGGCGGTGTCGATGGCCGGGAAGTAGAACGCGAACGCGTCGCCGTCCTCGGCCACCTTGGTGCCCTCGGGGAACTGGTTGGCGTAGAACGACGCCTGCCGGTGCATGGCGCACTTGCCGGTGGTGACCGGCAGGCCGGCCTCACCGAAGGCGGTGGTGCCGATGCTCTTCACCCCGCCGAAGCCGCCGTTCATGTACTTCTCGTTCTTGAGGATCGTGCCGGCCCGGTTGACCGCGTCGACGATCCGCGGGTCGTTGAACGGGATGGCGTGGGTGGTCCACTGGTCGTAGACCTCGGGGCCCTGCGTACGCAGGATCACGTCCTCGATCCAGTCGGTGGCCGGCCAACCGGTGGCGTCACCGGACTCGATGCCGGCGCACCACGGCTTGATGCCGGTCGCCGCGATCGTGTCGCTGAGCTTGATCATGTCGTCCCAACTGGTGGGGACCGTCCAGCCCTTCTCCTTGAAGAGCTTCGGCGAGTACCAGACGAAGGACTTCACGTTGGCGCCGAGCGGCACACCGTAGAGGGTGCCGTTGACGGTGCCGTACTTCAGCCAGTCGGCCGGCATGTTCTGCTCGGCCATCGTCTTGGTGTCGGCGCCGAGGGACTTCAGCTTGCTGGCGTCGGCGAACCGCTTGACCAGGCCCGGCTGGGGCACGAAGGCCAGGTCGGGCGCGTTGCCGCCGTCGACCCGGACCGGGAGCTGCGCCTCGAACTCGGCGTTGCCCTCGTAGTCGATCTCGATGCCGGTGCAGTCCTCGAACGTCTTCCAGGAGTTCCTGAGCAGGTCGGCCTCGGCGTCACGGATGGACGCGTAGATGGAGACCTTCTTGCCGTCGTGGCCCTCGTACTTGTCGTATGCGGCGCACTCCGCGGAGCCTGCTTTGCTGCTCTTCTTGTCGTCGCCGGTACCGCAGGCGGTGGCGCTGAGCGCCAGCCCGAGTACACCGGCGATCACGAAGGCCTGGCGTGGTCTGGTAAAGACCGCCATGCCGTCCTCCTTCCTAGCCGGCGCGGTCGTGCTGGTGACCCGTCGCCGGTCCGATTGGGCGTGCACACATGTAAGCGCTTGCATCCGGCCGGGTCCACCCCCTGTCAGACACGAGCGAGTAACAATCCGGAAACCTGCAGGCTGCCTGGTGGGCGCGCTGGCGGGGCATGCGGCGGGCTCTTTCGAAGATTGACGATATCTGTCAGGCTGAGCGCAACAGATTGAAGGTTTTCAACATAGGAGGAGCTGTATGCGAAAGCGGTGGATCAGCCTGCTGGTGACGGGTCTCTTGGTCGGGGGCGCGCTGGCACCGGCGACACCCGCGCTGGCCGCGCCAACCTTCAGGGTGCCGTTCCCGTGCGGGCAGACCTGGTCCGGGCAGACGCGGTCGGACCACAGCCCGGCATACGCGGTCGACTTCAACCGCACCAACGACTCCGGCGACCCGGTGGTCGCCAGCGCCCCCGGCACCGTCGACCGGGTCACCGACCTCGGCGGCACCAGCTACGGCAAATACGTCCGAATCGACCACGGGGGCGGTTACAGCACCTATTACGCGCACCTCAGCGGCTTCAACGTCTCGGTCGGGCAGACGGTCGGGTACGGCAAGGTGATCGGCTGGGTCGGCAGCACCGGGGGATCGACCGGCCCACACCTGCACTACGAGCAGCGCCTCAACGGCTCAGACATCCAGGTCCGCTTCAACGGCAGCCTCGCGCTCTACTGGGGCACCAAGAGCTACACCAGTGGCAACGGATGCTCCTCGGGCAGCGGCAACGGCACTGTCAACACCAGCGGCACGCCGCTGACCGTCCGCTCCGGCCCCGGCACCGGGTACGCCTCGGTGGGCACCGTCGCCGACGGCACCCGGGTGACCATCGCCTGCCAGACCAGTGGCACGAGCGTCACCGGCACCTACGGCACCAGCACGATCTGGGACCGGATCGGCTCCGGCCGCTTCATCGCCGACGCGTACGTCTACACCGGTTACGACGGCTACATCCCCAACGTCCCCCGCTGCTGACCAGGGAACGACAGCGTCCCCGGCGGGCGCTCGCCCGCCGGGGACCGCCCGGTCAATTGTTCAGCTGCCAGATCGACAGGTTCAACGCGGCGGCGAAGGTGACCCAGGCCCAGTACGGCAGCAGCAGCCCCGCCGCCACCCGGGACACCCGGGAGAACAGCAGCACCGTCAGGCCGATCGCCAGCCACATCAGCACGATCTCGGCGAACGCCAGCCCGTAGCGCCCCGCGCCGAAGAAGAGCGGGGTCCAGATCGCGTTGAGCACCAGTTGGGCGGTCCACGCCCAGAGGGCGGGGGAGAAGCCGACCCGCCGCCACACCAGCCAGCCGGCCACCGCGATCAGCGCGTACAGCAGCGACCAGACCGGGCCGAACAGCCAGGACGGCGGCGCCCAGCCGGGTTGTCGCAGACTCGCGTACTCGTCGGTGGTGCCCTGTACGCCCAGCCCGCCGATCGCGGCCGCGACGACGACCGCCACGGCGAAGCCGGCGAGGGCCCACCAGGCGCGCCGGCCGGACGTCACCCGCGCGCCGTGAGATGTCTCCATGGTCGAGAGGTTTCCTGCCTGGTGCGCTTCAAAACACCAAAAAGCGCCGGGATCGCTGCGGCCAGTGCTCCTGTCGGGAGGACGAAGCTCCGGTCGCGGCGACCCCGGCGGGTCCCGGTGTTACGGCTGACGAGCGCTAATTGAAGATGCTGACGCCACCCGGGCCGACCAACAGCCCGACGACGATGAGGACGATGCCCCACAGGATCTGCCGGCGGAAAAGCGCGAGGATGCCGGCGACCACGAGTACGACTGCGAGAATCCAGAGAATCAGCTCCATGACCTCTGACTACCCGACTGGCCGATCGGGGAAACCTGGTCGGTGTCGAGTTGATCGCCAACGTGAAAGACGCTGTACGCCTGCTTGATCACCGGGTGCGCGACGTTGCGGACGCGTACCCCTCCGGGGGTCGTGCCGCGCTCGGTGCCGGCGTGCGCGTGCCCGTGCACGGCCAGCGCCGTGGGTGCCGAGTCGATCGCCTGCCCCAGCTGGTACGACCCGAGGAACGGGTAGATCTCCAACGGTTCGCCGGCGAGCGTGTCCGGCACCGGCGAGTAGTGGGTGAGCGCGACCAGCATGTCGCAGTCCAGCGAGCGCAGCGCCGCACCGAGTCGGTCCGCGCTGTCGGTGGTGGTGCGCACGAACGCCTTCATCTCCGGCTCGCCGAAGTCACTCGCGCACCGACCGGCGAATCCGCCGCCGAAGCCCTTCACGCCGGCGATGCCGAGCCGACCACCCGCGCAGTCCAGCACGACGCCGTTGCCCTCCAGCACTGTGATGCCCGCGTCCTGGAGCACCTTGACCACCTGTGGCACCTGGTCACACTGGTGGTCGTGGTTGCCCAGCACGGTCACCACCGGTACGGCCAACCCACCGAACTCCTCGGCCACGCAGCGCGCCTCGGCCTCGGTGCCGTGCCGGGTCAGGTCCCCGGCCAGCAGCAGCACATCGGCGCACTCCGGCAGCTCCTCCAACGCCGGTCGGAATCGGCCGACCACGTCCTCGTCCAGATGCACGTCACCCACGGCGGCGATCCGGATCACCATGGAACCTCCCTCAGGGCAGTTGCTCGATCTCCGTGGGCGCCTGGGCGCGGATCACCCCGATGTCGCTGGTGATCGGCACGTCCGGGAAGCGCTCGGACACCAGACGCAGGATCTCCTCCCGCCGGTGCGGGCTCTCCACCTCGCCGTAGAGCACGAGGGCGCGTTCCCGTCGAATCACGGTGATCCCCTGTTCGGCGACGGCGGGATCCTCGACGAGCAACCGCTGGATCTCCGCTTCGACGTACTCGTCCGGTGGCGCGGCGCCGATGTCGCGATTGTGGGTCACGATGTCCCCTCTCCTGGCTGGGTGCCGGCGGCCGACACCACCTCCAGCCGGTCCAGCAGCACCAGGAACGCCTCGGCGTACGGCGAGTGCTGCGTCTCCTTGCGTACCCGTTCCCAGTCGATCTGCTCCCGCAGCGAGCGGGCCAGCGGCAGACCGCGGGCGAAGTCGCAGTAGTGCTGGGAGAAGCTCAGCAGTTTGTGCACCATCAGCTGGGTGGCGGACAGCACCGGCATGTGAATCGCGTCCACCGGCCGGATGACGGTGTCGGCGAACGTCTCCTCGGTCACCGGTGTCTCGATCGGCCGGTGGATGAGGTCCACCATCCGGCCGTCGTCGAAGACCTTCACCAGCCAGTCCTCCGGTGGGCGCTCGGCGACGAAACCGGCGGCCACCAGAGCCTCCAGCGCCTGTTCCACGTCGGCCTCGCGGATCAGGAAGTCGACGTCGTGATCACTGGAGTGCCCACCGTGGGCGTAGACGGCGAAGCTGCCGCCCAGTGCGAACGGAATCTCGGACTGCTTGAGCACGGCGGCGACCTTCTTGAGGGTGTGCACCAGACTCTCGTCCCCGCGCTCAGCCATCTGTTTCCTCCGTCGTCGTGTTGGTGGACCGGCGGTTGGATCTCAGTCCGGTACCCGGCAAACCGGTCGGCCACACCTGCCGGTGTCGCGGTTGGGTGCCAACAGGGATGAAGCATGACAAACCACGCGGACTAGGTGCGCGGGTCGGATAATCTGTGGAGAGTGGCCAGATCATCGGGGACGCGACGACGCCCGGCCCGATTGCGCACCGTCGCCCTGATCGGCATCGACGGTTCGGGCAAGACCACTCAGGCACACCGGCTGGCCGACGCGCTGACCGCCGCCGGGCGACCCGCCACCTACCGCCGCAACGCCAGTGGCCGGCGCTGGCTCGGCCGGCTCGCCCAGCGGCTCGGCCGGCCGGACGCACAGCGGCTCGTCGGGCGCGACGGGGTGCTGGCCGTGGAGTCGGTGCTGCGCTGGCTCGCCATCGCGATGGCCCTGCTCAGCTGTCTGCTCACCGGCCGGACGGCGGTGATGGACCGCTACTCGGCCTGCCAGTACGCGAGCATTCGGGCGCACGGCGGGCAGCGCTGGGAGCGGCTCGCTCGGGCCGGCTACCGACTGTTCCCGACCCCGCAGGTGACCTTCCTGCTCGCCGTCGACCCGGCGGAGGCGTACCGGCGCATCGAGGAACGCGGCACCGACCACGAGACGATGGGGTGGCTGACCGCCGCCGACACCGCCTATCGGGCACTGCCCGAATACCCCAGCTTCGTGCTGGTGGACGCGGGTCGCCCCGCCGCGGAGGTGACCGAGCAGATTCAGGCGCACCTGGAGACCTGGCTGCCGCCGTCCAAGCCGGCCGGGGATGACCTCGGCCCGGTGGTGGCTCAGGCCCGCCCGTAGACCGGAACGGTCGCGCCACTGGTCGGGGCGGACTCGGCCGACGCGAGGAACCGGATCACCGGCGCGATCTCGTCCGGTGTCACCCACCGGGAATGGTCGGCGTCGGGCTGGGCCGCCCGGTTCGCCGGAGTGTCGATGACGCTGGGCAGCACGGTGTTGCAGCGCACGTTGTGCGACCGGTACTCCACCGCGACCGCGTTGGCGAAGGCCAGCACCGCCGCCTTGGCCGTCGAGTAGCCGGCCGCGCCCCGGAACGGGGCAACCGCCGCGCGGGCCGAGACGCAGACCACCGCGCCGCCGCCGGATGCCACCAGGTGCGGCAGCGCGGCCTGGGTGACCAGGTAGGTCGGCCGCAGGTTGACGGTGAGCATCCGCTCGAACTCCTCGACCGGGGTCTCGTGCACCAGCCCGCCGCTGGCGTACCCCCCGACCAGGTTGACCACCGCGCGCAGCGGCGCCGCCGGTTCTCCGACGCTGGCCTCGACCGCCCGCGCCACACCCGCCGGGTCGGCCAGGTCCGCGACGACCCGGAGCAGTCCGGCCGCCGCCGGCGCCGACCCGGGTCGGGCTTTCCGCTCCGGTACGACCACCCGCCAGCCCGCCTCGACGAATGCGGTGACCACCGCCCCGCCAAGCCCCCCGGACCCGCCAGTCACCAAAACGCTGCCCTCAGCCATACCCCTCACGCTAGTCCCCACCCCGTCCCCACCCCGCCCTCTCCGTTGATCATGAAGTTATTGCCGTGACACGCCGATCTGAGTGGCAACAACTTCATGATCGCCGTCTGCCGTGGGGGGCGCTGTCTGCCGTGGGCAGAGTGGTTCGGTGGTTTGGGTGTTGGGGGCGCAGGATCGGCGCATGCGGATCCTGATTCTTGGTGGCACCCGGTTTCTGGGCCGGGCGACGGCCCGGCTCGCCGTCGAGCAGGGTCACGAGGTGACCTGTGTGGCCCGGGGCGTGTCCGGCGCGGTGCCGGCCGGGGCGCGGTTCGTGGCGGCCGACCGCGATGATCCGGAGGCGCTCGTCCCGCTCGCCGACGCCGGCTTCGACGCGGTGATCGACGTGACCCGCCAGGTCAGTCACGCCCGGCACGCGCTCTCCGCCCTTGCCGACCAGGTGGGCCACTGGTCGTTCGTGTCGACGATCTCGGTGTACGCGGACAACACCACCCCCGGCCAGACCGCCGCTGACGCACCGGTGTTGCCGGCCGCCCCGGCGGACGTGGACGCTCCGGTCGGCCCGGAACACCGCTGGTACGGCGAGTGCAAGGTAAGCATCGAGCAGGCGGTCCGGGAGCGGATGGGGGTGGACCGTTCGTTCATCTGCCGGGCCGGGCTGCTCGTCGGCGCCGAGGATCCGAGCGACCGCTTTCCGTACTGGGTGCGGCGGCTGTCGGTCGGTGGAGAGGTGCTCGCGCCCGGACGGCCGACCGACAGGGTGCAGTTCGTGGACGTCGCCGATCTGGCGGGTTGGTTGCTGCACGCCGCCGGCACCCGGCTGGGCGGCACGTACGACGGCGTCGGGCCCGCGATGACACGGGCGGACCTACTGGCCGGGGTCGCTGCCGGGCTGGACGTGCCAGAGCCCGTCCTGACCTGGGTCGATCAGGAGTTCCTGGTGTCGCACGACGTTCGCGAGTGGTCAGGGGAGCGGGCACTGCCGCTCTGGGTGCGACTACCGGAGTTCGGCGGCCTGATGGACCGCGACGCCCGACCGGCTCTCGACGCCGGGCTGGCGGTCCGTCCGTTGCCGGACACCGTTCGGGCGACCGCCTCCTGGATGGCGGCGCATCCGGCCGCCGTACGGCAGGGTGGTCTCGACCCGGCGGATGAGGCGGTGGTCCTTCGGGAGTGGCAGGCTGTCCGGGACCGGTGATCCCGGCCGTCGACAATTTTCCCTACCGGACAGTCATGGTTGACGGTCACGCTTGGTGAAAGTAAGTTTCACCCGTGGCGAAGAGTCCGAAGATTTCTGCGAGTCACGAGCCCGGTGGGCTGATCGTCCACATCAGCGGGTTGTTGCCGTCGCTGTCGCCCGCCGAGCAGCGGGTCGCCCGGCTGGTCGTCTCCGACCCGGCGGCCGCCGCCCGGCGGACAATCACCGACCTCGCCACCGCAGCCGAGACGTCGGAGGCGACCGTCATCCGGTTCTGCCGATCGGTCGGCATGGACGGTTACCCCCAACTGCGCATTCGCCTCGCCGCCGAGGCCGCCCGACGGATCGAGCCGCCGGACGCCCGAGTAGTCGGTGGTGACATCCCGCCCGGTGCCGACCTCGCCCAGATCATCGCCACCATCGCGTTCAACGACGCCCGCGCCGTCGAGGAGACTGCCGAGCAACTCGACCCCGCCGTCTGCGAGCAGGTGGTCGAGGCGATCAGCGGCGCCGGTCGGATCGACATCTACGGTGCCGGCGCCAGCGGGTTCGTCGCCTCGGACTTTCAGCAGAAGCTGCACCGCATCGGCCGGATCGCCTTCTACTTCCCGGACGTGCACACCGCGTTGACCTCGGCCGCTCTCCTCGGTCGGGGAGACGTGGCGATCGGCATCTCGCACACCGGCACCACCTCCGACGTGATCGAGGTGCTGGAGCAGGCCCGTACCCGCGGTGCCGCGACCGTGGCGCTGACGAACTTCCCGCGTTCTCCGATCACCGACGTGGCGGACTTCGTGTTGACCACGGCGGCCCGGGAGACCACCTACCGCTCCGGCGCGACAGCCAGCCGGCTGGCCCAGCTCACCGTGGTCGACTGCCTCTTCGTCGGGGTGGCCGCCCGCAACCGGGCCCGGGCCCGCAAGGCCCTGGAGGCGACCGCCGAGGCGGTCCAGTCGCACCGGGTAGGTGCCAACCGGAGGCGGGCATGACGGCCGGTGCGGAGATGCCCGCACCACCCGCTCGGCCGACGGTCCGAGTGGGTGCTCCCACCGAACGGCGTAACCCGCTCAGCGTCGACCTGGACCTGATGTCGACCCGGGACGTGCTCACCGTGATCAACGAGGCGGACCGGCGGGTGCCGGCGGCGGTCGCCGCGGTGCTCGACGAGATCGCCACCACCGTCGACCTGGCGGTCGAGGCGCTCCGCGGGGGCCACCGGGTGCACTACTTCGGGGCCGGCACCTCCGGCCGACTGGGCGTGCTCGACGCGGCCGAATTGGCCCCGACCTTCAACTCGCCCCGCCACTGGTTCTGCGCGCACCTCGCGGGAGGCCCGGACGCCATGTGGCGGGCCGTGGAGGACGCCGAGGACGATGACCGGGGCGGCGCGGTCGAAGCGGCCAGTTGTGTACGTGCCGGGGACCTGGTGGTTGGTCTGGCAGCCAGCGGACGCACGCCGTACGTCCTCGGGGCGCTTGCCGCAGCCGGCGCCAAGGGCGCATCGACGGTGCTGCTCTGCGCCAATCCGGAGGCCGAGGCCGCCCGGTCGGTCGACGTCTTCATCGGCGTGGACACCGGACCCGAGGTGGTCACCGGGTCGACCCGGATGAAGGCGGGCACCGCACAGAAGTTGGTGCTCAACACGTTCTCAACCGCCGTCATGGTGCGGCTGGGGCGGGTCTACTCAAACCTCATGATCGACATGGTGGCCACCAACGCGAAACTCCGCGGCCGAATGATCTCGATTCTGATCGAGGCCACCGGCTGCTCGGAGGAACTCTCCCGGCAGGCCCTCAGCCAGGCCGACGGCGACCTGAAGACCGCGCTCGTCTCCCTCGTCTCGGGCGCTGAAGTCGACGCCGCCCGGGCCGCGTTGGCCCGCTCGGCCGACCAGGTGCGCGGCGCCCTCGCCCTGCTCGCCTCCTAGCGCCGCCCGCCCCGGGAAGCGAACGGGGCCTCGGATTGTTCATCTGGCCGGGGGGTAATAACACCCCGTGGATGAACCGACCGGTCCACCGGTGCGTGTCTGGCAGTGAGCAGGATCGCATCGTGGTGGTGACCCGGGTCGCTGTCCCCCCACGGCGGGTGGTGTTGCCATGGTGCGGTAACCCCGTACGTGGTGCCCAATGGTGAGCCATCCGATGGGGTGCTGACAGCAAACATGGACCGTGCTCTCAGCTACTACTCAGGCATTCGTGACACTTTCGACTCACGGCGAGGAATCCCCGACACGTCTCATCTGTTGTGTAGGTGTCAGCACCGATGGGCACAGCAGAAGTTACCAGGGGCTGACAGGCGTGGGAAATGGCAAGGAACCGGGCAACCGGCGCGAGCGAGGGGACCGTGGGCAACGTGGACAAGAACATCGGCATGCGAACCGACGAGGTTGCCGAGGAGCGCGACCTGGTCGGCGTCTACCTGCACGAGATCTCCCGGACGCCACTGCTGGACGCCGCCAAGGAGGTCGATCTCTCCAAGGCGATCGAGGCCGGCCTCTACGCCGAGCACCTGCTCGGTGAGGAAGCCGTTCCCGCCGGTGTCGACCGGGCCGACCTGGAGTGGCTGGTCGTCGAGGGGGACCGGGCGAAGGATCTCTTCATCCGTGCCAACCTCCGGCTGGTCGTGTCGATCGCCCGGCGCTACGTGCGCTCGGGGATGCCCATGCTGGACCTGATCCAGGAGGGCAACACCGGCCTCGTCCGGGCGGTCGAGAAGTTCGACTACGAGCGCGGCTACAAGTTCTCCACCTACGCCACCTGGTGGATCCGGCAGGCGATCAGCCGGGCGATCGCCCAGCAGGAGCGCACCGTCCGTCTCCCGGTGCACCTGGTGGAGGACGTCAACCGGATGCGCAACGTGGCCCGGCAGCTCACCCGTGAACTGGGCAGCGACCCGGAGCCGGAGCAGATCGCCACCGCCCTCGGCGTCACCGTCGAGCGGGTGAACGAGCTGCGCCGCTGGTCGCAGGACACCGTTTCGCTGGACACCCCGGTGGGTGACGACGGCGACACGAACCTGGGCGACCTGGTCGCCGACAGCGACGCGCCGTCGCCCGAGGACATCGTGCTCAGCGGTCTGGAGCGGCAGCGCATCGAGGGGCTGCTCAACCACCTCGACGACCGGTCCGCCGGCATCATGCGGGCCCGCTACGGGCTGGAGGACGGCCGGGAGCACTCGCTCACCGAGGTCGCGTCCCGGTTCTCGCTGTCCCGCGAGCGAATCCGCCAGTTGGAGATCCAGGCCCTCGGCCGGCTTCGTGAGCTGGCCCGGGCCGAAGGGCTGCAGGCAGCCTGACCTGGTAGTAATGACGGCGAACGGCCGGCGTCCGATAGGGGGACGCCGCCCGTTCCCCGTTGCCGGGCGTGGTTAGCGAACCCGGCCGTAACCCTGGATGGACATCATGTTCATGCCGCGCTTGAGCACGTTGCGACCGGCGCTGGGCGCGTCGATCACCTGGCCGTCGCCGACGTACAGGGCGACGTGCCCGAGCCCGCTGTAGAAGACCAGGTCGCCGGGGCGTAGGTCGCTTCGCCCGATGTGGGCGACAGCATTCCACTGCATCCGGGTGTTGTGCGGCAGGGACCTTCCGGCCGCCCGCCAGGCCGCCGAGGTCAGCCCGGAACAGTCGTAGCCGTTCGGCCCGTCGGCTGCCCAGACGTACGGCTTGCCGATCGCGCCGAACGCGTAGCGCACCGCCGTGCCGGCAGCACCGGAGACGGCGGGCACGTTCTTGGCCTCGGTTTTCGCCGCCCCGGGCTCGGGTCGCTCAGTGGCGGCCCCGTACGCCTGCCGGCGCAGCTCGTACAGCTTGGCCAGATCCTGCTCGATCTTCTTCTTGCCCGCGGCGAGCTGGCGAGCCTGCGCGGCCTGCCGGGCCAGCGTGGCGTCCAGACCGGCCTTCTCGTCGAGCAGTCGCTGCTGATTGGCCGTGAAGCCGGAAATGCTCTCCTGCCGCTGGCGGGTCAACTGCTCGATCGCGCCGAGCCGGTCCAGCAGGGTTGCCGAGCCGCCGGGACGCAGCAGGGCGTCCGCGGTGCGCAGGCTGCCACTCTTGTACGCGGTGGAGGCCAGCTTGGCAACATCGGCTCGGCTCTGCTCGACCTGCTGCTCGAGCGGGCCGATGCGGGTCTGTAATCGGGCCACGGCGGCCTCGTTGGTCTTGATCTCCTCACGCAGTTTGTTGTACGACTCGACGACCCGCTCCAACTCGGCCGAGGACGTCTCGATCCGGCTGGTCAGCTCGGCGGGGGACGGCTCGGCCTGGGCCACCGCCGTCGGGGCGATCAGCGCGGCCGACATGCCGACCAGCGCCACGGTGCGCAGCAGATTTCTCAGGGATGACAAGAGCGGAAGGCCCCTCTCCCACGGCCGCCGGGGCTGCTGACGCCCTCGACGACACCGGCCGGGGCCATCCGGGCGGACGGCACTGGGCCGGACCGGCTCGCCCAACCTAACCCGGGACGGATGTCGCTCGCAGTTGAAGCAGGGGCGAAAGTTGGGAGAGTTGCCCGTCGTGCCCCTGTGTCCGGTGGCGTCATCGTGGCTGATGACGCCTACGAACGAGGGAACATCGCCCTTTTCGCAGGTTGTTGACGGATATACGACTTTCGTCGTTCCCGGCGTATGCCGCCGGATTCCTGGCTGCCATAACCGATAAAACCTGAAATGGATGCTGTTTCTCGGCGATGTCACCCGGTCGGGGGGACCTGTCGGGAGCCCGTAAATGCCCAGGTCGACTGGCACCAGCGCAACACAATGAAGGCCGGAGCCGGGAATCCCGTCGACAGGTAGCGATGACTGTCAGTGGCGGTCCGCTCGGCCAACCGTCCCCTGCGGGAGGAACCGTGAATCGTGAAGGCGCAAAGACGCGACCGCCGCGAACGGTGCCGGGCGCCCGGTCGACGCTGCTGTACGCGCGACCCGGCATCATCGTGACCGTCGACCGGTTCACCGTCGGTCGGAACACCTACCGGGTCGCCGACCTGACCCATCTACGTACCACCCGGGGTCCGCACGACCGGATCGCCGTCCGGGCCGTCGTCATCACCGCCAGCATGCTCGGCGGTGTGGGGGTCCTCCTCGGCTTCACCGGCGGTCTGCAACGCCTCACCGCCGAGGCGTACCTGATCCTCGGCGCGGTGTTCCTGCTCCCGGCCGCCCTTGCCCTGGTCGGTGATCGCTGGCGGCCACCGCCCCACGAGCTGTGGGGGTGGTACCAGGGAACGGAGGTGCTGCTGTTCAGCGCCGACGACGAACGGCAGTTCGGCCAGGTCACCCGGTCGCTGCTGCGGGCCCGGGAGGTCAACCGCTACGGCGGTTGGGTCGACCCGTTGGCCTCAGCGGACCCGTGGCGACCCAACCGGTGATTCGGTCGGCCTGGGGACCGGTCTGCTGTTCGTGGTACTGAAGGACAAGGACAGCTGGGCCTGAGGGCACGCCGAAATTGGAAACCAATGGCGCGACAGGTCAGGCAGTACGGCTGGCGACGGTCTCCGGAGTGCGCTCCGTCGGTCGGGTCAGCCACCCGCTGACCCGGCGCTCGGCGTAGAACGAGACGAAGGGCACCGTGCCGGCCAGCATCACCAGCAGCATCCGCTTCAGCGGCCAGTCGGCTCGCCGGCTCAGGTCGAACGCGGCCACCAGGTAGATCATGTAGAGGAAGCCGTGCGCCGGCCCGATCGTCTCCACGACGACCGGGTTGTCGAACGCGTACTTCAGCGGCATGCCGACCACGACCAGCAGGATCAGCACCACGCCCACGATCCAGGCGATCACGCGGTACCGGGTAAGGGCAGCGCCCACCTTCGTCCGTCCTTCCGAGCCCGGCTCAGCCGGGATAGTCACCGGGCCGGGCGCCCGGATTGGCGTTCAACCATGACAGGTAGCGGTTGTAGGCGGCCAGGTCGGTGTCCTCGACGGCATCACCGCTCGCCGCCACGCGGGACACCCGCACCGGCCGGCGTACGACCGGTCGGGACCCGGTGGTGACCTCCGGTGCCGGCTCGACGACCGGATCCGCGGGCGGCGCGTCGGCCTCCACCTCCCGGCGGCGGGCCAGCTTCACCTCGCGCCACCACACGTAGACCACGAAGCCGGCGAAGATCGGCCACTCGACCGCGTACCCCCAGCTCAGGCTGTTGCCGGCGGTGGCCCGGCTGATCTGCCACCAGCCCAGCCCGAGGAAGCTCACAACCAGCACGACCATGGCCACGTGGCGCGCGATCCACGCCGGAGTCCAGAGCCGCCTCATGGCATCGAGGGTACCGGGGGCGCTGCCGGTCTCCGACACCGTGTCGTAGTTGACGCCTCGCCGGGTTGGTTTGGCATCACCCCGCCTGGGCAATCGTCTAGACGCCAGCCCAAACGAGATCAAGGGGGGCGATCATGACCGGATCGGTACGTGAAGACGGCTTCGCGTCCAGCGGCGGCGCGGATATGAGCCCGGAGCAGCGGGTGCCCGAGTGGGACGGCGACCAGCTCGCCGACCCGGCCGGCGCTCCCGGTCTCGACGGCGATCTGCTCGGCATCGACCCGACGGAGCTGACCGACGAGGACCTGATCCGCGAGATGCACAGCCTGCACCGCACCCGCCTGGACACCCTGCGGCACGCTGCGGACTCCGCACTCGCCAACCACCTGCGGCGCACCGCGGAGCTGGAAACCGAGTACCTGGCCCGCCACCCGGGTCGCGAGGTCGACCCCAGCCGCCTGCGGGACGCCTGATGCCGGCGCGCGCCGTACGCGGCATGTCCGCGCCGCCCGAGGTGGTCTTCAACACGGCCACCGACCCCGACCGCGCCTCGGCCTGGTTGCCGGAGCCACTGCGTGGCGACGGCAGCCCCGCCGCGGAGATCAGCGGCGAGGAGCTGCGCGCCCGCTGGGGCGACGGCGACGCCGACGACTGGTCCGCCGAGATCCGGGTCGAGCCGGCGGATTCCGGTGGCGCCCGGATCCAGCTGGACCTGGCTGACGGGTCGGGTGGGCCCGGGCCGGACCAGTTGGCCGACGAGGCCCTCACCAACCTGGCCCGCGAGGTCGCCGACAACCTCCAGGCCGGCTGAGCCGGTCACTCGGGACGCCGCTCCCGCCACCACCACGACAAAATGAGGAGATCGGGTGAGCGACACTGGCCTGCGACAGAAGGCGACCCGGCTGCGCCGGGCGTACGCGCCGCATGAACACCGGCCGCTCGGCGGCTACCTGGTGGCGATGGGCGCCTACGCCGGGGTGACCGGGGCTCTCGCCGGCCTGGTCAAGGCGACCGGCCGGCCGGTGCCGGAGCGTCCCGCGCCGTCGGACGTGGTGCTGCTCTCCATCGCCACGCACAAGCTGAGCCGTTTGCTGTCCAAGGACGCGGTGACCAGCCCGCTGCGGGCGCCGTTCACCCGCTACGACCGCCCGATCGGCAGTGGCGAGGTGATGGAGCAGGTCCGCGACTCGGGCAGCCCGACCCGGCACGCCATCGGCGAATTGTTGAGCTGCCCGTTCTGCCTGGCCGTCTGGGTGGCCACCGGGCTGACCGGTGGCCTGGTCCTCGCGCCCCGGCTCACCCGGTTGGTCGCCACCGCGCTGACGGCGGTCGCCGCGTCCGACTTCCTCCAGATGGCGTACGCGACGGCGCAGCAGGCCGCCGAGGGCGGGCACGACGACGACTGACGAGCGGGTACGAAAAAGGGGGCCGGCAGCAACCGGCCCCCTTTTTTCTCGTACGCCTCAGCGCTGCATGCCGGACCAGCCGTGCGGCGACTCCGGCTCCCGTTCGTCCTCGTCGGCCCCGGTGATGATGTCCCGGTCCACCGCCGTCTTGTCGTGCTCGTTGGCGAAGTCCGGCTCGGGTGTGGTGTCCCGCCCCTTCGGGGGTTGACCCAGCGCCGGCACCTTCTCGTCGTGGTCCTCGTGGTGCGTCATGTCGTGTCCCTTCTGCGGTCGCTCACGCGACGGAGCTGGCACCGGCGCTCAGCCGATGGAACCGCCCAGCAGGTCGCTGGCCTCGTCCACCGCGTACTCGCCCTCGGGAAGCGCGTCGATCCGAGCGAGCAGGTCCGGTGGGAGTTCGGCGGCCACCGCCCGGCGGTAGATGTCCGCCTGGGTGACCCGCTCCTGCGCCCGGTAGATGTCGTCGAGGAGGTCGTCGAGGGCCCTGGTGTCCGGCTCGCCGGTCACGGATGCGTCGTCGGTCACGTCGATCAGCTACCCCGGGCGGAATCGGTCAAACGGAGTTGGGGGTTGAGCGGCACAGACAGCGCCGCCCCCGGCCTTGTGGGCCGGGGGCGGCGCTGGTGTCGGTGTGCAGGTCGCCTCTCGGCGAGTGGCACTGCGCGGCTCCAGCCGGACGGTATTCCGCGAAGGCTATTTAGGTGAGGCCCGGGGACACTGGACACACCGACACCCCAGTCAACGAGCCGACCCCCGCTCGTGTTCCGTGCCTCGTGGTGTCGGCGGTCACACCGCCGTCGGCAGAGTGGCCCGCCGGGCCCGCACCGCCGAGGCGAGGTGGTCGAGGACCTCGGCG
The DNA here is from genome assembly GCF_036902955.1 of Micromonospora sp. CPCC 205558. Lineage (NCBI taxonomy): Bacteria > Bacillati > Actinomycetota > Actinomycetes > Micromonosporales > Micromonosporaceae > Micromonospora > Micromonospora sp. CPCC 205558. Next base: position 196,105 of record NZ_JBAKHR010000008.1, read on the forward strand.
GTGTCGTCCCAGCCGAGGCAGGCGTCAGTGACCGACCGGCCGTACTCCAGCTCCCGGGTCGGGTCGAGCTCCTGCCGGCCGGGCAGCAGGAACGACTCCAGCATCACACCGGTGATCCCACGCTGGCCGGCGGCCAGCTGCGCGGCCACGTCCGCGGCGACCAGCGGCTGGTTGCGGTGGTCCTTGCCGCTGTTGGCGTGACTGGCGTCGATCACCAGCCGCTCCGGCAGGTCGGCCGCGCGGAGCAGGTCGAGCGCCCCGGCGACCGACGCGGCGTCGTAGTTGGGCCGGCCGCCCCCGCCGCGCAGCACCAGGTGCCCGTCGGTGTTGCCCCGGGTGTGCATGATCGCCGGGGTGCCGGAGAAGTCGATGCCGGGGAAGACGTGCGGCACCCCGGCGGCGCGGATCGCGTCCACGGCCGTGCCGATGCTGCCGTCCGGGCGGTTCTTCATGCCGATCGGCATGGACAGGCCGGAGGCCAGTTGGCGGTGCACCTGGCTCTCCACGGTGCGGGCGCCGATCGCGCCCCAGGCCACCGTGTCGGCGATGTACTGCGGGGTGATCGGGTCGAGGAACTCGCAACCCACCGGCAGGCCGAGGCGGAGCACGTCGAGCAGCAGCGCCCGAGCCAGCCGCAGGCCGGTGTTGACGTCCCCGCTGCCGTCCAGCCCCGGGTCGTTGATCAGGCCCTTCCAGCCGACCGTGGAGCGTGGCTTCTCGAAGTAGACCCGCATCACGATCAGCAGGTCGTCGGCGAGCCGGTCGGCCGCCGTGCGCAACCGCTGCGCGTAGTCGAGGGCGGCGGCCGGATCATGCACCGAGCAGGGGCCGACCACCACCAGCAGGCGGTCGTCCTCGCGGTCCAGTACGCGCCCGACCGCGCGGCGGCCAGTCAGCACGGCCGACGCGAGCGGTTCGTCCAGGGGCAACTCGTGGTGCAGCAGGGCGGGCGTGGTCAGCGGCACGACACGGTCGATCCGCTGATCGCTGACCCGATCGGTCTCCGGGGTCGTCACGGTGGGCATCCTTTCGCCGACAGTGCCCGGGGCCGGTGCCCGGGACGAGCCGGCTGCTCGTACGCAAAAGGGCAGGAACGATAGCTCCTGCCCAGCCGGCTCGGTCCGTGGTGACGTCAATTCATGGTGAAGTCACCGGCGTGCGAGCCGGCTGCCTAAACCATCGATAGGAACGCGTCACCGGGCCAGCGTACCCGACCGGGCGCGGTCACCCGGCCTGTCGTCCCAAGATGCGGAGCGAACATCGCGTGCCGGGGGTGAGGTCGGGGTAACAGGGGTGCCATGACACACGAGCAGAACGATCAGGACCGGGTGGAGTCCCGCGCACACCACCTCCTGCCCGAGGAGACGGTGGTGGGCAGCGACGACCCGGAGGCGCAGGCCGAGGCCATCCTCACCGAGTCGGACATCCGCGCGGCGGACCAGAACGCCGCCCCGGACACGGTGCTGGAACGTCGTACCTCGGATCAGACCGTGGCCGCTGTCGAACCGCCGGACTGAGCGCTCGCCCCGCGTGCCCGGCGCGACCCCCGGTAGGTCTGGTCGCGCAGCCAGGCCAGCGGACCTGCCAGCCGCAGTTCGGCTGGCAGGTTACGCGCCGGGTCGAACGCGAGCGCGGCATCCTTCTCCGCGCTGAGCTGGGCGCCGAAGCTGACCTGACCGACCAGCCGCCAGGGCCCCACCGCCGACGCGACCGCGAGCACCAGGCGTGGGGTGTCCGTCCGGGTCGCGGCGGTCACCGTGGCCAGGCTGCGACCGAGGTCAGCCGACTCGGGATCGGCCAACGCGGCCAACCAGAGGCGGCGTCGACCCGCGCGGTAGCACATGATCGTGCTGTACGTGCCGGTGAAGCGGCGTCGGGGCAGCGGCAGGTTCCGCAGCACCGGGGCCGCTCCGCTGGAACTGACCAACAGGTCGAACGGCCGGCCGCCGTCGCGGTGCAGGCGCAGCGCGAGGCCCAGAACGTCGGGCCAACTGCCGGGCGTGGGCGTTCCCTTGGAGAGCCGGACGGTGGTCCGGTACCGGCCGGGGTCGTCGAGCAGCGCGACCCCGGTGGGTGGTCCGGGCGTACCCCAGATCACCGTCTCGCCGACGAACGAGCGACCGGCCGGATGCAACAACCGGCCGCGGCGCAGCCGGCCGAGCGCGGTGCTGGCGCGTACGACGGCGGTGGCGGCCCGGGACGGAGGCGGGGTGACGGTCATTCCTCTCCGGTACCCCGCGCGGCGGCCCCGATGCCGTCCGGGTCGGCTCGCCGACCGACGGCACGTCACCTTTCCGCCCGCGAGATCGGATAGCGTCGGGGGCATGCCCGACAGCGGTTACCCCTGGCCCATTCAGACGTCCCGACTGGACAACGGCCTGCGCGTGGTGGTGAGTGAGGATCGCACCGCGCCCGCCGTGGCCGTCAACCTCTGGTACGACGTCGGCTCCCGGCACGAGCCGGCCGGGCAGACCGGTTTCGCCCACCTCTTCGAACACCTGATGTTCGAAGGGTCGGTGAACGTGGCGAAGACCGAGCACATGAAGCTGATCCAGGGCTCCGGCGGCTCACTCAACGCCACCACCAACCCGGACCGGACCAACTACTTCGAGACCGTCCCGGCCGAGCACCTGGAGCTGGCGCTGTGGTTGGAGGCCGACCGGATGGGCGGCCTGGTCCCCGCCCTCACCCAGGAGACGCTGGACAACCAGCGGGACGTGGTCAAGAACGAGCGCCGGCAGCGCTACGAGAACGTCCCGTACGGCGACGCCTGGCTGCGGTTGCTGCCGCTGCTCTACCCGCCGGGGCACCCCTACCACCACGCCACGATCGGCTCGATGGCCGACCTGAACGCCGCCGACCTCGCCACCTTCCAGGCGTTCCACCAGACCTACTACGCGCCGAACAACGCGGTGCTCACCGTCGTCGGTGACGCCACCGCCACCGACGTGTTCGCGCTCGCCGACAAGTACTTCGGCGCGCTGCCCGCCCGCGACGACATCCCGCCGGCACCGGACGGCCGCAGCGTCCCCGCCACCGGGCAGACAGCCGTCGAGTCGGTCAGCGCCGACGTGCCGGCGCCGCGGGTGTACATCGCCCACCGCAGCTACCCGTTCGGCAGCCCGGGGTACAACGTGATCACCGTGCTCGCCACCGTCCTCGGCAGCGGCCGGGGCAGCCGGCTCTACCAGCGCCTCGCCGACGGCGAGAGGATCGCGCAGCCGGACCTGGTCGGGGCGTACGGGGTGGACCTCGCGCACGGCCCGGCACCACTGATCGCCACCGCCACCGCCCGCACCGGAGTGAGCGCCGAGCGGCTGGCCGAAGGGCTGGCCGAGGTCGTCGACGAGCTGGCCACCGTGCCGGTCACCGTCGCCGAGCTGGATCGGGCCAAGGCGTTGCTCAGCACCGGGTGGTGGCGTCAGCTGTCCACGGTCGACGGTCGCGCCGACCTGCTCGGCCGGTACACCACGCAGTTCGGTGACCCGGCCCGGATCGCCGACCAGCTGTCGGCCCTGCTCGCGGTCACCGCCGAGCAGATCGCCGAGGCCGCCGCCGACGTCCTCGCCACCGACCGGGTGACCCTGACCTACCTGCCCGAGGAGACCTCATGACGCTGATCGCCGACCGTCCCGGCCCGGGTGCCGCCCGCCCGTACCGGTTCCCGCCGGTGGTCCGCCGCACCGTGGCCGGTGGTCAGGTCGTCGCCGCGCACCTGCCGGGGCAGAACCTCGCCGTGGCCCTGCTGCTGCTCGACGTGGGCGCGGGCCAGGAGCCGGTCGGCAAGGAAGGCCTGTCCGGTGTGCTGGCCAAGGCGTTGGAGGAGGGGACCGCGCAGCGGGACGCGGCCGCGTACGCGCTCGCCGTCGAAGGGCTCGGCACCGCGTTGTCGACCGGTCTGGACTGGGACTCGTTCCAGGCCAGCGTGGTGATCCCGGTGGACCGGCTGAGTGCGGCCGTCGAGTTGCTCGCCGAGGCGGTCCGGACGCCCCGACTCGACCCCGTCGACGTACGCCGGGTCCGCGACGACGAGGCGACAGCGCTCCGGATGGACTGGGCCAACCCCGGCCCGCGTGCCGACGCCGCGCTGCGCGCCGACCTGTTCGGCGCGCAGAACCGCTGGGGACGGCCGTTGCACGGCGACCCGGAGTCGGTCGCCGGGTTGGACGTGGAGGACGTCACTGTCTTCCACTCCGAGTGGTTCCTGCGCCCCGGCACCCTGGTCGTCGCCGGTGACCTGGACCGGATCGACCTGGACGCCCTGGCCGCCGCGGCGTTCGCCGGCACCGGTGGTGGCCCCGCAGAGCGGCGCGGCCCCATCGAGGTGCCGCTGCACAGCGGTCGGCGGATCATCCTGGTGGACCGGCCCGGCGCGGTGCAGTCCACGCTGCGGCTGGGCCACCCGTCGCCGCACCGGGCGCACCCCGACCACGTGCCGATGACGCTCGCCGGCACGGTGCTCGGCGGGGCGTTCACGTCCCGACTCAACCACCTGCTGCGCGAGGTACGCGGCTACACGTACGGCATCCGGGCTGACTTCGCCGCGTCGCGGCGGTTCGGTCGGTTCGCGGTCAGCTCCAACGTGCAGACGGCGGTCACCGCGCCGGCCCTGGTCGAGGCGGTGGGTGAGATCACCCGTACCCAGGCCAGCGGGGTGACGGAGGACGAGCTCGAGGTGGCCCGCTCCTGGCGGGCCGGGCAGCTCTCGGTCGAGTTGCAGAGCCCTCGGGCGATCGCGTCCGCGCTGACCACCCTGGTGGTGCACGGCCTGCCGGACGACTACCACGCGCGGTTGCGCGAGGCGCTGCTCTCCGCCGACGTGGAGCAGGTCTCCGCAGCGGCAGCCACCCACCTGCACCCGGAGGCCCTGACCCTGGTCATCGAGGGCGACGCCGCGGTGATCCGCAACGACCTCCAAGCCGCCGCCCTAGGCGACCTCCTCCCCTAACCCCCCACCCCCCACCCCCTGGCGCCCCGGGCGCCCCGGCCCCCGCGCCGTTGATCATGAAGTTGTTGTCACTCGGCACGGCGTGTCGTGGCAATAACTTCATGATCGACGGGGTGGCGGGGGTGGGAGGAGGGACGGGGGTGGGGGTGGGAGGGACGGGGTGGGGGCGGGAGGGATGGGGCGGGGGTGGGTGTGAGGTGGGACCCGGGGGGTGGGAAAGGGGTCCCGGTTTCGGGGGTGGGGTCGGTAGCCTCGCGGGCATGAGGATCGGCATTGTGGGGGCCACCGGCCAGGTCGGTGGCGTGATGCGGCAGGTGCTGGCGGAGCGGGAGTTCCCGGCGGAGCAGGTGCGGTTGTTCGCCTCGGCGCGGTCCGCCGGGCGTGCGCTGCCGTGGCGCGACGGTGAGGTGATCGTCGAGGACGCGGCCAGCGCCGACTATTCCGGGCTGGACATCGTGCTCTTCTCGGCCGGTAAGGGCACCGCCCGGGAGTTGGCGCCCCGGGTCGCCGAGGCCGGCGCCGTGGTGATCGACAACTCCTCGGCGTTCCGGACGGACCCACAGGTGCCGCTGGTGGTCGCCGAGGTCAACCCGCACGCCGCACTGGACCGGCCGAAGGGCATCATCGCCAACCCCAACTGCACCACGATGGCCGCGATGCCAGTGCTGCGCCCGCTGCACGCCGAAGCCGGCCTGGTCGGCCTGGTCGTGTCGACGTACCAGGCGGTCTCCGGCGCCGGGCTGGCCGGCGTCGCCGAGCTGGACGAGCAGGTCCGCAAGGTCGCCGAGCACGCCGCCGGGCTGGCCTTCGACGGGTCGGCCGTGGAGTTTCCCGCGCCACGCTCGTTCGCCCAGCCGATCGCCTTCAACGTCCTACCGTTGGCCGGTTCGATCGTCGACGACGGCTCGTTCGAGACCGACGAGGAGCAGAAGCTCCGCAACGAGAGCCGCAAGATCCTGGAGATCCCCGACCTGAAGGTCTCCGGCACCTGCGTCCGGGTGCCGGTCTTCACCGGGCACTCGCTCCAGATCAACGCCCGGTTCGCCCGGCCGCTCACCCCGCAGCGCGCCCACGAGCTGCTGGCCGACGCGCCCGGGGTGGCGTTGACCGACGTCCCGACACCGTTGCAGGCTGCCGGCCAGGACCCGACCTACGTCGGCCGGATCCGCGCGGACGAGACCGTGGAGTACGGGCTGGCGCTGTTCTGCTCCAACGACAACCTGCGCAAGGGCGCCGCGCTCAACGCGGTACAGCTCGCCGAGCTGGTCGCCGCCGAGCGCCGCTGACCGGCACGGTCGCCACACAGCGAACTCTCGCCGAGCACCGCGCTTTTCGCCGAGCACCGCGCTTTCGCCGAGCACCGCGCTTTCGCCGAGCACCGCGCTTTCGCTGAGCAGAGCGCTTTCGCTGAGCACCGCGCTTTCGCTGAGCACCGAGCCCTCGCCGTCCGTCGGCGAGGGCTCGGGTGTCGTTCCGGGCGGTCGCCCGCGACGGCCGGCAGGTCGTGCTTGGATGGGTCGCAGACGATCGTCCAACCTGGAGGACAGCATGCCGGATGACCGCGCCCAGCAGGCGTTGACCGATCTGGTGGCCGCCCGCTCGATGGGCGTGCTCGCCACCATCAAGCGGGACGGGCGTCCGCAGCTGTCCACGGTGCTCTACTCCTTCGACCGGCAGGCGGGTCTGATCCGGGTATCGGTCACCGACGACCGCGCGAAGACCGCGAACCTGCGCCGCGACCCGCGCGCCAGCTTCCACGTCAGCAGCGAGGACGGCTGGGCGTACGCGGTGGTCGAGGGTCGCGCCGAGCTGACCCCGCCGTCCGCCGAGCCTGGCGACGAGACGGTCGAGGAGTTGGTCGCCCTCTACCGGGGGCTGAGCGGCGAACACCCCGACTGGAACGAGTACCGCCAGGCCATGGTCGACGAGGGGCGGATCGTGCTGCGGCTGCACGTGGAGCGGCTCTACGGGATGCCGCCCCGAGGCTGACCCCGGCCGATCAGCCCGGCTCGATCACGGTCACGCCGGGCCAGCGCTGCTCCGGCCGGTGCCGGGCCAGTCGCCGCCGGGACATGGCCACATCCACCCGGGCCGGGTTGTGGCGCCACACCCCGCCGAGCAGGTCCGCGAGGCCGTACGGCGCGCAGATTTCCAGCCGGTCGGCCCGGTCCAGGCGGACAGCCACCGCTGTCGCGTACTCCGGCCAGGTGGCGATCGCCTCGGCCACGCTGCGATACGGGGCAATCGGGTCGCCGCCGAACTTCGCCGCGTACCAAATGTGCACCGCTGCCTGGTTGCGCGCCTCCCACGGCGGCTGCGGCCACGCCGCCGTGAGCCGGGCGGTGGCCCGGTCGTCGTCCTCGCGGGTCAGCCGGGTCGGGTCGAAGAAGACCACGTCCACATCCCGGACCGTGTCCGGGTCGAACCCGTCGCCGTACCGCTCACCCCAGACCAGGTCGCGCAGAGCGCCCGCGCCGATCCAGGCGTCCGGCAGACCCGAGTCGCGTACCACGGTCAGTGCCCGGGTCAACCACTGGTTGCCGGCGACCAACTGCCGCAGCTCCCACTCGTCCGCCACCATCGATCCACCGTAGGTGGCGAGATCGGGGCACACCGCCCCGACGGGTGGGTGTCACATGGGCCGGCATGTACGAGCTGCGGCGTGTGCGGCATCCGCGCCGGTAGCCACCGGGGGTCGGGCGTTACCCCGTGCCGGGCGGCGGGTAGACGGGCCGTGCCGACACCGAGAGGGGAGCACCATGACAACGGTCGGAGAGTTCATGACGACCCGGTTGGTGACGATGGACGGCAACGACACGCTCATCTCAGCCGCGCAGGAGATGCGTGACAGCGCGATTGGCGATGTGGTGGTGACCGATGGCGACAGTGTGGTCGGCATCGTGACGGACCGGGACATCACGGTCCGAGGTGTCGCGGAGAACATGGACCCGGGCTCGACCCGGTTGAACCAGATCACCACCCGCGACGTGATCACGGTGAGTCAGTACGACGATGCCGTGGCCGCTGCGGACCTGATGCGGACGTACGCCGTACGCCGATTGCCGGTGATCGACGACGGGCGCCTGGTGGGCCTGGTCTCGATGGGTGACCTCGCGGTCGAGCGCGAACCACAGTCGGTCCTGGCCGACATCAGCGCCGACGACCCGAACAACTGACCGTCCGCCGCGGCAGCGCCGGCTCTCCCTCCCGGGAGAGCCGGCGCTGCGCTGCCCACCCCGTCCCCCTGGTTGATCAAGAAGTTTGCGTCACGACATGCCGGAGGCGGTGACGCAAAGCTCTTGATCACCGGCCGCAGGGCGGGGTGGGGGCGGGGCAGGGTGGGGGCGGGGCAGGGTGGGGTGGGGTGGGGGTGGGGTCACCCGAATTGGGCGAGGTTGGGCGGGGGAGCGGCGGGGACCCGTGCGGGGACGTGCAACGCCGGCCGTCCGCGCGACGCGAGCGCGGTGGGTGGGATCCCCGGCCCGGCAACTGGGAGGAGTGGACCCGATGGTGGACGCGACCACGAGGTTCTTCGAGGACCTGGACCGGCGGGGGTACGAACCCCTGCTGGCCAAGACCTCCGGGACGCTGCGGATCGACCTGCACGAGGGGGCGCAGACCCGGCACTGGCTGCTGAGGATCGATCGCGGCCGGCTGAACGTCAGTCAGGAGGATCAGGAGGCCGACACGGTGGTCGGCGTGGACCCGGTCCTCTTCGACGACATCGCCTCGGGGCGCGAGCACGGCCTGGCCGCCCTGCTGCGGGGCGACATGACGGTGTTGGGCGACCCTCGGCTGGTCGTACAGGTGGAGCGGATCTTCCCGGGTTCCCCGGACGCCCGTGGGCCGCGTCGGCGTTTCGCCGAGGAGGTGCACTGATGGGGCAGAGCAACACGATCCGAATCCTGGACGGCAACACGTTCGTCGTCTGCGAGGACACCGGTGACATTGAGGCGACGCCGAGTGAGCCCACCGGGCTCTTCTCCATCGACACCCGGTTCCTGTCGACCTGGGTGCTGACCATCAACGGTGAGCGACTCAACTCGCTCTCCTTCGACGACCTGCAGTACTTCGAGTCGCGATTCTTTCTGGTGCCGGGGATGGCCACGCACTACGTGGACGCGAAGCTGTCGATCATCCGGGAGCGCGCGGTGGGCGGCAGCTTCTGCGAGCAACTGACCATCCTCAACCACGACGAGAAGCCGGTCGACCTGGAAGTCAGGATGGAGGCGGCGTCGGACTTCGCCGACCTGTTCCAGGTCAAGGACGAGATCCTGAACAAGAAAGGCGAGATCTACACCGAGGTGGAGTCGGACCGGCTGCGGCTCGGGTACCGACGGGGAAACTTCCGCCGGGAGACGGTGATCTCGTCGTCGATGTCGGCCCGGTACGACAGTAAGGGCTTCGCGTACACCGTCCACCTGGAGCCCAACGAGCAGTGGCAAACCTCCATCGGCGTCGAGACCCACGCGGTCGGCCCCGGCGGCCGGGACCTGCGCTTCGGGCTGCGCAAGCACGGCACCGAGCGGCTCGCTCTCCAGCACGACCTGGAGCAGTGGATCGCCGACGCACCCAAGGTCAACAGTGAGCACGGCCGGGTGGCCAGCACCTACCGGCGCAGCCTTATCGACCTGGCTGCGCTGCGCTTCTCGCCGCTGTCGCTGGGCGGCGCCGCCCTGCCGGCCGCCGGTCTGCCCTGGTTCATGACCATGTTCGGCCGGGACAGCATCCTCACCTGCCTGCAGACACTGCCGTTCACCCCGCAGTTGTCGAAGACGACGCTGCGGATCCTGGCGTCCCTACAGGGCAGCCGGTTCGACGACTTCCGGGACGAGGACCCGGGGCGCATCCTGCACGAGATGCGCTACGGCGAAACCGCTGCCTTCGAGGAGCAGCCACACTCGCCGTACTACGGTTCGGTGGACGCGACGCCGCTGTTCATCGTGCTGCTCGACGAGTACGAGCGGTGGAGCGGGGACGTCGAGCTGGTCAAGGAGTTGGAGCAGGAGTCCCGGGCTGCGCTGAGGTGGATCGACAACTACGCCGACCTGGTCGGCAACGGCTACATCTGGTACGAGCGCCGCAACACCGACACCGGCCTGGAGAACCAGTGCTGGAAGGACTCCTGGGACTCGATTTCCTACTCCGACGGCACGTTGCCGCCGTTCCCACGCGCCACCTGCGAGGTGCAGGGGTACGCGTACGACGCGAAGGTCCGCGCGGCCCGGTTGGCTCGCGAATTCTGGGGTGACCCGGAGTTCGCAGACCAGTTGGAGCGGGAGGCGGCAGAGCTGAAGGAGCGGTTCAACCGGGACTGGTGGGTGGCCGACGGCGAGTACTTCGCCCTGGCCCTGGACCCGGACGGTCGCCAGTGCGACATCCTCAGCTCCAACATCGGGCACCTGCTGTGGAGTGGGATCGTCGAACCCGAGCGGGCGGAGAAGTTGGCCGAGCACCTGGTCGGGCCGCGGCTCTTCTCCGGCTGGGGGGTGCGGACGCTCGCCGAGGGGGAGGCGCGGTACAACCCCATCGGCTACCACAACGGCACGATCTGGCCGTTCGACAACTCGTTCATCGCCTGGGGTCTGCGCCGCTACGGCTTCGCCGAGGAGGCCGCGACCATCGCCAACGGCATCATGGACGCGGCCACGTACTTCGATGGCCGGTTGCCGGAGGCGTTCGGTGGCTACCCACGGGAGTTGACCAAGTTCCCGGTGGAGTACCCGACGGCGTGCAGCCCGCAAGCCTGGTCGACGGGTGCGCCGCTGTTGCTGCTGCGCACCATGCTCGGTCTGGAACCGCACGAGGGTCACCTGGCGGTCGAGCCACGGCTGCCGATGGGGATGGGGCGCATCGAGGTGCTGGACATCCCGGGTCGCTGGGGCCGGGTGGACGCGTTCGCCCGGGGTCGAATGGACATGAACGCCCTCACCGACTGACCGACTCGACAGCCGAACCGGCGGTGGCGCGCAGCCCCGTGTCGCCGCCGGTTCGCCACCCAGCCGATCTCCAGCGGGTCAGGGTAGATTCTGCCAATGCCGGAGCTCGTGTACCCGCCCGTTATCGCCACCGCCAAGACGCTGTTCCGGGTCCTCGACCTGAAGATCACCATCGAGGGCGCCCATCACGTACCCCGCACTGGTGGGGCGGTGCTGGCCAGCAACCATGTGAGCTACCTCGACTTCATCTTCGCCGGTCTGGGCGCGAACGCGTCCGGTCGGCTGGTGCGGTTCATGGCCAAGGAATCGGTCTTCACGCACAAGATCTCCGGCCCGCTGATGCGCGGCATGCGGCACATTCCGGTGGACCGGCAGGCCGGCGCGGCCTCGTTCCGCGCCGCCGTGACCGCGCTCAAGAAGGGCGAGGTCGTCGGCGTCTTCCCCGAGGCGACGATCAGCAGGTCGTTCACCGTCAAGGAGCTCAAGAGCGGCACGGTCCGGATGGCCCGCTCGGCGAAGGTGCCCGTGCTGCCGGTCGCGTTGTGGGGCACCCAGCGCCTCTGGACCAAGGGTCGCCCGCGCACCCTGACCCGGCGGCACACGCCGATCACCATCCTGATCGGGGAGCCGATCAACCCGGCGGACTTCCCGGACCCGAACGTGCTGGCCGCCGAGCTGACCACCCGGCTCAGCGCCCTCGTCGACCAGGCGCAGCGGGATTATCCGGACACTCCGGCCGGCCCCGACGACACCTGGTGGCAGCCCGCGCACCTGGGCGGCAGCGCGCCCACACCGGAGGAGGCCGCCGCCCTGGACGCTGCCGCCGAACAGCACACCCCCAGCGCCTGACGTCGAGTTGGCCGGATCGTTCCGCACCCGGTCACAATGGTGTCTGCCGGCGCGAACGCCGTCCGGCCAGGATCGATGTCATGAGCAGAGCAGCACTCGTCGTGATCGACGTGCAAGAGTCCTTCCGCCAGCGCCCGATCTGGGCGTACGGCTCGAACCCCGACATGATCCGCCAGGTCGACCGGCTGGTGGCTGCCGCCCGGCAGCGCGGCGACCTGGTGGTCTGGGTCCTGCACTCGGAGCCCGGCACGGGCGGGTTGTTCGACCCCGCCCTGGGGCACGTGCGGCTGATCGACGGGCTGGTCCCCGCCGCGGGTGAGCCGACCCTGGTCAAGACGGCGCACAACGCGTTCACCACCACGAACCTCCAGCAGCTGCTCACCCAGGCGGGCATCACCGACATCACCGTCTGCGGCATCCGCACCGAGCAGTGCGTGGAGACCACCACCCGGGTCGGCGCGGACCTCGGCTACCGGATGACATTCGTCACCGACGCCACGCTGACCTTCCCCATCCCGCACCGGGATCTGCCAGAGACCGCCACCGTCGCGGAGATCCTCGCCGACCCGCGCACGCTGACCAACGAGGAGATCGTGACCCGCACCGAGTACGCGCTGGCTGGCCGCTTCGCGACCATCCGGACCGTTGACGAGCTGGTCGGCGCGACCCTCGTCGGCAGCCAGGGCTGACGTCGTGACCCGGGTCGTCTTCCTGCTGGTCCCACAGCTGCACCTGCTGGATCTCGCCGGGCCGGCCCAGGTCTTCTCCAGCGCCGCCGATCTCGGGTACGACTACCAGCTGCACTACGTCGCGGAGCGCGAGCAGGTGCCCACCGTGCAGGGCGTACCACTGGTCGCCGACACCCGGTGGCCCGAGCTGACCCCGGATGACCTGCTGATAGTGCCCGGCTGGCGGCCGGCGGCGCACGGGCCGCAGGGGCCGGTATCCCCCGGCGACCTGCGGCGGCTCGCCGAGCACCACGCGGCCGGCGGCACGGTGGCCAGTGTCTGCGCCGGTGCGTACGCGCTCGGGCGGGCCGGGCTGCTCGACGGCCGCCGCTGCACCACCCACCACGAGGTGCAGGACGACCTGGCCCGCCGGCACCCGGCGGCCCAGGTCGTCCGCGACGTGCTGTACGTGGTGGACGACCGGGTGGTCACCTCGGCGGGCATCGCGAGTGGCATCGACGTGGCGCTGCACCTGGTGGCGACCCGGCACGGCCCGGCGACCGCCGCGAAGATAGCCCGCACGCTCGTCGTCTACGCCCGACGCAACGGGCACGAGCCGCAGGCCAGCGCCCTGATGCGGCATCGCTCACACCTGTCGGACTCGGTGCACCGGGTGCAGGATCTGATCGACAGCCGGTACGCCGAGCCCCTGCCACTGGCCGAACTGGCCGCCGCCGGCGGCGTGGCCGAACGCACGCTGACCCGGCTGTTCCGGGCGAGCACCGGCCTCACCCCGCTCGGCTACCAGCAGCTGCTCCGGGTGGAACGGGCCGAGCACCTGATCGGGCACGGAACCACAGTGGAAGCCGCCGCGCGGGCCGTCGGTTTCACCGATGCCCGGATGCTGCGCCGTCTGCGAGCCCGCCCCACGACATCGGCGCCGGTCTTGAGCGGTAGTAGTCGTCCCGGGAGTAGAACTCCACCGGCAACGAGCCGGGCAGCGTGATCCGGGTGTCACCGGCGAGCAGGCCGGGGCCGGCCCGCAGCAGCAGCACGTCGCGCTCCTGGGCCGAGAGGTCGACCAGTTGTGGACGGGTGAGCCGGAACATGGCCACCGCCCGGCGGACCTGCCGGGCCAGCGCCACGACCTCGGCGGCCGCTCCGCTGAGGGCCAACGCCGGCTGTTGAATGGTGCGCAGCGCATCGCAGACGATCAGCAACTGCACCGGTGCGTCCCGCCCCGTCGCCGGCAGCTCCAACCGGGACGGCCACTGCCAGCGGATCTGCCCGCTCATCAGGCCGTTGAGCCGGGCGGGCGGCCGGGCCCGGTGTGTGCCGTCGGCGACCAGCGACAGCTGCGAACCGCTGCCCACCCAGCAGATCCGCTGGTCGGTGACGGTCACCTCGACCGGCTCGGGCAGCTCCCAACGGCGTCGCATCTCGCTCGGCCCGAGCAGGTAACCCGCGACCAGCAGACGGTGTCGCCCGAGCACCCGCTCACCGGGCCTCGGTCGTAGGTTGTAGCGGCGGTCCAGGGTCGGGCCCACGTCTTCGTCGGGGGCGTCGAACCGGTGGGGACCGATGAAGAAGGGGGACGCGTCGGAGTGCATCGTCACGACCTTCCGGTCAGCTGGCTGTGAAATGAAGCCTGGCGGACCAGAGCGCCCCTGTCATGACGCCTGTTAGGGGGTCGGCCGGTCGTGCGTCGCCTGTGACCGGTAGATGCCGATCTCCTCCGGGCGGACGAGACCGTCCTCGATCGCACGGGCAAGCAGTGCCGCCTTTGTGGCGGCTGGCCGCCCCGCCCGGGTGTACTTGATCCGCGCACGGTCGACGTACTGCTTCACGGTGTGCTCGCTGATCTGCATCCGCCGAGCCACCGACGCCTTGGACATCGACTGGAACCACAGCAGCAGCGCCTCGCGCTCCTTGTCGGACAGCATCGGCCGGTCCGGTCGCGGGTCGCCGACCATCGCACCGGCCAGCGCCGGTGGCACGTACGGGCGATCGCTCGCGGCGGCCAGCACCGTCTCCACGCAGTGTTCCCGGCCCTCGTGCTTGGCCAGGAACGCCGCCGCCCCGGCGTCCAGCGCAGCCAGCATCGTCTGCGGGTCGGTGTGTTCCGAATAGACCACCACCCGCCGCCCGGCGGCGCTCAGCTCGGCCAACTTGTCCAACGCCATCCGGCCGTGCAGCCGCAGGTCGAGCAGGACGACGTCGGCGTCGGGGGCCTCCCGCAGCACCTCGTCCGGGTCGTCGCCGGTGGCGAGCACCGTGAGGCGCGGCTCGGTGGCGAGCCAGGCGCGGACCCCCTCGACCACCACCGGGTGGTCGTCGACGATCGCCACCCCGACCGGCCGATCGCCGCTCACCGCCGCCACCGGGTCTGCGCCCATCTGATGTTCCCGTCCCGTTCGTAGAGGTACTGCACCGGCCCGTAGACGTGCTCCCCGGCTGGCGGGCCGGTCGCCTCCGGCCCCTCCCGGTCCGGCGTGACCAGGCTGACCACCACCTCGTCCGGGCCGGAGACCACGGTCAGCCTCGCCCATTCCCGGGCGTCGGCGAGGGTGCCGGTGAGCGGGTCGGCCAGCCGGCGGCGGACCTCCACCGGCAGCGGCGGCGGGGTGCCGATGGTGACCAGGTCGATCGGTAGGCCGCTGCGTTCCGCCAGGTCGGCGGCGGCTCGCAACTCGTGCAGCAACGGGTCGGGCACATCGTCGGACTCGGCGATCAGTCGACGCAGCCGGGCGGCGGCCAGCATGCACCGGCGCTGCACCTCCGGGTCGCCCGGGTCGGCCTGGCCGGCGGCCAGGTCACCGAGGACCCGCCCGGCCGCCGAACTGACCAGGGCGAGCCGGTCCCGGCGTTCCTGGCGGCCACGCTCGGCGGCATCCCGCTCCGCGGCCATCGCGTGACCGGCGGCCGAGACGGCGGCCCGCTCCCGGGCTAGGCCGACGATGACGGTGCTGCCCACGAAGACCGCCACCGGCAGCGAGAACGTGCCGTAGACGTACATCACGTAACGGGCCACATCGGCCGGTTCGGCGCCGTGCCCCAGCACGGCGACCAGTGCGATCAACGCGTGCGTGCTCAGGAGCGCGATCAGCCCGATGACGCGCTGACCCCACACCGCCAGCACGAAGAACCAGCCGAGGGTGCCCCACACCCAGTTGGCGGCGGCGAACAACTGCCGCTCGCCGGCCGCGGCGAAGACGGCCGCGTCGACGACCAGCAGCAGCGCGGCCAACGGCCACGGCGGCAGCGGCGAGCCCTGCAGCAGCCGTACCCCGGCCACCGCGCCGGTCACGGCGACCAGGACCCAGGTGCCGAGCACCACCGCCGGCGCGGCGAACTCCGCGCGGGCGGTCAGCACCGCCGGCAGCGCGATCACGACGTGCCAGGCCAACGCGATGGCGACGGCGGCGATCCGGGCGCCCCGGTCGGACGCGTGCGCGACGGCGGCCGGGGCGGCGAGCGCCTCGGGGGAGACCGGCTCCCGGGGTGTCGGAACGCTGGCCCGGGTCGCTGCCTGCGAAGCGTCGGTGCGCTGCGCCGGGGCGTTGAGGTCAGCCGACACCGGGCCACTCCAGTCGAATCCGGGTGCCCGCCCCGATCGCCGAGCGCACGTCGGCCCGTCCACCGACCGTGGCCATCCGGCCGCAGATCGACTCGCGTAACCCGTACCGGTGCGGTGGGACGGTGGCCAGGTCGAAACCGGGGCCGTCGTCGGCGACCTCGACCACGACGCTGATCGCGTCCCTGGTCAGCCGCAGCGTGGCCGCAGCGCCCGGCGCGTGGCGGACCACGTTGGACAGCGCCGCGTAGGCGCTCTCGCTGATCGCGTCGGCCACCCCGACGGGAACGGCGCAGGACGCCAGGTCCAGCCGTACCGCAAGCTCGGGCAGCCGGCCGACCACCGACCGCAACCGCCCGTCGAGCGGCACCGGGCCGTCGCCGGCCACCGGGCCGGCGTCGGTGAGCGCGACGAGACTTCGCAGGTCGGCGGCGCACCGGTCCCGGAAGATGGTCGAGGGCCCCGCCACCGCGCCCAGCCCCACCATGGTCAGCGTCCCGAGCACGGTGTCGTGCAGGTCGCGGTTCTGTTGGCGTTCGGCCTCGCGGGCGGCGCGCGCGACCAACGCCTCCCGGGTCAGCCGCTGGTGCTCGGCGAAGGCGCGGTCCGCCCGGCCGATGCGTCGGCGCATGACCCCCGCCATCATCGCCGTGCAGGCGGTCTGCGCCAACAGCGTCGCCGCGTGCGCCCGAGCTTCGGTGGGGTTACCGGCCGACTGGGCCCCGGTCACGTAGGTGACGATCACGAGTAGCCCGGCCGGGATCGACCAGCGCGCCGAGGCGGTGGCCTGTGCGTTGATCACCGTGGTGCTGGCCAGCACGGCGATCCAACTGCCCTCGCCGGGCAGCACCTCGGGTGCCACCAGCACGGGAATGAGGAGGCAGGCCAGCGCGGTGACCGCCACGTCGGCGGCGACGAGGGCGGGGCCGATGCCGTGGCGCAACGCGCGGTGTGCGTACCAGAGGGACCAGCCGGTCAGTACGCCCACAGCGGGCAGCAACACCGCCTGCTCGACCGGCGGGGTCTGCACGGACACGGCCACCGCTGCGCCGAACAGCCCGCAGGACAGCCGCAGCAAAGCTGGCAACGTGGTGAAGATGAGGCCCAGGGCTCCGCCGGCCGGATTGTCCAAGGTGGGCGGCGGCACGGAAGGAGTGGCAACGGCCGGCATCGGGAAGTGTCCTTCCGACAACGACCCGGTCCGGGTCCACACGTGTAGATCGACATCGGACGATAGCATGTCGGACGACATCAGATAGACCCTACTGTACGGACTGTCGCTAATGTGTCACTCTGTGCCCGGCAAGCTGGAGGTCCCACCGGAGTGCCGTGACCGGCCGGTGGAACCGGGCACGCCCGCGCTCCGTCTCATCGCCGGGTGGAAGGATGGTGAGCCGGATGCGCTCGTCCCGGACGATACTGGCGGTGGCACTGCTCGGCATGGCGCTGAGTGGCTGCGGTGGCACGGAGAGCGGGCCGGGCGGGGCCGACGAGCCAGCCCCGGCCCAGATCGTCGATGGGTGGACCTCCTGTGCCAAGGATGCCCCCCGAGCCGGCGACATGATGGTGCCGCACCCGCAGACGTCGTCACCGGCCGGGAAAGAGCCGACGGCCGGTCGAATCGACCCCACGTTCACCCCGGTCGCGGCCGTGATCTGCGGGCGGGCGACTCGGCCAGGCCGCCAGGGCGGCCACGAGCAGGTCGCCACCGAGCGGCGCACCGAGGAGATCGGGCCGCTGCTCACCGCGCTGCGCCTACCCAGCGAGCAGGCCGGCGGGAAGAAGGTCGCCTGCACCCTCGACATGGTCGTCCCACCGTGGCTGGCCCTGCTCGACGACCGGGGGCGGTGGCTGCGGCCCCAACTCCCCACGGACGCCTGCGGCAAACCGCGCCCCGAGGTGATCGCCGCGCTGGCCGGTCCGCAGTGGACCACCGTGGACACCCGGGCCGTCCGGCAGGTCGAATCCGCGACGGCCGAGGCTGCCGGATGCGCACAGCAGTGGACCGACATGGTGTCGGTGGAGACCAGGAGCGGCAACCCCGGGCCGGGCGGTTCGGTCGCCCGGCCGGCCGCCGGGCCGCTGCGCCTCTGCGTCTACGAGGTGCCCGCGTCGCTTCAGGACGGCGAAAAGCCGGCGGGCGACTTCGTGTACGGCGGGCCACTGCCGACCGAGCGTCAAGCGGGCGTGCTGCGGGCGCTCTCCAACCGCCGAGCGGTGACCGCCTGCACCACCCCGGCGACCCGCTTCGCGGTGCTGCGCCCACTCGACGGGGCAGGCCCCGACCGGTACGTGGAACTCGACGGCTGTCGACGGTTCCTGGTCACACCGGCGACGGGTGGAGCCCAGCTCGGCCAGGGCGACGAGGCGTTGGCCGCCCTGCTCGGGCCCGTCTAGAAAGTCGGAGGTGTGCGTTAGCGTCCCGGTCATGGCAGCTCGGATCTCCCTGACCCTCGACTCCACCGACGCGCAGGTGCTCGCCGCCTTCTGGAAGACGGCCCTGGGCTACATCGACGAGCCCCCACCACCGCCCTTCGCCACCCGCGAGGAGTGGCACGCGCAGTTCGACCTCCCGGAGGACGACCTGCCCGAGCACGGGGCGTGGCTGTGCGACCCGGACGGCGTCGGCCCCTACCTCTCGATCCTCAACGTGCCCGAGCCCAAGACGGCGAAGAACCGTCTCCACATCGACATCCGGGTGCCCGGCCACGGCAGCCCCGACGAGCGGTGGGCGCGGATCAGGGCGGAAGCCGAACGACTGGTGCAGGCCGGCGGGCGGGTGCTGTCGGAGTTCGGCCAGGAACACGTGGTGATGGCCGACCCGGAGGGCAACGAGTTCTGCGTGGCGGCGGCCTCAGCCTGAGCGCGGCGTCACCAGCTGTCCGGGCGGTTGAGGTCCCGGGCCGACGAGCATGCGGTGGACGTAGGCGTCCGTGCGAGCCGCACCAGCGCTGAGGTGCGAGCGAACGCGTACTCCTCGAACGTCACGCCCTGTTAACGCCGTAGGTCGGCCAACCCGTAGACATCCGCCGGGCGCTTTGTGCCGAGAGCAGGGCCGCCGTGACGCGCCTACCTGTCGCTGACGTAGGTGCCCCGCTGCGGCACGGTCATCACCAGTCCCCGCTCCCGTAGGAGACGCACTGCCGCACGGACCGTGCCGCGAGCGACGCCGTACTCCTGCTGAAGCGTGGATTCACTCGGGATCGGTCGCCTGGGTGACAGCTCCCCGGTCTCAATCCGCTTGGCGATCACGTCTGCGAGTTGAACGTAGATCGGCGTCGGAGACAGTGGATCGATCATGGACGCAACCTAGGGGACGTCTATAGACGTTCAAACCTTCGGTACGTCTATAGACGTACAAGGACGTACAGGTCTACGGTCGTCATCGAGAAGGTGACGCACTGTAGGAGGCTGGATGCGAAGGGTCCGTTTCGACGACTACCTGGTGTCAGTGGCGCTGACCCTCGCCCGGCGTCACCGTCCGACTTGGAGCTGGGTGCATTGGCGGTACGTGTGCCGCTGTGGTGCGGTGCTGCCCTGCCGATCCCGCCATCGCATCCCGATCAATCGGGGGCACTGGCCTGGTGAAGACCAATGACGAAACACGGGCCGGTCCTGCCGCTCTGGCTGTGTGAGACGTGCGACCGGCCTTGGCCCTGCGCGTCACGCCGCGATGAGCTGCTGGGCGAACACGCCGACGCTCAAGTCTTGCTGGCCCTCTACATGGGCGCGTGCCTGCTGTCCGCCAGGAAGGACATGAGCTGGGCTCCGCCGGACGCTCTCCGACGCCGCTTCCTCGGCTGGATGCCGTGACCGCGTTCAACTCCGGCGATGTGGTGCTTATCGGGCTGGCGTGTTCGGTGCAGTTCAGCGGCGAACGGGCGCTCCGGCTCCGGCTCGCCTCAGTCGGTAACGTCGATCCGTACGACGGTTGGGTGTGGCTGACGGGCTACGTCCTCGACCCGAAGGGGATGGCTACCGACAAGCGAGAGGTCTACGTCCGGCGTGCAGGCATCGTGGTCGAGCAAAGGCATGCCAGTTCGCCACTGCTCGACCGCCGCAGTCTGCCCTTCCGTGAGGTCAGAGCCGCTGGACGATCTGGATCGGATTGCCGTCCGGGTCGGCCGTCCAGGCGATCAGCAGGCGATCGAGCCACCGGTGCGGTGCCACCAGGGCCGGGGCACCGTTCGCCGTGAGTTCGGCGTACGCGTGGGCGGTGTCGTCAGTCCAGAGGATCACCGCCGCCCGCTGGCCCTCGGGTATGGGGTCGAGCCCGTGATCGTCGCGGGTGGAGGCCACCGAGGCGACGCCGATCTTGTAACCGTCGAGCACGAGATCAATGTGGATCGGCTCGCCCTCGGTCGGCACCCGGAAGGTCTCCGTGAAGCCCAGACCGGCGTAGAACTCTGCGGCGCGGGTGACGTCCTCGCTGAAGAGGATCACCTGAGGAGTGCGGAACATCGACACCGTCCGACGCTATCAGCGTCGTGAATTCCCGCTGTGCGTGCTGCTGGCGACCATCAGGCTCGCAGCGCTCCGCGGCTAGTGGCTGGGCGGAAGGACTCCGGTGGCGGTGTACCGCCCACCGTCATCACCGTGAATCGTGGCGCCGAAGTTCTCGGCGAGGGATCCGAACTTTCGGTAGGGGTCACTGCTGAAGTAACCCTTGATGTCGATGCCACCTTCGAACCAGGTCAGCGAAACCACGCTGTCGTCCGCGCAGGTGTGCAGGTAGATCGGCTGACGGTCCTCATCCCAACCGAGCCATCCCCCAACGCTCAGGCTGGGACTGGCATCCGCGTAGGACAGCCAATCCTCCAGCTCGATCGGGTTCTCAGCACTGTCGTAGTGCTCCTCAGTTCGGCTGACGTGAATCTCGTACCCCAAATGCTTCCTCCGTTACCGCCGGCCAGCCAACGTGCATGCTGGAGTTTGCGCAGCCGCACGGGGGCTTGGTCGTCTAGAGGCACATCCAGCAGTAGATGCGTTCCCCGCTTGTGCGTGCTCTGCGGGCCAGCCCAACAAACTCCCGCAAGCGCGACAGCATGTCCTCCGGCCCCGTGTCGCTGTAGTGGGACAGTTCCTCGATGTGTGACCACTGGTCGGCCAGCCCCGGCAAGCGGTCATCCGGGATCCCGGCAAGTACATCCCGGGCACGATCGCTCAGTACGACCACCCAGGGTCCTTCGTAATCGAGGTCCTCAGCAGC
Source organism: Micromonospora sp. CPCC 205558 (assembly GCF_036902955.1). Lineage (NCBI taxonomy): Bacteria > Bacillati > Actinomycetota > Actinomycetes > Micromonosporales > Micromonosporaceae > Micromonospora > Micromonospora sp. CPCC 205558. The sequence continues at coordinate 217,292 of NZ_JBAKHR010000008.1, forward strand.
ACCGTCGGGCCAGATAAGTCGCTCCCCGATCAGGTCGGCGTCCCAGGGCACGTCGAGGGCGAACGAGACGAGTTGGCCGAGGACGACGGGCGGATCGATCCCCTTGCCGTCCACGGCGTCCTCGACGGGAGGATCGACCTCTCGCACCACGGGGCCACCATCGGTGGCGGCCATCAGCTTTGCGACAGCCTCGTCGTCGGAGGCGCGAAAGTAGTCGTACAGAACACCCACGGAAGCCTCCTGATCGGCTGCGTGGCCACCACCTGTAGGACGGCCGAGAGAACATACAGCCTGGCCGTCAGGAAAAGGTGGATCTCCTCGTGGTGATCGTTTCGACCGGGAGTGGAACGCCGCCGACCTGCGGTGACGGTGGGTGCGCCCGGCAGGATTCGAAACCTGCGGCCTTGGGATTAGAAGAAGATCAGGGTGGCTGGTCAGGTTTCTGCGTACCTGGTCAGTCCGTCCGTCGTTGTCGGCCAGGGTCGGCCTCAGCTGGACGACCTGGCTGTACGGTCGCTGCGTGGAGCGCGATGAGTTGATCCCGCTGCAGAGCAGGTTCAGTCTTCGTGACCGGCAGCGGGGCGCAGGTGTTCCCACTGCGGGTCGTAGCAAACGAGCCCGTGGTCGGCGGCCATTTGCGCTGCTGCGGCTGATACCTCGTTGGCCCGGTTGAAGGGGATCGTGAAGTAGAGCATGGGGCCGGACGCCTCATCGATGAGCCCGTTCGACAGGGGGTAGAGCTCGGCGTCGTGGCCATAGAGGTCGGGCCATCGTTCCGCGACGGCATCGACGTAGGCGCGGATCCTGGGCGTGGGTGACAGTTCCTCGTACTCGAAGTACTGCTGGTACAGGGCTCCGTACACCTTGCCGGCCGCTTCGTCGCCCGCGGGCATGTCGCCCTCCCACACCGCCAGGTCGTAACTCATGCGGGGAAGTATGCCGGGTGCCGGTGGCTCTCCCCGTCCGCGAGTCGGCAGACCGTCCAGCTCTCCGGCAGAAGGTGGTCGCCAGTCTGTCCCCATCCCCCGGATAGGTGCCAAAGACTGCGGCGCCCGGTCGGCGTCAGATCTACGGTGACGGTGGTGCGCCCGGCAGGATTCGAACCTGCGGCCTTGGGATTAGAAGTCCCCTGCTCTATCCGCTGAGCTACGGGCGCGTGTGGCGTGGATGTCGCGCCCAGAGGGTACCGCCGTCCCACTGCCCGACGGCGAAAAGGGTGCCCGCGTCCACGGTTGCCGAGCAGAGTCTCATGTCCGCCTCGGAGCGGGCATCCGGGTTACCGCGGACCGGGCAGGCCTCGGACCGTACCTTTGGCTGGTGTTGCTGGATTCCGACGCCGAGAGCGACGTCGCCTACGAGCTGTGCCAGGTCGTCGGTCGCGCCATCCTGCCGTACCGGTCATCGGGCGGTTTCGGTACCGCGTTCTTCTTTCAGGACGGCGACGACCCGGTGGGGGAGTCGCTGTTGACGGCGGCCGACCTGGTGGGCGCTTCTGGGGGTGAGCTGGGCCTGCGGTCGAGCGTCACCGAGCCGGCGGGGATGGCACCGGCCGTCCTGTCCGAGGCCGAGATCGTGCCTGGTTGGGCACGCTTCGAGGGCGACGGGGTGGCGGTGTTGCCGACCGCTGGCCTGCACCGGTACGCGGGTGACGGCGGCTGGCGGTGGCGCGTCCAGCCGGTGCCGGCGGGGATCGCCGCCGGGCCTGAGGTGGTCGCCCGCCTCGGCGCCGACGCCGGTTCCGCTTTCGTGCTGGCCCATGGGGTACGCGAAGACGGGTCCCGCCCGCTGGAGGTCGCGATCGAGCGGGTGGTGCGTGACGGGGACGCCGTGCTGATCACCACGGAGTTGCCGCCGGGGTACGTCGGCGCGCCGGTCTTCATCGTTCAGGCTGATGCCGCCGGCGAGGTCGCCCCGTACTGCCTGGGCCTGGTCCTGCCCGGCGTCGGCGCGCACCCGGTGGTGATCTTCGACCGGATCCGTGCCGTCCTCCCGGCGACGCCTGGCGACGTCTGAGCCGCGACGTCTGGTGACGTCTGAGCCGCGACGACTGGCGATTTCTGAGCCGCCGCACATCGCCTGGCGACGTCTGAGCCGTGACGTCGTCCGGCGTGGTCAGCCGCCGGTCGCCGCCCCCGCCGCGTCGGGTGTCTGTGTGTTGGCCGCTTCGGCGCGTGCGGCCGGGGCAGTGTCGGCTGTGTCCGTGTCAGCCGTGTCCGTGTCAGCCGTGTCCGTGTCGGCTGTGTCCGCGTCGGCCGGGGCGGTGGGGCCGGCGGCGAGGAACGCCTCGGCCCAGCGGCCAACCTCGTCGAAGACCTTCTTCCGCACGGCGGGGCCGGAGAGCGTGAGGTCGTGCAGCCCGCCGTCGAAGCGGGCCAGTGTGACGTGGCGACCGAGGCGGGGCGCGTAGCGGACCATGTGCTCGACGTCCAGTACGGCGTCGGCCAGGGTCGCGTTGTCGTGCCACTTGGTGCCCCGGAAGGACCGGGTAGAGCAGGCCAGCAGCACCGGCACCTGGATGTCCAACCCGGCACGGAGTCGGCGCTGCCCGGTGCGGATCGCGTTCAGCCAACCGGCCCGGACCGGGAACCCGGCCAGCGGCTTCCACGCCAGGTCGTACGTCCACTCGCCGCGGTGGTCGGAGTGGATGCTCTCGCCGTACACCGTGCCCAGCCCGAACGGCAGGATGCGGTGCGGCGCCCTGCGGCCCAGCCGGGACGCGGCGGCCGCGAGGGGTCGGCGGACCGCCCAGGGGGCGTTCAGGTCGAAGAAGGGGCTGTTGAGCACCAGGCCGTCGATGGTGCCGGTGTCGCGGCGGGAGTCCGCCCAGAGCGAGAGGATCAGACCGCCGGTGGAGTGGCCCATCGCCAGCAGAGTGTCGTGCCCGTCGTCCTTGCGGATGATTTCAGCGGCGGCGTCCAGCTCGGGGAAGTAGTCGCTGATGTCGTGGCAGAAGTTCGGAGTCTGGCCCGGGAGCAGACTGCGACCGTATTTGCGCAGGTCGAGCGCGTAGAAATCCCAGCCTCGCTCGGCGAAGAAGTCGGCCAGGTGGGTCTGGAAGAAGTAGTCGACGAAGCCGTGCACGTAGAGCACGGCCCGCCCGGTGGGGCGCTCGGCCCGCCGCCGGACCAGTGTCGCGACAACGGGGCCCTCGTCGTCGGCGCCCAGGTCGATCGTCTGCCGCTCGTACGGCGGCCCCAACACGTCCGGTTCCACGAACGCGACGCTACGCCGCCAACCTACCCAGCGGTAGCCCGAGCCCTGGCGATCCTCGCCCTGCTCGCGCCGCTCGCCCCGCTCGCCCTTGACCCCGCGCCGCCTCCTCGCCCTTGCCCGCCCCTTCGCCCCGCGATCTTGCACTTGCTGTGCCGGCATAAGCGGCGAAAGCCGCAGTTCGGGAGCCGAAAGTGCAAGATCGCGGGGTGGGGCGTGGGTCAGGCCGTTTCCGCGTCGGCGCGGGAGCCGAAAGTGCAAGATCGCGGGGTGGGGCGTGGGTCAGGCCGTTTCCGCGTCGGCGCGGGAGCCGAAAGTGCAAGATCGCGGGGTGGGGCGTGGGTCAGGCCGTTTCCGCGTCGGCGCGGGAGCCGAAAGTGCAAGATCGCGGGGTGGGGCGTGGGTCAGGCCGTTTCCGCGTCGGCGCGGGGCGCCTCGTCCTCGGACTCGTCGGCCTCGGTCTGCGGCTGAGGCAGGTCGCGTAGGTGCTTGTTGTGCCGGGGTTCCTGGCGGGTCTTGGCGTCGTTGAGCCGACGGCGCAGGTCATCCCGGACATCGTTGAGGGCGGCGTGCAGGTCTTCCTCGGCGGAAGTGGTGACGATCTTCTGCCGGCCGGCGATCCAGCACTCCAGGGTGACCTTCTGGCCGCGCGCCTCCCGGTCCTTCACCGACACCTCCAGCTCGGTGGCGTCGGCGTGGAAGCTGGCGAGCCGGGCGTCGAGGGTGGCGAACTGCTCGGCGATCCAGTTGCGGTCGCCCTGGGAGAACCCGGCGCCCACCCGCAGGCACTCAGCCACGGTGGCCGGGTTCGCCACGGCGCTCATCGCTGCGCCTCGGAAGCGTTCGCGGAGCCGGTGGTAGTGATCGTCATGGCGCTGACCTCTCGTCGACGTGCAACTGTCGGTGGTGCGTTGATCAAGTCCTTACCCAGTTCGAACGGCCTGGGAAACCGTGGACGGCGGGTCGGCCGGGTCGGGCGTACCACATCCGGGCGTGATCAGGGCGTTGTCCACAGGTGGGTTCGTCATCCACAGGTCGGGCAGGGGCGCTGGTGATGGGCGTCCCCGGTGTCGATGCTCGGTGGCGAGTCGACTCGCGCTGGCAGGCCCCGATCCCCTGGAGGGACGATGTTCGACACTTATGTAACTATTGTCGGTAATGTGCTGACCACGCCGGAGTGGCGGCGTACGACCCAGAGCAACACCCTGGTGGCCAACTTCAAGGTCGCCTCGACCGCCCGCCGACTCGACCGGGACAGTGGCCGGTGGGTGGACGGCAATTCGCTGCGCGTCCGCGTCAACTGCTGGCGCAAGCTCGCCGAGGGGGTGGCGGCCTCCGTCATGGTCGGCGATCCCGTGGTGGTCTGCGGGCGGCTCTACACCCGCGACTGGACCGACGACGCCGGCAACCACCGCACGCTCTACGAGTTGGAGGCGGTCGCCGTCGGCCACGATCTGTCCCGGGGCCGCGCCCGGTTCCTGCGCAACCGGCCGAGTATGACGACCAGCACCGTGGAGGACGCGGAGGCCGAGGCCCGGGTGCACGGCGAGCCCACCGAACCGGTGCCGACCGGGCAGGCCCCCGTGCTGCCCGACGACCGGCCGTTGGACGACGACTTCGAGCTGCCCGACTACGCCGAGCTGCGCACCAGCCCGTTCGGCAACGTCCCGGAGGACGACGACAGCTCCCCGAGCGACGGGCAGGTCGGGCAGGTCGGCATTCTGACGGACCTCGACGACGACTTGGCATCTCCGCCCGAGGCGGACGACGACAACGCCGACGCTGACCTGGACATCGAGTTGGGGCCGATGCCCGACGAAGGGGAGCCGGCGCAGCCCGTCCGAGGGCGGCGTGGTCGGGGCCGGATCCCGCAGCCGGCCTGACCGATCGGCGCGGCCGTCACGGATTGGGCGGCGCGGCCGTCACGGGTTGGGCGGCGTGGGCCGTACGGCACGACGGGGGCGGGGTGGCGGCGCGACCAGCGTCGTCACCCCGCGTGACGGGCATCAGCGGTGGTCGGCAGGTCTGTTCGCTCCAGGGTTTCTCGTCGCCGATGCGGCACCGTGGGCTGGTTCACGGGGTGCTCGTCTAGGCTGGCCGGCCGGAGGTGGTGCGGGTGCGACGGACAGCGCCGATGGCGAACGCGGTGGGGCTGCTGGCCGGTTACGCGCTGGACAGGCTGCTCGGCGACCCCCGCCGGTGGCACCCGGTGGCCGGCTTCGGGCAGGCTGCGGGCGCGCTGGAGCGTCGCCTCTACCGCCCGGACCGAACGGCGGGTACGGCATTCACCGCGCTGGCCGTCGGAGGGCCGGTGCTGCTCGGGGCGGTCGCCGCGGCGGCCACCCGACACCGGCCGGTGACCCGGGCGGTGCTCGTGGCAGCCGGCACGTGGAGCGTGCTGGGCGGACGCACGCTACGGTACGAGGCGACCGTGATGGGGCGGACGCTGCGTGACGGTGACCTGCCCGCTGCCCGGCGACGCCTCGGTCACCTCTGCGGGCGGGACCCGTCGACGCTGGGCGAGTCGGAGCTGGCCCGTGCCACAGTCGAATCGGTCGCCGAGAACACCTCCGACGCAGTCGTCGCTCCGCTGCTCTGGGGTGCGGTCGCCGGCCTACCCGGGCTGCTGGGCTACCGCGCTGCGAACACTCTCGATGCGATGGTCGGGCACCGGTCGGCGCGCTACGCGCGGTTCGGCACCCCGGCCGCTCGGCTGGACGACGCGCTCAACCTCGTGCCGTCCCGGTTGACCGGGCTGCTCACCATCGCCGTCGCGCCGGTCGCGCACGGGGACCGGCAGCGCGCCTGGCAGGTGTGGCGGCGGGACCGCAACGACCACCCGAGCCCCAACGCCGGCCAGTGCGAGGCGGCGATGGCCGGTGCGCTCGGGGTCCGCCTCGGTGGCCGCAATGTGTACTTCGGGCGCTCCGAGGTGCGCCCGTTCCTCGGCGACGGTCCCCGCCCGGAGGCGCGGCACCTGAAGCGGGCCGCCCGGATCTCCGGCGCGGTGGGGCTGGCCGCAGTCGGGCTGGCCGCCGCGTATCCGGTGACCCTCGGCCGGCTGGTGGGCGCGGTCAGCAGGCGCGGGCTGGCTGCCGTGGCTGGCGGACGCGGGCTGGCCGGTGCGGTCGGCGGACGGGGGCTGGCCGGAAGGCGCGGGCTGGCCGGTGCGGTCGGCGGACGGGGGCTGGCCGGAAGGCGCGGGCTGGCCGGTGCGGTCGGCGGACGGGGGCTGGCCGGAAGGCGCGGGCTGGCCGGTGCGGTCGGCGGACGGGGGCTGGCCGGAAGGCGCGGGCTGGCCGGTGCGGTCGGCGGACGCGGGCTGGTCGCCGCTGCCGGCGGGCGCGGGCGGGCTGACGGAGTGGACGGGGGCGCCGGGGTGCGGCGGGGGAACGGGCGGTGAGCGGCGGGCTGTTGGTGGCCGGCACGACGTCCGACGCCGGCAAGAGCGTGCTCACCGCCGGCATCTGTCGTTGGCTGCACCGCCAGGGCGTGAAGGTGGCGCCGTACAAGGCACAGAACATGTCGAACAACTCGGCTGTGGTCGTCGGGCCGGACGGGCGCGGCGGCGAGATCGGGCGCGCCCAGGCCATGCAGGCCGCGGCGTGCGGGCTCGCACCCGACCTGCGGTTCAACCCGGTGCTGCTCAAACCGGGCAGCGACCTGGCCAGTCAGGTGGTGCTGCTGGGCGAGGCGGTCGACACCATCACCGCCGACACCTTCCAGCAGCTACGTCCCCGGCTCGCCGCGACCGCGTACGCCGCGCTCGCCGAGCTGCGTGAGACGTACGACGTGGTGATCTGCGAGGGCGCCGGCAGCCCTGCGGAGATCAACCTGCGGGCCGGTGACTACGTCAACATGGGGCTGGCCCGGCACGCCAACCTGCCCACCATCGTCGTGGGTGACATCGACCGGGGCGGTGTGTTCGCCTCGATGTTCGGCACCGTGGCCCTGCTCGATCCGGCCGACCAGGCGCTGATCGCCGGCTTCGTGATCAACAAGTTCCGGGGCGACCCTGGCCTGCTCCAGCCGGGTCTGGACATGCTGGGTCAGGTCACCGGCCGCCCCACGTACGGTGTGCTGCCCTGGGCACTGGACCTGTGGCTCGACGCGGAGGACTCACTCGCCTACGGGCGGGTGCTCGGCCGCCCCGCCGCCCCGCACGGCAGCGAATGGCTGGACGTGGCCGTCGTCCGCCTACCCCGGATCAGCAATGCCACCGATGTGGAGGCGCTCGCCACCGAGCCGGGTGTCCGGGTACGCCTCACCATCGAACCGGCCGAGCTGGCCGCCGCCGACCTGGTCGTCCTGCCCGGCTCCAAGTCCACCGTCGCCGACCTCGCCTGGCTACGCGACACCGGCCTCGCTGACGCGGTGGCCACCCACGTGGCGGCCGGCAAACCCCTGCTCGGCCTCTGCGGCGGTTTCCAGATGCTCGGCCGCGCCATCCACGACCCGGTGGAGAGCCGGCAGGGCAGCGTGCCGGGGCTCGGTCTGCTGCCCATCGAGATCACCTTCGATCCGCGCAAGACCGTCCGGCAGTCGGTGGGCACCGGTCACGGTGGCCTTCCGGTGCGTGGCTACGAGATCCACCACGGGTACGTGTCACACGCCGACCCCGGCCTGACCTCGCTGCTGACCGGCGAGGACGGTGTCGGAGAGGGGGCCGTGCTCGGCGCGGTGCACGGCACGCACTGGCATGGGGCGTTCGAGTCCGACGGGTTCCGCCGGTGGTTCCTCACCGAAGCGGCTCGCCTCGCCGGCCGCAGCGGGTTCCGGGTCGCACCGGCCACCAGTTTCGCCGCCGCCCGGGAACGCTCACTGGACCTGCTGGGCGACCTGGTCGAGGAACACCTGGACACCGATGCCCTCTGGCGTCTCATCGAGGCCGGCCCACCCGCCGGCCTCCCCTTCATCCCACCCGGCGCGCCACCCTCCTGACTGGCACACCGTCCCCTGGGGACTGTGCAGGTGGGGCCGCCCATGATCGTGCTCGATCGTTGTTCGAGGGGCCTCGTCCGCATGAGGATGGGCCTGTTTCCTGGATCGAGCGCGATCGTGAGCCGGCTGCCCGCCCGAGGTGGGCGCACGGTGGTGGAGTCAGGGGCGGACGTCGGCGGGGCGGTCGGTGGTGGGGAGGCCGGCGGCGAGCCAGGCGTCCACGCCGCCGATCATGTCGGTGGCCCGGCGCAGCCCGAGGGTCTGCAGGCTGGCGGCGGCCAGGCTGGAGCTGTAGCCCTGCCGGCACACCAGCACGATCTCCCGGTCGTACCCGGTGGCTTCCGGGATCCGCCAGGCACTGGCCGGATCGAGGCGCCACTCCAGTACGGTCCGGTCGATGACGACAGCGCCCGGCAGGTCGCCCTGTTCGCGGCGCTGCAGTTCGGTACGGGTGTCGACCAGCAACGCGCCGCCGCGGACCGCCTCGACGGTCTGCTGCGGAGTCAGTCGGTGCAGCCCGGCGCGGGCCTGTTCGAGCAGGGCGTCTATGCCGGGGCTCATCACGTCTCGGAGCACCACCCGATCATCCCGATTCGGTGGCACCCCGGGCGGCGAACGGCCCGCCCGTCACCCGTCGCCGCCCCAATTCCCCCGGACGTGACGGTGGCCGGCCGGGGCGATCAGCCGGACGGGTCAACGTGGCCCACCCTGGCCCCTCAACCCGCATGATCGACCACGCCTCGCTGACACCGCGGTGGCCGCCCGCCAGCAGGGAATGAACCCGAGTCGATCATCCTGGCCGGCGGCCGTGGCGGCATACTTCGGTCATGCACCACGCGAGGTTGCGGTGAACCCGGAGACCGACGGGCCGACCGTGGCGGTCGTCGAGGCGTACGCCGAACTGGCTCGTGGGGTGCTCGCGGGCCCGGCGCGGTTGGGGCGGACCCGGCTGGTCGCTGTCGACGGGCCGAGCGGCGCGGGCAAGAGCCGGTTCGCCGCGCGGCTCGCGGATGCCCTGGCGGGGCCGCTCGGCGGCCGACCGCCGGTGGTGCACACCGACGACCTGCTCGACGGGTGGGACGACCAGGTCACCTTCTGGCCCCGACTCGACGAGGGGGTGCTCGCCCCGCTGCGCGACGGGGAGCAGGGCGCCTACCAGCGGTACAGCTGGGTCCGGCAACGCTTCCTGCCCCGGCCGGTCCCGGTGCCGGTGGCTCCGGTGCTGGTCGTCGAGGGGGTCAGCGCCGCCCGAGCGGTCGTCCGGCCGGAGCTGACGCTGGCCGTGTTCGTCACCGCGCCCGCGGCGTTGCGGCTGACCCGCGCCGTCGCCCGGGACGGACCGGAGATCTTGCCGGAGCTGCGCCGCTGGCATGACGGGGAACGCGCGCACTTCGCCGTCGACGAGACCGCGGCCCACGCCGACCTGTTGGTCGACGGCGCTCCCACCCTGCCGCACGACGCGGACCGGTACTACGTGCGCCTCCGCTGAGCGGGGCATGGACGTCTGCCACCGACTACGGCACGATGCGGGGAGCTACGGCGAACGGGGAGCCACCATGACGGCAGCGGACGCGCCAGCGCGGCGTCGGATCACCCTCACCGGCATCAGCTCGCGGGCCTGGGAGCATCCCGCCGACCGGGGTGCCCTGGTCGCGCTGCGGGAGCTGCGCGGCTTCGACGACGTGGTGCGGTCGTTCTTCGGCATGTGGAACGAGCGCGGTTTCCGGCTGTCCGTGCTGGCCTCCGGCATCCGGGTCGACCACCGGCAGTACCCGGCGGTGTGGCAGCGCTACACCGAGGCCGCGGCGGCGCTCGACGTGGCCGAGCTGCCCGAGCTGTACGTGACCCAGTCGCCCTGGTTGGGCGCCGAGGCGGTCGGGCTGGAGCGACCGTTCATCGTGCTGAACTCCGCTTGCGTGCAGCAACTCGACGAGGACGAGCTGCGCTGTCTGCTCGGCCACGAGTTGGGGCACGTGGGCAGCGGGCACGCGGTCTACAAGACCATGCTCATGATCCTCACCCGCTGGGCGGCCAACCTGAGCTGGCTGCCGGTCGGCGCGATCGCGCTGCGGGCCATCATCGCGGCGATGCTGGAGTGGTGGCGCAAGGCGGAGCTCTCCGCCGACCGGGCCGGCCTGCTCGCCGGGCAGGACCCGGCCGCCGCGCTGCGGCTGTTGATGAAGCTGGCCGGCGGCGGTGACCTGTCCCAGGTCGACACCACCGCGTTCCTGGAGCAGGCCGCCGAGTACGCCGGCGGCGGTGACCTGCGCGACAGCCTGCACAAGATCCGGATGACCGCGTGGAGCACCCACCCGGTGCCGGTGGCGCGGGCGGCGCAGCTGCGCCAGTGGATCGACTCCGGGGCGTACGGGCGGGTGCTGGCCGGGGACTACCCGCGCCGCGAGGACGACAGCTCGACCAGCGTCACGGACGAGATCAAGGCGGCTGCCGAGTCGTACCGGGAGGAGTTCAGCCGGTCCAGCGACCCGCTGGTCGGGTTGCTGCGCCGGCTCGGCGACGGCGCGAGCGACGTCGGCGAGTGGGTGGGCGGCACCGCCGGTCGGGCCCGTTCCTGGATGGACGCGGCCACCGAGGCGGCGGGTCGCGCACACCGCGCCGGCCGGGCCGCCCCCGGCGCGCGGGCCGGTGCCGGCCCCACGGACAGCGGTGACGGTACGGGCTCCGCCAGCACGCCCCGGTAAGGCCGGCATACGATGCCGGTCATGACCTCACCGATCATGTCCGAGTCCGAGGTGCGGGCCGCCGTCGAGCGGGAGATGCCCGGCGTCCGGGCCGACCTGGAACGCCTCGTCCGCATCCCCGGCATCGCCTTCGAGGGTTTCGACCACTCGCACGTGGAACGTTCCGCCGAGGCGGTGGCCGAGCTGCTGCGCGGCTGCGGCCTGGACGTCGAGATCGTGCGTTCCGGTGGCCAGCCGGCGGTGATCGGCCGTCGGGCCGCCCCGCCCGGCGCACCCACCGTGCTGCTCTACGCCCACCACGACGTGCAGCCGGTCGGCGACCGGTCGCTGTGGGAGTCCGACCCGTTCGAGCCGGTCGAGCGAGACGGCCGGCTCTACGCCCGGGGCGCGGCCGACGACAAGGCCGGCATCATGGCGCACGTCGCGGCACTGCGCGCGTACGGGGACGCGCTGCCGGTGGGCGTGGTGCTCTTCATCGAGGGCGAGGAGGAGTACGGCTCCGACTCGCTGGAGCAACTGCTGATCGAGCACCGCGACGAGATCACCTCGGATGTCATCGTGATCGCCGACTCCGGCAACTGGGACATCGGCGTACCGGCGTTGACCACCTCGCTGCGCGGCGTCGTCAACTGTTTCGTCGAGGTGCGCACGCTGGACCACGCGGTGCACAGCGGCATGTTCGGCGGTGCCGTGCCGGACGCGCTCGCCGCGCTGGTCCGCCTGCTGGCGACCCTGCACGACGACGCCGGTGACGTGGCGGTGGACGGGCTGGTCGGCCGGGTGGGCGCCACCGTCGACTACCCCGAGGACCGGGTCCGGGCCGAGGCCGGGCTGGCCGACGGTGTCCAGTTCATCGGCACCGGCCGGATCACCGACCGGCTCTGGACCAAGCCCGCGATCGCCGTGATCGGCATCGACGCGCCATCCACCAGTGAGGCGCCGAACGCCCTGGTGCCGGCCGCGAAGGCGAAGCTCAACGTCCGTCTCGCTCCGGGCGACGACCCCAAGCGGGCGTACGAGGCGCTGCGCGCGCACCTGGAGAAGCACGCGCCGTGGGGTGCCCAGGTGACTGTCAGCCTGGAGCACGACGGTTACCCGTGCGTGATCGACGCGTCCGGGCCGATGTTCGACGCCGCCCGGTCGGCCTTCCGGGCCGCCTGGGACGGCACCGACCCGGTGGACATCGGCGTCGGCGGTTCGATCCCGTTCATCGCCACCTTCCAGGAGATGTTCCCGGAGGCGGCGATCCTGGTGACCGGTGTGGAGGACCCGCACGCCCGCGCACACGGCCCGAACGAGAGTCTGCACCTGGGGGAGTTCGCCCGGGTCTGCCTCGCCGAGGCGCTCCTGCTGGGCAAGGTGGCGGCAGCGGGCAGGTAGGGCCCGGGTGCCGGTGTCGGCAACTTCGGGTCTGATCTGGAGGTTTACGGCGTGTCGGACGGCTGGCTGTTATAGCCTTTCGTACATGAGTACGAACGAGGTGATGGCCCGGTTGGGGGCCGCTGTCAGCGCACTGGGAGATGTCGATGTCTCCGCGTGGTCCGAGGACACGCTCAACGAGCAGCTCGGTGAGCTCTCCGCCGCACTGGTCGCCCTCGACTCGGTGCTCTCCCGTGTCGCCGGCGAGGTCCGCGCCCGAGGGTTGCGCATCGAGGAGCCCGTCTCCGCCTGATCCGCCTTCCGCCTGATTCGTCGTCCGCGAGGGCGGGCGGCATCCGGCCGACACCGCCCGGGCACGGCAATGCCCGGGCGGTGTCGGCGGTGACTGGCAGGATGAGCTGCGTGCGGTTCCTCGATCTGGCAGCCACCTCCGCGGCCGTCGGTGCCACCAGCGGCCGGCGGGCCAAGGTGGAGCTGCTCGCTGACGCGCTGCGCCGGCTCGACCCCGACGAGGTCGAGCCGGGAGCCGGCTATCTCGCCGGTGAGCTGCGCCAACGGCAAACCGGGGTCGGCTATGCGAGTCTTCGTGACCTGCCGTCACCGGCCGTCGAGCCGACGTTGACGGTGGCCGCCGTGGACGCCGCCATCGCGCAGATCGCCTCGGTGCACGGCTCGGGCTCGCAGGCTCGGCGTCGGGCGTTGCTCGGTGCCCTCTACGCGACGGCGACGGCCGACGAGCAGCGCCTGCTCACCGGCCTGTTCAGCGGCGAGCTACGCCAGGGCGCCCAGGCCGGGCTCCTCGCGGACGCGGTGGCCCGGGCCGCCGAGGTGCCGGTCGCGGCGGTCCGCCGGGCGCTGCTGCTCGCCGGTGATCTGCGGGCCGTGGCGGTGGCCGCCCTGGCCGGCGGGGCCGCCGCGCTGGCCGGGTTCGGTCTGCAGGTCGGCCGGCCGCTGGCGCCGATGCTCGCGCAGAGCGCCCCCTCGGTCGACGAGGCGCTCGCCGCGACCGGCACGCCGGCGGTGGTCGACGTGAAGCTCGACGGCATCCGCATCCAGGTGCACCGCTCCGGCGCCGACATCGCGGTGTTCACCCGCAGCCTCGACGAGATCACCACCCGGGTGCCCGAGGTGGTCGCCGCGGTCCGTGCCCTGCCCGGCCGCGAGTTGGTCCTCGACGGCGAGGCGATCGGCCTGGACGAGACCGGCCGCCCACTGCCCTTCCAACAGACGTCGAGCCGGGCCGCCCGACGCACCACCCCCAGCACCACCGGTCGCACACCGGTCGCCCCAGCGGTGCTCGCGGCGGCTGCCAGCACCGGTGCGACGGTGCTCACCCCGTACTTCTTCGACCTGCTGCACCTCGACGGCGAGGATCTGATCGACCTTCCCGGCCGGGAGCGGTGGGCCGCCCTCGCCGGTTCGGTGGATTCGTCACTGCTGGTCGGGCGAATGGAGGTCGACGATCCGGAGCAGGCCGCCGCCGCGTTCGCCGCCGCGCTCGACGCCGGGCAGGAGGGCGTGGTGGTGAAGGCGCCGGACGCCCCCTACGACGCCGGCCGGCGCGGTGCCGCCTGGGTCAAGGTGAAACCGCGGCACACCCTCGACCTGGTGGTCCTCGCCGTCGAGTGGGGCAGCGGCCGACGCAAGGGCTGGCTGTCCAACCTGCATCTGGGCGCGCGTGACGCGCACACCGGCGACTTCGTCATGCTCGGCAAGACGTTCAAGGGGCTCACCGACGAGCTGCTGCGTTGGCAGACCGAGCGGTTCCTCGACCTCGCGGTCGAACGCGGCGACTGGGTCGTCCGGGTCCGGCCCGAGCAGGTGGTGGAGATCGCCTTCGACGGGGTGCAGACGAGTTCGCGCTATCCGGGTGGGGTGGCGCTGCGGTTCGCCCGGGTGGTGCGTTATCGCGACGACAAGTCCGCCGCCGAGGCGGACACCATCGACGCGGTCCGCGCCATCCACGCCGGCCGGGTGAGTGGCTGACGGGGCGGGGTCACGCGGACGCGGTCGACGTCGGTTCGGCGGCCCGGTCCAGGGGAGCCGGAGGGGTGCCGATGCCGGCGGCCCGGCGGGCCTCTCGACGGGCCACCCAGCCGTAGCCGAACAGCGCCATCACCGCGAAGAGCCACCACTGCACGACGTAGCCGAAGTTCTGCCAGTTGTTGGTGTGCCCGACCGGCACCGCCTTGAACAGCGGATCGGCCGCCGGGGTCTGCTCGTCGAGCAGCAGGTAGGCGCCGTAGACCGGGTAGGGCATCTCGCCGGCCAGCCGGGACACCCCGATCCGCCGGATCTCCAGCACCCCGTCGCGTCGGGCCACCGTGCCGGCGCCGCTCTCGGTCTCGTGCACCCGACCGACCACCGTCACGTCGCCGGTCGGCGCGGCCGGCACCGACGGCTGGGCGGTCGCCCCACCGGGCGCCGGCGGGATCCAGCCCCGGTCCACCAGCAGCGCCGTGCCGTCGGCGAGCACCAGCGGGGTGAGCACCTCGAAGCCGACCCGGCTGTCCACCGTCCGGCCACGGACCAGCACGGTGTTCGTGGGGTCGTACCGGCCGGTGACGGTGACCCGGGTCCAGACCTTGTCCTCGGCGGGGGCCGGGCCTGTCGTCCCCGGGCCGCCGGTGGGAGTGCGCAGCGCGTCGCCGAGCTGCGCGGGAGCCATCCGCTGGCCCGCGTCGATCCGCTCATTGACCTCGGTGCGCCCCCGGTAGCGGTCCAGCTGCCAGTCGCCGAGGAACACCATGACGGCGGCGGCGACCATGGTCAGCGCGAGAGCGCCCAGCCAGCGTGGGCTCAGCAGGAACCGGTACACGGCACCGAGGCTACTCGTATGACCGGCGCCACTGACCTGGACGGGCCGGACCGGGCCGGGCCCGTCGCCGGTGGGCCCTGCCAGGGCGGGGCCGGCTGCCCCGGTTGGCGGTGCTCGCGCCCGCGGCCGGGCGGGTATCGTCACGCCGACGGATCGGCCTCGGTCGTCCTGTCGCGTACCCGCCACCGCTCGCGAGGAGTCGATGATGACCGTCGTGCCGCGCCTGGTGCTCAGCGCGCCGTCCTCCGGGCACGGTAAGAACGCGCTGGCGATCGGGCTGCTCGCCGCCCTGGCCGAGCGAGGGGTCGACGTCGCCGGGTTCAAGCTCGGGCCCGACCACGTCGACGCCGCCTACCTCGGTCTCGCCTCCGGTCGGCCGGGTCGGGTGATCGACCCCCGGCTGGTCGGCGTCGACCGGCTCGCCCCGCTGGTGGCGCATGGTGCCGCCGGTGCCGGGCTCGCCGTGGTGCAGGGCAGCATGGGGCTGTACGACTCGGTCGGTGGCCGTCCCGAGGAGGAGTCCACCGCCGCCGCGGCCGCCGCGCTGCGCAGCCCGGTGGTGCTCGTTGTCGACGTGGCCGCGATGGGTCAGTCGGTGGCGGCCCTGGTGCACGGTTTCCGCTCGTACGACGAGCAGTTGTGGCTCGGCGGGGTGATCCTCAACCGGGTGGCGTCGTCGCGTCACGAGGGGATGCTGCGCGAGGCGTTGGACGACGTGGGAGTGCCGGTCTACGGCGCGCTGCGTCGCCAGGACCTGCCGGCGGTGCTGCCGTCGCGGCGGCACGGTGTGGCGCCGGTGGTCGACAATTCGGCCGATGCCGTCCGGGCGGTCCGCCGGTTGGGCGAGGCGGTCGCCGCCACGGTCGACCTGGAACGGCTGCTCGGGTTGGCCCGCTCCGCTCCGCCGCTGCCGGCGCCCGCCTGGTCTCCCGAGGAGGCGCTTGGCGCGTTCACACTCCCGGCGAACCGTCCGCTGGTGGCGGTGGCCGGTGGGCCGGGCGGCAGCTTCAGCCACCCGGAGACGGTGGAGTTGCTCCGGGCCGCCGGAGCCGAGGTCGTCGTCGTCGACCCGCTGCGCGACGAGGCCCTGCCGGTCGGCACCCGCGCGCTGGTCGTCGGTGGCGCGCTGCCCGAGGCGTACGCCGAGCAGTTGTCGGCCAACCGGCGGCTCTGCATCGCGGTGGCCGAGTTGGCGCGCACCGGGCGTCCGGTGATCGCCGAGGGCGCCGGCCTGCTGTGGCTGGCTCGGGAGCTGGACGGGCTGCCGATGTGCGGTGTCCTGGACGCGGTCGGGGTCAGCCGGGAGGGGGTGGTGGCCGGCTACCGGGAGGCGACCGCCCAGACCGACAGTGTGGTCGCCGCCACCGGCACCGTGCTGGTCGGGCACAAGGCGCACCGTGCGGTGCTCACCCCCCGCGCCGGTCAGCGGCCGGCCTGGAGCTGGGACGGCGGCGCACCGGAGGGCTTCGTCTGGCGCAACGTGCACGCCTCGCAGCTCACCCTGCACTGGGCCGGCCATCCGGCGACGGCCACCCGGTTGGTCGCCGCGGCGGCGGCCGACCCGACGAGCGAGGTGGTGCCCGCTCAGCCAGGCGGGGTGTCGGTGTGATCGGTCAGGTGGCGGTGCGCCGGTTCCCGGCGTTGACCGTCTCCACCCCGCGGACCGAGGTGCGCCAGCTCGCGGCGGCCGACGCGGCGGCGGCCGGGGAGATCTTCGCCGACAAGCTGACCCGGCGTTGGCTGCCGCTGCCCGACGACTCCGGCCCGATCGACGGGTTGGCCTGGTGCACCGATCTGGCCAGGCAGCGGCGCGACAGCGGGGAGGGCGACCACTATGCGGTGGTCCGGCGTGAGGACGACCAGGTGGTGGGCTCGCTGTGGACCCGGCGCACCGACTGGGGCGCCCGCCTCACCGAGATCTCCTATGCGATGGCGGCACCCGCGCGGGGCTTCGGTCTCGCCGCCGAGGCGGTCGACGCGGTGGCCATCGCGCTGATCCTGGAGCACGGCTTCCAACGGGTCGAGCTGCGGGTGGCGCCCGGCAACCTGGCCTCGCGCCGGGTCGCCGAGAAGGCCGGCTTCAGCTACGAGGGTCTGCTGCGTAACGCCGGGTTCGTCAGCGGCGGCCGGGTCGATCTGGAGCTGTGGTCGTTCGTCGCCGCCGACCTGCGCTGAGCTGACCTGCGCCGCGCTGGCGCTGGCATTGGCCTGAGCTGCGTTGCGCTCGCGCCGGTCAGCCGACGATGGCGTCCGATGGTGGGGTGAACTGGCGGGTTGGAGTGCCCTTCAGGCCGTCGCGCAGGGTCTCCGAAACCGCGGCGATGGGGATCTGGGACTGCCCGTCACCGACCGCGTTGAACGGATTGTCGGGGTCGGAGATGAAGCTCGCCGCCGCCAACTCCGGGGTGTAGCCCACGAACCAGGCCGACCTGGTGCTGTCGGTCGTACCGGTCTTGCCGGCCACCGGGCGTCCGACGGTGCCCCGCACGCTGTCGGCGGTGGACCAGCCGCCGCAGCTGCCGCGCGCCGGGGTGTCTCCGGTGGGGCAGCGGGCCGCGTCGGTGGCTGCCCGCGCGGCGTCCGCGCTCACGACCTGCCGGCACCGTGGCTTGGCCACTTCGCGGTGCAGGCCGCCCGGGGTGGCGTACGTGGCGGGAGTGCCGTCCCGGTTCATGATCGCTTGCACCGGGATGGCCTCGCAGTAGCGGCCGTCGGCGGCGATGGCGGCGTAGGCGTTCGCCATCTCCAGTGGGGTGGCGTCGGAGACGCCCAGGGTGAACGCGCCCCACTTCTTCGCCTTGGTCGGGGACGCCTGTTCCCGGTCGACGTCGGTGCGCCAGCGCAGCCCGAGCTGTTCGGCCAGTCGGACCGCCCGGTCCGCGCCGACCTTCTCCTCCAGCCACACGAAGTACGTGTTTACCGATTTGCCGAAGCCGGACCACATGGTCTGTTGGCCGGTCATTGCTGCGCTGGCGTTGGAGGGCGCCCAGCCGTCGTACACGGACGACTTGTAGCGGTAGGGCGCGTTGAACGAGGTGGAGAGGGTCATCCCGGAGTCCAGCGCGGCCAGCATCGGGAACATCTTGAACGTCGACCCGGCCTGGTAGCCGGCCAGGTCACCGCCGCCGAGCAGCGGCGCCACCGTGTTCGGATAGTTTGCCTTCACCTTCGGCCCGGCCTCGGGGTTGGAGCTCTGCGGATTCTCGGCCAGGTCCAGCGAGTACGTCCGGTTCACCGCCATGGCCTTCACCCGTCCGGTGCCCGGCTCGGAGACCACGATGCCGTTGGCGAACGGGCTGCCGGTGGCGTTCTTGGCGCCGACGCTGTTCTCCGCCGCCTCCTGGATCTTCGGGTCGAGGCTGAGCACGATTCGGTAGCCGCCCCGGCGCAGGTTGTCCATCCGTTCCAGCCGGTTCGCTCCGAACGCGGGCTGCGCGCTCCACCAGTTCTTCAGGTAGTCGCAGGCGAAGCCCCAGCTGTTGTACTTCTCCGACACCGCGGCGCAGTCGTGCGGTGGGGTGGTCAGCTTGAGCCGGATCGGCTCGGACTTGGCGGCGGCGGCCGAGTCGGGGGAGAGGTAGCCGAGTTGGCTCATCCGGTCCAGCACGTAGTTGCGCCGCCCGGTGGCCTCCTTCTGGTCGGAGTCGGCCGGGTCGTACTCGGACGGGGACTTGACCAGTCCGGCGAGGGTGGCGGCCTCGACCGGGGTGAGGTCCTTGGGGGTCTTGGAGAAGAAGATCTCGCTGGCCGCGTAGATGCCGTACGCCCGGTGCCCGAAGTACGCGGAGTTCAGGTAGCGCTCCATGATCTGTTCCTTGCTCAACTCCTTCTCCAGGTCCAGCGCCATCCGCATCTCCTTGACCTTGCGCAGGCTGGTCTGCTGGGTGGCTTCCTGGACCTGCTTGGGAGTGGTCGCGCTGTCCCGCAGGGCCATCCGGACGTACTGCATGGTCAGCGTCGAGGCGCCCTGGGAGCCGCCGGAGCGGGCGTTGGAGACGAAGGCCCGGGCGACGCCCTTCGGGTCGACGCCGTGGTGCTGGTAGAAGCGGGAGTCCTCGGCCGCGATGATCGCCTGCTGGATGTTCGGCGACATGTCCGACAGCTTGGTGTACTGCCGGTACTCCTCGTAGAACATGGTCAGCACGGTCTTGCCGTCGGGGGCGTAGAGGTACGAGGTCTCGGCGGGCAGGGCGGTCTTCAGCACCCGGGTCTTCTGGTCCACGGCGTGCGCGGTGGCCTTGGCGCCGATCCCGGTGAGGGCGACCAGTGGGTACGCGGCGGCAGCGATCACGATTCCGGCGATGAGACCGGCGCGGAGGAGAGGGACGAGACGACCAGCGGCAGCAAGGGGTCGATTGCTCACCTGGTCAAGTTATGACATTTCCGATTCGTACATGAGAAGAACTCTTAAACCGGCGAGTGGTGACGCGGCTTACGCCGAGATCGGCTGTCCCACCGGCCACCTTCCCGGCAGGATCGCGGACATGTCTGATCAGTCGAGCACGGTCGCCCCACCCACCGGGGCCGAGCCGGACCTCGCGCACCACGGGGACGCGGAGGCCACCGCCGGTCTGATCGACCTCGCCGTCAACGTCCGGCGCGGGCCGCCTCCCGCCTGGCTTGCCAACCCGATCGCCGCGACCCTCACCGAGCTGGCGCGTTATCCGGACCCGGCGCCGGCCCGGGCGGCGGTCGCCGCCCGACACCGCCGTCACCCGAACGAGGTGCTGCTCACCGCGGGCGCCGCCGAGGGCTTCGTGCTGATCGCCCAGGCGCTGCGCGGCGTTCGCCGCCCCGTGGTGGTGCACCCCCAGTTCACCGAGCCGGAGGCGGCGCTGCGGGCCGCCGGGCACCCGGTCGAGCGGGTGCTGCTCGACGCCGCCGACGACTTCCGACTCGACCCGTCCCGGGTGCCCGCCGACGCCGACCTCGTGATGATCGGCAACCCGACGAACCCGACCTCGGTGCTGCACCCCGCCCAGACGGTGGCCGCGCTGGCCCGCCCCGGCCGGGTGCTGGTGGTCGACGAGGCATTCGCCGACACCACGATCGCCCCCGGGCACCCCGGCGAACCGGAGTCGCTGGCCGAACGCCGCGACCTGCCCGGACTGCTCGTGGTGCGCAGCCTCACCAAGACGTGGGGCCTGGCCGGCCTCCGGATCGGCTACCTGCTCGGCGCTGCGGAGCTGCTGTCCCGGCTGGCCGCCGTCCAGCCGCTCTGGGCCGTCTCCACGCCCGCGCTGGCGGCCGCGTCGGCCTGCGCCAGCGCCGTCGCGGTCCAGGCCGAACGCGCGATCGCCGCCGACCTCGCCGCCGACCGCGACCACCTGGTCGCGCGCCTCACCGACCTGCCCGGTGTACGCGTCGTCGGCACTCCCGCCAGCGCGTTCGTGCTGCTGCACCTGCCGGGCGCGACAGCGATCCGGGCCGCACTGCGTGAGCGCGGCTGGGCGGTGCGCCGAGGCGACACCTTCCCCGGGCTCGGCCCGGACTGGCTGCGGGTGGCGGTACGCGACCGAAACACCACCGATGCGTTCATCGAGGTGCTGCGCGAGACCATGGAGGCATGATGCTGGAGACCACGATCGCGGCGATCCGCCCGGCGGACGAGACGGCCATGGCCGCCGCCCGGGAGCTGCACGGCCGGCTGACCAAGCCGGCGGGCTCGCTGGGCGCGCTGGAGGAGCTTTCGGTACGCCTCGCCGGCCTGGCCGGGGCCTGCCCACCACCGCTGCCCGAGCCGGCCGCAGTGGCGATCTTCGCCGGCGACCACGGCGTGCACGCCCAGGGGGTGAGCCCCTGGCCGCAGGAGGTCACCGCGCAGATGATCGGCAACTTCCTGGCCGGCGGGGCGGTGGTCAACGCGTTCGCCCGACAGGCCGGCGCATCGGTCACCGTGGTCGACGTCGGCGTGGCCACCCCGCTGCCCGTCGACCCGGGTGTGCCCGATGCGGCCGTGTCCGACCCGGCCGTGTCCGATGCGGCTGTGTCCGACGCTGCTGTGCTCGACCCGGCGGTCCCTGGCCCGGCCGTGCTCGACCCGACCGTGCCCCGGCTGGTCGTCGCGTCGGTTCGCCGGGGCACCCGCGACCTCGCGGTGACCGCCGCGCTCACCCGGGACGAGGCGCTGGCGGCGGTGCAGACCGGCATCCGGATCGCCGACGAGCTGATCGACGCCGGCGCCGGGATCCTGCTCACCGGGGACATGGGCATCGGCAACACCACCCCGGCAGCCATGCTGATCGCCGCGTTCACCGGCGCCGATCCGCTCGACGCCACCGGCCGGGGCACCGGGGTCGACGACCCGACGTACGCGCACAAGGTGGCAGTGGTGCGGGCCGCGCTGGCCCGGCACACCCCCGACCCGGCCGACCCGCTGGGGGTGCTGGCCGCCGTCGGCGGCCTGGAGCACGCCGCCCTGGCCGGGCTGATCCTGGGGGCCGCGGCCCGCCGTACGCCGGTGCTGCTGGACGGCGTGATCGCGGTCTCGGCCGCGCTCGCCGCCGCCGCGTTCGCCCCGGCGGCGGTCGACGCCATGGTCGCCGGTCACCGCTCGGCCGAGCCCGGTGCCACGGTGGCACTGCGCCACCTCGGCCTCGACCCGCTGATCGACCTGGGGCTGCGCCTCGGTGAGGGCACCGGCGCGCTGCTGGCGTTGCCGGTGGTCACCGGCGCGGTCCGGGTGCTGCACGAGGTGGCCACCTTCGACTCCGCCGGGGTGTCCGAGAAGTGACCACGCGCACCGAACGAGCCGCGCGCCCTGGTGGTGCGGCGTGACCTCCAATCCGTACCCCCTCGGTCTGCGGCTCGACGGGCGGCGAGTGGTCGTCGTGGGTGGCGGCGCGGTCGCCACCCGGCGTGTGCCCGCGTTGCTGGACGCCGGTGCGGACGTCCTGCTGGTGGCCCCGGAGCTGACCCCGGCCCTGCGCGCCCGGGTTGACGCGGGCCGGCTGCACTGGGTTGCGCGCTGGTTCGTGCCCGAGGACCTGGACGGCGCGTGGCTGGTCCAGGTGGCGATCGACGACCCGATGGCGGCGGCTTCGGTCAGCGCCGTCGCCGCCGAGCGGCGGATCTTCTGCGTCCGGGCCGACGACCGGACGGCCGCCACCGCCTGGACCCCGGCGGTGACCCGGCACGGCCCGGTCACCGTGGCGGTGCTCGGCGGCGGCGACCCCCGCCGCGCGATGACCGTCCGCGATGCGATCCGCGACCTGCTCGCGGTCCGCCTGGCCCCGGACGGAACCGTGCCGACGCACCGCCGGCCCGACGCCTCGACCGGGCCGACCGCATCGACCGGCCCGACCGCGACGACCGGGACTGCCGCGTGGACCGGGACTGCTGCTCCGACCGGCACGACCGTGACGACCGGGACTGCCGCGTCGACCGGCACGACCGCGATGGCCGGCGGGCGGCGGACCGGACGGGTGGCGCTGGTCGGGGCGGGGCCGGGAGACCCGGAGCTGATCACCGTGAAGGGCTGGCGGCTGCTCACCGAGGCCGACGTGGTCGTCGCCGACCGGCTGGTGCCCGGCCTGCTCCTGGACGAGCTGCGCCCGGACGTCGAGCTGGTGGACGCCTCGAAGATCCCCTACGGCCCGTCTCGGGCCCAGGAGGAGATCAACCAGATCCTGGTCGACCGTGCCCTGGCCGGTGCGGTCGTGGTCCGGCTCAAGGGCGGTGACCCGTACGTCTTTGGCCGCGGCGGTGAGGAGTTGCTGGCCTGCGCGGCGGCCGGTGTGCCGGTCACCGTGGTGCCGGGGGTGACCAGCTCGATCGCCGCCCCCGCTGCGGCCGGCATCCCGGTCACCCACCGGGGGGTGGCGCACGAGTTCACAGTGGTCTCCGGGCACCTGGCACCCGACTCGCCGGCCTCGCTGGTGCGCTGGGACGCCCTCGCCGGCCTCCGCGGCACCCTGGTGGTCCTGATGGGGTTGAAGAACCTCGCCGCCATCACGGCCACCCTGATCGCGCACGGCCGGTCGCCGCAGACCCCGGCCGCCGTCGTCCAGGAGGCCACCACGGGCACCCAGCGGGTGCTGCGGTCCACCCTCGGCGCGGTCGCCGCCGACGCGCTCGCCGCCGACCTCCGCCCGCCCGCGGTAGTCGTGCTGGGCGACGTGGTGAACACGCTCGACGTCTGAGAGCCGATGAACGGCACAGTCAGCCGTAGATCTTGGACACTTTCCGTTAGCGCGTAACGGAAAGTGTCCAAGATTGCCAGCTGCGGCCGGTGCAAGGGGCGCCGGTGCCAGCTGCGGCCGGTGCAGGCGGCCGGTGCAGGGGCCCCGGGCGGGCGGACAGACGACAGGGCCGGAGCGGCAGCGCTCCGGCCCTGTCGTACGTGCTGTCGGCTACTGCTTGAGCATGTTGTCCAGCAGCAGTGCGCAGCGGATCAGCCCGAGGTGGCTGTACGCCTGCGGGTGGTTGCCCAGGCCGCGCTCGGCGAGCGGGTCGTACTGCTCGGGGAGCAGCCCGGTCGGGCCGGCGGTCAGCACCATCTGCGCGAACAGTTCCTCGGCATCGGTGCGGCGGCCGGTGCGCAGGTACGCCTCGATCAACCACGCCGTGCAGATGTGGAAGCCGCCCTCACGGCCGGGCAGGCCGTCGTCCCAGTGGTAGCGGTAGACGACCGGGCCGCTGCGCAGGTCCGCCTCGATCCGCAGGACGGTGGAGAGGAAGCGCGGGTCGTCGCCCGGGAGCAGGCCGGAGAGGCCGATCCAGAGCGACGAGGCGTCCATGTCCTCGTCCCCGTACGCGACGCTGTACGCCTCGACGTCCGAGTGCCAGCCGTGCTCCAGCACGTTGGCGCCGATCCGGTCGCGCAGGTCCTTCCACTCGGGCCGGTCCTCGCCACCGTGCTCGCGCATCACGTGCAGTGCGCGGTCGACTGTCATCCAGCACATCACCTTGGAGAAGACGTGGTGCCGGGGTGGCAGTCGGGCCTCCCAGATGCCGTGGTCGGGCTCGTGCCAACGGCGGCGGACCGCCTCGACCATGTTCTCCAGGACCCGCCACTCGTCGTCGCGGACCGAGCCGCGGGCGTCGGCGACGGCCGCGATCAGGTCGGCGATCGGGCCGAAGACGTCCAGCTGCAACTGGTGGTTGGCGAGGTTGCCGACCCGGACCGGCCGGGAGCCGGCGTACCCGGGCAGCGTGTCGATCACCGCCTCGGCGCCCAGCTCGTAGCCGTCGATGGTGTAGAGCGGGTGCAGGCGCTCCGGGTGCCCGCCGGTGCGCTCGATGCAGCCGTCCACCCAGCGCAGCAGCGCCTCGGCCTCCTCGACGGAGCCCAGGTCGACGAGCGCACGGGCGGTCAGCGCGGCGTCGCGTAGCCAGCAGTAGCGGTAGTCCCAGTTGCGGACGCCGCCCAACTCCTCGGGGAGCGAGGTGGTCGCCGCCGCCAGGATCGAGCCGGTCGCT
Source organism: Micromonospora sp. CPCC 205558 (assembly GCF_036902955.1). NCBI lineage: Bacteria > Bacillati > Actinomycetota > Actinomycetes > Micromonosporales > Micromonosporaceae > Micromonospora > Micromonospora sp. CPCC 205558. Next base: position 241,763 of record NZ_JBAKHR010000008.1, read on the forward strand.
TCGTGGCAGAGCCCGCGCAGGGTGAGGGCGCTGCGCGCGACCAGGTCACGGGCGGTGGACGGCAGCCGCAGCGAGGCCACCCAGTCCTTCCACGGCTGCTCGGCGGCGGCCTGCCGCTCGTGGATCGGCACCCGGTGGTGCTCCAGGCTGTGCGTGCCGAAGCGCAGTTCCAGCACGACCTGCCCGCCGGCGGCGGAGAGGTCGACGACCGCCTTGGCGGTCTCGTACCCGCCGTCGTTGCCGACCTCCCACTGCACGCCGGGGGAGTAGAGCGCGACCGGCTCGTTGGAGCCGAGCACCAGCAGGCCGTCGCCGAGCGGCTGCAACTGGACGGCCACCTGGCCGAACTCCGGCCTCGGGGCGAATTCCACCTTGGCCTTGCCGCCGCCGGTCAGCACCCGGACCAGTGTCGAGTCACCGGTGACGACGGCCGGGCCGTCCGGGGTGGTCTCCCGGGCCGGCTTGTCCAGCCAGTCGGTGACGGTGAGCCCGGACCAGCGCGTCTCCACGGTCATCGTGCCGGAGCGGTAGCGCTGGCCCAACGGGATGCCGCCGCGTTCCGGGATGATGCTGAAGTGGCCGGCCGGGCTGCCACCGACCAGGTCAGCGAAGATCGCCGCCGAATCCGGCTTGGGGTGGCAGAGCCAGCTCACCTTGGCCTCGGGGGTGAGCAGAGCGACGGTACGACCGTTGGCCAGCATGGAGTGCCGTTCGATCGGCACCGCCCGCTCGCCGAACAGCCAGTGCCGCCGGGTCTCCAGCAGCAGCGCCAGTGCCCGCGCGGCCTCCAACGGGTCGGCCACCCGGTAGTTGGCCTGGGTGTCGCCGGGGCCGATCTTGATGCCGAGGTCGGGGCCGTGCAGGTTGCCGAAGGCGTTCTCGTCGGTGATGTCGTCGCCGATGAACAGCACCGCGCTGGCGGCGAGCTGGGTCCGGAGTTGGTCGACAGCCGTGCCCTTGTGGGTGGCCACCACGGAGAGTTCGATGACCTCCTTGCCCTGGGTCACCGTTACGCCGTCGAAGGTGGCCGGACCGTTGAGCACCGCCTCGATGGCCGAGGCCGCCACCTGCGGGTCGATTCCCCGGGTGTGCATGGCGACGCTGGCCGGTTTGCGTTCCAGCCGGATGCCCGGATGCTCGGCGGCGATCTCCCGCAGCGCGTTGCGGACCTGGGTGCGGACCGCGACCAGCTCGGGGGAGAGCCGCTCGACGAAGCCGATGTCGAACTCGGAGCCGTGGCTGCCGACCAGGTGCACCTCGCTGGGCAGCCGGGAGAGTGCGGCCAGGTCGCGCAGCGCCCGACCGGAAACCACCGCCACGGTGGTCTGTGGCAGCGCGGCGAGCGCGCGGACCGCGGCCACCGACTCGGGCAGCGGGACGGCCGTGCTCGGATCCTCCACGATCGGCGCGAGCGTGCCGTCGTAGTCGCAGGCGACCAGGAGCTGGGGGACCCGGGCGATCCGGCCGATGGCGGAGCGCAACTCAGGGTCCATGACCCCGGTGGCGATTGCCGCCCCATCGTTGACGGACGTGTTCACTCGGCCTCCGCCTCGGGAACTCCGAGCTCCGAGAGGAAAGACTTGGCCCAGTGGCCCACGTCGTGGGTACGCAGGTGACGTTGCATTGTCCGCATCCGGCGGCGTGCCTCGGTTTTCTCCACGTGCACTGCCCGGAGGAGGGCGTCCTTGACCGCGTCCGGGTCGTGCGGGTTACACAAAAATGCCTGGCGAAGCTCGGTGGCGGCACCGGCGAACTCACTGAGTACGAGTGCGCCACCCTGGTCGGCACGTGATGCTACGTATTCCTTTGCCACGAGGTTCATTCCGTCTCGCAGCGGGGTCACCATCATCACGTCGGCAGCAACGTACATCGCGGCCAGCTCACTGCGACTGTACGACTGATGGAGGTAATGGACCGCCGGCACGCCGACCCGGCCGAACTCGCCGTTGATCCGACCGACCTCGCGCTCCACCTTGACCCGTAGTGCCTGGTAGTGCTCCACGCGCTCACGGCTGGGTGTGGCGACCTGAACCATGACCGCGTCGGGAACTGTCAACTTTCCGTCAGCCAGCAGCTCCCGGAAGGCCTTGAGCCGCAACTCGATGCCCTTGGTGTAATCCAGTCGGTCCACGCCCAGGATTATCGTCTTCGGGTCGCCCAGCTCAGCCCGAATCTGCTTGGCCCGGGCCTGGATCGCCGGGTCGGCGGCCATCCGCTCCATCTCCTGGGTGTCGATCGAGATGGGGAAGGCGCCCGCCTTCACCTGCCGACCGTCGACCTGGATCATCTGCCCCTCGTAGCGCAGCCCGAGCAGGTGCCGGGCCAGCCGGACGAAGTTCTGCGCGGCCAGCCGCTGCTGGAAGCCGACCAGGTCGGCGCCGAGCAGACCGCGCAGGATCTCGGTGCGGAACGGCATCTGCATGAACAGCTCGATCGGCGGGAACGGGATGTGCAGGAAGAACCCGATCCGCAGGTCCGGGCGGAGCTCGCGGAGCATCGCCGGCACCAACTGGAGCTGGTAGTCCTGCACCCAGACCGTCGCGCCCTCGGCCGCCACGTCGGCAGCGGCCTCCGCGAACCGGGCGTTGACCAGGCGGTACGCCTCCCGCCATCGGCGCTTGTAGGCAGGCGTCTCCACCGCGTCGTGGTAGAGCGGCCAGATCGTCGCGTTGGACTGGCCCTCGTAGTAGCGCTCCAGCTCTTCGGCGCTGAGCGGGACCGGGTGCAGCCGGATCCCCTCCAGGTCGAACGGCTCGGGGGCCGCGCCGGTGCCACCGGCCCAGCCGACCCAGGTGCCCTTGTGTTCGGCGAGTACGGGATGCAGCGCGGTGACCAGCCCGCCAGGGCTGCGTCGCCACTGCCGGCCCTCGGGTGTGCTCACCTCGTCGACCGGCAGACGGTTCGCCACTACGACAAAGGAGCTACGGACGGTCACGATCGGCCACCTCCGGGTGCTGACGGGTCCACCGCGATGAGCGTACTGAGCGTAGCTGCGGCGTCTGGTGCCCCGTGCCGGAGTCTCCTACCCGCGTCTGTTTGCCCGAATCCTAAAGGTGATCTTGTCAACAGCCGTGCCGGGCCGAGGGGTCGATGGTGACACCAGGGTGGGGCGACGCGGCGTGTCCGCGTACTCCTGGGGCGGGGTGATGTGGGCGAAGCGCGCCGTACCTGTCAGGATTGACGGTGGCGTGCGCGCGGCCGGCTTCCCGGCCGGCGGCGGCGGGTGGAGGTCCGAGCCCGCGCCGCGCCGCCGATCATGCGACAGCAACCGACGGAGGTAGCCCGCACCGTGGCCCAGTACATCTACGTCCTGGAAAAGGCGCGCAAGGCGCACGGCGACAAGGTCGTGCTCGACAACGTCACGTTGAGCTTCCTGCCGGGGGCCAAGATCGGTGTGCTCGGCCCCAACGGTGCCGGTAAGTCCAGCCTCCTCAAGATCATGGCAGGGCTGGACAAGCCGAGCAACGGCGAGGCCCGACTCATGCCCGGCTACACCGTCGGCATGCTCGCCCAGGAGCCCCCGCTCAACGAGGCCAAGACCGTGCTCGGCAACGTCGAGGAGGCGGTCGCCGAGACCAAGGCCAAGCTGGAGCGGTTCAACAAGATCGCCGAGCAGATGGCGACCGACTACTCCGACGAGTTGATGGAGGAGATGGGCAAGCTCCAGGAAGAGCTCGACCACCTCGACGCCTGGGACGTCGACTCCAAGCTCGAACTGGCGATGGACGCGCTGCGCTGCCCGCCGCCGGACGCCGACGTGACCCAGCTCTCCGGTGGAGAGCGTCGCCGGGTCGCGCTCTGCAAGCTGCTGCTGGAGGCGCCCGACCTGCTGCTGCTCGACGAGCCCACCAACCACCTGGACGCGGAGAGCGTCTCCTGGCTGGAGCAGCACCTGGCGAAGTACGCCGGCACCGTCATGGCGATCACCCACGACCGGTACTTCCTCGACAACGTGGCCGGCTGGATCCTGGAGTTGGACCGCGGCCGGGCGATCGGGTACGAGGGCAACTACTCCACCTACCTGGAGAAGAAGGCCGCCCGGCTGGCCGTCGAGGGCCGCCGCGACGCCAAGATGAAGAAGCGCCTCACCGAGGAGTTGGACTGGGTCCGCTCCAACGCCAAGGCCCGGCAGACCAAGTCCAAGGCCCGCCTGGACCGGTACGACGAGATGGCCAGCGAGGCGGAGAAGACCCGCAAACTGGACTTCGAGGAGATCCAGATCCCGCCGGGCCCGCGGCTGGGCAGCACGGTGATCGAGGCACAGAACCTCAGCAAGGGCTTCGGTGACCGGCTGCTGATCGACAACCTGTCGTTCTCGCTGCCGCGCAACGGCATCGTCGGCATCATCGGCCCCAACGGCGTCGGCAAGACCACGCTGTTCAAGACCATCGTCGGGCTGGAGCAGCCGACCAGCGGGTCGGTCCGGGTCGGCGAGACGGTCTCGCTGTCGTACGTCGACCAGAACCGGGAGGGCCTCAACGGCGACAAGACCGTCTGGGAGGTCGTCTCCGACGGACTGGACTACCTGATGGTGGGCAAGGTCGAGATGCCGTCGCGGGCGTACATCGCCGCGTTCGGCTTCAAGGGCCCGGACCAGCAGAAGCCGACGAAGGTGCTCTCCGGCGGCGAGCGCAACCGGCTCAACCTGGCGCTGACCCTGAAGATCGGTGGCAACGTCATCCTGCTCGACGAGCCGACGAACGACCTGGACGTGGAGACGCTGTCCAGCCTGGAGAACGCGCTGCTGGAGTTCCCCGGTTGCGCCGTGGTCATCTCGCACGACCGGATGTTCCTGGACCGCGTCGCCACGCACATCCTGGCCTGGGAGGGCGACGACCAGGACCCGGCCAAGTGGTTCTGGTTCGAGGGCAACTTCGAGGCGTACGAGAAGAACAAGATCGACCGCCTCGGCGCTGAGGCCGCCCGGCCGCATCGGGTGACCTACCGCAAGCTGACCCGCGACTGACCGGCCGAGACGGTGTCTGATCGCTTCATCTACCACTGCACCCTGCGCTGGTCCGACCTGGACGCGTACGGCCACGTCAACAACTCGCGCTTCCTCACCCTGTACGAGGAGGCGCGGGTCGCGTTGATGTTCGCCGGCGGCCGGGCCTGGGGGGTCGGGTCGTTCGCCGACGGGGTGGTGATCCGCCGGCACGAGGTCGACTACCTGCGCCCGGTCGACTACGCGCTCGGCCGGGCCACCGCGGAGGCGGCACCCACCGTACGGATCGAGCTGTGGGTGGAGGAGATCCGGGCTTCCCGGTTCACGGTCGCCTACGAGCTGTACGACGGCGAGGTGTTGGCCAGCCGGGCCCGCTCCGTGCTGGTGCCGTTCGACCTGACCCGCCAGGTGCCCCGGCGGATCACCACCGAGGAACGGGACTTCCTGCTCACGTACGCGCCGCAGGGCGGTGTGGGGTGACCCGGCCGGGCACCGCTGAGCCGGGCCGGGTGGCGGCGTCGGCGTCCACCCACGGTGTTGCCGGGGTGGCCGACGCGGGTGCCTTCCTGGCCCGGCTGGTCCGGTTGGACCCGGCCGCGCCGGTCCGGCTGCGGCCGGCCGGCGCACCCGGCCGGGTCGCGCTGTGGGCCCGGCTGCCGTGGCAGGTTCTGGTGGTCCGCACGGTTGCCGGTGGGCCGGCCGACGGTGCCGCCGAGGACGTCACGGTGGCCGCTGCGGAGCTGCTCGCCGAGCTGGAGCACGGCGGCGCTGCCCTGCCGGCCCGGCGGGACGCCCAGTGGCGGTGGCCGTTGCCGCCGACGCGGAGCCGTCAGGTGGAGGCGTTGCCCGTCGCCGAGTTGCGACGGATCGCGGACGCGGCGGCGGGCACCCTGCGGACGGCGAGCGAGGAGGGCGTCGCCGGCCGTGCCGTGGGCCAGCGGGCCCTGCGTGACGCGTTGCTCGACCACGTGGCGGTGCTGATCACCCCGGACGGGCCGCCCGCCGCGCCGGTCGAGGTGCCGCAGCGGCTGGTGCAGGGGGTGGTCCGGATGGGCTTCCTCGGCGCCGCCGACGGTTCGCCGGCCGGCGAGGGCGGGAACACCGTTCAGGTGCGGGTGGCCGGTCGTTGGGTCGGCCTGGTGGGACCGCACGGAGCGGCTTGGTTGCAGAAGGCCACGGATCTTGCCGTGACACCCCTGAACACTCGTCCGAACGGATGACCCCGGCTCATTCTTCTGGTCATGGGCGGTCGTTGGGGGGGTGCTTCAACCCGGCTGTCCGGGTACCGTCCATCCTCGGATCCAACGCACCGTAGGCGGCTGGATCCGCTGGGGAGTGAGGTGCGCGAGCGATGCCGTGGTGGTCATGGCGCCCTGGTCCCGCCGACGGCGGCGATCCGGAAACCCGAAGCGGGATCACAGTCGACAGTGCGGTCCGGATCGGGCCGCCCAGCCCTCGCCAGCCGGGGGACGACTGCCCGTCCAACGAGCGGCCAGTGCTGACCGAGATGCCCGCCACCGTCGAGGCGGTGAGTCTGGGCCGGGTCTGTGACGCACTCGATCTACTCGACGTGCGCTATCTGGCCGATGGCGACGGCAACCTGCTGGCGATGTGGGAGCGGCACGCCGTGCTGGTCACCCTCGAAGGCCCCGAGGACGAGATCCTGGTCATGCGGGCACGTCCGCACGCCACGGTCCCGCCGGACTGGGCCGACCGGGCGTACCGGGTGGTCAACGAGTGGAACCACACCCGCCGCTTCTGCAAGGCGTACATCGGTGACCCGACCGAGCGCGGCCAGTTGCCGATCTACGCCGAGCTTCAGGTGCCACTCGGCGCCGGCACCCACGACGCGCTGTTGGTCGAGATGCTCGACTGCGGCGCGGCGGTCGCCACCAGCTTCGTGGACTGGCTGCACGACGAGGGCGCGCTGCTCTGACGGTGCGGCTGACCGGGCCGGTCAGCCGCCGTTGGCCGGGTCGTCCTCGACGTTGACCATGAAGTACGCGGCCCGCTCCAGGTAGTCCCAGAGTGTGCCGGCGATCTCCGGTTCAAGGTCGAGCCGATCCACGGCACGACGCATGTTCCGCAGCCAGGCGTCCCGTTCGGCCGCGCCGATCCGAAACGGCGCGTGCCGCATCCGCAGCCGTGGGTGCCCGCGCTGGGCGGAGTACGTGTTCGGCCCGCCCCAGTACTGCATCAGGAACAGGGTCATCCGGTCTGCGGCCGGGCCCAGGTCCTCCTCCGGGTACATGGGGCGCAGCAGGGGATCGGTGGCGACACCGGCGTAGAACTCGTCGACCAGCTTACGGAAGGTGGGTTCGCCGCCGACCGCTTCGAAGAGGGTCATCGACGCACCGGGACGGTCGGATTCACCTGCGGAAGTCACCGTTCCATCCTGCCAGGTGCGCCCCCTGCCGAACCGACCCGCCCGGCGTGCGTCGGATCACGCCGGGGTCGATGCCCCCGAATGTCGGGCACCCGGCCCGCTCGTGGCGACGTCGGCTCGACGGGTCAGGTGACCGCGTGCCGGCGGTGGCCGTCACCGCTGTGCGGGTCGGCGGTGCCTTCCCCAGTGCGGTCACCGGCCGGGCCCTCAGGCGGCTCGGCGTTGGCCCTCGTGGCGGCAGTGATCGCGTCGTCCACCGTCTGCCGGTCCGGCCAGCGCAGCGTGGACACCACCATGAGCACCACCCCGGCTGCGCTCCACAGGCCGACCACGATCGGGATGGGGAACCGGTCAGCGAGCACCCCGGTGATCAGCACCGCGAAACCCTGGATGACCTGCACACCGGTGGCCATCACGCCGAAGGCGCGGGCCCGGAACCCGTTCGGCAGCGCCTGGACGAACAACCCGTTGGCCATCGGCATCATGCCGGCGACCGCGAACCCGCAGAGCGCGGCGAGCAGCGCGACCACCATCGGCGGGGGGTCGAGGAGGACCGGTACGAGCATCAAGGGGGCGAGCACCGCGAGCGGCCGCATCAGCTTCAGCCGGCGAGTCGGCCCGAACAGGCGACTCACCAGCAACCCACCGAGGATGAAGCCGATCGGGTTCGCCACCATGATCGCTGCCTGTGCGGTGCCCGCGCTCACGGCGCCGCGGCTCTCGTCGTGGGCCCAGGCCGCGGCCAGCCCCTCGGGAACGATAGAGAAGAGCATCGCGCTGAACACCAGCACCGCGATGGCCCGGAGCACCGGTGTGCGGAACACGATGCCGAACCCCTCGCGAGTCTCCCGCAGCAGGTGGCTGCGGTGGGCCGGGCTCATCACCGCCGGGCGGTCGCGCACACCCAGACGCAGCAGCAGCGCCGAGAGACCGAACGTGGCCGCGTTGAACACCAGCGCCACCTCCGGGTTGATCGCGGCGACAGCGGCGCCGAGGGCGTACCCCACGACCTGGGCGGCCTGTCCGATGCTGCTGTTCAGCGACAGCCCCAGCACCAGTTGGTCCCCGGTGAGCAACTGCGGCATCAGCGCGGACTTCGCCGCCTGGCTCGGTGGGTTGGCCAACGTGGCGGCGAAGATGAGCACCAGCACCGCCTGGTACGGCAGGCCGGGAATGGCGATGAGCAGCATCAGCGCCATTCGGATGAGGTCGCACGCCACCATCACCCGTCGGTACGGGTACCGCTCCGCGAGTGCGGCGAGCACCGGACCGCCGAGCAGCCACGGCAGGAAGCTGACCGCGAAGGCGGCCGCGGAGAGCGCGACGGACCGGGTCTGTTGAAAGACCAGCAGGGTGACGGCGGCCTTCGCGACATAGTCGCCGACCCAGGAGAGAGCACCGGCCACGAACACAGCCCGGAACTCGCGCTGGGAGAACACTTCACGAAACGTGGCGGGGCCTTCCGCGGAAGGTCGCTCGTTAGGCACCGTCGCCTCCATCGGCCCCGGCTTGGCCGCTCGTGGCAGCACGGCCGGAAGCTCTCGTCAGATCTACGGATCAGCGAGGATGTGATCACGCATTGGTGGGAACGCGTGCTCCGGATTCTGCCCGATCGTCTGACAACTGGCTAGGTCGAACGGGTCGTTCGTCGCCTCCCCGACTGAACGAACGGACGATACCCGAGGGGCCGGCCGGATCGCGACCCCTGAATTGCAGGACAGTGTTCGGCCGGGTCAGGTGGCGCCGCCCTGACCAGTCTCGCCTTCGGAAAGTGGCCGGGTCGACAGACCGGGATAGATGCGGCCAGCCGCGATCTGCGCGGTGATTCCCGCATTCTCCAGGGCCTCCGCGAGACGCCGACGCAACTCCCGGCCCACCGCGTACTGCCCGTCCGCGGTCGTCTTCACCACGGTGCGGATGACCGCGCCGTCCACCGTCACCTGCTCGACACCCAGCACCTCGGGCGCCTCGACGATCTCCGGCGACAGCTCCGGGTCCATCGCGACCGAGGCGGCCGCGGTCCGTAGCACCGCCACGGCCTCCTCGGTGCTGTTGAAACCGATCGGCAGGTCCACCACCACGAGGGCCCAGCCCTGGCTCTTGTTGCCCACCCGGATGATTTCGCCGTTGCGGATGTACCAGAGCACGCCGCGGCCGTCGCGCACGGTGGTGACCCGCAGGCCGACCGACTCGACCACGCCCATCGCCTCGCCCAGGTCGACGTTGTCGCCCACGCCGTACTGGTCCTCGATCAGCATGAAGAGGCCGGCGATCAGGTCCTTGACCAGGCTCTGCGCACCGAAGCCCAGCGCGACGCCGGCGATCCCCGCGCTGGCCAGCAGTGGAGCCAGGTCGAAGCTGAACTCGCGCAGGATCATCAGCAGCGCGATGCCGAAGACGAACGCGGTGGTGAGGCTGCGCAGCACCGACCCGATCGCCTCGGCCCGCTGCCGTCGTCGCTCGGGTACGAACTCGCCCGGGTCGGCTGCGGCGCTGGGCACCCGCTCGCGCAGCGGCCGCAACATCGTCGGCACCGCACCGTCGGTGGTCGTCCGCACCAACCGGTTGATCGTCCGGTGCAGCGCCCAGCGGGCCACCATCGCCAGTGCCAGGATCAACAGCACCCGAAGCGGTTTGAGCAGGATCCAGTAACTGCCCTCGGCGAACCAGGCGGAATTGGTGATCCGGTAGAGAAATTCACAGGAGGTGCTGCCCTGGCAGCTCACCGAATCGGTGGCGGACAGGGCTAGGGGCATCACGCTGGCGGCACTCACCCTGTCTTCGTACCGTAAGGAGCCCGGGCGCCCGCCGCCGACCCACGGCTGGTGACCCCCTGGCAACCTCCGTCCTGGCAGCCCTCACCTGTTCCACGGTGTGCGGACGAAGGCCGACAGGATGGCTGGGGGCGCAGGCGGGGATGTTCAGAGGTTCGCCTTGACGATCGCATCGGTAAGTCGTAGCTTTCGTTCGTGGGGACTTACGGAGTGCATCCCGGCTGGGAGGCGTTGGGCGATCCCAGCAGGCTCGCCATCGTCCATCGCCTAGCCGAGCGGCCCCGGGCCGTGGGGGAGTTGGCAGACGAATTGCCCATCAGTCGGCCAGCCGTGTCGCAGCACCTCAAGGTGCTCAAGGGTGCGGGCCTAGTCGTTGACCAGGCGATCGGAACTCGCCGTGTCTACCGGCTCAGTCCGGTCGGGTTGGCCGCTCTGCGAGACCAGCTCGACACGTTCTGGCGGCGGGCGCTGGACGGCTATCAAGACATCGTCGGAGAGACTGAGGAAATTCCATGACGCATGCAGCGACGGCGGTGGTCCGCCGACAGATTGTCGTCAACGCGCCGATCGAACAGGCCTTCACCGTGTTCACCGAGCGGTTCGGCGACTTCAAGCCACGCGAGCACAACTTGCTTCAGGTCCCGATCGCCGAGACCGTGTTCGAGCCCAGGGTCGGCGGGCACATTTACGACCGAGGTGCCGACGGCAGCGAGTGCCGCTGGGCACGCATCCTCGCGTTCGAGCCGCCGACCCGGGTCGTCTTTAGCTGGGACATCGGACCGACCTGGCAAGTCGAAGCCGATCCGGACCTCACCAGCGAGGTCGAAGTCCGATTCGTTGCCGAGACGCCAGACCAGACCAGGATCGAGCTAGAACACCGACACCTTGACCGGCACGGCCCCGGCTGGGAGTCGGTGCGAGACGGCGTCGACAGCGACACCGGATGGCCCCTCTACCTCAGCCGCTATCTCTCGCTCTTCGGGAGCGACAACTAACGGCGCGGCAAGGGCTGTCAACCACTGTCGGGCAACGGAAGGGTTCACCGAGGCCAGGGCAGCGATCCACCCGGATGCGGATGATCCTCATACCCCATGAGGGATTAGTACGTGCAATCCGGGGTCCGATCAGGGACTATTGGCGCAACGGACGTCGGTGATCGGCCCGGCGTCGACCGTGTGAGCCCTTGTGCCCGGGCCCGGTCGGCGGTGGTCCCCAGCAGCCGCTGAACCGGGAGGGTGAGCGCGATGCCTGACATACGACCCACGGTGGGCTCCGGCGCGCTGGTCCTCAACGCCACCTACGAGCCGCTGTGTGTCGTGTCGGTGCGTCGCGCCGCGATCCTCGTCCTCTCCGCCAAGGCGGTCTGCGTCGCCGACGGGGACGGCATCCTGCACAGCGCCCGGGACGCGCTCCCGGTGCCGTCCGTGGTCCGGCTCACGCGCTTCGTCCGGGTGCCGTACCGGACGCATGTCGGGCTGTCCCGGCGGGCGATCTTCGCCCGGGACGGGTGGCGGTGCGCCTACTGCCGGGGCCCGGCCGAGACCATCGACCACGTCTTCCCGCGCAGCCGCGGCGGCCGGCACGCATGGGAGAACGTGGTCGCCGCGTGTGCCCGGTGCAACCACACCAAGGGCGACAAGACCCCGGCCGAGATGGGGTGGCGGTTACACGCGTTGCCGGCCGCCCCGAAGGGCACCGCCTGGCGGGTCCTCGGGCACCGCGCCCCCGACCCCCGCTGGGCCGACTGGCTGGATCTGCGGGAGCCCGAGGCGGCCGCCTGACTTCGAGGGGCGTGGTCAGGCTCCGGATTGCGGGCGGCTTGCCCGGCGCGCTGCGCGTTCGTGGCGGTCGACCGCTCGCCGGTGCGCGATCGCGAGTAGTCGGTCGATCTCGGGCAGCAGCTGCGGGCCGGGCATGACGATGCTGGCGAAGCCGTACAGCGCGTAGCCAGGGTGCGGCACGAGGGTGTCCAGCCGGGCGAAGTCGAACTCGTGCCGGTGCTCCTCGAATTCCTTGGGCGGGAAGCCGAACAGCCGCTCGAACTCGGCCCGGCCCAGGTCCAGGTTGAGGCGGAAGACACCGGGGCGGTCCAGCTGGGCGGCCTCGTCGAAGCCGGGCACGTCACGCTCGACGATGGTGGCGAACGGCTGGCGGCGGTCCGGGCCGACGAAGAAGAACCGGTCGCCCCAGGCCGCCTCGGGTGATCCGTTCTCCTCACTCGCCACGACCTGCTCGACGTCGGACAGCGCGACGATCCGGTCGGCGAGCACAGCCGCGTCGACACCGGTCGGGATGTGCAGGACCGCGTCGGCGTGCTCGATGGTGGCCCGGTCCAGAGGGAAGTAGCGGTAGTCGTGCGTCCGCTGCTCGGCCACGCCGATGCTGGACGCCGGCAGGTACCGGGGGAGGCCGGTCTCCTGTTGGAGTCTGCCCTCGTACGTCGAGGCGGCGGGCGGCCCGATGCCGAGCGCCGGGCTCGCGCCGAGGCTGCCGGCGATCACCGCGTACCGCTCACCCAGCAGCGACGCGACGATCGCGCCGGCGCCGGCCCACGACACCTGCATGTCGGCCAGCGTCATCGTGCTCTGGTGCCGTTGGAGGTGCGCGTTGTGCGCGAAGACCAGCGTGGGCCCGCGGTGTGCCTCGGCCGCCCGGATCGCGAGCAGGTTCTCGGCCATGAGTGCGTCCCGGACCGCGGCCAGGCGGGCGAAGCGTTCCTCCTGCGCGAGCGGGGCGGCGGCTGCGGCGTGGTAGCGCAGCAACGCGACCGCGGCCGTGCCGTGCACGAACGCCGTCGGCCAACCCACGGACTTGCGCGGCGCCCGCAGGTACAACTCGGTCAGCAGGTCGTCGGCGAGCACCCGCAGTCGCTCGGCGTCCGTCGAGCGCCCCACCGAACGGCCCGGCTCCCAGATCGCGGCCGGGTCACTCCACCGCGCCTCGTCCCCGATCAGGTCGTCGATCTCGGCGGACCGGTCCAGGCCGAGGAAGAGGCAGACCTGGTTGAGGTGGTGGCGTGGGCTCGGAGCGCTCTCCAGCTCGACCGGGGCGTCGAAGCCGTGGAACGTCAGGCGCTCGGCGACCGGCCGGCCGGCGTTCCACTCCCGCATTCGCAGCAGGAGGTCGCGGTTGGCCGGGGCCCCGCCGAATCCGTGGCTGAACCCTTCGGCGAGCGCACGGTCGAGCGTCACGTCGACGACGCCCTGCACGAACTCGTCGGCGATCAGCCCGGCCGCTCGGTCGCTCTCCACGGCGATTGAGCGGTAGCCGTGCGCCGTCAGCGACATGAAGGCCTCGTTGCGGAGCTGGAGGAAGGCGGACTCCCCGTGTGTCGGTTCGCCGAGCGCGAGCAGGTCCGGGGATACCGCGAGCAGGTCGAGAAAAGGTGGCATTCCATAAACCGTATCGTTGAACCAGCGGTTGAGACCCACGAGCGACGGAGCACGGTGGCAGCCACAAAACCTTCAAACCCAGGTGTACGCCGACCGGTCGACCTCGCGCGCGCCCACGGCCTCTCCGCGCAGGCCGTGCGTAACTACGAACGAGCCGGCGTCCTGCCGCCGGCCCAGCGCACCCCGAACGGCTACCGTCGCTTCACCGAGTTGCACGTCAAGGCGCTGAGCGCGTACCTCGCGTTGATCGTGGGCCACGGTTATGCGGCCAGCGGTGAGATCATGCGGGCCGTCAACCGGGGCGAGATCGACACGGCGCTGCGCGTCATCGACCAGGGTCATGCCCTGCTTCAGCGCGACCGGGAGACCCTGGACGCGGTCGAGACGGCGGTGGCGACGCTCACCGGAGCGACGCCGCAACCGCAGAGCCGCAAAGCTGTGCCGGTCAGCGTGCTTGCTCACCGGCTCGGTGTGCAGCCGGCCACGTTGCGAAAATGGGAGCGGGCCGGGGTGCTGCGGCCGGTACGTGATCCGGTGACGCGCCACCGGCTCTACCTTGCCGACGACGTCCGTGACGCCGAACTTGCCCACCTGCTGCGCCGCGGCGGGTATCGGCTCGACCACATCGCGGGCGTGCTGCGTCGAGTGCGCGACGCCGGCGGTGCTGAACCGCTCGCCGCGTCGCTGCGCCAGTGGCGGCAACGGCTCAGCGAGCGAGGTCGGGCCATGCTCACCGGTGCTGCCCGGCTCGCCGAGTACGTCGACGCCGGTCAGCCACCGGAACGTGCCTTGACCAGCGAAGCGAAGACCACCACGTTGTCCGCGTAGCCGGTCTCGCCGCCGACCCATTGCCCGCCGCAGGTGATCAGTCGGAGACCCGGACGGCTGAAGTCGCCGTACACCTCGTCCACCGGCAGTCGGCCCTTGTCGAACTTCTCCACCGAGTTCACCTCGAAGACCGCCACCCGCTGGTCGGTGCGGCTGACCTCGATCTCGTCACCCGAGCGCAGTTCGCGGAGTTTGTGGAAGACCGCCGGACCGCTGGTGGTGTCGACGTGCCCGACGATCACGGCTGGGCCGTACTGGCCGGGGGTGGGCCCCTGGTCGTACCAGCCGGCCTCCTGGGCGCGGGCCGCGTCCGGCACGGCGATCGTGCCGTCCGGAGCGATGCCCACGGCGTGCACGGGCGCCTGCAGGTCGATCTTCTCGATGGCGAGGCTGGTCGGCTGACTGGCCGGCAGCACCGGGAACTTCTTCGGCGGTGGTCGCAGGCCAGCGCTGAGCCGGTCCGGTAGCAGGCTCATTCCGGTCACCTGCTCGACGCCCAGCATCGCGACGATCAGCACCATCAGGGCGGCGATGGCCAGCACCGGCAATCCGGGGCTCGTACCGAAACGGTGTCGAACCGACGGCGGCCCGGCCGGACGCCGCGGCGGCAGCGGGCGGGCGGCCGGATCGGTGGTGGTGACGCTGGCCGACACCGCCTGCCCGGCGACCCGACGCAGCCGCCCGGAGACGCGGGCCACCAGCCGGCCGGACGCGCGCAGCGCCGGCCCGGCCCGGAGGCGGGCGCGGCGGTCCGGCCGCGCACGCGCGGATCTGCGGGTCATTGGTGATCCGGCTCAGGAGCCGGCTCCCGGTCGACGTCGGCCGCCGGCCATCCCGAGCACGATCGCGGTGGCCACCAGTGCCACGCCACCGAGCACGAGCAGCGAGCCGGTGCCGTGACCGCTGGCCATCCCACCGCCACCGGTCGCCGGCCCCTTGCTGGGTGAGGCCATGTTCAGCACGGTGAGTGTGGTCGACGCCGTCTGGCCGTTCTCGCAGCGCAGGTCGACCGGGTAGTCACCGGCCGGCTTGTCCCGCGGAATGGTTGCCTGCGCGGTCAGAAAGCCCTTGTCCGGTTTGAGTGTCACGTGCCCGAACGCATCGGAGTGCACGCTGGACTGCCGGTTGTTGTTGTCGTTGTCGCAGCTCGCCTTGATGCTGACCCGGCTGCCCGCCTGGGTGCTGTTCGGTGTCACCTCGACGAAGACGTTCTCGCCGGCGCGTGCCGGCGCGACCGACAACAGGACGAATGCCCCGACCAGCCCTACCAGTGTCAGTGCGGACGAGAGCGCGCGGTTGATCGTGCGGATTGCCTGCATGATTTCCCCCCAACCGGCGACGACCGCCGGAACCCTCCCCTGGGCACGCGCTGCTTTCCCGCTGGCGCGTGGGCAAACCCGCAGGCGGGCAGGGTGGGAGGGTCAGCGGGGGTGGGGGATGGGGCCGGTGGCGGGCAGAGGGGTGATGGGCTGCCAGTTCAGCGGGGAGGAGAGGACCATCGTGCTCGACGGTTGGCCGTACGGGGCGAGACGGTCGATGACCCCCTCGAACGCGCCGATCGAGCCGGCCGCCACCTTCAGCACGCTGCACGCGTCCCCGGTGATCCGATGGATCTCCAGGATCTCCGGCCAGCCGGCCACCGCCGGATCGTGCAGGATGCATCGCGCTCCGTAGCAGGACATCCGGATCAACGCGACCACGGTACGGCCGGCGCGGCTCAGGTCGACATGGGCGTGGTAGCCGGTGATGACCCCGGCCTCCTCCAACCGGCGGACCCGTTCCGCGACCGACGGTGGTGACAGGTGCACCCGCCGGGACAACTCGCTGAAGGAGAGCCGCGCGTCGGCCTGCAACTCGCGCAGCAGCGCCCAGTCCATATCGTCCACGCTCAGACCTTACTTTCGTGAACCAACTTCGCCTAGTTGCCTTTGGTTCACGAGGAGAAGCCGGTGAGAGCCGTTGATTCGGCATTCCATGGGCCGATCCGACCGCGAGATCATGATGTCGGCCAGTCCGGGGAGGGAGAACAATGGTGGATCAGACGGAGCGGCGGGCGCCGAACCGCCCCGCCACGGTGCGACCGGTGACTCCGCGGCAGCGGGCCGCCCGCGCCGCCCGCAACGGCGGCGAGCCGACGCTGGAGTTCGCCGAGCGCGTGCCGTACGACGCGTACGTGCAGGCCAGCACCCTGCACCAGTTGCAGCAACCACTCAGCAGCGACCCGGGCGAGATGTCCTTCCTCATGGTCAGTCAGATCATGGAGCTGTACTTCGGGTTGACCTGCCACGAGCTGCGGGAGACCCAGCGTCTGCTCCGCGCCGACGAGGTGTGGGACGCCGTGGCGCCACTGCGCCGCGCTGCCCTGCACCTGGAAGGGCTGAACGCCGCCTGGCAGGGCCTGCGCTGGATGACCCCCGCCGACTTCAACCGGTTCCGCAACCTGCTCGGTGAGGGCTCCGGTTTCCAGTCGGCCATGTACCGGCACCTGGAGTTCCTGCTCGGGCTCCGCGACCCGGCGCTGATCCGGCCATTCCGCCGGCAGACCGAGGTGCACGCCGCGCTGACCGCCGCGCTGGCCGCCCCCAGCCTCTGGGACGACGTGGTCGCGTTGCTCGCGCGGCGAGGGTTCGACATCCCCGCCGGCCTGCTCGACCGGGACGTCGCCGTCGAGCACGACCCGCAGCCGTCGGTCGAGGCGGCCTGGGTGCGGATCTACGATGACGCCGGCCCGGACAACCACCTGCGGTTGCTCGGCGAGGCGCTGAGCGCTGTCGCCGAGGAGTTCGGCGACTGGCGCTGGAACCACGTGAAGGCGGTGCAGCGGACAATGGGAGCCAAGGTCGGCAGCGGAGGTTCTGCTGGCCTGGCGTGGTTGCAGCGCAGCATGGCCCGGGTGGTCTTCCCGGAGCTGTGGTCGGCCCGCACCACGATGTGACCGGAGAGCGAGACATGCACACCCCTCAAGAAGAAGCGCATCGCCGGGACGAGGCCGACCCCGGCCACCGGCACCTGTTCCACGTGCCACCTGCCGACGGTGGCGAGCACCCCGAGTCGGCGTACCTGGCCGGCAACTCGCTCGGCCTGCAACCTCGGGCCACCCGCGACGAGCTCCTGGCCGACCTGGACGCGTGGGGGCGGCTCGGCGTGGAGGGGCACCTGGAGGCGGAGCGCGCCTGGTTGCCGTACCACGAGTTGTTGACCGGGCCGGCCGCGCGACTCGTCGGCGCCCGCCCGGCGGAGGCCGTGGTGATGAACTCGCTCACTGTCAACCTGCACCTGCTGATGGTGAGTTTCTACCGCCCGGCGGGCGCGCGCACCCGCATCGTCATCGAGGACGCGGCGTTCCCCTCGGACAGTTACGCGGTGCGCAGCCAGGCGCGCTTCCACGGCTTGGACCCGGACGACACAGTGGTCCGGCTCCGTCCGCGCGACGGTGAGGACGCCCTGCGCACCGAGGACGTGACCGACTACCTGGCCGCCGAGGGCGACCGGGTGGCGCTGGTGCTGCTCGGCGGGGTCAACTACCTCACCGGCGAACTGTTGGACATCCCGGCCATCACGGCTGCCGGCCGGGCAGCCGGCGCGGTGGTCGGTTGGGACCTGGCCCACGCCGTCGGGAACGTGCCGCTGGCCCTGCACGACTGGGACGTCGACTTCGCCGCGTGGTGCTCCTACAAGTACCTGAACTCCGGCCCGGGTGCCCTGGCGGGCGTCTTCGTGCACGAACGGCACCTCGGCGACGCGGACCTGCCCCGTTTCGAGGGGTGGTGGAGCACCGCGGCGGCGACCCGGTTCGAGATGACGCCGGTGTCCCGGCCACCGGCCACTGTGGAGGCCTGGCAGATCTCCAACCCGCCGATCTTCGCGATGGGTCCGGTGCGTACCTCGCTGGAACTGTTCGACGCGGTGGGGATGACCGCGCTGCGCGCCCGCAGCCAGCGCCTCACCGGCTGGCTGGAGTCGCTGTTCGACGAGGTGACCGTCGGCCGGCCGCTGCGGGTGGTCACCCCCCGCGACCCGGCCCGCCGGGGCTGCCAGCTCTCCGTGCGCATCGGTTCCGGCAGCGCCGCCGAGCTGACCAAACGCCTCCGGTACGAACACGGGGTCATCGCCGACGCCCGCGAACCGGACGTCGTCCGGTTCGCGCCGGTGCCGCTCTACTCCACGTACCTCGACTGCTGGCGGGCCGCGACGGCGCTGGCCGCGACGGTGGGGGTGACCTCTGTGAGCGCGAGGAGTGAGCCGGGGTTGCGAGCCCCGCAGTCGCGAACGAAAGGTGGCTCAGCATGACCGCGCGGCGTGACGAGATCGCGATCATCGGTGCGGGGCTGGCCGGCTGTCTGGCCGCCTGCTTCCTGGCCCGGCGCGGCTACCCGGTGGCCCTCTACGAGCGCCGCTCCGACCCGCGGGCCGGCGCGGCCGAGCGAGGCCGCTCGATCAACCTGGCCCTCTCCGAGCGTGGCCTGGACGCGTTGCGCCGGATCGGGCTGGCCGAGCAGGTGATGACCGACGCGCTGCCGATGCGCGGCCGGATGATCCACCCGGTCGAGGGCGAGCAGCAGTTCCAGTCCTACAGCGCGGCCGGCGACCGGGCGATCAACTCGATCAGCCGGGGTGCGCTGAACAACGCCCTGCTGGACGAGGCCGCCGCGCTGCCCGGGGTGCGGATCGTCTTCGACCACCGGCTGGTCGGGCTCGACCCGACCGACGGCGCGCTGAGCTTCGAGACCCCGCAGGGCCCGGTCGCGGCGAAGGCGTCGGTCGTGTTGGGCGCCGACGGCGCCGGCTCCGCGGTGCGCGGGCAACTGCTGGCGTACGGGCTGCTGGACGAGAGCGTCGACTTCCTCGACTACGGCTACAAGGAGTTGACGATCCCGCCGCTGGGCGGGGACTTCGCCCTCGATGAGGACGCGCTGCACATCTGGCCGCGCGGCACCTCGATGATGATCGCGTTGCCGAACCCGGACCGCTCCTTCACCTGCACCCTGTTCTGGCCGAACGAGGGCACCAGGAGCTTCGCGGCACTGGACAGCCCGGCGGCGATCGAAGAGCACTTCGCCCAGCACTACCCGGACGTCATCCCGCTGGCGCCGAACCTCGTCGACGACTACCAGCACAACCCGGTGGGTGTGCTCGGGACCGTGCGCTGCACCCCCTGGCAGGTCTACGGGAAGGTCGGGCTGCTCGGCGACGCGGCGCACGCGATCGTGCCGTTCTACGGCCAGGGCGCCAACTGCGCCTTCGAGGACGTGGTCGAGCTGGACCGCTGCCTGGACGAGTGCGCCGACGACTGGTTGGCGGCGCTGCCGCTGTTCCAGCGACGCCGCCAGGAGAACGCGGAGGCCATCGCGACGATGGCGCTGACCAACTTCGTGGAGATGCGGGACAAGGTCGCCTCCCCGGTGTTCCAGACCCGGCGGCGGGTGGAGCACGCACTGGAACGGGCCCTGCCCGGCCGGTACGTTTCCCAATACGAGCTGGTGTCGTTCTCCACCACCCCGTACGCGCAGGTGCGCCGCCGGGTGCGCCGACAGCACCGGGTGCTCGGGGCGGTGGTCGGCGGGGCCGCGCTGCTGCTGGTCGGCGCGATCGGTGCGGCACTGAGCCGAGGGAGGCGCGCATGAGCGGCATCTGGGATCCGCGGCTGATGGCCGGTCACGCGCCGAGTGGTCCGCACCGGTTGCGTAACTTCGTCGGCGGCGAGTTCGTCGACGGCGGAGCGACGTTCGCCAAGGCCAGCCCGGTCACCGGGGAGCAGGTCTTCGAGGTGGTCGAGGCGTCGCAGTCCACCGTGGACGACGCGGTGGCCGCCGCCCGGGCCGCCCTGCGCGGGCCGTGGGGTCGGATGGGGGAGCGCGAGCGCGCCGAGGTGCTGCGCCGGGTCGCCGACGAGTTGGAGCGCCGCTTCGACGACCTGGTCGCCGCCGAGGTCGCCGACACCGGCAAGTCCATCGCCCAGGCCCGCACGCTGGACATCCCGCGCGGCGCGGCGAACTTCCGGGCGTTCGCGGAGATCGTGGCGACCGCGCCCACCGAGTCGTTCACCACGGTCACACCGAGCGGCGGCCGGGCGCTCAACTACGCCCTGCGCAAACCGGTCGGCGTGGTCGCTGTCATCGTGCCGTGGAACCTGCCGCTGCTGCTGCTCACCTGGAAGGTGGCTCCGGCGCTGGCCTGCGGCAACGCAGTGGTGGTCAAGCCCAGCGAGGAGACTCCCGCCTCGGCGACGCTGCTCGCCGAGGTGATGGCCGCCGCCGGGGTGCCCGCCGGGGTGTTCAACCTGGTGCACGGCTTCGGGCCGGGTTCGGCGGGTGAGTTCCTCACCCGCCACCCGGGCGTCGACGCGATCACCTTCACCGGTGAGTCGGCCACCGGCGGCGCGATCATGCGGGCCGCCGCCGACGGGGTGAAGGCGGTGAGCTTCGAACTCGGCGGGAAGAACGCCGGCCTGGTCTTCGCCGACGCCGACCTGGACGCCGCGGTCGCCGGTTCGGTGCGGTCCAGCTTCACCAACGGCGGGCAGGTGTGCCTCTGTACCGAGCGCATCTACGTGCAGCGCCCGGTCTTCGAGGAGTTCACCGCCCGGCTGGCGAAGCGGGCCGGCGAGCTGGCGTACGGCTGGCCGACCGACGAGGCCACCGCCACCATGCCGCTGATCTCCCACCAGCACCGTGCGAAGGTGCTCGGCGCGTACGAGCTGGCCCGGTCCGAGGGCGCCGAGGTGCTCACCGGCGGCGGCACGCCCACGTTCGGCGACGTCCGCGACGGTGGGTCGTACGTGCAGCCGACGGTGTTGACCGGGCTCGGCCCGGACGCCCGCACCAACCGGGAGGAGATCTTCGGCCCGGTGGTGCACGTCGCGCCGTTCGACACCGAGGACGAGGCGTACGCCCTGGCCAACGGCACCGAGTACGGCCTCGCGGCGACCGTGTGGACCCGGGACGTGGGCGTGGCGCACCGGGCCGGCGCCCGGCTCGACGCCGGCATCGTCTGGGTCAACACCTGGTTCCTGCGTGATCTGCGCACCCCGTTCGGTGGGGTGAAGGCGTCCGGGATCGGTCGTGAGGGCGGCGTGCACTCGCTGAACTTCTATTCCGAACTCACAAACGTCTGCGTGGACCTGTCGTGAGCCATAGCGAGGGAGCGGGCATGGAAGCTGACATCGAGGCCGCCAACCGGGAGTTGGCCGATGCCCGCAGCACCGGCAAGCCGTGCGCACCGCTCCGGGGCCGGCTGCTGCCGGAGGGCGACGTGGAGTCCGCGTACCGCGTGCAGCAGCTCCAGGCGCGCGCCTGGCAGGGCCGCGGCGAACGCCGGGTCGGCGCGAAGATCGGGTTGACCTCCCGGGCGGTGCAGGAGACCTTCGGGGTGTTCCAGCCCGACTTCGGCATGCTGACCGACGCGATGGCGGTCGGCGACGGGGTCGAGGTGCCCATCGACCGGCTGCTCCAGCCCCGCGTCGAGGCGGAGATCGCCTTCGTGCTCGACAAGGATCTTCCGAACCCGCAGCTCACCACGGTCGACCTGATCCGCGCGGTCGACCATGTGCTGCCGGCGATCGAGATCGTCGATTCACGGATCGCCGCCTGGGACATCTCCATCGTGGACACCGTCGCCGACAACGCCTCCAGTGGGCTCTTCGTGCTCGGCACCACCCCGCGCCGGCTCGCCGACGTCGACCTGCGACTGTGCGGAATGGTGCTGGAGCACGCTGGCGAGCCGGTCTCGGTGGGCGCCGGCGCGGCCTGCCTCGGCAACCCGCTGCACGCCCTGCAGTGGCTGGCCGGCACCCTCGCCCGCGCCGGTGACCCGCTGCGCGCCGGCGACGTGGTGCTCTCCGGTGCGCTCGGCCCGATGGTGCCGGTCAGCCCGGGGGCGGCGTACGAGGCCCGGATCTCCGGGCTCGGCTCGGTGCGCACCTGTTTCAGCAAGGAGGGTTCGGCATGAGCGTCGGCGTGGCGGTGCTCGGTTCCGGCAACATCGGCACCGACCTGATGATCAAAGTCCTCCGGCTGAGTGACAGCTTGCGAATGGTGGCGATGGCCGGCATCGACCCGGCCTCCGACGGCTTGGCGCGCGCTCGCCGGCTCGGCGTCGCCACCACCGCCGACGGCGTGGACGGGCTGGTCGCGCTGCCCGAGTTCGCCGACGTCGAGGTGGTGTTCGACGCCACCTCGGCCGGCGCACACCGACGCCACGACGAGGTGCTGCGCGCCCACGGTCGCACGGTCGTCGACCTGACCCCGGCCGCGCTCGGCCCGTACGTGGTGCCGCCGGTCAACCTCGACGAGCACCTGCACGAGCCGAACGTCAACATGGTGACCTGCGGCGGGCAGGCGACCGTGCCGATCGTCGCCGCGGTACGCCGGGTCACCCCGGTGGCGTACGGGGAGATCGTCGCCTCGATCGCGTCGAAGTCCGCCGGGCCGGGCACCCGGGCCAACATCGACGAGTTCACCGAGACCACGGCTCGGGCCATCGAGGTGGTGGGCGGGGCCGAGCGGGGCAAGGCGATCATCGTGCTGAATCCGGCGGACCCACCGCTGCTGATGCGGGACACCGTCTACTGCCTCTGCCCGGACGCCGACGCCGACACCGACGCCATCGCCGCCTCGATCAGCGAGATGGTGGCGGCGGTGCAGGAGTACGTCCCCGGTTACCGACTCAAGCAGGACGTGCAGTTCGACCGGGTGCAGGCGTACCTGCCGACGCTCGGGCGGCAGCTCACCGCCCTGCAGGTGTCGGTCTTCCTGGAGGTCTCCGGTGCCGGGCACTACCTGCCGGCGTACGCCGGGAACCTGGACATCATGACCTCCGCCGCAGTGCGCACCGCGGAGCGGCTGGTCGCCCTGCGTTCGACGGGAGCGGTGGCATGACCGACCTGTACATCCAGGACGTGACGCTGCGCGACGGCATGCACGCCATCGCCCACCAGTACACAGTCGACCAGGTACGCACCATCGCCGCCGCGCTGGACGCCGCCGGGGTCGCCGCCATCGAGGTGGCACACGGTGACGGCCTCGCCGGTTCCAGCGTCAACTACGGCCACGGCGCAGCCAGCGACGCCGAGTGGATCTCCGCGGCTGCCGAGGTGCTGACCAGTGCGAAACTGACCACCCTGCTGCTGCCGGGTATCGGCACGATCGCCGACCTGAAGGCCGCGAAGGCGCTCGGGGTGACCAGCGTGCGGATCGCCACCCACTGCACGGAGGCGGACATCTCCGCCCAGCACATCTCCTGGGCCCGGGAGAACGGCATGGACGTGGCCGGGTTCCTGATGATGTCGCACATGTTCGATCCGGCCGGGTTGGCCGGGCAGGCAAAGCTGATGGAGTCGTACGGGGCGCACTGCGTCTATGTCACCGACTCCGGCGGGCGGCTGCTGATGTCCGACGTGGCGCAGCGGGTCGACGCGTACCGGCAGGTTCTCGCCCCGGAGACGCAGATCGGCATCCACGCCCACCACAACCTGTCGCTCGGGGTGGCCAACAGCGTGCTCGCCGTCGAGCACGGCCGGGTCACCGGGTCCGCGCCGGCCGGTCCCGACGCGGTGCACGGTCGGACCGTCCGCGTCGACGCCTCCCTCGCCGGCATGGGCGCGGGCGCCGGAAACGCCCCGCTGGAGGTCTTCGTCGCGGTCGCCGAGTTGCACGGTTGGAAGCACGGCTGCGACGTGTTCGCGCTGATGGACGCAGCTGACGACATCGTCCGCCCGCTACAGGACCGGCCGGTCCAGGTGGACCGGGAAACGCTCTCCCTGGGGTACGCGGGGGTCTACTCCAGCTTCCTGCGGCACGCCGAGCGGGCGTCCACGAAGTACGGCGTGGACGTCCGGTCGATCCTGGTCGAGCTGGGCCGCCGCCGGATGGTCGGCGGTCAGGAGGACATGATCGTCGACGTTGCACTGGACCTGGCCGGCAAGGAGCAGGCTGTGAGCGCGAGGAGTGAGCCGGGTTTTCGAGCCCCGCAGTCGCGAACGGAAGGTGGCGCAGCATGATCGGCCCGGACATCGCGGGGATCGCCGACAAGCTGGGTGCGGCGGCCGACACGGCCACCCCGATTCCGCAGCTCGCCGCCGAGACCGGCCTCGACGTGGACACCGCGTACGCCGTGCAGGCCGCGCTGCTGCAACGCCGGGTGAACGCCGGTGAGCGGTTGGTCGGATTGAAGATGGGGCTGACCAGCAGGGCGAAGATGGCCCAGGTCGGCGTGGACGAGGTGATCTGGGGGCGGCTCACCAACGCGATGCGGGTGCCCGACGGCGGCACGGTCGACCCGGCCGCGTACATCCATCCCCGGGTCGAGCCGGAGGTGGCGTTCCTGCTGGACCGGCTGCCCGAGCCGGGCGAGCCGGTCGGCGACTTCGCCACGGCGGTCCGCGCGGTCGCCCCGGCCATCGAGCTGATCGACTCCCGGTACGCGGACTTCCGCTTCTCCCTGCCGGACGTGATCGCGGACAACACCTCGGCCGCCGCGTTCGTGATCGGGCCGTGGTCTCCGGTGCCGGCGGGGCTGGACAACCTGGGCGTGCTGCTGGAGGTCGACGGGCGGGTGGCGCAGGTCGGCTCCACGGCGGCGATCCTCGGTGATCCGCGCCGGGCGCTCGACGAGGGCATCCGGCTGGCGGGCGGGCACGGGGTGCGGCTGGAGTCCGGGTGGGTCTTCCTGGCCGGTGCCGCGACCGCCGCCGTCCCGCTTCGCCCCGGCGTCCATGTCCGTGCCGTCGTCGAGAAGCTCGGCACCGCGTCTTTGCGGGCGTCGTCGTGACCGCTCGGGTGGTGGCCGGGAAGGCCGTGCCGCGGGGGGCCTTTCCGCACGTCAAGGTGGCGGGTGGGTTCGTCTTCGTCTCCGGTACGTCGTCACGTCGGCCGGACAACACCTTCGCCGGTGTGGAGGTGGACGGGTTCGGCACGACCAACCTCGACATCCGGGTGCAGACGCGGGCCGTGATCGAGAACGTGCGGGATCTGCTGCGCTCGGTCGGTGCCGACCTCGACGACCTCGTCCAGGTGACGTCGTACCTGGTCAACATGAACGACTTCGGTGGTTACAACGAGGTGTGGGCGGAGTTCTTCGACGCGTCCGGGCCGACCCGAACCACTGTGGCGGTGCACCAGCTGCCGCACCCGCACCTGCTGATCGAAATCCAGGCCGTGGCCCTTCTTCCCTCGGGAGGTCAGTCGTGAGTGAGATCGCCGAGCCGTTCAGCTTTCCGGGCTGGATCGCGGACAACCAGCACCTGTTGAAGCCCCCGGTGGGCAACAAGGAGATGTTCCCCGGCGGGGACGACTTCATCGTGATGGTGGTGGGCGGCCCCAACCAGCGCACCGACTTCCACGTGGACCCGTACGAGGAGTTCTTCTACCAGGTCAAGGGCAACATGCACATCAACCTGATGACCCCGGAGGGGCCGCGTACGGTGCACGTGCGCGAGGGCCAGATGTGGATGTTGCCGCGCAACACCCCGCACTCGCCGCAGCGGCCGGAGGCCGGCTCGATCGGTGTGGTCGTCGAGCGGGTCCGCGAGGAGGGCACGCTGGAGACGTTCCAGTGGTACTGCCCCGAGTGCGGGCACAAGGTGCACGAGGTGGAGTTGCAGGTCCGCGACATCGCGGCCGACCTGCCGCCGGTGTTCCAGGCCTTCTACGCCGACGAGGCGGCGCGGACCTGCGCGAACTGCGGCACCCTGCACCCGGGCAAGGGCTGATGCCCGCAGGCGTGGTCGACGTGCACACGCACGTCGTACCGAAGGGGTGGCCGGACCTCGGCGCGGCGTGCGGTGGGTCGGGCTGGCCGTGGTTGCGGGTGGACTCCGAGCGCGCCGCCATGATCATGGTGGGGGAGACGGAGTTCCGCCCGGTGGGCGCCGAGTGCTGGGACGCGTCGCGCCGACTGGCCGACATGGACGCCGACGGCGTGGTCGTGCAGGTGGTTTCGCCGACGCCGGTCTTCTTCAGCTACGACCGCCCGGCCGACCAGGCGGTGAAGGTCGCCCGGATCTTCAACGACCTGACCCTGGAGGTCACCGCGGCCGGAGGTGACCGGCTGGTGCCGTTCTGCCAGGTGCCGCTCCAGGACCCGGACGCCGCCTGCGCCGAGCTGGACCGCAGCCTCGCCGCCGGGCACGTGGGCGTCGAGATCGGCAACCACGTCGGTGACCGGGACCTCGACGACGCCGGCGTGGTCACGTTCCTGCAGCACTGCGCCGAGGTGGGCGCACCCGTCTTCGTCCACCCGTGGGACATGCCGGGCGGGCCGCGACTGGACCGTTGGATGGCCCGTTGGCTCACCGGGATGCCCGCCGAGACGCACCTGTCGGTGCTGGCGATGATCCTCGGAGGTGTCTTCGACCGGGTGCCCGAGACACTGCGGATCTGCTTCGCGCACGGTGGCGGCAGTTTCCCGTTCTGGCTGGGTCGCGCCGACAACGCCTGGCACCGCCGCGGCGACCTGGTCCGGGGTGCGTCCGCCGCCCCGCCCAGCAGTTACGTCGACCGGTTCAGCGTCGACTCGGTGGTCTTCACCCCGCCCGCGCTGCGCCTGCTGGTCGACACCCTGGGGGAGGACCGGGTGCTGGTGGGCAGCGACTACCCGTACCCGCTGGGCGAACGGCCGGCCGGGGCGGTGGTTCAGGCGGCCGACTTCCTCACCGACGATCAACGCGACAAGCTCCTGTCCACCAACGCGCTGCGCTTCCTGCACGGCTGAGCGGGCTTTCGCCACAGGCATGCGCAGATCTTGGACACTTTCCGTTCGCGCGTGACGCGCGTGACGGAAAGTGTCCAAGATCTGCGGGCAGGTGCGGCGTGGAGCTGGAGCAAGGTCCGGTTGGTCCGTTTCCGGTCGCCAGCGCGTGTCGGCTGCGCGAACGACCGACGGGCGGCAGGATGACGGCATGGCCGAGCCGCACGACCTGACCGCGTTGGAGCAGGCCGCCGCGATGACCCGCGGCGAGCTGTCCAGCGTCGACCTGGTCGAGCACTCCCTGAGCCGGGTGGCGGCACTCGGCGACACCGTGGGCGCGTTCGTCACCGTCACCCCGGACCTCGCCCGGCGGGCCGCACGCGCCGCCGACGCGGTGCCGATCGAAAAGCGCGGCCCGCTGCACGGCGTGCCGACCGCGATCAAGGACCTGACGCTCACCGCCGGAATCCGCACCACATTCGGTTCGGCCGCCTTCATCGACTACGTCCCGCCGGTCGACGCGGACGTGGTCCGGTTCATCAAGGCCGCCGGTCTGGTGAGCCTGGGCAAGACGACAACCTCCGAGCTGGGCTGTTCGCTCTACTCCGAGGGCCGGGTCGCGCCGCCGGCCCGCAACCCGTGGCAGTTGGCGTACACCGCGGGTGGGTCCAGCGGTGGCGCGGCGGCGGCGGTCGCGGCCGGGTTGGTCCCGGTCGCCCAGGGGTCCGACGGCGGCGGATCGCTGCGCATCCCGGCGGCCCTCTGCGGCCTGGTCGGCTACAAGCCCAGTCGGGGCCTCGTCTCCGGCGGACCAGTCGGCTCCGGCGCATTCGGGCTGCCTACCAGTGGCTCGCTCGGGCGGACGGTCACCGACGTCGCCGCGCTGCTCGACGTCATGGCCGTCCCCGTCCCCGGCGAGCCCTACCTGCCACCGGTCGCGCCGCCCGGCGGCTACCTGGCCGTCGCGCGCCGGGCCGAGCCCGGCCCGCTGCGGATCGGCCGGTTCACCACGCCGATGCTCGCCGACGAACCGGTGCACCCCGACTGCGTCGCCGCCGTGGACCGGGCCGCCGCGCTGCTCACGGCGGCCGGCCACGAGGTGGTCGAGGTGTCGCCGCCGCTCGGGCCGGCGGCGTGGCCGCTGTTCGAGATCCTCTGGTACGTGCTGGCGCTGACCCCGGTGCCGCCACAGCGGGAGGCGGAGCTGCTGCCGTTGACCCGGCTGCTCCGAGCCAGGGGCGCCGAGGTCTCCGCCGGCACCCTGGCCGCCACCCTCGGGGAGTTGCAGGCGCAGGTTCGCCTCGGCGCCCGCCGCACCGCCGGCTGCGATCTGCTGCTCTGCCCCACCCTGGCCACCCCGCAGGCGCCCGTCGGCTGGTTCAGCGCCGATGGGGACCCGGCCGCCGACTTCGACCGGCAACGCCGGTTCTCGCCCTACTGCGCCATCTTCAACGTCACCGGCGATCCCTCCGTCTCGCTGCCGCTGGGCAACACGACCGACGGCCTGCCCGTCGGGGTGCTGCTCACCGGCCGGTACGGCGACGACGCGCGGCTTATCGCTACCGCTGCGCAACTGGAGAACTCCAGTGACGGATGGGATCGGCACCCCGCAATCTGGCGGGCCACCGACTCCGCTAACGTGAATGGCGACGGAGTCGGGCGGTCGGCAGCGTGATCGTCCATCCGACCCGGTTGTTCAAGGTCGTCCTTCTTCCGCCTGGGGGCGTTGGGATTGTCTGTTACCGAGACGTTGCTGGTCTTCGTCGGCATCCCGTTGGCTGCGGTGCTGGTCATCGCCGGCCTGTCGTACGCCGGTAGCCGTGGGGGTGCCACCGGCGGTGGCGGCGGCGCCAAGCGCTACCGCCCGGGCCGGCCCTTCGACTTCACTCCGGTCTGGTTTCTGGGCCGCCCGGAGCAGCTGGCCGACTCGGCCGGCACCGCGCTGACGGCGGGGGCGCAGGCGCCCGCGCTGACCAGCCACAAGCTTGAGAAGGCCAGCGTCGAGGCGCCGGCCGGTGGAACCGGAGGCGCAAGTGACCGTTGGTGAGAAGCAGGCCGGGTCGGAAAATCCGCCCGAGGTGCTGGACGGGCCGTTCTCGACCCGGCAGCTGCTGCGCATCGACGAGGCGTTGCGCCTGGCCGACCAGGGCACCGGTCTGGTCTTCTCGGTCTTCGTCGGCGGGCTCGACGAGCCGATCCGCGAGCACGCTCAGCGGCTGCACCGTCAGCTCGCCGAGCCCGACAAGTCGGTGCTGATCGCCGTGTCGCCCAACCAGCGTCAGCTGGAGATCGTCACCGGGCGGTACGCCCGCAAGCGCATCCCCGACACGTACGCCAAGCTGGCCGCGCTCTCCATGGTCGGCGCGTTCAGCGGCGGTGACCTGGCCGGCGGCATCATCAACGGCCTGGACCAGCTCGCCAGCCACGCCGGCAAGGGCTGACCCACTCGTACGACGAAGCCCCGGCCAGCTCGCAGCGGGCCGGGGCTTCGTCGTGTCAGCGAGGCCAGGCGGACGGGTCCAGCTTCATCGACCACGGCTCGTCCACGTTCACCGGGTTGTCCGGGCCGAGGGTGCCCAACAGTTCGTAGTGTTCGCCCTCGCCAAGCCGATACCGGTAGATCACCGGGCCAAAGTTGCCCCGTTCGACCCGCCAGTAGTGCGGGACGCCCGCCTCGGCGTAGAGAGCGGGCTTGGTGAAGCGATCGTGGCGACGGCTTCCCGTCGACTCGACCTCGAGGACGAGCGCGATGTCCGCCGGATCGGCCCACATCCGCCCGCGCGGTGCGCCCGGGCGCAACGCAGTCAGATCGGGGATGAGATTGCCGCCGGGGACATGTACCCCGATCTCCCGGATCACCCGCCACCCGGCGGGAGCTGCCTGGCGGAGCGCCATCCGGATTTCGTCCGCGAGTTCGTGGTGCTCGGGACCGGCCGGTGGGGTCACGTGGAGGCTTCCGTCGATGATCTCGTAGCGGTTGCCGTCCGCAGGCAGGTCGAACAGATCCTGCTCGCGCCAGCCCCGCTCCGGGGGCTGCCACTGGTAGGTCGGCTGTGCCATCACGTCCACCTCCTCAAGCCACGATAACGTCCGGGGCC
The DNA here is from genome assembly GCF_036902955.1 of Micromonospora sp. CPCC 205558. Taxonomy (NCBI): domain Bacteria; kingdom Bacillati; phylum Actinomycetota; class Actinomycetes; order Micromonosporales; family Micromonosporaceae; genus Micromonospora; species Micromonospora sp. CPCC 205558. Next base: position 271,870 of record NZ_JBAKHR010000008.1, read on the forward strand.
GGCGCGGGCTCACACCCACGCCGGCCCCGGGGCCGGATCACGCTGCTCAGGCGCTCTGGGCGTCCTTCGCGCGGGCCTTCAACGCCCGCACCACACCGTCGCGGCCCTCGGCCACCAGCCGACGCAGCGGGGCGGGGTGCCCCTCGCCGGCCAGCCACGCGTCGGTGGCCGCCACCGTGTCGTCCTGCACCAGGTAGGTCGGGTAGGCCAGCTGGGCGAACTCCTGCGCCGGCTCGCTGTCCCGGGTGGCCCACACCTGACCGACCGCCGCGAAGTAGCGCTCCCGGTACGGGGCGACCAGCTCCACCTGCGTCGGGTGGGCGAAGCCCTGCAACAGCGCCCGGTGTCGCCAGTTGGGCAACGAGTCCGGGCCGGTGAGCAGGGCCCACACGGCGGCCTTGTTCTCCGCCGTCGGGATCAACGCGTGCGCGTACGCGGCCTCCCGCTCGCCGCTGGCCGTGCGGTCGCCGCTCAGCTCCGCCTCGATCTCGGTGGCACCGGCGGCACCGTTGGCCACCAGCGCGGCGAGGACCGACCAGCGCAGCTCGGTGTCGACGGTCAGCCCGGCCGGCATGCCGGTGCCGTCCAGCCAACCACGCAGCGTCGCCAGGTCTTCCCCGGAGCGGGCCGCCGAGGTGAACGCACGGGCCCAGGCCAGCTGGAACCCGCTGCCGGGTTCGGCGGCGGCGAGTGCGTCGCGGGCGGTCCGGGCCAGGTCGGCCCAGCCGGTCGGCGCCCAGGCCGGGTCGGCGTACAGGGTGAGCGCGGTGGTCGCCTGCCGCAGGGTGGCGGTGACCAGGTTGATGTCGGTCTCCGCGGGCAGCCCGCTGAGCGTCAGCGCCACGTAGTCGCGGGCGGACAGCTCGGCGTCGCGGATCATGTCCCACGCGGCGGTCCAGCAGAGCGCACGGGCCAGCGACGAGTCGAAGCCACCGATGTGCTGCACCACGGTCGCCATCGAGCGATCGTCGAGGCGCAGCTTGGTGTAGGTGAGGTCGTCGTCGTTGAGCAGCAACACGTCGGCCGCCCGGACGCCGCGCAGCGGGGCGACCTCCGTCTGCTCGCCGGTCACGTCCACCTCGTACCGCTCACGACGGACCAGCCGCCCGTCGGTCAGGTCGTACAGGCCCACGCCGATCCGGTGCGTGCGCAGCGTCGGGTACGCCGCCGGCGCCTCCTGCCGCACCAGCACCTGCTCGTACGTGCCGTCCGCTCCGATGGTCACCTCCGGCCGCAGCGTGTTGACCTGCGCGGTCTCCAACCACTGCGCGGCGAACTTGCGCAGCTCCCGACCGGATGCGGCCTCCAGCTCGGTGAGCAGGTCGTCGAAGGTGGCGTTGCCCCAGGCGTGCTTGCCGAAGTAGGCCCGCAGCCCGGCCACGAACGGCTCCTCACCCACGTACGCGACGAGCTGCTTGAGCACGCTCGCGCCCTTGGCGTAGGTGATGCCGTCGAAGTTGACCTCCACGGCCTCCATGTCCGGCATCTCGGTGTAGACCGGGTGGGTGGAGGAGAGCTGGTCCTGCCGGTAGCCCCAGTTCTTCCGGATGGACAGGAAGGTCGTCCACGCCTCGGTGAACCGGGTCGCGTTGGCGTTGCACCAGTGGCTGGCCCACTCGGCGAACGACTCGTTCAGCCACAGGTCGTTCCACCAGCGCATGGTGACGAGGTCACCGAACCACATGTGGGCCAGTTCGTGCAGGATCGTGTTGGCGCGCTGCTCGTACTCGAAGTCGGTGACCTGCGAGCGGAACAGGTAGTGCGACTCGGCGTGCGTCACACAGCCGAAGTTCTCCATCGCGCCGGCGTTGAAGTCGGGCACCCAGAGCTGGTCGTACTTCGGCAGCGGGTAGCGCACCCCGAACTTCTCGTGGAAGAAGTCGAAGCCCTGCTTGGTGATCAGGAACAGGTCGTCGGAGTCCAGGTACTGCGCCATCGACGCCCGGCAGAACGCACCCAGGTCGATGCCGTCGTGGCTGTCGCGCACCTCGTGGTACGGGCCGGCGCACATCGCCGTGATGTAGGTGCTCATCCGGGGCGACTCGGTGAAGTGCAGCGTCTTGAGCGCCTCACCCGCCGGCTCCTCGCGCTGCACCGGCATGTTGGAAACCGCCCGCCAGTGCGCCGGCACGGTGACGTGCCAGGTGTAGACGCTCTTCAGGTCGGGCTGGTCGAAGCAGGCGTACACCCGCTGCGCGTCGGCCGTCTCGAACTGGCTGTAGAGGTACGTCTCACCGTCCACCGGGTCGACCGTCCGGTGCAGGCCCTGACCGCTGTTGGAGTAACTGAAGTCGGCGTCGACCACCAGGACGTTGTCGCCGTCCAGCCCGGACAGGGTCAGGCCCTTCTCGGCGGACCAGTCGGAGAGGTCGACGGGTGCGCCGTTCAGCGTCGCGGACCGCACCGACTCGGCGGCCAACTCGATGAACGTGCTCGCGCCCGGTTCGGAGCAGCGGAACCGAACCTCGGTCGTCGACCTGAACGTGCGGCCGTCGGCCGCCAGCACGGCGGTGGACAGGTCCAGACTGATGTCGTACCCCGTCACGTTGAGCAGGCGTGCCCGCTCGGTCGCCTCGACCTGCGTCAGGTTGCGCACTCCCGGCACTGTTCGTCTCCATCCCACATGTCGCCGTACGCCCGGCGGCGCCCGTTCGCCTACCGCTCGTGACGGCCGGCCCGATTCGAGTCTTCCATGTACGGGCAGCCTGCGGTGGCCGAGGTCACGCTCTCATTCGGGTGCCGGTCGATGCGCTGCGGGGTGAAGATTCTCGTGAGACGCCGACTGCTGGCGCCACCCGTCGTGAAGGGATCTCACCGTGACTGAACGTGTCACCGCCGACATGTGGTTCGACCCGGCCTGCCCGTGGGCATGGATCACCTCCCGCTGGCTGCTTGAGGTCGAGCAGGTCCGGGATGTGGACATCCGCTTCCACGTGATGAGCCTGGCCGTGCTCAACGACGGCCGGGACGAGTTGCCCGAGGAGTACAAGGAGTTCCTGAAGACCGCGTGGGGCCCGGTGCGGGTCTGCATCGCTGCCGAGCAGCGCCACGGCAATGACGTGCTGCGCCCGCTGTACACCGCGCTCGGCACCCGGATCCACCTGCAGAAGCAGGAGCGGGGTCCGGAGCTGTACGTGGCTGCGCTCACCGATGCCGGCCTCGACCCGGCGCTGGCGAAGGCCGCTGACAGCACCGACTACGACGAGGCGCTGCGGGCCAGCCACGAGGCGGGCATGCGCCCGGTCGGGCAGGACGTGGGCACTCCGGTCGTACACGCGCCCGGTCCGGACGGCGCTCCGGTCGCGTTCTTCGGCCCGGTGATCACTCCGGCTCCGAAGGGGGAGGCCGCCGGCCGACTCTGGGACGGCGTGTTGCTGGTCGCCGGCACCCCGGGCTTCTACGAGCTCAAGCGCACCCGTGAGCAGGGCCCGATCTTCGACTGAGCGATGACCACCGCGCCCCCGTTCGTGCTGCGTCAGCTGCGTGGACGGGGGCGTTCCGGGTCGGGTGCCGAGGTCGGCGGCCGGTTGTGGCGTCACCGGGAGGTGGGCGGCGTCGTTTCCCTCGGTGTCCGCCGCAGCGACCCGTAGGGCCGCACGCCGCAGTTCGTGGAGGCAATCCCGATGGCCAAGCACCGTGCGTCCGGTGACGATCAGTTGACCCGGCAGGGGGTGATCGAGACTCCCGGCGCGGACTACTGGTCCGTCGACGACTCCCGCTGGCCGACGGTCCGCCCGGATCTACCCGCCCATCTGGTGGATCTGCTCGCGCCGCCCATCGTGGTGGGCGTGGCGCGGGTCCCGGTGACCTCCCGGCTCACCCCGCCCGCGGCTGTCGATTCGCTGCAGTCGCCAGTCGACGCCGTGCCGTGCGATGTGCCGGCGCTGGTGCCATCGGGGGCGGCGCCGGCCGAACCCGCACCCCCGCCGCCGGCGCCGGCCCGTCCGGTGCCGACGCCGCCGCTGAGCCCGCGGCCTGTCCCGACGCCTCCTCCGGACCGTCCGGTGCCGACGCCGCCGCCGACGTCGCCCCGCCGCGCCGTGAACACCGGGCCGATCGGGGTCGGTCGACGCGGCAACGGTGGGCCGGTGAGCGCGGGTCGGCACCGCCGGGGCACATCCGACCGCGCCGGCTGACCACCCGGGCCGGCCGGGTGCTTTCATCTGGTGGACGCCCTGCGGGTCCCCGTCGGCGGCGACACCGTCGCCGGTAGCGTCAGTAGGCATGACGGTCGTGCATCCGATCACCCGGGCCTGGGTCACCACTGGCGGCACCGGCGCGCAAAACTACGACGAGTTCGCCGACGACGCGGAGATCACCGCGATCATCGAGTCGAACCCGCACAGCGCTCTCGGCATCGAGATGCCGCATCGCGCCCCGCAGAGCCTGGGCAAGTCGTTCCTCGACGCTCTGCCGGACGCGGTGGCCCGCCTCGCCGAGGCCAAGGCCGACGGCAGTTACACCCCCGCCGAGCAGGTGGTGGTGCTCTACCGGATCACCGCACCCGGCGAGGAGCCGGCGTACGGGCTGTTCGCGATGGTGGACACCGACCAGATCTCCACCCGGGCAGACGAGCCGGGCCTGGTCATCCGCAACGAGGACGTCTTCATCGCCAAGGTCCGCGAGCGGGTGGCGCTGGCCGACGCGCTGGGCCACCTGCTCTCACCCGTACTCCTGCTCCAGACCGGGCGTGGCGATGAGCTGCACGCCGCCCTCGTGGCGGCGACCGACGCGGCCGGCGCGCCCGCCGCTACCGACACCGACCAGGCGGGGCGCACGCACGCCATCTGGCTGCTCGGCCCTGGCCCGGAGCAGGCCACGCTGACCGCCCTCGCCGGTGGCGGGGACCTGGTCGTCGCGGACGGCAACCACCGCAGCCTGGCCGCTCAGACCGGGGGGCTGCCGCGCTTCCTGGCCGTGGTCACCACCCCCGCGTCGGTGGCCATCCAGCCGTACAACCGGTTGGTCAGCGAGCTGACCACCACCCCCGCCGAGCTGCTCGACCGGCTGCGGGCCGCGGGCGCCGAGGTCGAGCCGATCGACGGCCCGGTCGAGGTCCCGACGGCCGGCGGCACCGTGCACCTCCGCCTCGACGGCCAGGGGTACGCGGTGCGCCTGCCCGCGACCGCCTCCGCCGGCCTGGAAAACCTGGACCATGCCCTGGTCGAGCGGCTGGTGCTGCGCGACGCTCTCGGTCTGGACCCGGGCGACAAGCGGATCACCTACGTCGGCGGTGACTACCCGGCGAGCTGGCTCACCGGTGAGGTCGACGCCGGGCGGGCCGAGCTGGCCATCCTGATCGCCCCGGTGACGGTGGCGGATTTCGTCGCGGTCAACCTGGCCAGGGAGAAGATGCCCCGCAAGAGCACCTGGTTCACCCCGAAGGCGCGCGGTGGCCTGGTCGTCGCCGAGCTGCCGCGTTGAGCGCCACCCCCACGACCGTGTGACGGAACCGGCTCGGGGACGCCGCCGCTGTGACGTCCCCGAGCGCGGCCTGACAGACTGCCCGGTATGCGCGTCTACCTGGGATCCGATCACGCCGGTTTCGAGTTGAAGGTGCACCTGGCCAACCACCTGGCCATGCAGGGGTACGACGTCGTCGACGTCGGCCCGCACAGCTACGACCCGGACGACGACTACCCCACGTTCTGCCTGCACACCGGCGACCAGGTGGTGGCCGACGAGACGGGCCTCGGAGTGGTCATCGGTGGCTCCGGCAACGGTGAGCAGATCGCCGCGAACAAGGTCGCCGGCGTCCGTGCCGCGCTGGCCTGGAGTGTCGAGACCGCTCAGCTGGCCCGCCAGCACAACGACGCGAACGTGGTCGCCATCGGTGCGCGCCAGCACACGCTGGACGAGGCGACAGCCATCGTCGAGGCGTTCCTGAACACGCCGTTCTCCGGCAACGAGCGGCACGCTCGTCGGATCGCCCAGGTGGCCGAGTACGAGCAGACCCGGAAGCTGCCCGACCTGCCCTGACCGTGCGGCGCTCAGCGCGGCGAGCGGGGCAGCTCCTCGCGGGGCACCCAGTTGCGGCGGACGAGCACCACCCGGGCCTCCGCCTCGGCCAGGTCGTCGTCGTTGGGACGGGCCGCGTCCCGGGCCCGTAGCGCGGCGCTCAGCCCCACCTGGGACGAGCCGGAACCGACCAACCCGCGCAGCCCTCGCTCGCCGTCGCGCTCGTCACCGCCCGCACTCCTGCGTCGTGGCGGCGGCTCGTCACCGTCATGCACGCCCGCGGTGCTGGCCGTCGGGCCGTCGGCACCTGGCCTGGCCGTCTCGGTGTCGGCGGGGTGGCGCAGCCGTCGCCGTCGTCGGTCGGGGTCACCCATCAGCCGACCGTACCCCGCCCGGGTCTGATCCGGCACCGTCGTGCGGCCTCGCGCCCCGGCCGGGGTCGGCGACCGATTTGCCGGCTGGCTACCCTCGAATCCAGGCGGTGTCGTTGCCGTCGGTCAGGGGGAGCTCGAGATGGCAGACCAGACGCAGCCGTGGGCGGAGCGGACCGTGGAGGTGCCACCGCAGGCCGGCGTCGGGGTGCCGCCGCAGCGCGACGGGTTCCGTCGGGGGGTCGCCCCGGTGGGTCAGCCGCGCGCCCCGCGGACGGAGCCGTTCCCGGTGGTCGAGCAGGAGCCGACCGGCACCGGCTGGCCGGACGGGCCGGTGCCCCGCCGCTCGCTGAGCTCGCGAATGGCGCAACTGCGGCGCGGCGGTGAGTGGAGCGCCGCGGCCGGTCTCTTCGCGTTCGTGTGCTGGGGGATCTGGGCACTGTCCGGCCAGGGCGACCTGAGCGGCCCGCTGCTGGTGTTGGTGCTCAGCCTGCTGGTGGCGATCGGCCTGTTCGCCCTGTTCCGGCTGGTCGGCCGGGTGGTGCTGGAGCGGCAGTTGGGCCGGGTCCGGCGCAGCGCCCGAGGTGCGCACCTGGCGACGGCGGTCTTCCTCGCCGGCCTGGGGGTGGCGTGGCTCCAGCAGACCGAGTGGGTCGTCTCGGCCTGGAACTGGATCTCCTCGAACTGATCCGGGTGTGCACGGGCGGGCCGGTCCAATGACCCGCCCACCCGTGCACCCGGTCGTCTCCCCACCAGGCAAGGCCGCTGCTTACCCGGCCGGCCGCGGTTCATCCGTGGTCGGCCGCTGCGACCGGTACCTCCTTCGAGGGTTCAGTCGGCGGATTCGGCGGCGGCGTAGTCCCGGGCCACCCGGACCAGCTCCACCAGTCCGCCGGCGTACTCCTGGGATTCGCCGTGCGCCTCGTCGAACGGCGGCTGGAAGCCGACGCCCTCCCACTGGCTGGTCGCCGGGTTCCACCGGTCGTTGCCGACCTCGAAGTCCCAGGCGAAGATGCCCAGCTCGTAGTAGAGCTGGTCGGCCGAGTTGCCGGCGGCGGAGTAGAGCACGTCGGCGACCGGTCCGGTCTGCGACGGCCAGGTGACGGTGCCCCGCTCCTGTGCGATGGCCCCGACGATCCGCCGGGCGCTGTTGAGGAACAGCGTCGACTCGTCGATCGACGGCCGGGGCAGGGTGATCCGCCCGTCGGCCCGGTACGCCCCCGGCGGCCACATGAAGTACCCGCCGTAGGAGTGCACGTTCATCGCGAACTTGATGTTCGTATGGGCCTGGGCGAGCGCGATCACGTTGCTGCTCTCCGCCTCGGACAGCTCGGCGGTGCCCGCGTAGTTGCCGGACAGGCAGTTGGCGCTGGCGCCCACATACCCGTCGAAGTACGACCCGACCGTGTAGTTGCGGTTGACGTCGACGCCCCACGAGGTGCGGTTCTTCGGATCGCGGGCGGGCCCGGTGCAGTGGTTGACCAGGTTCTTGCGCTGGAAGTTGAAGTCGTTGAACGAGTAGTTCGCGCCGTCCGGGTTGACCGTCGGGATGACGAAGATGTCGACCTGCTCCAGCAGCTCACGGGTTGCCGGGTCGGTGCGGGCGTTGGCCAGCATCCGCTCGGCGAACTCCAGCGTCACCAGCGGGGTGGCCCACTCCCGGGCGTGCTCCTGCGAGTACGCGAGCACCCCGACCCGGGACCCGTCGCGGTGCGCGCCGAGGCGCAGCGCCTGCACCGTCCACGGCCGTGCCGGCACCTCGGTGCCCTGGAGGCCGTCGTCGAGCCGGGCGGGGCCGGCGACCGGCATCGGCAGCCCGGCCGAGCCGTCCTCGACGGTGGCCCGGAACCGGTTCGGTTGGCGCGCGTTGATCGCCGCCGCGACCTCGTCGGTGGTGCTCACGGTCTTGCCCGCGGTGTCGGTGGCCAGTGACACGGTGAGGACGCGGTCGCGGTAGCCGACGGTCAGTGGCCGGTTCGCCCGGCCAGGGTCGACCGTCCGCACCTGTACGCCGTTCATGTTCTGGTCGCCGAAGCGGACCGACTCGACCACCACGGCGGCCACCGCCGGGTCGCCCAGGTAGGCGGCGGCGTTGCGTCGGTACCCCTGGGTCTTGTTCGGCAGGTCGATCACGTCCACCAGGTCCCGGTACTGGCGGGCCAGGCGCTTGATCCGCGCCTGGATGTCGATCGGCGTCAGGTACGCGTCGATGAAGTCCTTCTGATAGCCGGCCGGAAGGGGCGGCGGGGCAGCGTTCGGCCAGAGCGTCGGCGTGACCACGCGGCTGACCCCGCCGAGGCTGGAGGTGGCGGTCAACTGGATCGGTCGGTTCGGCACCGGCTGGGGAAGGTTGTAGTGGTACTGGTACTCGCCCGAGTCCTCGAACCGGTACAGCGGGAACGATCCGGTGGCGCCGTCCGCCGTCCGCCAGCTGACCGTGATCTCCACGTCCGGATCGTCGGTGGCGGTCGTGGCCACCTGGGCCTGCAGGAAGGTCTGCCCACCCGTGGTCCACCAGTACGCCTGCTGCACCTGGAGGGTGTCCACGGCGGCGGCGGCGGTGGTCCGTTGGCCCGCGGCCGGAGCGCGCAGCCCGGCGGCGGTGCGGGCCTGAGCCGCGCGGACGCTGTCGGCGTAGTGCCGGCTGCCGTCGCCGGCGCGCTGCACAATCTGCACCGCCGTCGCGCCCTGCGCGGTCAGCTCGGCGAGCTGGGTGCCGGTCAACACCAGGTCGGCGAGGATCCGGCCGTCCCGTGCGCGGGGTCGGTTGGCCAGGTCCGCGCCGGTGGCGACCAGCCGGTCGAGCTGGGCCTGGTCGCGGAGTTGGACCCGGACCAGGGCGGTCTCGGTGGCGGTCAGGGTGATCGGGGCAGCGGGTGCCGCCGCTGCGGAACCGGGATGGGACAGCACCGCGCTGATCAGGATCGCTGTGGTGGCGGCAGCTGTCCACCGTCGTCGGACGATCATGTGCCCTCCTGTGACGGACGTCGATGTTCTTGGTCCTTACACCAGTGCACAGATCGACACCTGTCAAGGGAAGGGAATGCGCTTCAGCAGGTCCGGGGCCAACGATCCACTGTGAGGCGCGCCGGTCAATATCCCACCGGTCCCGTTCGGCGTTGATCCATTGACAACTGCGCGAGTTCCGGAGCAACCCTTCGAGCCAGACCCCGCGTGACTATCTCGAAACGGGGATCGGAGGCCTGGATGAGCGATCGCGACGAGGCGTTCGCCGAGTACTTCGCGGCACGGTCCGGTGCCATGCGCGGCACCGCGTACCTGCTGTGCGGCGACTGGCACCGTGCCGAAGACCTGGTCCAGACCGCGTTCGTCAAGCTCTACCGGGTCTGGAACCGGATCTCTCGGCACGAGGTGCTCGACAGCTACGTGCGTCAGATCCTGATCCGGACCTTCCTCGACGAACGCCGGCGTGGCTGGTGGCTTCGGGAACGGGTGGGTGGCGAGGACACCGAGCAGGTGGCCCCGCCCGACTCGCCGGAGAGCCGACTGGTGCTGCTTCAGGCGCTGGCCCGGGTGGCACCACGTCAGCGGGCCGTGCTGATTCTGCGGTACTGGGAGGACCTGTCGATCGAGGACGTCGCGGCGCTGCTGGAGTGCTCTCCAGGGACGGTGAAGAGCCAGGCGGCACGCGGGCTCGACACGTTGCGCGGCCTCCTGGCACCCAGCTACAGCGGGATCGAGATGGGGGAGCGATGAACGAGGAAGAACTACGCGAGGGGCTGCGTAGCGAGATGGCGGGCGTCACCCCGCCACCACCATTGAGTACGACAGCCGCGCTCGGCGCGGCACGGCGGGCGCACTTCCGCCGACGCGCGGTGTGGGCGTCCCTCGGGTCGGCGGTTGTCGTGCTGGCGGTCACCGGCTTCGCGGCCGTCGCCACACCCGATGGTCACGTCTACGAGCCGGCGGGCCGGGGGCCACTGGTTGCTCCGGACACCAAGAAGCCGTGGCCGACCGGGCCGAACGGTCAACCGCAGGAGGACCGGACCGCCCGCGCCGGGTCCAAGTACGACCAGGGAGCACACCTGCTCAGTGAGGCTGTCTCGGTCGTACCCGCTGGTTTCAGCGCGCCGGAGGACCCGCCGAGTCTGCCCGCCGAGCAGCGGACGTCGCGAACCCACCAGGCGCAGTTCGAGGCCAGGGTGGACGGCGTCGACGTGTGGAGCTACTCCTCGTCGGTCGCCGTGACGCAGCACGCCGCCGCCGGGCGCCTCATCGTCGAGGTGCACGACGCCGGCAATCCGATGCCGACCGAGCCGTGCGAGCTGGCCCGGGCCTTCTGGGGCATGCGGGGCGACTGCCAGGTCGAGACCGTCGGCGCGGCGCGGGTCGGCGTGGTGGTCCGACCGGACGGCGACGACCGGCTGGACCAGTGGTCGGCGTACCGGCACCCGGACGGGGTGGTGGTGTTCGTGGCGCAGGGCGTGCGGCTCGACGAGAGCCGGCCGGCGTTGACGAAGCTGCCGTTCTCCGTACCGCAGTTGGCGGCTCTCGCCGTCGACGAACGGTTCCACCTGAAGTGACACCGCAGCTCGGCTTCGCCGAGGGGTCCAGGTGCCGCCACCTCGGGGTTCACCTGGGCCTTGCTGTGTGTGAAAGCCCGCCGTCCGGTGTGTGGCGCGTGCTTCTCAACGCCGTGCCGTGAGGGGGACGAGGACGAGGACGGCGAGGCCGAGCGTGGTGGCGCCGACAGCCCACCACCAGAAGAACCCCGAGAAGACCGAGGCGATCAGGAGTCCCACGCCGAGACCGGCCAGCAGGCCGAGTGCGAACAGAATCCGTGGGGGCAGGGCGAGATGTGGCAGGCGTCGCACGACCAGCACCTCCAGCCAGGTGCCGCCCACCGTCAGCAACGCCGCGCCGAACCCGTCCACGGCGGACAATCCGTGACCTTCGCTGATGGGCACGAGAACGCTGCCCTCGCTGCCTGCGGGGACGAAGAGAAGAAGCACGCCAGCGACGACGAGCAGAGCGGCGGTGACGACCTGCCGGCGCGGAGCGCCCGCACCATCGGGTGACATCGCTACAGTCTCGGCCGCCCGTCATCGTTTGCACAGGAGCCGTATCGGCGAACTCCGAACTTCTGACGCCCCGGCTGGTCGGCTGTCAGCCCGCTCGGCGGATTGGGTAGTGGTGCGCGAGATCCACGATGGGGGAGAAGGTGAAGGCCCAGGTGCCGCGATCGTGCGGTCTGCCTGGGCCTTCGTGCGTGGAGCGGGCGACGAGAATCGAACTCGCGTAGTCAGTTTGGAAGACTGAAGCTCTACCATTGAGCTACGCCCGCGTGCATCCCGCCGAAGCAGGACGCGCCCCTAGCGTACCCAATGCCGTTGCCTGACGCGTAACCGCGCCACCGCCCCGCGGCGCCCGCGTTGTCCTCGACGCGGCGGTACGGCGACCCAAGATCCCCGCAACATCCGGGATGTAGTGGTCTGCGCGCGTCGATGAGACCACTACATCCATGAAGTTGTGCGGATCTTGGAGTCGCCTCCAGGATCCGCACGGCGGCAGGTCCGAGGGGTGGAATGGTAGTTTTCGGGGGTTGTGTCCGGGTGGCTGATGCCCCGGCACCAACTGAGGCGTGGCGACGGCATAGACTGCACGTCGCCACGGGGTGTGGCGCAGCTTGGTAGCGCACTCGCTTTGGGAGCGAGGGGCCGTGGGTTCAAATCCCGCCACCCCGACTGTCGTCCGCGGCCGGGCCGCCCCGGGTGTCGCCCAGTGCGGCCCCCGGGCGATGCCGGAGCGTCAGGCCGGCTCGCCTACACTCGATGGGCTGAATCACGCCCAGACTCAACTGAGATCCGTCAAGGAGTACGCCTGTGAAGAGCACCGTCGAGACTCTGAGCCCGACGCGCGTGCGGCTCGCCATCGAGGTGCCGTTCGTCGAGCTCGAGCCGAGCCTCAAGAAGGCGTACCGGGAGATCGGTTCGCAGGTCCAGGTTCCGGGCTTCCGCCGGGGCAAGGTGCCGACCGCGGTGATCGACCAGCGGGTGGGCCGGGGCACCGTCCTCAACGAGGCGGTCCAGGAGGCCATCCCGGAGAACATCCTCGCCGCCGTGCGCGAGCACGACCTGAAGACGCTGGGGCGCCCGGAGGTCGAGATCACCGAGTTCAACGACGGTGACTCGCTGAACTTCACGGCCGAGGTCGACGTCCGTCCGGAGATCACCATCCCGGACGCGAGCACCATCGAGGTGACCGTCGACGAGTTGCAGATCGACGAGAGCGAGATCGACGAGCAGGTGAAGAACCTGCGGGAGCGTTTCGCGACCCTCAAGACCGTCGAGCGGGCCGCCGCCGAGGGCGACTACGTCCAGATCGACCTCAACGCCACCGTCGACGGCGAGGACGTGCCGGGCGGCCAGGCGAGCAACATCTCCCACGAGGTGGGCAGCAAGCAGCTCCTGCCGGGCCTGGACGAGGCCGTGGTCGGCCTCGCCGCCGGCGATGACACCACCTTCACCACCCAGCTGGTCGGCGGCGACTTCGCCGGTCGGGACGCCGAGGTGGCGGTGACCGTGCGCACGGTCAAGGAGAAGGAGCTGCCGGAGCTGAACGACGAGTTCGCCCAGATGGCGAGCGAGTTCGACACGATCGACGAGCTCCGCGCCGACCTGCGGGCCCGGGTCACCCAGGGCAAGCAGGTCGAGCAGATCTACGCCGCTCGGGACAAGGCCCTGGCCCAGCTGGTCGAGGCCGCCGAGATCCCGGCCCCGGAGGGCGTCGTCCGCGAGGAGGTCGAGAGCCGCAAGCAGGCGATGGTCGACCAGCTGGAGCGGATCGGCGCCTCGATGGAGGAGTACCTCGCGGCCGAGGACAAGACCGAGGAGCAGATCGACGCCGAGCTGACCGAGGCGGCGACCGAGGGCGTCAAGGTCCAGCTCCTGCTGGACACGCTGGCCGACGCGGAGGACGTGCAGGTCTCCGACGACGAGTTCGGGCACGAGATCGTGCACCGCGCGCAGCGCGCCGGAATGGCCCCGCAGCAGTACTACGACCAGCTGGTGCGCTCCGGCGCGGCCGCCGCGGTCTTCGGCGACGTGCGGCGGGGCAAGGCGCTCGCGGCCGTCATGGAGCGGATCACGATCAAGGACTCGGCCGGCAACGGCATCACCCTTGACGCGCTGCGCGCCGCCAACGAGGCGGAGCACAACCACGACCACTGATCGTCGGGTGCGGCCGGCGTCCGCCGCTCAGGGGCAGACGGCGGCCGTTTCCCTTTCCGGGTACGCCCGGGCAGCAAGCACCGCCCGGGACGGCCGGGCAGGCAGCACTGCCGGGTACGCCCGGAAGCCCGCGCCGCGGGTACGCCCGACACAGCTGCGCTGAGAGCGAACACTGCCCCGACCGGGACTCTGCCGCCCCGCACAGCGGTTAGTGTCGGGAAAGACGGTACGGAGAGCGAAGGGCTGCCATGACCGACATGCACATCCCCAAGAAGTCGCTCCGGGCGATTGACGCGCGCGGTGGCGACTCCATTGGCAACCTCGACGACTCGGTCTACAACCGGTTGCTCAAGGAGCGCATCATCTTCCTGGGCAGTGAGGTGACCGACCAGGTCGCCAACCGCATCTGCGCGCAGCTGCTGCTGCTCGCCGCGGAGGACCCGGACCGCGACATCAACCTGTGGATCAACTCGCCGGGTGGCTCGGTCTACTCCGGCATGGCGATCTACGACACCATGCAGTTCATCGACAACGACGTGTCGACCGTGGCGATGGGCATGGCTGCCTCGATGGGTCAGCTGCTGCTCTGCGCGGGCACCAAGGGCAAGCGTTACGCCCTGCCCCACGCACGGATCATGATGCACCAGCCGTCCGGTGGTCTGGGCGGCACGGCGTCCGACATCGCCATCCAGGCGGAGCAGATGCTCTACACGAAGCGGATGTTCCAGGAGCGGGTCGCGCACCACACCGGCCAGAGCCAGTCGCAGATCGAGGCCGACTCGGACCGGGACCGTTGGTTCACCGCCCAGGAGGCCATGGACTACGGCTTCATCGACAAGGTGATCATCGGGGCCGCACAGGTTCCGGATGGCGCCGGGACCCTGAGCTGAGGAGCTGACGATGACCGATCTGAGCCTGCCGCCCCAGTTCGCGGCCGTGCACAACCGCTACGTGCTGCCGTCCTTCGTCGAGCGCACGTCGTACGGGGTCAAGGAGTCGAACCCGTACAACAAGCTCTTCGAGGACCGGATCATCTTCCTCGGCGTCCAGGTGGACGACGCGTCGGCGAACGACGTGATGGCCCAGCTGCTGACGCTCGAGGGCACCGATCCGGACCGCGACATCATCATGTACATCAACTCGCCGGGTGGGTCGTTCACCGCCATGACGGCGATCTACGACACCATGCAGTACGTCCGTCCGGACATCTCGACGGTCTGCCTCGGGCAGGCGGCGAGCGCGGCGGCGGTGCTGCTCTCGGCGGGCACTCCGGGTAAGCGGATGGCCCTGCCGAACTCGCGGATCATCATCCACCAGCCGGCCACCGAGGGCGGCTACGGGCAGGGCTCGGACATCGAGATCCAGGCCCGGGAGATCCTGCGGATGCGTACGCAGCTGGAGGACATGCTGTCCCGCCACTGCAACCGCCCGATCGAGCAGGTTCGCAAGGACATCGACCGTGACAAGATCATGACGGCCGAGGAGTCCAAGGAGTACGGGCTGGTCGACACCATCCTGACCAGTCGCAAGAAGGGTCTGCTGGCGGCCAACGCCGCCCGCTGAGCTGTATCGGGTCAGAGGTTGGCCGGGGCTGCGTTCCCGGCCGACCTCTGACACACCCGTTTTGGGGGTCGGAGAATGCCCCGCCAGCGGGTAACGTCGGGTCCGTACCGCTTCGCCGGTTGGGCCGGCGGCGCGAACTAAGCCGGGCGGCGCGCAACGTCCGCAGGTCAGGGCCGGGTCTCCGGCCGATGAGTGCAGGGAGAACGTAGGTGGCACGGATCGGTGACGGCGGCGACCTACTGAAATGCTCCTTCTGCGGCAAGTCGCAGAAGCAGGTCAAGAAGCTCATCGCGGGCCCAGGGGTCTACATCTGCGACGAGTGCATCGATCTCTGTAACGAGATCATCGAAGAGGAGTTGGCCGAGTCCGGCGAGGTGAAGTGGGAAGAGCTTCCCAAGCCGATGGAGATCTGCCAGTTCCTCGACACCTACGTCGTGGGTCAGGATCAGGCCAAGAAGGCGCTCGCCGTCGCGGTCTACAACCACTACAAGCGGATCCAGGCTGAGGCGGCTGGCGCGCCGGGCTCCGGCAGTGACGCCGTCGAGCTGGCCAAGTCCAACATCCTGCTGCTCGGCCCGACGGGGTGCGGCAAGACCCACCTGGCGCAGACCCTGGCCCGGATGTTGAACGTCCCGTTCGCCATCGCCGACGCCACCGCGCTGACCGAGGCGGGCTACGTCGGTGAGGACGTGGAGAACATCCTCCTCAAGCTGATCCAGGCCGCCGACTACGACATCAAGCGCGCCGAGACCGGCATCATCTACATCGACGAGGTCGACAAGATCGCCCGCAAGTCGGAAAATCCCTCGATCACGCGGGACGTCTCCGGTGAGGGCGTGCAGCAGGCCCTGCTCAAGATGCTCGAGGGCACGGTGGCCAACGTGCCACCGCAGGGTGGCCGCAAGCACCCCCACCAGGAGTTCATCCAGATCGACACCACCAACGTGCTGTTCATCTGCGGTGGCGCGTTCGCCGGTCTCGACCAGATCATCGAGTCCCGCACCGGGCAGGGGGGCACCGGCTTCGGGGCCCGGCTCCGATCGGTGTCCGAGCGGTCGACCGACGACATCTTCAGCCAGGTCATGCCGGAAGACATGCTCAAGTTCGGGCTGATCCCCGAGTTCGTCGGCCGGCTGCCGGTGATCACCAACGTGCGCAGCCTGGACCGCAGCGCCCTGGTACGGATCCTCACCGAGCCCCGCAACGCTCTGGTCCGGCAGTACCAGCGGCTGTTCGAGCTGGACGGTGTCGAGCTCGAGTTCGACGAGCCGGCGCTGGAAGCCATCGCCGATCAGGCGATGCTGCGGGGCACGGGTGCCCGTGGTCTGCGGGCCATCATCGAGGAGGTCCTGCTCTCCGCGATGTACGAGGTGCCGAGCAACCCTGACGCCGCCCGCGTGCTGATCACCCGCGAGGTTGTCCTGGAGAACGTCAACCCGACGATCGTGCCGCGTGAGTTCACCGGCCGTCGCGCCCGCCGCGATCGCGAAGAGAAGTCCGCCTGATCCTCCCCACGTCACGCCGGCCGTCCAGTTCTGCTGCGGCCGGCGTGATCGTGTGCGGTGGCGCCTGGCCGCTGACCACCCGCACCGCCCAGATTCTGACGCTGTCCGTGAACGGCCCTCCAGCCGTACCCTTTGCTCATGCGTGTCGCCGTCTGCCAGCTGAACGCCCGGGACGACCGTAAGGCCAATCTGGCGGCCGCGGAGGCACTGCTGGAGCGGGCCGCCGCCGGCGGCGCGGATCTCGCCGTCCTCCCGGAGTACGTCGACTACCTGGGTCCTGCCGCTGGGTTGCCCGAACCGGAGCCGGTCGACGGGGAAGTGGGCAGCTTCTTCGCCGGGGTCGCCCGGCGGCTCGGGATGTGGGTGGTGGCCGGATCGTTCCACGAGGCCGGCCCGGACCCGGCCCACACCTGGAACACGTCGCTGGTCTTCGACCGCTCCGGCAGTCTGGCCGCGAGTTATCGCAAGATCCACCTGTACGACGTGGAAATCCCCGGTCGGGTCTCCTACCGGGAGTCGGCGAGTGTCGCGCCAGGGATCCAACCGGTGGTGGTCGACGTCGAAGGGCTACGGGTCGGCCTGTCGATCTGCTACGACCTGCGCTTCCCGGAGCTGTACCGGCTGCTCGCCACCGAGGGCGGTGCGCAGTTGCTGGTGGTCCCGGCCGCATTCATGATGCACACCGGGCGGGACCACTGGGAGGTTCTGCTGCGGGCCAGGGCGATCGAGAGCCAGTGCTTCGTGGCGGCGGCCGGCCAGACCGGCGACCACGAGCCTGGTCGCACCTGCTTCGGGCGCAGCATGGTCGTGGACCCGTGGGGGACGGTCGTCGGCCAGGTGCCGGACGGCCCGGGGATCTCCGTCGTCGAGCTGGACCTTGATCGGCTCGACGCGATCCGCGCCGAGTTGCCCAGCCTCGCCAACCGCCGGCTCTGAGCCTCAGCCCTCCAGCAGGACGCCGATCACCGCGAACCCTGCGATGGCCGCTGCGGTGACCAGCAGCGCAGTGGTCATTCGGGACCTGCCCCGGCGGGCCAGTCGTCCTACCGAGAGCACAAGTACGACCAGCACGACCGCACCGATCACCACCTGCCAGAACGGCCCGATGAGGCCGAGCAGGGCCTCCTCGGCGAACACCCTGGCACCGTGCCCGGACTCATCCATGACTGACACTCTGGCACGTCGAGGCGGTCCGCGTCCTCGGCCGCTCCGGGAACGCACGTGGCTCTCCGTCCGAACCAGTGATGAACCCTGATTTGCCTTCTCCGGGCCGTCCGCGTAACTTTCTCTCTGCACGGGGGAGGCCGGACAAACCGGCCGAGAACGGGCGCCAGGCTCGTGGCGGGAACGCCGAGCGAGACTGAGGATCGGGCGGTGCGGAACACTCCGGTAACGGGGTTGCGAACGCGAAGCCGACCGGGTAGAGTTTCGAAGCCGGCAGGAGCCGGGCGGAGAGCCGCGAAGCGGCGATCGGCCGGTCTGCGGTTTCCCACGACAGAAGCGAACGTCGGTAACGACGTGCGTCATCGTGGACTCTAAGCAGTAACAGTATCCGTATTACCGGATAAGCATGGCGAACTGGGAAACACCGGTTTGACACGGCGGAAACGGGCGGGTAACGTAGTAAAAGTGCCTGGCGCTGAAAGCGCGGGGTGCGGAGCGGTAAAGCCCCGAGATGGGTTCCACTGAGTGTGGTGCTTTGATCGGTGTGTGGTTGTTCTTTGAGA
>NZ_JBAKHR010000009.1:0-273672 GCF_036902955.1 Micromonospora sp. CPCC 205558
GGGGCAGGGCGCGCGGCGCGGGGGCAGGGCGCGCGGCGCGGGGGCAGGGCGCGCGGCGCGGGGGCAGGGCGCGCGGCGCGGGGGCAGGGCGCGCGGCGCGGGGGCAGGGCGCGCGGCGCGGGGGCAGGGCGCGCGGCGCGGGGGCAGGGCGCGCGGCGCGGGGGCAGGGCGCGCGGCGCGGGGTGGCGGGGTGTTGTCCGGGTCAGGCTGGGACGGGGTCGTCGGCGCGTCGCGCCCGGCGCAGGCCGTACAGGGTCAACAGTGCCGCCGCGACCAGGGGGCCGCCGTCGCGGACCAGGCCGTCCACGCCCAGCAGCCACCAGCACAGCGGCAGGTCCACGGCGAGCACCGCCACCGTGACGGCGACCAGCAGGCCGCGGGCCCAGTCCTTGCCCCGCATCAGGAACGCGGTGCAGAACAGCACGGCGTAGCTGGCCGCGACGCCCGCGCCGAACCAGAACAGCACGGCCGGCACTGCGGTCAGCCGACCATCCAGGATGGAACCCCCGGCCACCAGGGCCGGCACCAGCATCAGCGGGCTGTAGGTGAAGGCCGCCACCCGGCTGGTCAACAACCAGGCGCTGGCCTGCGGTCGCCGTGGAGGAGTCTCCCGCCAGGAGATGCCGTCCCGGTCGATGACGAGGCGTGGTCGGTGCCGGACCAGGTGCCCGGCCAACGCCGACGAACGGTAGAGCAGCCAGACGACCGTCACACAGAGCGCCGTGAGGATCGCGAAGCCGAGCAGGCCGGGCAACGGCGGCACCCCCTGCCGGGGCACGATGAGCCGGCCGACCGCGAAGATCGTGGTGACCGCGAGGATCAGCCCGAACGGGCGGGCCACCATCCGACCCCGTTGGACGTGCCCGATCAGCAGCAGGAAGCCGAACGAGCGCAGCAGGGCCCAGCCGGTCCGGACGGCCAGCCCGAAACCCTGCTCCGGGGCGTACCACCAATTGAGCAGCTCGACCACTACGGTGGCCGCCGCCGTCGTCGCCAGCAGGATGATGAGCACCCGGACGGCGGACGGCCGCCGGACCTGGGTCTCGGCGGCCGTCGTCATGAAATCCGATGTTGCCCGCGAAGGGCCTCGTTCACACCTACCGCTGTGGCTGTTCGGCGTCGAGGCGCGCGCGCAGCGCGTCCAACTCGGCCCAGAGCACGCCGGGCAGCTTGTCACCGAACTTCTCGAACCACTCGGTGATCATCGGAAGCTCGTTACGCCACTCGTCCGCGTCCACCTTGAGCGCGATCCGGACATCCTCCGGGGTCATGTCCAGGCCCTCGACGTCCAGGGCGTCCGGCGCGGGGACCATGCCGACCGGCGTCTCGACCGCGTCGGCCGTGCCCTCGATCCGCTCGACGACCCACTTGAGCACCCGGGAGTTCTCCCCGAAGCCCGGCCAGAGGAACGAACCGTCCGGGTCCTTGCGGAACCAGTTGACGTAGTAGATCTTCGGCAGCTTCGCCTCGTCGCCGTCGGCGCCCTTGCCCATCTCGATCCAGTGCCGGAAGTAGTCGCCCGCGTGGTAGCCGATGAACGGCAGCATCGCCATCGGATCCCGCCGGACCACGCCGACCGCGCCGGACGCGGCCGCCGTCGTCTCCGACGAGAGCGTCGCGCCCATGTAGACACCGTGCACCCAGTCGCGGGCCTCGGTCACCAGCGGGATGGTGTCCTTGCGGCGGCCACCGAAGAGGATCGCGTCGATCGGCACGCCGTTGGGGTCGAAGTACTCGTCGGCGAGGATCGGGCACTGGGTGATCGGGGTGCAGAACCGGCTGTTGGCGTGGGAGGAGAGGCCCTCGCTCTCCGGAGTCCAGTCGTTGCCCTTCCAGTCGATCAGGTGCGCCGGCGGTTCCCCCATGCCCTCCCACCAGACGTCACCGTCGTCGGTGAGGCCCACGTTGGTGAAGACGGAGTTGCCCCGGTCCAGCGTGCGCATGGCGTTGGCGTTGGTCTTCCAGTCGGTGCCGGGCGCGACGCCGAACAGGCCGTACTCCGGGTTGACCGCGTAGAGCCGGCCGTCCGGGCCGAATCGCATCCACGCGATGTCGTCACCGATGGTCTCGACCTTCCAGCCCGGAATGGTGGGCTCCACCATGGCCAGGTTGGTCTTGCCGCAGGCCGAGGGGAAGGCGCCGGCGATGTGGTGGACCTTGCCCTCCGGCGAGGTGATCTTGAGGATCAGCATGTGCTCGGCGAGCCAGCCCTCGTCCCGCCCCATCACGCTGGCGATCCGCAGCGAGTAGCACTTCTTGCCCAGCAGCGAGTTGCCGCCGTAACCCGAACCGTACGACCAGATCTCCCGGCTCTCCGGGAAGTGCGAGATGTACTTGGTGTCGTTGCACGGCCAGGCGACATCCTGCTGGCCGGGGGCGAGCGGGGCGCCGATCGAGTGCAGCGCGTGCACGAAGTCCGCGTCGTCGCCCATGGCCTCAAGGACCCGGGCGCCCATCCGCGTCATGATCCGCATCGAGGCGACCACGTACGGGCTGTCGGTGATCTCGACACCGAACATCGGGGACTCGGCCTCGACCGGGCCCATGACGAACGGGATGACGTACATGGTGCGACCGCGCATGGAGCCCCGGTACAACTCCGTCATCGTCCGCTTCATCTCGGCCGGCGCCATCCAGTTGTTGGTGGGGCCGGCATCCGCCTCGTCGACGGAACAGATGTAGGTGCGCTCCTCGACCCGGGCGACGTCCGTCGGGTCGGTGCGCGCGTAGAACGAGTTGGGCTTCTTCTCCGGGTTCAGCCGGATCAGGGTGCCGGCCTCGACCAGCTCATCGGTGAGCCGGCGCCACTCCTCGTCGGACCCGTCCACCCAGACGACACGGTCGGGGGTGGTCAGTTCCGCGACCTCACGGACCCAGGCGAGCAGTTTCGGATGGGACGTCGGGGCCTGATCGATTCCCCGCACAACAGCCGGAGCAACCATGTCACATCTCCTTGTGGTCGACGCTGACCGATCTATGGGATGCACGAGACTCGGCGGCGCGAAACGTCCGCCTTCGTGGAAACCTGGGATTGGCCTCAGCGTAAACCGGGCAGCCTTCCGAGTCAGTGGGACAGGTTGTGAAGAACTGCACAAGCTACGGCCTCGCTGCGGTATCACGAGCTGATACCCGCTTTCCCGCGCAGTTTCACGCAAATCTTGTTGTGCACCCCGGCGGAACCCTTGTTGCGGTCGGGCCGTGGACCTGCCCCGCCGACCGGTGCGGGGATTCCCGTTCCGCTGCGGCTCAGTCCTCCCAGTTGGCTACGCTCTGTGCAGGGGTCACGCACGCGGCGCAGAGCCCCTCCGGGACACCGCGCCCGCTCGCCGTTGCTGCCCCTGTGACTGGCCGACAGCCGGTAGGCTCCCTCCGTGGCAGCCACGATGACCGGGGAGCAACCGGGTTCCCGGCAGACCCGCCGAGGTCTCGTCGGCATACTGCTCGACCGCTTCGGTCATCTCCTCCGCGAGATGAGCAAGTTCGCCACCGTGGGTGGTTTCGCCTTCCTCATCGACTTCGCGCTCTTCAACTATCTGACGAGCAAGTACGGCGTCGAGGAGCTGACGGCGAAGACGATCTCCACCGTGGTCGCGGCCTCCGTCGCCTTCGTGGGCAACCGGTTCTGGACCTGGCGGCACCGCCAGCGCAACAACGCGGCCCGCGAGTACGCGCTCTTCTTCTTCTTCAACGCGGTCGGCCTCGGCATCACTGTCGCCTGCCTGGCGCTCAGCCGCTACGGGCTCGGAGCCATCTGGCCGACCGTGTTCCAGACCCGCCTGGCCGACAACCTCGCCAGCTACATCGTCGGCACCGGGCTCGCCACGCTGTTCCGATTCTGGTCGTACCGGCGGTTCGTCTTCGTCGAAGCGGGAACCCCGACCCTTCCGCAGGTGAATCCCGACCGTGATCACGGGGCGTGACCTGCCGCCCATCTCGTTCGGCCGGTGATCGCCGGCCGCACCGACTGCCCTAAGGTGTTTCGCATGCGTCTTGTCCGCCTGCTGCCTGAGCGCTGGCAGAAGTTTATCCACGAGGCGCTCAAGTTCGGCATCGTTGGCGGCATCAACACCGTCATCAATTACGCGGTGTTCAATGCCCTCGCACTGACCGTTTTCGTCAATGGCCAGTTGAAGGCGACCGTGATCGCGACCATCGTCGCCACCATCACGTCGTACCTCATGAATCGGCACTGGACGTACCGCGATCGCCCGAAATCGGCCCTTCGCCGCGAATACCTCCTTTTCTTCCTGTTCAACGGCGCTGGCCTGCTCATTGAGCTGGGCGCCGTGGCGGCGGCCAAGTACGGCCTCGGCGTACACGGCCTGCTGGCGCTGAACGTGGCGAAGACCGTCGGCGTCATGTTGGCCACGCTGTTCCGGTTCTGGTCCTACCGGACCTTCGTCTTCCAACCGGTCGCGCCGGCCGCGGACGAGGCGGCGAAGCCTCAGTCCACCTGGCACAGCATTCCCCGCGACGAGTGGGACACCATGGCGGAGATGGACCCGGTCGCCGAGTTGGCGGAATCCGTGTCCGAACTGGAGGAGTCGGAGCCCGCCCAGCGCGCCGACTACCCGCCCGGCACACCCACTCAGGGCCGGCCCACGCAACTGAGCGTCAGCCCCGCCCCCGACCTGGACGCGGAACTCGCCGCAGAGCTGCACGTCAGCACCCGTCGCGCGCCCCGCCGGTGACGACACCCGACGCCCGCTCCGGCACGGGACAACCAGCCGAGCTGTTCTTCGAGGATCTCGTCCCGGGGCTCACCGTCGACCTCGGCGTGGTCACCGTGGACGCCAACGAGATGGTCGCCTTCGCCCGCCGCTTCGACCCGCAGTGGTACCACGTCGACCCCGACCTGGCTGCGGCGAGCCGGCACGGCGGTCTGATCGCCAGCGGCTTCTACACGGTCAGCCTCTTCATGCGCGCGTACGTCGACCACCTGCTGTCCCGGGCCGCCGCGGACGCGTCCCCCGGCCTGGAGGAGCTGCGCTGGCTCGCCCCCGTGCGGGCCGGCGACCGGCTCGCGGTCCGGGTCGACGTGATGGGCGCCCGACCGTCGACCGCCCGCCCCGGGCTCGGCACCGTCAGCCTCACCGGCACCATGCTGCGCCTCGGCCCGGACGACCGGCCCGAGCAGGAGGTGCTGCGGACCCGCTTCCGTGGCTGGTTCGCCCTCCGGCCGGTCGAGGCCGACACCGCCGACGCTGGAGCTGTCGAAGCCGCCCCGACCAACGCTGACCGGCCCGAACCTGCGCGGCCCGACGCTGAGGGACCCGACGCTGAGCGGCCCGACGCCAACCGGCCCGACGCTGAGCGGCCCGGCAGCGGCCCGATCGCAACGGATCCGGCCACCGTCGGGTCGTCCGAGGGCGACCCGACGGGGATCAGCGGCTCAGCCGAGGCTCAGCGACACGACTGACCCGCCCCCGACACAACGGCAGGGGGCGGGTCACAATCGGACCGGCTCAGCTCGTGGTGTCGCGCAGCCGCTTGCCGTCCTGCATGTCGGCGAGCATGTCGCGCATCTCGTCATCGCCGAGCGAGTGCTTGTCGTGCTGTGCCTCGACCAGCTCGTACAGGGTGGTCTGCACCTTTCCGACGCCCGGCACGTCGGCGAGCACCGACTGGCCGCGCTCACCGGCCGACTCGATGGTCAGCGTCCCGCAGCCGAGCAGACGCTCGATGAAACGCTGGTTCATCGAGTGGTCGTTGACCCGGGCCAGCGGAAGGTCCCGCCGGTCGCGGGAGAAGACGCCCTTCTGGAGCAGGACGCGTTCGTTCGTGAACAGGTAGTGGGTGGTACGCCAGACCAGGAACGGCCACAGGCCGAGCCAGAGCACCGCGACCAGGGCGATCGCCCCGATCACGGCCAGCGCGATCGAACCGCCGCCGCTCTCGGGCAACAGGAGCACGCCGACCACCACCGCGGCGATGGCCAGCACCAGCACCGCGATCGGCCGGATCAACGCCTTCCAGTGCGGGTGCAGGTGCAGCACGACGTGCTCGTCCTCGGTGAGCACGTCTTCAGGAAACGCCACGGGAACCTCCAACGCGATTTTCTAGACGCGCAGACGGTAAACCCCCCAAGCACCACCACAACATCCGCCACGCGGCCCGACTCCGGCCTTCGTGATCTTGGCCGTGCTCAGCGGAGGTGCAGCACGTCGCCAGCGGCCAACGTGCGAGCGCCGGTCGCGGTGGTGATCATCAGCTGGCCGTCAGGGTCCACCCCGGTGGCGGCGCCGGTCAGGGAGTCGCCGTCGGGGAGCAGGACGCGTACCTCCCGGCCGACAGTCGCGCAGGCAGCCAGGTAGGCGTCGCGCAGGCCGCTGGCCACCGCGTCACCGCCCGCCGAACGCCAACGGTCGTACCAGTCGGCGACCGCCCGCAGCAGCGCCCGCAGCAGCGGATCCCGATCGGTGGCCGTCGCGCCGGCCAACTGCAGCGAGGTGGCCGGCAGCCCGGTCGGATTCACCGGCAGCTCGTCGGCGCGCAGCGTCACGTTGAGCCCGATGCCCAGCACGATGGCCGGCGGTTGGTCCGGCGAACGTCCGGGCACCGCCTCGGCCAGCACGCCCGCGCACTTCGCGTCGCCGATCAGCAGGTCGTTCGGCCACTTCAGGGTGGCCTCCAGCTCGGCCAGCCGGGCCACCGCCTCGACCAGCGCCACGCCGGCCAGCAACGGCAGCCACCCGTACCCGGTGGGTGCCGCCGGCAGCCAGCCGCGGTCCGGCACGGCCTCGCCGGGCCGCAACAGCACGCTCGTCGCGATGCCGGCCCGCGCCGGCGACTGCCAGACCCGACCACGCCGGCCCCGCCCCGCGGTCTGCCGCTCGGCGACCACGACCAGGCCCTCGGGCTCGTCGGCCCGGGCGGCCTCGGCCACGTCGGCGTTGGTGGAGCCCGTCTCGGCGCGCAGCTCCAGCCGGGCCCACGGCCCGTTCGGCGCGACCAACGCCCGGCGCAGCCGGGCCGCCGACAGCGGCGGGCGATCCAAATCGGTGTACGGGGAGCCCGGCATCCCGTCAGCCTACGACGGTGACCGGGGCGGCACTGAGGCGTACTGCACAGCCGCACCCACCTGAACCATCGTTATATTCCGTGGGTGACTACCGAGACCGGGACCAACATGCACAGCACGGCGGGAAAGCTGGCGGACCTGGAGCGCCGGGTCGACGAGGCGGTGCACGCCGGGTCAGCGCGCGCCGTCGAGAAGCAGCACGCCCGGGGCAAGAAGACCGCCCGCGAGCGGATCGAGATGCTCCTCGACGAAGGCTCCTTCGTCGAACTCGACGAGCTGGCCCGGCACCGGTCCACGGCCTTCGGGCTGGAGCGCAACCGCCCGTACGGTGACGGTGTGGTCACCGGCTACGGCACGGTGGACGGCCGGCAGGTGTGTGTCTTCGCGCAGGACTTCACGGTCTTCGGTGGCTCGCTCGGCGAGGTCTTCGGCGAGAAGATCGTCAAGGTGATGGACCTGGCCATGAAGATCGGCTGCCCGGTGGTCGGCATCAACGACTCCGGTGGCGCGCGCATCCAGGAGGGCGTCGTCTCGCTCGGCCTCTACGGCGAGATCTTCTTCCGCAACGTCCGGGCCTCCGGCGTCATCCCGCAGATCTCGCTGGTGATGGGGCCCTGTGCCGGCGGCGCGGTCTACTCCCCCGCGGTCACCGACTTCACCGTGATGGTCGACCAGACCTCGCACATGTTCATCACCGGCCCGGACGTGATCAAGACGGTGACGGGCGAGGACGTCGGCATGGAGGAGCTGGGCGGCGCGCGTACGCACAACTCCCGCAGCGGCAACGCGCACTACCTCGCCAGCGACGAGGAGGACGCGGTCGACTACGTCAAGGCGCTGCTGTCGTACCTGCCGTCGAACAACCTCGACGAGCCGGTCGTGGTCGAGGCCCCCGCTTCGCTTGAGGTCAATGACGAGGACCGCGAGCTGGACACCCTGATCCCGGACTCGGCCAACCAGCCGTACGACATCCACACGGTGATCGAGCACGTCCTCGACGACGGGGAGTTCCTGGAGGTCCAGCCGCTCTACGCGCAGAACATCGTGGTCGGCTACGGCCGGGTCGAGGGGCGACCCGTCGGTGTGGTCGCCAACCAGCCGATGCACTTCGCCGGCACCCTGGACATCGCCGCCTCGGAGAAGGCCGCCCGGTTCGTGCGCACCTGCGACGCGTTCAACATTCCGGTGCTGACCTTCGTCGACGTGCCCGGCTTCCTGCCCGGCACCGGTCAGGAGTGGGACGGCATCATCCGCCGGGGCGCCAAGCTCATCTACGCGTACGCCGAGGCGACAGTCCCCAAGGTCACCGTGATCACCCGCAAGGCGTATGGCGGGGCGTACGACGTGATGGGCTCCAAGCACCTCGGCGCGGACCTGAACTTCGCCTGGCCAACCGCGCAGATCGCGGTGATGGGCGCGCAGGGCGCGGTGAACATCCTCTACCGCTCCGAGCTGGCCGGCGCCGAGGACCCGGCGGCGGTCCGGGCCGAGAAGATCGCCGAGTACGAGGACACCCTGGCCAACCCGTACGTGGCGGCCGAGCGTGGATACGTCGACGCGGTGATCCCGCCGCACGAGACACGTACGCAGATCGTCCGGGCGCTGCGCGTCCTGCGGACCAAGCGGGAGACCCTGCCGCCCAAGAAGCACGGCAACATCCCGCTCTGAGGCCGCTTTGCGGACCGGGGGTCAGCAGGGCGGGTTGGCGGCGGCGCACATCCGGGCCGCCGCCGCCACGGCGAGCTGCACGAGTTCCGCCTCGGTGCCCCCCGCTCGGGCACGGAGCACCGAGACGGTGTCGCCGACCCGGACGATCGCCATCAGCATGGGCGACGGATCGTCGCCGAGCGGCTGCCCGGTCTGCACGTCCCGGGGGGCGGTGAGCGAGTCCCGCAGGATGGCGGCGTCGTCCCCGGCGAAGCCCCGCTGCACCACCGCCCACCGGTGGATCGCCTCCATCGTGCGGATGCCCTCTGCCGTCCTCACCTGCCCGACGCTGCGCCACTCGGCGCAGGGTGCGACCAACTCGTCCAGTTCGGTGAAGAGCTGCGTGGCCGCTTCGGGCACCATTCGGAAGAGATCCTGCGTCAACACGCTCTTGCTCTGCGTGGCAACGCTCGGAGACTGCTTGTGCATCAGGGTCTGCGAGCGGGACAGGATGGACATCTTCCGGCCGTCCGAGCGCCCCTGGCTCGTCCGGCAGTCGTCGAGCTCGTAGTCCAGTTGGACCGGCGCACCGAGCCCGGAATCGCTGAGCCGCACTTCGACCTGCTGCGGCAGGTCGGTTGGCTGCAACAGGGCGTCGGTGGTGATCTCGTGCCGGGTCGGCGCGGCCGAGGGCGCGGCGGCCGGCAGGGCCGGCGACGGCGACTTCCTCGGCGCGGCGACCGCCACCGCGGAGACCCCGGCAAACGCCAGCACGACGGTGGCCACCACGATCTTGCGCTGGCTGCGGCGACGGGCCCGGGAGCGGATCTCCTCCGGGCCGAGCCAGCGCACGTCCTGCAGGTCGCGCTGAATCTGTTCGACGAGCGTCGGGTCGTCACGCATCGGTAGCCTCCTCCAGCTCAGAGACGGCGAGCAGGCCGGCGAGCGCGGTGCGCCCCCGGGAGAGTCGGGCCTTGACGGTGCCCACCGGCGCCGCGGTCTCCCGGGCGACCTCGGCGACCGGCATGCCCATCAGGTAGTAGAGGGCGATGGCGACGCGTTGCTCCTCGGGCAGTCGGCGCAGGGCGGTGACCACAGCGACGGTGTCGGGGCCCGGCCCGGGAACCGTCTCGGTGGCCCCGTGTCGCAGGTAGGCGCGGGCCCGGCTACGCAGGCTGCGCCACCGGCTGACGGCGATCCGGCTGGCCACCACCCGCACCCACGCCTCCGGGTCGTCGTACTCGCTGACCGTCGACCAGCGCTGCCACGCCCGGACGTACGCCTCCTGCACGGCGTCCTGCGCCTCGCCCCGATCGCCGGTGAGGGCGTAGACGAACCCGAGGAGTCGTTGCCGACTCCCCCGGTAGAACTCGTCGAACCCGTCGACGTCCGGCACCCGCTACCTCCCCGTGTCGGTCGGTGGGAACACGCACCGGGCGGGGTGGTCGGTTGCCCGGGTCAGGCGATCATCTTTTCCAGGTCGGTGAGCGGGAACGCGCCAGCCCCGATCCGCTCCCGGACCGCCCGGCGTACGGCCCGCTGCACCGCGACGTTGACCGGCGTCGGTACGCCGTGCAGCCGGCCGAGCAGCGCGACCTCGCCGTTGAGGTGGTCGACCTCGGTCGAGCCGGTGCCCCGGGCCAGGCTCTGCCAGGTGGAGCCGCCGGATCGGGCCTCCCCGTCGACCGGGCGCTGCCCCACCAGGTCGCCACGTTCGGCCTTCTCCTCCGCCGGCGAGGTGTGTGCGATGCCGGCGGCGGCGAGCGCGGCGACGCCTTCGGCGCGTACCCGCTCGGCCAGCGTGTCCGGGATGTCCCGGCCGAGCAGCGCCTGTAGACCGTTGCCGAGGTTGCTGAGCAGCTTGCCGTACTTCCAGCGCAGCACGTCGCTGCGGACCGGGGCGACAAAGCCGGCGGCGGTCAGGTCGGCGGCGATCGCCCGGTCGGTGTCGTCCGCGCCCCCGGGGTACCGCCCGATGTGGAGCATCCCGGGATGCGGGTAGCCGTTGGCGACCACCACGCCCGGGTCCAGGTGGGTGGCGGGCAACCAGACGCAGACCGGGTGCACGTCGGCGAAGAGGCGCAGCGCGGCCCGCTCGTTGGCCACCCCGTTCTGCGCGGTCACCAGCGGCAGACGTTCGCCCGCCGTGCCGCCGCCGACCACCGGCGCGTCCACCCAGTCGGCCAACGCGCTGGCGGTGTCCTGCGACTTCACGGTGAGGATCAGCACGGTGTCCGCCGGCAGCGGCTGGTCAGTGGGGCGGTCCACCGCCGCGAGCCGGGCGGTGACCTCGCCGTCGGGCTGCCGCAGGGTCAGACCCCCTGCGCGGATCGCGTCCAGGTGGGCACCGCGGGCCACCAGTGTCACGTCCCGGTCGGCCTGGGCCAGCCGTACGCCGATGGTCCCGCCGACCGCACCCGCCCCGATAATCACGTATCGCATGGCCTCATTCTGCCCGCCCGTGCGCCACCCGCCCGGTGCGCCGCCCGCCGGTTGCCGTCCGCCTCCCGTCAGCCGGTCAGGCCGGCGTCGGTGAGGAACGGGCCGGCGAGCAGGAGCGCGCCGGCGATCAGCGCCGCCAGGTTGACCAGGGCGAAGACGCTCACCCAGAAGAACGCCGGGAACGGGGTGAGCCCGCCGAGCTGGTCGGCGTCGGAGGCGGGCATCCGGCCCCGCGCGCGCAACCGTTGCAGCTCGACCACCGGCCGCACCCCACCGAGCAGCAGAAACCACACCCCGGTGTACGCGAACGCGGCCTGCACCTGCGGCGTCGCGTACCAGGAGACGGCGAACACCAGCGCGCCGGTGACCAGCACCGACACCACGCCGAAGACGTTGCGGATCATGACGAGCATGGCCAGCAGCAGCGCAACCGCCACCCAGAGCAGCAGGGTGATCCGGTTGCCGCCGAGCAGCCAGGCACCCGCCAGCCCGACCAGCGGTGGTGCGACGTATCCGGCGAGCAGGGTGAGGATCATGCCCGGCCCGGTGGGGCGGCCGGCGGAGAGCGTCAGCCCGGACGTGTCCGAGTGCAGCCGGATGCCGCGCAGCTTGCGGCCGGTGAGCAGGGCGACCAGGGCGTGCCCACCCTCGTGCGCGATCGTGATGGCGTTACGGGCGATCCGCCACGGCAGTCGGGTGGAGACCACCACCAGCGCGACCGCCCCGGTGATCAGCACCAGCAGTGCTGGCGGGTCCGGCTGCGCACCGAACAGTGTGTCCCAAAGATCGCCCAGCCCGTCGATCGACATCATGGGGCGCGAGCCTACCGGCGGCGTTCCGTGTCGCTCCCGAGGCACCGGCTCGTATCCTGTGAAACTGATCGGGTGGCGAGTGAAGCGGGAGGTGAGCGCTGATGAGTGCGGAACCCCTGGGACACCACGTCGGGCTCTGGACCGAGGCCGACTACTTCGCCCTGGGTGAAACCCCGGACCGGATCGAGCTGCTCGACGGGAGCCTGATCGTGAGCCCTGCCCCGAGCAAGCGGCACCAGTTGGTGTCGTGGGAACTCGTCTACAGCCTGCGTCGAGCTGTGCGACCACAACCCCTGCTCGTCTTCGAGGCGGTCAACGTTCGGCTCGGGGTGGATCGGATCGCCATCCCCGACGTGGTCGTCGCGGACACCGACGACGAGGGCACGGCGGTGGAGGCTGCCGAGGTGGTGCTCGTCTGCGAGATCGTCTCGCCCGGCAACGCCGCCGCCGACCGCCTGGTCAAGATGCAGCTCTACGCCATTGCGCGAATCCCCTGGTACCTGCTGGTCGAGCAGGACGGGGACGCACACTCGTTGCGGCTGTTCCGGCTGGACGGCGAGCACTACGTCGAGGACCAGGTGGCCAAGCCCGGTGAGACGCTGACCGTCGTGGAGCCGTTCCGCTGGCAGCTCGACCCGGCCACACTGCGCTGATCCGTCCCGCGCCGGTCGGCGGACCTCCACGGCCTGTCAATGAAGCTTTTTTCAGTCACCCTTGTGATCTAGGGCACTTACCTCCAAAGATGAATGTCGATAGAGCGACGTCCTTGGAGGCACTCATGGCCCGTACCTCATCATCGCTGCGCCGCGCGCTCGCGGCCGGCCTCACCGTCCTCGCCACCGCGGCGGCGGCCCTGGTCGCGACCGCCGGACCGGCGGCCGCCGCCACCACACCCGGTGTCGACGTCTCCCGCTACCAGGGCACCATCAACTGGACCAGCGTCCGCAACGCGGGCATCCAGTTCGCCTTCATCAAGGCGACCGAGGGCACCAGCTACAAGGACCCGAACTTCAACGCCAACTACGTCAACGCGTACAACGCCGGGGTGATCCGCGGGGCGTACCACTTCGCCCGCCCGAACATCTCCGCCGGCTCCACCCAGGCCAACTACCTGGCCTCCAACGGTGGCGCCTGGTCGGCGGACAGCCGCACCCTGCCGGCGGCACTCGACATCGAAGGCAACCCGTACAGCGGCGGCTACTGCTACGGGCTCAGCACGACCGGGATGCGCAACTGGGTGCAGGACTTCCTGAACACCTACCGCTCCCGCACCGGCCGGTACGCGGTCATCTACACCACCACCAGCTGGTGGAACCAGTGCACCGGCAGCTGGACCGGGCCGTGGGCGAACCACCCGCTCTGGCTGGCCCGCTGGGCGAGCGCACCCGGCGCCCTGCCGGCCGGCGCTTCGGTGTGGAGCTTCTGGCAGTACACCAGCACCGGCGCGGTCTCCGGGATCAGCGGCAACGTGGACCGCAACTACTGGAACGGCGACCGTAGCCGCCTGATCGCGTTGGCCAACAACACCTGACCGGGCCGTTGGCGGCAGCGGGATCGACGGTCACCACACGGTCGACAATCGGTCCGGCTGCCGCCACACCACCGGGTACGGGTCAGGCCCGTCGCCGGCTCAACGCCCGCGCCACGGCGTCCTGGCGAGCCAGCGCGCTCCGGCGGGTCAACCGCCAGGCAGCCGCGCCAACGCCGGCAACGATCACGACGCCGAGCAGTGCGACGAGCACCGAAAGCCCCGCGCTGACCAGCAGCAGGATCGCGTCGCCGAGCGCCACGAGCATCCACAGTGCCAGCCGGGGCCGAGTGTCCCTCCGTCGGTAACCCATGTCGTGCCTCCTTCCGTCGTCGAAGGTCAATTACCCAGGACGACGGAAGGTCATGCGAAGAGTTTCAGTCCCGGCGGTCGGGCTCGAAACCGGCGGCGATCCGGTCGAAGTTCGGCAGGTTGGCCTGCCAGTCCTTCTCGGCGATCTCCCACCGCAAGGCGTACCCCCGGTTCTTGGCCGTCACGAACCCCCGGTTACGGACGTGGATCCGCTGCCCGTCCCGAGTCTCCAGCCACTCCCAGTCAGCGCACGTCTTCCAGAAGTTGCAGCGTTCGATACCGATCTTCTGGTAGTCGTTGACGATCGTCTTGCGGTCCGGTTCGATGCGCTGCCAATCCTTGTACGCGTCGTCCTTCGGCGTCGGCGTCCACTGCACGAGTAGCTCACCCGGCCCGTTGGACTGGCCGAAGACGACCGTGTCGCTGCGGGCGCTGCGGCGCACCCAGCCGCTGGGCAGCGGCAGGGAGAAACCGGCGGGATCCTTGTGCAGCTTCCAGCCCGCCGGCAGAGCGTTCGGGTCGACCGAAGGGGTGGCCGAGGCCGACGGGGTCGGCGCACCGGTGGTGGGCGTCGGTGGCGCCGCAGCGGACGTCGGAGCGGCCCCCGAGGTCACGGCAGCACCGGTCGGGTCGGCCTGCGGGGTCTTGTCGCCGTCCCCGCTGGTCAACATCGGCACGACCACCGCGAGGCCGATCAGCAGCAGGGCCACCACCGCCCCGATCAGCAGGTTGCGTCGGGTGTTGTTCGGCTTCGTGCCATCCGAGGGCGGCACCGGCGCACGGCCAGCCGGGCTCACCGGCGGCATGAGCGACGTCGGCGTGGGCGGTTTGCGCTGCTCCGGAGCAATCGGCGGCCCGTCGACAACAGTTGGCTCGTCGTCGACGTTCGTCGTACCGTCGCCGCCCGTGTCGGGCACGGCCGTGACCTTCGCGGTCGGGTCGGCAGCGGTCGGCTCGGCAGCGGTCGGGGCAGCCTCGGACGGTCGGTCGACCGTGGCGGTCGGCTCGGCCGGCGTCGCTACGGTCGGGTCGGCTGGCACCAGCGCAGTCGGGTCGGCTGTCGCACCGGAGGAAACGACGGCCGTCGGCGTGGCATCAGCGGCCGGGGTCGCAGCGGCGGCGGCGGAGGTGGTGGCGGGCGTCGCGGCAGCCGGCGGCGGCGACACCGGCCGGTCGACACTCTCGGCCGGTCGCGGGGCCGGCACCACCGGCAGGCGCGGCTCGCGTGGACCGTTCGGGCCAGGCCGGCGTACGCCATCGAGCAGTGAGATGCCCCGCGACCGCTTGCCCCCGGCGCGGCGCAGCAACCGCTCCGCCACCTCGGCGGTGATCCGCTCGTTCGGGTCCTTGCGCAGCAGCCCGTTGAGGACGGCCTTGAGCGGACCGGCGTTCTTCGGCGGCGGAATCGGCTCGGTGGCCAACGCGGCCAGGGTGCCGATCGCCGACGGCCGGGCGTACGGCGACTTGCCCTCGACCGCCGCGTAGAGCGTCGCGCCCAACGACCACAGGTCGGCCTCCGGCCCGGCCGTGCCGTCCCGGGCCCGCTCCGGCGAGATGTACGCGGGCGAGCCGAGCACCATGCCGGTGCGGGTCACGTTGGGGTCGCCGGGGATCGTGGCCAGACCGAAGTCGGTCAGCACCACCCGGCCGTCCTCGCCGAGCAACACGTTGCCGGGCTTCACGTCGCGGTGCATGACACCCGCCTTGTGCGCCGCGCTGAGCGCACCCAGCACGCCCAGACCAATCTCCACAGTGCGGGCAACCGAAACCGGGCCGTCCTCGGCGAGAGTGTCCTGCAACGACCTCGACGCCACGTACTCCATGACGATCCACGGATCGCCGTCGGTGCGCAGCACGTCGAAGATGCGCACCACGTTGGCGTGGTTGAGCCGGGCGATGGCCCGCGCCTCCCGCAGCGAGCGCTCGCGCATCTCGCGGCGCTCCTCATCGGTGAGACCGGGCGGCGGCACCAACTCCTTGATGGCGACGTCGCGGTGCAGCACCTCGTCGCGCGCCTTCCACACCCGGCCCATGCCCCCCTGGCCGAGCGGCGACAGAAGCCGGTATCGGTCAGCGACGAGTTGGGGAAGCGCGTTCGACATCGGTGAGACGGTACCCGGACCCGCTGACGCTCACACCGCCGGCACGCCACTGTGCGTTCCCCGTAACTTCCGGCCGCGTACCCTGGCGGCATGTCTGCCGAAGAGCCGCTGTTCCGGGTCGTCCGCGGCGTGCCCACCGCCGAGGAGCTGGCCGCTCTGGTGGGGGCGATCATCATCCGGTCCCGTCCGACCACCACCCCCGCGCCGGCGGCGGCGTCCGCCTGGGTCCGCAGCGGCCGACCGGGCAACTCCCGTGGTTGGCGCGCCGCCGGCCTACCCCGCTGACCCGACCCGCCGTGCGGGGGCTGCCAGGGTGGCGGGGAGCCGTTAATCTCACTCAGGGAAACGGTGCCGCTACGGGTAGGGAGGATCCATGATCCCCGAAGAGGACCGGCCAGCACCCTGGCTACGCGGTTACGGCGGCATCGAAGCCGACATCAGCCAGCTCAGAGAGTTCGCCGACCGGCTCGCCGCCGAGGTCGAGAGCAACTATGCGCCACACCTGTCGTACATCGCCGAAGACATGTCCGCGAAGCTGCCCAACCCGTGCGACGCCTTCATCGAGCTGGTCGCCTTCCTGCACGCACATCACGAGACGCAGCAGGCCACCGCCGACATGGTGTACGCCGTCCGAGGCGCCACCGGCCACCTGGCCGCCGCCGCCGACCAGGTCGCCACCCACTACGCCGACAGCGACGCCTTCACCGCCGCCCGAGTGGTGGACGTGCAGCGAGCCCTCGGCAACCCTTTGAACATGCTGCCCGGCGGCCCCGCCTCGATGCTGACCGACCCGACCAGCCCCGACGCCGAAGGACCGGTGGTGCTGCCGTGATCGAACGGGGCACCGGCCGCACCTCCGGCCTCACCGACTGGCAACTCATGGACGTCCACAGCATGTGGGCCTGCCTGCAAGACCACGACACCGCCAACCACTGGAAGCAGGTCGCCGGCTGGCGCAAGGTCTGCGACCTGGCGCAAACCCACCTCGGCCGCCTCCAGCAATACCGACGCGGCCTCGCCGAGGCATGGCCGCCCGAAACCAGCGCCGCCTCCCGCACGTACCTCGCCGAACTCGACGCACTCATCGACAAGGTGCAGCGCACCCACGACGCCGCCGCCGCGAACTACACCGCGCTTTCCGCCGCGACCCAGGCCATCGGCACCACCCGGGCCGCACTCCGCAAGATCCACGAGGAGTACGCGACCAAATACCAGCAGAAGCAGGCGTACGAGGCGATGGCCGCCGACCCGAAAGCGGTGATGGGCAACCGGGTCACCCAGCCGCCAGTTGCTGACGGGGAGTTGGAACGGCTCAACGTTCAGGCCCGGTCGATGATGTTCAACCTCAGCGGCGAACTACAACAAGCCCAAGCAACCCTCCAAAAACCACCGCCGCGACCCGCTCCTCGCGTCGACGAGGAAGGGACTGCCACGACAGCAGCCGCAGCGCCCGTAATTCCCCCTATTGTTCCGGTGCCCATTCGATCAGCTGCGCGAATTCCGTCACCCATTGGATCTTCCGTGGACTCACCCGGCGGCCAGCCGCCGATTACAGGGGGGGTTGGCCCTGTTCTCGGTGGGGTTCTTGGTGGGGCACCAGCAATGCCACTACCCACAGTTCAAGAATCGCCGCGCGGCCAACAGATAGCGCCTGTCAACCAGCCACCCGGCATGGGATCACCCCCGAACCTCGGAGGCATTCCTAACGCCTCAAAGATCCTTAGACCGCCAACTGAGCAGCGCGGGCCGGCGGGGCCACCATTACCGAAGGAGCCAAGATCCAACGGGGGTGGTGCGCCCCCAACACCTCGGGCAATGCCATCAAGTGGCTTGATCGGTGGGGCACCCGGTCTTGGCTTTGGTCAACCTAACAGCGTCCCGGCTGCGCCGCGCCGGGTCAATCCGGTTGGAGGTGTCATTGGCGGTGGTAGCGCTGGGACAGCGCCAACAGGAGGGGCAGGCTCGCGACCAAGCGCTCCGCGCCCTCTCGGTAGCGTCGGCGGCATGTCGCCAATTGGTGGCGCCCCGGGCACTGGAGCCCATTGGCACACGGGTGCCCCACCTACCCGTCCTGGCCGATGGATTCACAGTGGCGGCGACGGCGAGTCCGACCGATGGGACCCGGATCATCCGTGGAGGACCGAGCAAGGAGTCCCACCTGTAGTACTCCCTCCCGACGAGGACGGCCCAATCGACCCGGGCCCCGCTCTCGGCCTTCCTCGGTGAAGTCATACCTCGCCTTCCCCCTCCTGTTGGCATTGAGCCTTCCGGGAGGAATTCCAGAGCCTGCGTTACAAGCACACGTCAACTACACCTGGGCCGAGCAATGGCATCTCAATTTTCTGAGAGTCACCAACGCGCACAAGGTCAGCCAAGGCGATGGGGTCGTTATTGCACTTCCCGATAGTGGCGTAGATCAACATCCGGACCTAAGAGGCAACCTACTTCCGGGCAAGGACGTAATCGCTGGAGGTAGCGGTGATGGATTGGTCGACAAAGACGGTCACGGCACAGGAATGGCCGGCTTAATCGCAGCCCACGGAAACGAAGGTTCAGGCACTCTCGGCATCGCACCAAAAGCCAAGATACTGCCGATATTCTGTTCACCTCCGGGCAAGGACGGCGATTCGGAATCGTTGGGAGCGGCAATAGAGTATGCGATCAGCGCGGGCGCTGATGTTATTAGCATTTCAATCGCCGGCGGGGTTAGCGCCCGCCTGCAACAGGCAGTCAGAATGGCCTTGCAAGCTGACATTGTCGTTGTTGCCGCCGCCGGCAATGCGCCTTGGACACAAATGGTAGGTTATCCCGCACGATACCCGGACGTTATCGCTGTCGGTGGAATCGACCGAGACGGGAAGCGGGCCGCCGTCTCCGTCACTGGGCCGGAAATTGACGTGGTTGCCCCCGCCGTCGACATCTACAGCACGAGCATCGACGGCAAGTACCGCAAAGGCACCGGAACATCTGACGCGACGGCGATCGTGGCGGGTGCGGCCGCGTTGATCAGGTCGAAGTACCCCTACCTGCCGGCCCGAGAGGTCGCGCACAGGCTTACCGCCACCGCCGTCGATAAGGGCCCTCCTGGGCGTGACGACGAGTACGGCTACGGCGTGATCGATCTTGT
This sequence comes from Micromonospora sp. CPCC 205558, assembly GCF_036902955.1. Classification (NCBI taxonomy): domain Bacteria; kingdom Bacillati; phylum Actinomycetota; class Actinomycetes; order Micromonosporales; family Micromonosporaceae; genus Micromonospora; species Micromonospora sp. CPCC 205558. The sequence goes on from NZ_JBAKHR010000009.1 coordinate 18,992, forward strand.
GGCGGCGCTGACGGCAGACGTACCGCCGCTGGGGTTTGAATCGGTGAGCGCTCCGGCCGGTGCTGGCCCGACCACGACGGCTGCCGCCCAGCCGGGCGACGATGGCGATGGCGCGACCGCCCGTGGCCTGGCCACCCTTGGGTTGATCGTGGCTGCCGGCGTGGGATGGGTCGTGATAGCGCGCCGCCGCCGGCGTGGTGATGATCCGCCGCCCAGAATCAGCCGCTGATCGATCGACGGCGCGCTGATCGACTCGGATTTCTTGATGTCGGGGTGTCCGGGACGCGCGGGGATACCGCGGTTTCCTGAAACGCGAGTGGATCAAGGAATCCCCGTCCGCCGAGCCACCGCGAACGCCGCAACCACCGGACCAACGCGACCACCGAGCCGACGAGACACCACGACCACCGAGCCACCGCAACCACCGCAACCACCGCAACCACCGAGGCGACAAGACCACCGCGACTGCCGCGCACGCCGGGACGCCGGGACCGCCGAGCCCTCGCGACCGCCCGACGCTTGGGCGGGCGCAAAGCGGGGTGTCGGTTTTGGTGGAGGGGTGGGCGGTAACGTCGGGATCGTGTCTGAGACTTTGCCGCTCCGCCTCGTGCTCGCTTCGGCGAGCCCTGCCCGTCGTAAATTGCTCCAGGCTGCTGGCGTTGAGCCGGAGGTGCTGGTCAGCGGAGTGGACGAGTCCCTGGTGGTGGCCGAGAGGGCCGAGGAGTTGTGCCTGGAGTTGGCTCGCCTGAAGGCGCAGGCGGTGTTGACCCGACTGAACGCGACCGCCGATCAGCGGACCTTGGTGATCGGCTGCGACTCGGTGCTCGCCTTCGACGGGGAGATCCTCGGCAAGCCGACGGATGCGGCCGACGCGACCCGGCGGTGGCGGCGGATGCGGGGGCGTAGCGGCGTGCTGCACAGCGGACACAGTCTGATTGATCTTGCCGAGGGGAGGCGCGCGGAGGCGGTCGCGTCGACCACGGTCCACTTCGCTGACGTCAGTGACGACGAGATCGCCGCGTACGTGGCCACGGGCGAGCCGCTGGCAGTGGCGGGCGCGTTCACGATCGACGGGCTGGGTGGGCCGTTCGTGGAGCGGATCGAGGGTGACCCGGGGACGGTGGTCGGGTTGTCGATGCCGCTGCTGCGCCGCCTTCTCGCCGAGTTGGATCTGCGGATCACCGACCTGTGGACGAAGGTCGCGCCGGGCGGCCAATCTGTCGAGCCGCTCGGTAACGTCCGGTCATGACCACCAAGTCGATCCCGCTCACCGACGAGCTGCACGCCTATCTTGTCGCACACGGCTCCCCGCCGGACGAGATCATCCGGGACCTGGCCGAGGAGACCCGGTCGGTGCTGCCGGAGCACGCCACCATGCAGGTGGCGCCGGAGCAGGCCGCGTTCCTGACGTTTCTCACCCGGCTGCTCGACGTGCGGCAGGCCGTCGAGGTCGGCACGTTCACCGGGCTCTCGTCGCTGGCGATCGCCCGCGGGTTGCCGGCGGGTGGGCGACTGACCTGTTTCGACATATCGGAGGAGTTCACCGACATCGCCCGCCGCTACTGGGCGCGGGCCGGCGTGCAGGATCTGATCGACCTGCGCATCGGCCCCGCCGCTGACGGGCTGCGGGAGTTGCCGCACGAGCGGCACCTGGACTTCGCGTTCATCGACGCGGACAAGACCGGCTACCCGATCTACTGGGCGGAGCTGGTGCCTCGGATGCGTCCGGGTGGGGTGATCGCCGTCGACAACGTGCTGCGTGGTGGGCGGGTCATCGCTCCCCAGGATGCCGGGGACCGGGCCATCGCCGCGTTCAACGACGAGGTCATCGCCGACGTACGGGTCGACCCGGTGATGCTGCCGATCGCGGACGGCCTCACCCTCGCCCGGGTCCGCTGACCGCCGACAATCGCTGACCGCCGAACACGGATATTGGGGTGCCCCCACCGGGGGACACCCCAATATTAAGGAACAGCGAGAGCCAGCGTCAGCGGACGCTGCGGGCGAACTGGCGGGCGGCCCAGTAGACGCCCAGCGCGGCGAGGACCGCGGTGATGCCGAGGCCCTGCCAGACCTTGTCGCTGCCCAGGTCACCGGCGAACAGCGCCCGGGTGCCGTCGACCGCCCAGGAGAACGGGTTCCAGTTGGCGATGCCCTGCAACCAGCCGGGTGCGAAGGTCAGCGGCAGCAGGATGCCGGAGAGCAGCAGCACCGGCTGCGCCACGGTGTTCATCAGCGGAGCCAGCGCGTCCTCGCTCTTGACCTTGAGGGCGACACCGTAGGAGACGGCCGAGGTCATGAGGGCGATCAGGGCGAGCATCAGGTACGCCAGCAGCAGGTCCCCGATGAACACCCGCAGGTCGAACAGGAGCGCGAGCAGCGTGATGATGACCGCCTGCACGATGAGGGAAACCACGTCGCGCAGCGAGCGGCCGAGCAGCAGGGCGAGCCGGCTGATCGGGGTGACCCGGGAGCGTTCGATGACGCCGGCTCGCAGCTCGGCGATCAGGCCGAAGCCCTGGAACAGGCCACCGAAGATGGCCAGCAGCACCAGCAGACCCGGTACGAAGATCTTGTAGGCGGCGGCCTGGGTGGGCGCGTTCAGTGCGGGCTTGAGCAGCGGGGCGAAGAGCAGCAGGTACATGACCGGCTGGAACACGCCGACGAAGACCCAGACCGGGTTGCGCAGCAGGAGTTGGGTTTGGCGCTGAAAGATCAGCCACGTGTCACGGGCGAATTTCATGAGAGTCGTCTCCGGGGTCAGGACTCGCGCAGCGAGCGGCCGGTCTTGGTGAGGAAGACGTCGTCCAGGCTGGGTCGGTGCAGCTCGATCGAGCGCAGCTCCAGCCCGGCGTGGTCGAGTCGGCGCAGCACCTGCGGAATGGCTGTGGCGCCCTCGTCGACGTAGAGGCGCAGGCCGCCCTCGTCGACGGTCTCCAGCTTGTTGACGAACGGTTCGCCGTCGAGCGCCTTGGCGGCTTGCGGGGTGGCGGCCAGGTCGAGACCGACCAGCACCACGTCGCCGGAGATCTCCCGCTTGAGCTCGGCTGGCGTGCCCTCGGCCACCACCTCGCCGTTGTCCATGATCGCGATCCGGTCGCAGAGCGCGTCGGCCTCGTCCAGGTAGTGCGTCGTGATGAAGACGGTCATCCCGTCGCTGCGGAGCCGCCGGATTTCGTCCCACATGTGGGCGCGGCTCTGCGGGTCGAGGCCGGTGGTCGGCTCGTCCAGGAAGACGATCTTCGGCTCGTGGATGATGCCGAGGGCGATCTCCACCCGGCGACGCTGGCCGCCGGAGTAGGTCTTGCACTTGCGGTCGGCGTACTCGGTGAGCTGGAAGGCGTCCAGGGCGCGGGCGGCGCGGAGTTGCGCGTCGGCCTTGCTGATGCCGTACATCCGGGCGTGCAGCACCAGCTCCTCGCGGGCGGTGGACTCGTCCCAGGTGCTGCCGCCCTGCGGGACGTACCCGATGCGGCGGCGCACCTCGGCCGGGTCCTTGCGCAGGTCGGCGCCGGCGATTGTGGCGTCGCCGCCGTCCGGCTCGATCAGCGTGGCGAGCATCCGCAGCGTGGTGGTCTTGCCGGCGCCGTTCGGGCCGAGGAAGCCAAAGATCTCGCCCCTGGCAACGTCGAGGTCGACGCCCCGCACGGCGTCCACCGTCTTCGTCTCTCGACCCGCGCGGGAGCGGAACGACTTCCGCAGCCCCCTGGTCTCGATCATTTCTGCTCCTGGTCGTTCGGGCCGGTCGGGCCGGCCGTCGAGTGGGACGACGCCGGACGGCGCACTCCCCCGCTGTGCCACCAGCAGGCTAACGCGATATAGCTTTTTTAGTCAACGTTGATTATTCCGCGCCGGTGTCGGGCGACTCCAGGCCGTCCCTCCACCCGGACCAACCCTGCGCTTCATCCAGTTCAGCGGGCAGGTACGACACTCCGGAATCGATCCGCTCCGCAATTCGCTCGCACCAGTTCATCTCCGCCTCGGCCCGCGCCGACCACAGCTCGAACATCCAGCCGACGTGCGCCGGCTTGCGGTTGCGCACCCAGTCCGACTCGAGCGAGGCGCGCATCGACTCCACACCGGCGCGCAGCAGATTGGCCCGGTTACGCAGGGCGGCGGCCGCCTCGGCGCGCGGCATGGCCGGCAGGAAGGAGAAGGCCGCCACGAACGGGTCGGCGGGCTCGCTGATGTTCCACCAGAGGTTGCGCAGCAGCGTCTCGAACTCGTCCTCTCCCTTGGCGGTCACCTCGTACGTGGTGCGCGCCGGACGCGCGCCGACCTGCTCGGTCGCGACGGCACGGAGCAGCCCTTCCTCGGTGAGCTTGCGCAGGGCGTGATAGATAGATCCGGGTTGCACGTTCGCCCACTTGTCGGCGCTCCAGCTCAGCAGCTCGCGGCGCACGTCGTAGCCGTGCACGGGCTGCATCCACCGCACCAGACCGAGAATCATCATTCGAGTCGAAGACACCCGATAAGCGTAATAGCCAAGTTTGACTAAACCGTGGCAGGTGCAGTGCGGCATCCCACACTGAGCGATCGTTAGGGCCACCGTGGGCGGCCGATACACTCCCCGTCAGTAACCTGCCCGGGAGGAGCCACGAAGGTGCGCAAGGTACTCATCGCCAACCGCGGCGAGATCGCCGTCCGGGTGATCCGCGCGTGCCGCGACGCCGGCCTGGGCAGCGTCGCCGTGTACGCGGACTCCGACCGCGACGCCCTGCACGCCACCCTCGCGGACGAGGCGTACGCGCTCGGCGGGGACAGCGCGACCGAGACCTACCTGCGCATCGACAAGCTGCTCGACGTCGCCGCCCGGGCCGGCGCCGACGCCGTACACCCGGGTTATGGCTTCCTCAGTGAGAACGCCGACTTCGCCCAGGCCGTCATCGACGCCGGGCTGACCTGGATCGGCCCGACCCCCCAGGCCATCCGCGACCTGGGCGACAAGGTCACCGCCCGACACATCGCCCAGCGGGCCGGCGCGCCGCTGGTCCCGGGCACCCCGGACCCGGTGGGCAGCCCGGACGAGGTGATGGCGTTCGCGGTCGACCACGGCCTGCCGGTGGCCATCAAGGCCGCCTTCGGTGGCGGTGGGCGCGGCCTCAAGGTCGCCCGCACGATGGAGGAGATCCCCCAGCTCTTCGAGTCGGCCACCCGGGAGGCGGTCGCGGCGTTCGGTCGCGGCGAGTGCTTCGTCGAGCGGTACCTCGACCAACCCCGGCACGTCGAGGCGCAGGTCCTCGCCGACCAGCACGGCAACGTGATCGTGGTGGGCACCCGGGACTGCTCGTTGCAGCGACGCCACCAGAAGCTCGTCGAGGAGGCGCCCGCGCCGTTCCTCACCGACGCCCAGCGCGCGCAGATCCACGAGAGCGCCAAGGCGATCTGCCGCGAAGCCGGCTACCACGGCGCCGGCACTGTGGAATACCTGGTCGGTGTCGACGGCACCATCTCCTTCCTGGAGGTCAACACCCGACTTCAGGTCGAGCACCCGGTCACCGAGGAGACCGCCGGCATCGACCTGGTGCGCGAGCAGTTCCGGATCGCCGACGGCGAGAAGCTGCGGATCACCGAGGACCCGACGCCGCGCGGGCACGCGATCGAGTTCCGGATCAACGGCGAGGACCCGGGCCGCAACTTCCTGCCGGCCCCCGGCACTGTCACCGCGCTGCGTCTGCCCAGCGGGCCGGGTGTGCGGGTCGACACCGGCATCTCGGCCGGCGACGTGATCGGCGGCAACTTCGACTCACTGCTCGCCAAGGTGATCATCACGGGTGAGACGCGGACCGAGGCGCTGGAACGCGCCCGCCGCGCGCTCGACGAGATGGTCCTCGACGGGATGGCCACCGCACTGCCGTTCCATCGGCTCGTGGTGCGGGACGAGGCGTTCACAGCTGAGCCGTTCACCGTGCACACCCGGTGGATCGAGACGGAGTTCCACAACACCGTGCCGCCGTTCACCGCCGCCGCCGGCGCCGCCGAAGCGCCGGCCGAGCGCGACACCGTCGTGGTCGAGGTGGGCGGCAAGCGCCTGGAGGTCAGCCTCCCCGCCGGCTTCGGCGGGAGTACGACCACCGCGGCACCCGCCTCCCGCAAGCCGACCCGGCGCGGCGGCGGCGCCAAGGCCGGTGCCCCGGTCGGCGGCGACACGCTCACCTCGCCGATGCAGGGCACCATCGTCAAGATCGCGGTGGCTGACGGCGACACCGTGGCCGAGGGTGACCTGGTCGTGGTGTTGGAGGCGATGAAGATGGAGCAGCCGCTGCACGCGCACAAGGCGGGCACGGTCAGCGGTCTCAGCGCCGAGGTCGGTGCCGTGATCACCGCTGGCGCCCCCATCTGCACCATCGCCTGAGCACCGGCGGGCAGTCTGTGCCGGACCGGCGGGCAGTCTGAGCCGGCCGGCGGCAGTCAGCGGAGGGTTTCGGCGGCGACCGCGCGGACGGCGGCGGTCAGGGCGTTCAGCAGATCGGACTCCAGCCGCCAGTGCTGCCAGTAGAGCGGGACGTCCAGGTGTCGGCCCGGCGCGAGGTCGACACAGCGGCCGGCGGCGAGGTCGGCCTGAGCGATCTGTTCCGGCACCAGACTCCAACCCAGCCCGAGCCGGATCGTCTCGCTCAACGCCGGCACCGACGGCACGTAGTGCACCGGCGGGTCCAGCGGCCGCCCGGCCACCGACCGGATGAAGCGGTGCTGCACCCGGTCCTTCCGGTCGAAGAGCACCAACGGCGTGCTGGCCAGCGCGGGGGCGGTCAATCCGCCGGCGAAGTGGGACGCCGCGAATTCCGGCGTCGCCAACGCGTGGTAGCGCATGGCTCCGAGCCGCAGCACCCGGCAGCCCTGCACGGCCTCCCGTTGGGCGGTGACCGCCGCCGTCACCGAGCCGTCGCGGAGCAGCGCGGCGGTGTGGTCCTGATCGTCCTGCCGCAGGTCGAACGAGAGGCCGGCCCGCTGTGGCAACCGGGCCAGCGCGGCGGGAAACCAGGTGGCCAGTGAGTCGGCGTTGACCACCACGGCGACCCGGATCCGGCCGCCGCCGCCGAGCGGGCCGCGGGCCTCGGCCAGCGCCTCCCGTTCGAGCAGCGTGAGCTGGCCGGCCAGGCGCAGCAAAGGGCGACCGGCGTCGGTTGCCACACACGGCCGGGCGCGGCGGACCAGCACCTGACCGACGGTCTCCTCCAGCGCCTTGATCCGTTGGCTCACCGCCGACGGGGTGACGTGCAGCAGTCGGGCCGCCGCGTCGAAGCTGCCCTCCGCCACCACCGCCGCGAGCGTCCGCAGCTGCGCCGAGTCGAGATCATGCATCAGCAAAGCTTAAGTTGCGTCAAAATCTTTAGTTGGACTGGTGGCTTTCGACGGCTCTAGCGTCGAGCCCGTGCTCACCTCCGCCGTCGCCGGCTTCTCGATCTCCATCTCGCTCATCGTCGCCATCGGCGCCCAGAACGCCTTCGTCCTGCGCCAGGGGCTGCGCCGCGAGCACGTCGTACCCGTGGTGCTGACCTGCGCCGCGTCGGACGCGGTGCTGATCATGGCGGGGGTGGCCGGGGTCGGTTCGCTGGTTACCGGCCGACCGGGCCTCCTGACGGCGATCCGCTTTGGCGGTGCCGCCTTCCTGCTCTGCTACGCGGGGCTCGCCGCCCGCCGCGCCCTGCGACCCGGCGCCCTGTTGCCCACCGAGCGGCCGCCGGCCACGTTGGGGGCGACCCTGCTCGCCTGCGCCGCCTTCACCTACCTGAACCCCCACGTCTACCTGGACACCGTGCTGCTCCTCGGCGGCGTGGCCCAACAACACCCACACCGGTGGGTCTTCGGTGCCGGCGCCGTGCTCGCCAGTGTGGTCTGGTTCACCGCGCTCGGCGTCGGCGCGCGGCGCCTCGCACCGCTGCTCGCCCGTGCCGTCGCCTGGCGGGTGCTGGACGCGGTCATCGCCGTCGTGATGGCCGGGCTCGCCGTGGCGCTCCTGGTGAGCTGACCGGTTGGCTCCCGGCCGGGCTGTCCGTGGTTCTGGCTTGCCCGGCGGGCACCGACGACGCCACCGGGACCAGCGCCGACGGCGGTGCGAGTGTTTTCCGCGACCACCGGCGGTGGAAATGACTGGCAGCGGGAATGATTGCCGGGTGCGGTTCCTTCACGGCGCGGTCCCCGCGCACGACCTGACCTATACCGACGTCTTCATGGCGCCGGCCCGCTCCGACCTGGGTTCCCGGCTCGACGTCGACCTCTCCACCGGCGACGGGACCGGCACCACCATCCCGCTTGTGGTGTCGAACATGACCGCGGTCGCCGGACGACGGATGGCGGAGACGGTCGCCCGCCGGGGCGCCATCGCGGTGATCCCGCAGGACATTCCGATCGAGGTGGTGGCGAATGTCGTCGCCTGGGTCAAACAGCGCCACCTGGTCTACGACACGCCGATCACGCTGGGCCCGACCGACACCGTGGGCGACGCCATCCACCTTCTGCCCAAGCGCTCGCACGGCGCGGTGATCGTGGTCGACGACGCCGGCCGGCCGATGGGCGTGGTCACCGAGGCGGACACCACGGGCGTGGACCGGTTCGCTCAGCTGCGGCATGTGATGTCCACCGAGCTGCACACCGTCCCGGCAGACGCGGATCCGCGTACCGGTTTCGATCTGCTCTCGGCAGGCCGTCGCCGACTCGCCCCGGTGGTGGACACCGAGGGCCGACTGGTCGGCGTGCTGACTCGACAGGGCGCGTTGCGGGCCACCCTCTACACGCCGGCCGTGGACGACCGCGGCCGGCTTCGGATCGCGGCGGCGGTCGGGATCAACGGTGACGTGACCGGCAAGGCCTCTGCGCTGCTGGAGGCGGGGGTGGACACGTTGGTCGTGGACACCGCGCACGGCCACCAGGCACGGATGATCTCCGCACTCCAGGCGGTCCGCAAGCTGGACCCGGGGGTGCCGGTGGCGGCCGGCAACGTGGTCACCGCCGAAGGCGTACGCGACCTGGTGGAGGCGGGTGCGGACATCATCAAGGTCGGCGTCGGCCCCGGCGCGATGTGCACCACCCGGATGATGACCGGCGTCGGCCGGCCGCAGTTCTCGGCGGTCCTCGACTGCGCGGCCGCCGCCCGCCAACTGGGCCGGCACGTGTGGGCCGACGGCGGGGTGCGGCACCCCCGGGACGTGGCGCTCGCGCTCGCCGCCGGCGCGTCGAACGTCATGATCGGCTCCTGGTTCGCCGGCACCTACGAGTCCCCCGGTGACCTGTACACCGACGCGGACGGTCGGCGGTACAAGGAGAGTTTCGGGATGGCCTCGGCTCGGGCGGTCAGCGCCCGAACCGCCGACGACAGCCCGTACGACCGGGCCCGTAAGGCGGTCTTCGAGGAGGGCATCTCCTCGGCCCGAATGCACCTGGACCCAGCCCGTCCCGGCGTCGAGGACCTGATCGACGAGATCATCGCGGGCGTACGTAGCGCCTTCACCTACGCCGGTGCCCGGGACCTGACCCAGTTCCACGAGCGGGCGATCGTCGGCGTACAGAGCGCCGCCGGCTTCACCGAAGGAATGCCCCTCCCGACAAGCTGGTAACCCGCCCCCGCCCACTCTGGTTGATCATGAAGTTATTGCCTCCCGCACCGGCGTGTCGTGGCAATAACTTCATGATCAACGGAGGAGAGGCGGGGGGCAGGGGGCAGGGGCGGGGTGGGGTTTAGGTTGTCAGGCGGCGCAGGACTGCGCGGGCTGCTTCGCGGGGGTCGTCGCCAACCCGGTCGGGTAGTGCGCCGGCCAGCCAGAGGGTGGCGAAGCCGTGCGCGATCGACCAGGCTGCGAGCGCGTGCCGGTCGGTGTCGGCGGGTGCGCCACCGGTGGACCGAGCCGCCACCCCGGAGCGGAGTGCGGCACCGGCCCGACCTCGGGCGGCGATCAGCTCGGCGTCGTCGGCCCGGTAGAGCTCCGGCCGGAACATCACCTCGAAGTACGCGCGGCGCGTGACGGCGAAGTCGACGTAGGCGACGCCGGCCTCCAGCAGGTCGCCATCCGCCTCGGTCAACGCCTGGGTCAGCAGGTCGAACCCCTGGGCTGCGAGCGCGGTGAGCAGACCCGCCTTGTCGCCGAAGTGGTGGGCGGGCGCGGCGTGCGAGACGCCGGCCCGACGAGCCAGGTCGCGCAGGCTCAGCGCGGCGGGCCCGACCTCCTCAACGGCCTCCAGCGCCGCGGCGAGCAGGGCGCGGCGCAGATCGCCATGGTGGTAGGTCCGCGTATCGGTCATGCCCGAACCCTATCTTGCCATTGACAAGATGCCACCATGGAGGGCAATCTTGCCACTGACAAGTTTCCCCCTGAGGAGGATCCCGATGGCACCCCTGATCGCCTTGATCGTCGGCACCGCACTCGCCCGGATCGCCGGCCTGGCCGGCATCACCGCACTGGACGGCTGGATTTCCGCGCTGCGCGTCGGGCTGGCCGTGATGTTCACGCTGACCGCTGTCGCGCACTTCGCCGGTCGACGCCGCGCCGGATTGATCGCGATGGTCCCGCCCCGACTGCCCCGGCCGGACCTGCTGGTCACCGTCACCGGCGTGCTGGAGCTGGTCGGCGCGATCGGCCTGCTGCTGCCGGCGACCGCCCGGGTGGCGGCGGCCGGACTCGGCCTGCTCATGCTCGCCATGTTCCCGGCCAATGTCTCGGCCGCCCGTCGCCGGCTGGCCCTCGGCGGCCGGCCGGTCACCCCGCTCGGGCAGCGCACCGCCCTGCAGATCGTGTTCGTGGCCGCCGCCACGGCAATTTCGTTTGGTGCCTGACTATCAGGGGGCTAATCTGCCTGTCGTGGAACTCGTGACCCTCCAGGACGTGCCGCTCGGCCGACTCCTGGTGGTGGCCGGGCACCTCGTCGGGCAGCGGTGGAACCGCTATCTCGCCGAAGAGCACGGCCTCACCCAGGCCGGCATGATCACCCTGATGACGCTCGCCCGACACGGCGAGCTGCCCCACCGGAAGGTCGCCGAGAAGGGGTTCGTCCGCCCGGCGACGCTGACCGGCATCGTCGACACGCTCGAGCGCGACGGTCTGGTCGAACGGCAGCGCGACGACAGCGACCGGCGCAGCATCCGACTCGCCATCACCCCCGCCGGGCGGGAGCGGGTGGCCGCGCTCGACGCACTCATGCACTCCGGACGGCCACTCACCTCGGTCGACGCCGACCCGGCGAAGGCCAAGGTGATCCGGGAGTTCCTGCTTGAGGTCATCGGCAGCGGAGACGACCCGCGGATGACCGGACGCCCTACCGAAACGAAGGACCCGGCGTGCTGATCCGACTCCTGCGCGGCCAACTGCGCACCTATCAGAGACCGTTGCTGGCGGTCGTGCTGCTCCAGTTCGTGGGCACCATGGCCTCGCTCTACCTACCCAGCCTCAATGCGGACATCATCGACCGGGGCGTGGCCCGGGGCGACACCGACTACATCGTGCACACCGGCGGCTGGATGCTGCTGGTCAGCCTGGTCCAGATCGTCTGTTCGATCGCCGCCGTCTACCTGGGCGCCCGGGTCGCGATGGGCTTCGGCCGGGACGTACGCGCCGAACTGTTCGGACACGTCAACCGCTTCTCGGCCCGCGAGGTGGCCCGGTTCGGGGCGCCGTCGCTGATCACCCGCAACACCAACGACGTGCAGCAGGTGCAGATGCTCGTGCTGATGAGCTGCACGATGCTGGTCGCCGCACCGATCATGAGCGTCGGCGGGGTGTTCATGGCACTGCGCGAGGACGTCGGGCTCTCCTGGTTGATGCTGGTCAGCGTGCCGGTGCTGGCCATCGCCCTCGGCGCGATCATCCGCCGGATGGTGCCGGGCTTCCGGCTGATGCAGACCCGCATCGACACCGTCAACCGGGTGCTGCGGGAGCAGATCACCGGCATCCGGGTGGTCCGCGCGTTCGTCCGCGAGCCGTACGAGACGGACCGTTTCGCCGTCGCCAACGCCGACCTGACCGCCACCGCGCTGCGTACCGGTCGGTTGCTGGCGTTGATCTTCCCGGTGGTCATGCTGGTGCTGAACGTCTCCAGCGTGGCGGTGCTCTGGTTCGGCGCGCAGCGGGTGGACGCCGGTGCGATCCAGGTCGGCGCGCTCACCGCGTTCCTGCAGTACCTGATGCAGATCCTGATGGCGGTCATGATGGCCACCTTCATGCTGATGATGGTGCCGCGGGCGGCGGTCTGTGCCGAGCGGATCGTCGAGGTGCTGGACACCGACTCCTCGGTGGTCCCGGCCAGCGCGCCGGTCACCGAGCTGCCCACCCGGGCCGAGCTGGAGCTGCGCGGGGTGCGCTTCCAGTACCCGGGCGCGGTGGAGCCGGTGCTGCGCGACATCTCCTTCCGGGCGACACCGGGCACCACCACGGCGATCATCGGCAGCACCGGCGCGGGCAAGACGACCCTGCTGTCGCTGATTCCCCGCCTGGTCGACGTCAGCGCCGGCGCGGTGCTGGTCGACGGGGTGGACGTACGGGAGTTGGCGCCGGACGAGCTGTGGCGACGTATCGGCCTGGTGCCGCAACGGCCGTACCTGTTCACCGGGACGGTCGCCAGCAACCTGCGCTACGGCAACCCGGACGCCACCGACGAGGAGCTGTGGACCGCACTGGAGATCGCCCAGGCCCGGGACTTCGTGGCCCAGATGCCCGGCGGGCTGGACGCCCCGATCGCGCAGGGCGGCACCACCGTCTCGGGTGGGCAGCGGCAGCGCCTGGCCATCGCGAGAGCCCTGGTCCGGCAGCCGGAGATCTACCTCTTCGACGACTCGTTCTCCGCGCTCGACCTGGGCACCGACGCCCGCCTGCGAGCGGCACTGCGGCCGGTCACCGCGCAGTCGGCGGTGGTGATCGTTGCCCAGCGGGTGTCCACGATCATCGACGCCGACCAGATCATCGTTCTGGAGAACGGAGGGGTCGTCGGAGTGGGACGACACGCCCAGTTGTTGGAAACCTGCCCGACGTACGCCGAGATCGTGGCCTCGCAGCAGACGACGGAGGTGGCGGCATGAGCGAGCGTGACGAGCCGCGCGGCGCGGCCGTACCCAGTCAGAAGCCGGCCGCCGACGGACGGACGCCGGATGAGACCGTGCGGCAACCCGGCGGGGAAACCGCGCCGGGGACCGGCAGCGGCGCGGCGACGCCGAAGCGGCTCCCACCCGGCCGGCAGGGCGGTGGCCCGCCGTGGATGGGCGCCGGGATGCCCGCCGAGAAGTCGATGAACTTCGGGCCGTCGGCCCGCCGTTTGCTCGGCCGGCTGCGCTCGCACCGGCTGCACCTGGCCGCGATCATCACGTTGGCCGTGGTGAGCGTCGGGTTCAGCGTGGCCGGGCCGAAGATCCTCGGCCACGCCACCGACCTGATCTTCAGTGGGGTGATCGGCCGCCAACTGCCCGCCGGCACCACCGCCGAGCAGGCCGTCGCGGCGGCCCGGGCCAGCGGCAACAACAGCTTCGCCGACATGCTGGCCCGGATGGACGTGGTGCCCGGGGTGGGCATCGACTTCACCGCCCTGAGTCGGGTGCTGCTGCTGGCGCTCGGGCTCTACCTGGCGGCGAGCCTGCTGTCCTGGTGGCAGGGCTGGCTGCTCAACGGGGTGGTCCAGCGCACCGTGCTGCGGCTGCGCGCCGAGGTGGAGGAGAAGCTCAACCGGCTGCCGCTGCCCTACTTCGACCGGCAACCGCGCGGAGAGTTGCTCAGCCGGGTCACCAACGACATCGACAACATCTCCACCAGCCTCCAGCAGACCCTCAGCCAGCTGCTCACCTCGCTGCTGACCGTCATCGGGGTGCTGGCCGTGATGTTCTGGATCTCGCCGGTGCTGGCCCTGGTGGCCCTGGTCGCGGTGCCGTTGTCGGTGCTGGTCACCCAGCGCATCGCCAAGCGCTCGCAGAAGCAGTTCATCGCCCAGTGGACGCACACCGGTGAGTTGAACGGCCAGATCGAAGAGGCGTACACCGGTCACGAGCTGGTGAAGGTCTTCGGCCGGCAGCGTGAGGTCGAGGCCGCGTTCCACGCGAAGAACGAGGAGCTGTTCCGGGCCAGCTTCGGGGCGCAGTTCATCTCCGGGATCATCATGCCGTCGATGATGTTCATCGGAAACCTGAGCTACGTGGCGATCGCCGTGGTCGGTGGCCTACGGGTCGCCTCCGGCACGATGAGCCTCGGCGACGTGCAGGCGTTCATCCAGTACTCCCGCCAGTTCACCCAGCCGCTCACCCAACTCGCCTCGATGGCCAACCTGCTCCAGTCCGGGGTGGCGTCGGCCGAGCGGGTCTTCGCGGTACTCGACGCGGACGAGCAGACCCCCGACCCGGTCGAACCGGCCCGGGTCACGGACCCGCACGGCCGGGTCGAGTTCGAGCACGTCTCGTTCCGCTACGAGCCGGACAAGCCGCTCATCGACGACCTGTCGCTGGTCGCCGAGCCCGGGCACACCGTGGCCATCGTCGGCCCGACCGGCGCCGGCAAGACCACACTGGTCAACCTGGTGATGCGGTTCTACGAGCTGGACGCCGGCCGGATCACGCTCGACGGGGTGGACATCACGACGATGCGCCGCGACGACCTGCGCGGCCGGATCGGCATGGTGCTGCAGGACACCTGGCTGTTCGGCGGCACCATCCGGGACAACATCGCCTACGGGCGGCCGGACGCGACCGAGGAGGAGATCCTCGCCGCGGCCCGGGCCACCTTCGTGGACCGGTTCGTGCGCAGCCTGCCCGACGGCTACGACACCGTCATCGACGAGGAGGGCAGCAACGTCAGCGCCGGCGAGAAGCAGCTCATCACCATCGCCCGGGCGTTCCTCGCCGAGCCGTCCCTGCTGATCCTCGACGAGGCCACCAGCTCGGTGGACACCCGCACCGAGGTGCTGCTGCAGCGGGCGATGGCCGCGCTGCGCTCGGACCGGACCAGCTTCGTCATCGCGCACCGGCTCTCCACCATCCGCGACGCCGACCTGATCCTGATGATGGAGAACGGTCGAATCGTCGAGCAGGGCACCCACGAGCAGTTGCTCGCCGCCCAGGGCGCGTACCACCGGCTCTACCGCTCACAGTTCACCGGCGCGGTGGTCGACGAGGAGCCGGCCGCCCAACCGGCGTCGGTCTAGAGCATGTGGCAGCGCCCCGGGACGGCGGGCCGGTCAGTCCTCCGGCAGGAGGTCTGCCGCGCGAGCGGCGACCTGCCCGCCGATCAGGGCGAGCGCGGCGTCGACGGGCATCGGGGCCAGGGCGTGGCCGCCGCGCAGACGCAGCGCGAGGTGCCCGTCGGCCGCCTCCCGGGCACCCAACACCCCGAGGTACGGGACGCGGCGGCGGGCCGCGTCCCGGACCCGGGCGCCCAGCGAGCCGGCGGCGTCGACCTCGACCCGCAGGCCTGCGTCGCCCGCCCGTCGGGCCAGGTCGGCCGCCGCGTCGGCCTGGCCGTCGTCGACCGGCAGCAGCACCAACTGGACGGGCGCGTACCAGGCCGGGAACGCCCCCTCGTGCACCTCGATGAGGTACGCGAACAGCCGCTCCATGCTGCCGACCAGGCTGCGGTGCACCATGACGGGGCGACGCCGGCTGCCGTCCGAGTCGGTGTACGACAGGTCGAACCGTTCCGGCTTGTCGAAGTCCACCTGGATGGTGGAGATGGTCGACTCCCGGCCAGCGGCGTCGACGATCTGAATGTCGATCTTCGGGCCGTAGAAGGCGGCCTCCCCCGGTGCCTCGACGTACTCCACCCCGGCCAGCGCCTCCCGGAGCAACTCCTCGGCGCGGGCCCACTGCGCGTCGTCGCCGACGTACTTCTCGCCCGGGCCGCGCAGCGACAGCCGGAACCCGGCCGGCCGGACGCCGAGCGCGGCGTGCGCGGCACGGATCAGCCCGAGGATCTCGACGACCTCCGCGCCGACCTGCTCGGGGGCACAGAAGGTGTGCGCGTCGTTGAGCGAGATGGCGCGCACCCGGGACAGCCCGCCGAGCACCCCGGAGCGCTCCGAGCGGTACATCCCGCCCAGCTCAGCGATCCGCAACGGCAGCTCCCGGTAGGAACGGCCCCGCGCCCGGAAGACCAACGCGTGGTGCGGGCAGAGCGCCGGCCGGAGCACGAACTCGTCGTCGGCACTGAGCCGCATCGGCGGGAACATGTCGTCGGCGAAGTAGCCGAGGTGACCGGAGAATTCGAAGAGTTCCCGCTTGCCCAGCGGCGGCGAGTAGACGTGCTGGTGGCCGGAGCGGCGCTCCAACTCCCGGACGTACTCCTCGACGGCGTGCCGGGCGGCGGCGCCGGCCGGCAGCCAGATCGGCAGGCCGGCGCCGGCCAGCGGATCGGAGACGAAGAGGTCCAACTCGCGGCCGAGCCTACGGTGGTCGATCATGTCGGGCTCCTGGATCGGGTACGACCCGGAGGCGATCTGGGCTCCGAACGGCGCGCGGCCCTCGGGGGCGGATCGCCCCGGGGCCTGGTCGACGGTGGTTACGTCAGAGCGGCGCGCCGGGGATACCCGGCGTCGTGGTCCTCGCTACCGCGCTGCGCATCTGGCGACCGTACCCGCGCGACGATCGGGGGCGCACCCGAAATTACGACTGAGGGGTGGGCCGCCGGCGCGGGACCCGCCGGCGGCCCTGGCGGCCGAATCGTCAGGAACGGGGGACCCGACGGGCGTGGCCGCGCCGACAACGGTACGCCGACGAACGCCGATCCGCCGCCCGCCTCGAACGGGTGGACCCAGCCCTCGAACCCGTCACCCGGCAACGACCAGTCTCGTTGTAGCTGGGTGGCCCAGTGGTGTCGACGGTCACGACGGGCCAGGGCCGTCCACCGTGACGGCGGACACGACGTCAGGCTCAAGACACCCAATCGGCCGCATCCGGCGAGGTGGCAGGCGTGCCCGAACTTCTGACTGACGTCGCGTCGCCGACGTGGGCGTACCTGGTGCTGATCGCCCTGCTGATCGCGGACGCCTTCGTTCCGGTGATTCCCACCCAGATCGTCATGATCACCAGTGGTGCGCTCACCGTGTACGGCGGGCTCAGCCTGCCGGTCACCATCGCCGTCGGCGCGCTCGGTGTATTCGCCGGCGACCTGGCCTGCTACCTGCTCGGGCGCAGCGCGCCGGACCGGCGGCCACCCCGGCACGCCGAGTTGAGCCGCGCCCGCCGGGTGGCCAGCCGGGTCACCCAGGGGCTGCGACAACCCGGGCCACTGGTCATTCTGCTCTGCCGGTTCGTGCCCGGCGGCCGGATGGCGGCCTGCTTCTCGGCCGGGCGCAGCCGCTACCCGTTCCGCCTGTTCGTGCTCTATGAGGCGGTCGCCGCTCTGGGCTGGGCCACCTACGGCGCCCTGGTCGGGCACCTGGGCGGCACCGCACTGACCGAGTCGGCCTGGCGGCTGGCCATCATCGCCACCGCCGCGGCGGCCGGCTTCGCCGCAGCCGGCTGGGCCATGACGCTGGTCAGCGCCCGCCACGCCCGCCACGCCGCCCCAGTCGCCACAGTCGCCACAGTCGACGTCCCCATCGACTGAGCCGCGATCTTGCACTTACTGTCCCGACAAAAAGGGCGATCCGCTCATCTGGACGACCGAAAGTGCAAGATCGCGGAGGAGTTGTCGGGGGGCCTCTAGGGGTGGTCCCGGGGTCCGAATTCGGTGGGCGTCCCGGATTCGGCTGGGGTGTCCACGGCGACAGGCTGAGGTATGCCTGGAACCCGGAGTACTGGCCTGCTGGCCCTGGGCGGGATCGCCCTGGCCGCGCTGCTCACCGTGATCGGCCACCTCGAAGTCAACGACGACCTCGACCCTTGGGCGTTGACAGTCAGCGACTTCGCGGTCTCCGACCGGGGTGGCGTCATCGACATCGCCATGGTGGTGCTCGCTGTCGCCACCGTGGCGCTGCTCTACGGGCTGCGTCGCGCCACGCCGGCACGGCCCGGCAGGGCAGCCGAACTGCTGCTCGGCGCGTGGGTGACCGGGCTGCTGCTGGCCGCGGTGGTGCCGACGAACGAACCGGGCACCGCCATGACCTTGGCGGCCTACGTGCACCGGTACGCCTCGGTGGTCGCCTTTCTGGCACTGCCGGTGGCCGGTTGGCTGCTCGCCCGTCGGTCCGAGTTGGCGCCGGTCGCCCGCACGCTACGCGCCCTCGTCCTGCTGAGTCTGGCCCTGGCGGCGGCGATGATCTGGTCCGCCTACCCCGGCGACCGTCTGCTGATCGGCCTGGCTGAGCGGCTGCTCATCGTCACCGAGGTGGCAGTGCTGGCGACCATCGCGCTGACCCAGGCCCGCGCGGCCGTCGATCATGGAGTTGTGGCGCCTCACCAAAGGGGGCATCGCGGCGTGAACCGCCCACCACAACTCCATGACCGACGAGAAGGGGCGGCTACTCCAGCTCGTGCAGCATGAGCTGGCGGGCCGCCTCGGTGATCGAACCGGACAGGCTCGGATAGATGGTGATGGTCTGCGCCAGCTCGTTGACGGTGAGGTTGTTCTCCACCGCCATGGTGATGGGCAGGATCAGCTCGCTGGCCTTCGGAGCGACCACCACACCGCCGATCACCTGACCGCTCGCCGGCCGGCAGAACAGCTTCACGAAGCCGTCGGAGAGGTCGTCCATCTTGGCCCGGGCGTTACCGGCCAGCGGCAGCATCACCTGCCGGGCCGGCACCTTGCCCGCGTCCACCTCGTCCTGCGAGACACCCACGGTGGCCAGCTCCGGATCGGTGAAGACGTTCGCCGCGACGGTACGCAGCCGCAGCGGGCGGACCGCCTCGCCGAGCGCGTGCCACATGGCGATCCGGCCCTGCATGGCGGCGACGCTGGCCAGCAGCAACACCCCCGTGCAGTCGCCGGCGGCGTAGATGCCGGGCACGTTGGTCCGGGAAGCACGGTCGACTGTGATGTAGCCGCCCCGACCCAGCTGCACCCCGTACTCGGTCAAACCCAGGTTGGCCGTGTTCGGGATCGAACCGACGGTGATCAGCGCGTGCGAGCCGGTCACCTTACGGCCGTCGGAGAGCTCCACCTCGACGCCGTCGGCGGTACGCCGGACCGCGTCGGCCCGGGAGTTGTTGAGGATCTCCATGCCCCGGTTGCGGAACACCCGCTCGATCGCGGAGGCGGCGTCGGCGTCCTCGTGGGGCATCACCCGGTCCCGACTGGAGACCAGGGTCACCTCGACCCCCATCGCCAGGTACGCGCTGGCGAACTCCGCACCGGTCACGCCGGACCCGACCACGATCAGGTGCTCGGGCAGCTCCGGCAGGTCGTACACCTGTCGCCAGGTCAGGATGCGCTCGCCGTCCGGTACGGCGGTGGGCAGCTGGCGGGGGGTCGAGCCGGTGGCCACCAGCACGGTGGACGCGTCGATCGAGTACTCCTCGCCACCGTCGGCGGGGCTGACGACGACCCGGTGGGTGTGCCCGAGGGAGTCCTCGCCGAGCCGGGCGGTGCCGGCCACGAACGTGACCCCCGCCTTCAGCAGCTTGGCGTGGATGTCCGCGGACTGCGCCAGGGCCAGCCGCTTGACCCGCTGGTGCACCGCCCGCGCGTCGACGGTGACCGCCTCCAGGCCGTCCGAGTGCACCCCGAACTCCTCGGTGTCCCGGTAACCGGTGACCACCCCCGAGCTGGCGATGAAGGTCTTCGACGGTACGCAGTCGGAGAGCACGCAGGCGCCACCGGCGCCGTCGGCCTCCACCACGGTGACATCGGCGTCCAGCTGGGCGGCGACCAGTGCCGCCTCGTACCCGGCCGGCCCCCCGCCGATGATCACGATCCGGCTCACAGCATTCGCCCTTCGTCCATGCTCACATTGACTTTCTTCTCCCGAACGCACTCGACACGCACTGTCGTATTCTCCCCCACCCGTCGGCCGGGCTATCGTCATCGCCGTGCGTCATCACGCCGCCTACGGCTCAAATCTCGACCCCGCCCGGATGCGCGCCTACTGTCCGCATTCGCCGATGGTGGGCACCGGCTGGCTGGAAGGCTGGCGGCTGACCTTCGCCGGGGCGGACGTGATCGGCTGGGAGGGTGCGGTGAGCACCCTGGTCGAGTCTCCCGGTGACCGGGTCTTCGTGGCGCTCTACGACATCCACCCGTACGACGCGGGCCAGCTCGACGAGATCGAGGGGGTGACCGCCGGCACGTACCGCAAGCTGCACGTGCGGGTCTCCACCCTCGACGGCGACGTGACCGCGTGGATCTACGTCTTCAACGGGTACGAGGGCGGCCTGCCGACCTCGTGGTACCTGTCGGAGATCGCGAACGCCGCCGAGAAGGCGGGCGCACCGGACGACTACGTGACCGAGCTGCGGGCCCGCCCCACCGGCACCGCGTCGGCGTAGCAGCGCGTATCGCACCCGTTCAGTCTGCTACCGCTGTCGACCGCAACGCCGGTCGGGCCGGACCGGCGTCGTCAATCACACACCGGCCGCCGGGACGGAACGTTCGTACATGTCGGTCCACTGGGTTTCCCGCAGGCCCACCGACCGGTAGAGCGACAGCGGTGCGGTCGGGTTGGTGAGGTCGACGCCCAGGCCGGCCGCCTTCCGCCCCTTCTCCGCGTACCGTGCGAAGGCCCGGCGCAGCAGGGCCGCACCCACCCCGTTGCGCCGGTACGCGGACAGCACCGACAGGCTCTTCACCCAACCCGACTGTTGGTCGAGCGCCTGGTCCGAGGACTGCAACGCGCCGACCGGCACCCCGTCCACCTCGGCGACGAACCACTCGTCCCAGGCGGTCAGGTCGCCGATCCGGGCCCGCCACCGCTCGTACGACAACGGCTCGTGGTCCGGGGTGTCGCCGAAGGCGGCCTCGTAGATCCGGTGGAACTGCGCCAGGTCGGCCTCGTCGTCCGGGCGGACCTGGCGCACCGTCACGGCCGGTGGACCGGCCGGCTCGTCGGGCAGGTCGTCCAACGGTCGGCTCATCCGGACGTACCGCTTGACGCGGGCGAACCCGAGCGTGCGCAGGGCGCGTTCCCAGTCCCGTTCCGGCGCGAAGACCGCGCAGCGGACGGTGAGCGACGGCAGCCCCCGCTCGGCCGCACGCTCGGCGACCCGGTCCAGTTGGCGAACCAGCAACGGCGCGCGGACGGCGGCAGCGCGCCCCGGATCGACGTAGACCTCCACGAACTCCCGGCCCACCCCGGTCGGGTTGTCCAGAGTCGCCCAGCCGACCACGGTGTCGTCCGGGTCGATCGCCAACCAGGAATCGCGGGCCGGGTCGAAGTAGGGGGCGGTCAGGGCCGCCGCGACGTCCTCGGCGTCGAAGTCGGGATGGCCGACGGCGAAGGTGTCGGCGGCGTGCACCACCGCGAGGATCGCCGGCACGTCGTCGAGGGTGGGCCGGCGCGTTGTCCAACCAGCGGGAAGGGTCACGGCAGGACATCCTGGCAGCCGAGCGGCCGGGGCGCCGCCCATTTTCTGGCTGGCGGGAGGCTCAGGCCAGGTCGACCCGGGTGCGGTGCAGCAACTCCACCAACTCCGCGCCGTCGGCGGGGCCGAGGGCGGTGAACGCCGGCGCGGCCAGCCGGTTGGTCACCGCCTCCGCCCAGAGTCGGCGGCGCACCAGCGGCCCGATCGGCGGGTACGGCGGCGGCCAGCCGCAGGCCACCGCCCCGGCCTCGCCCTCCGGCCCGGCCAGCACGGCCTCCAGCGGGGTCATCCCGGCGGCGCGTACCGCCAGCAGGTAGGCGCCGGTGAAGTGTTCCCGGAGCAGCCGCAGCCCGGCGGCGCTGCGGGCCCCGGGAGAGAGATCCGGGAGCGGCATGGCCCGCCACGCGGCGAAGAGCGGCATCCCGCTGGCCTCCGCCGCGACGACGGCCCGCTCGACGAGCGCCGCAAGGCGTTCGGCACCGGGCAGGGGGCCGAGTAGCTGCGCCCCCCACCGGCAGCATTCGGCGAGGCTCGCGGCGGCCACCTGGAACGGTGGGACGACCCGGGCGGCGGCGTCCCAACCGTCGGCGACCGCGTCCGGGGAGATGAACCCGAGGGCGGCGGCGGCCGTCTCGGCCCGCACGTCGCCGAGCGCGCCGGCCCGGCCACTGATGTAGAAGGCCCACCCGGAGATGCCGAGCAGTCGGGCCCGGCGCAACGTGGTCGGGTCCCGGCTGAAGGCGTCGCCCAGGTCGAGCACGACGGGCTTGCTGGCGGCTGCGACCTGCTCCGGAGTCACCGGGGTGCCCCCCTCGGGCGACCCGACCCGCCGAGCACGACCACGCCCCGACCCACGGCCACCCACCGTGCACGGCCCGTGCACTCGTCGTCGTCCATCAATGGTCAGTCTGCCGCGCCACCGCCCGCGTCCGCATCCCCCTCTTCGGCCGCCAGTGCCTCGACCGCCGCCTCGACCTCCCCGGCGCGCCGCCGAGCCACGGTGACCGCACGCTCGGCTGCGCGCCGAGCGAGTTTGGCCCGGCTGAGATCCTGCTCGGCGACCGCGCGCCGCCGCTCCAGCTCGGCCAGCTCCGCCTCAAGGCCATCGAGTACGGCCGCACCGTCGCGCTCCTGCCCGGTCGCCTCGGTCAGCTCGGCCTCGGCCCGCTCCTGGTCGGCCCGGGCCTTCGCCAACTCGCGGTCCAGGGCGCGGCGCTGCCGGGCGCGCTCGGCTCGGGCCGCCCGCTGCGCAGCCCGCTCGGCACGCTCGGCTGCCCGATCCGTACGGGGTGCCGCCTCGGGACGGCCCCGCTGGGCGCCCGGTCGACGGGCCGGGCGTTCCTCCTCGGGCTCTTCGTCATCGCCGGTGACCAGCCGCAGTTGTGGCCGGGGCACCTCACCGAAGCCGGCGTAGCTGGCCGCCCGCAGCAGGCGACCCGCCCGCACCTGCTCGGCGACCTCGGCATCGGAGAACGCCGCGTTCAGCGTCGCCTCCACCTCGGCCAGGGGCAGCCGGTTCGCCGGTGGCGCGTCCGGCTCGGCAGCGGCGAGCTTGCGAACCTCGGCGACCAGGGCACCGACCACCGCCCGGCGCTGCGCCGACAGCTCCCGCAGTCGGGGCCCGCGCAGCTCCCGCTGGGCGGACCGCAGGGCATCGGCGAGCTGCACCAGATCGGTGACCAGCTCCGGACGTCGGATGGCGAGCAGGTTCACCAACCAGGCGGCCACCGTCGGACGACGCAGCCGGGCCAGTTGTCGGGCGGTGGCCGGGTCGCCGGCCCGGCGGGCCTCGGCCACGGCGGCCTCCCGGGCGGCCACGAACCGATCCGGTGGGGTGCGGTAGAGCTGCTGCACCAGCTCCGTCGACGGGCCGGGCATCGGGTCAGACGTCCACCCGGCTACCGGGCTCCAGTCGCTGGTACTCGGTGCCGGACAACGCGGCGTACTGCCGGTCGAGCACGCCCAGCCCGATGTCGTTGAGCAACGCGTCGTGCAGGGCGTACGCGCGCCGCGGCGCGACCGCGCGGATGAAGTCGACCACCTCGGAGAACTTCGACCAGGGGGCGTGGATCGGCGCGAAGAGCGTGTCGACGGGGGTCTCGTCGGGCACCACCAACGAGTCGCCCGGGTGGTAGACCACGTCGTTGATCAGGTAACCGAGGTTGTCGACCACCGGAATGTCGGGGTGGATCACGGCGTGCCGCCCCCCGTACGCCCGCACGGCCACCCCGGCGGCGGTGAACGACTCGCCGACGCTGACCGGGCGCAGCGCGTCGGCCGCGTCGCCCAGCGCCTCGGCGAGCGAGGCGGGCCCGTAGATCGGGAACGGCTGCCGGTCGAGCTGGAGGCGCACCGCTGCCAGGTCGAGGTGGTCGGGGTGTGCGTGGGTGATCAGCACCGCGTCCGCGCCGTCCAGCGCCGCCGTGGTGTCGCTGAACACCCCGGGGTCGACGACGAGCACTCCCCCGTCGTGTTCCACCCGAAGGCAGGAGTGGGCGTACTTGGTGAGCCGCATCGTGACTCCTCGATTATCGAATCGTGACGTCCTCAGCGCAGTCTGCCGGAACCAGTGGGCGTGTGCGTCACGTCCGAGCTATCGCCACACCGGTTGACGACGATGGGAGCGGGGATGGACGGACGGGTGGGACGACGCCGCAGTGCGCTGCTGGCGGCTGCCGCACTGGCGGCGGCGTTGGCGTTGACGGGCTGCGGGGCCGGCGACAGCGGGGCCGAGGACAGCGCCGCCGTGCCGGCCGGGGCGCCAGCGGCCAAGGACGGCGGGGTGGGCCGGGACGCCGCCGCGGGCGCACCGGAGGGGGCCGGTGCCGGAGCGCCGGACCTGAGGGTCGACCAGCGGGCGATCATCTACACCGGAACGATGCGGGTGCAGGTGGACGATGTGGACTCGGCCGCCCGGGAGGCCGCCGCCGCGGCAACCCGGGCCGGTGGCTTCGTGGGTGGGGATCAGCGGCACAGTGCCGACGCCGACGCGGTGGCGGAGTTGGAACTACGGGTGCCTGCGGCGAAGTTCACCGGCGTGGTGGAGGAGATCGCGAAGCTCGGTCGGCAGCAGAGCCGGGAGATCAACACTCAGGACGTCACCGAGGAGACCGTCGACCTGGATGCCCGGATCACCAGTCAACGTGCCCGGGTGGAGAGTGCCCGCCGGTTGCTGGCCCGGGCCACCTCGATCACCGACCTGGTGTCGCTGGAGAACGAGCTGGGTCGCCGGGAGGCGGACCTGGCCTCGCTGGAGGCCAAGAAGCGACGCCTGGCCGACCTGACCGCCCTCTCCACGATCACCGTGTCGCTGGCCGGACCGGCGGCGAAGGCCACCGAGGAGAAGACCGAGACCGGCTTCCTGGTCGGGCTCAGGGGCGGCTGGAAGGCGTTCGTCGTCTCGATGACCATCCTGCTCACGGTGCTGGGCGCGTTGCTGCCGTGGCTGGTGGCGTTCGGCGTACCGGTGGCGGTGCTGCTGGTGGTGCTGCGCCAGCGGCGCAGGTCCGCGGCTCTGGTCGCGCCGGTCAGCGCGCCGCCGCCAGTGCCCGCAGCGCGGTCTGCACCATGACGCGTACGCCGACACCGATGGCTCGCTCGTCCACGTCGAAGCTGGCCCGGTGCAGGTCGACGTTGGGGCCGGAGCGACCTACGCCGAGGCGGGCGAGGGCGCCGGGGACGTACTCCAGGTACCAGGAGAAGTCCTCGCCGCCCATGCTCTGCGGTGTCTCGGCGATCCCCTCCGGGCCGAGCGCGGCGGAGGTGGCGGCGGTCAGCACCTGGATGGCGCGGGAGTCGTTGCACACCGGCGGACGGCCGCGCAGGTATTCCAGGTCGACGGTGGCCCCGGTCGGCGCGATCACGTCCCGCACCACCTGAGCGACGATCTTGGGAGCCTGCTCCCAGGTGTCGCGGTCCATCACGCGGAGGGTGCCGGAGGCGCTCGCCTCGGACGGGATGACGTTGTAGCGGGTGCCGGCCGAGGCGTGGCCGAAGACCAGCAGCAGGCCGCTGTTGGCCGGCACCCGGCGGCTGACCAGGGCGGGCACCTCGGTGATCAGCCGACCGAGCGCGTCGACCAGGTCGACTGTCAGGTGCGGACGGGCGGTGTGCCCACCCGGGCCGGAGAGTCGGACGGTCACGTTGTCGGCGGCCGCGGTGATCGGGCCGACCCGCAGGCCGACCTTGCCCACCGGCAGGTTCGGGTCGCAGTGCAGCGCGAAGATCTGCACCACGTCGTCCAGGCCGCCGGCCTCAATGACCTCCAGCGAGCCGCAGGGCAGGATCTCCTCGGCCGGCTGGAAGATGAGCCGGACCCGGCCGTCCAGCTCGCCGAGGTCGGCGAGCTGGGCCAGCAGCATGCCGACGCCGAGCAGGATCGAGGTGTGCACGTCGTGCCCGCAGGCGTGGCAGACGCCCTCCACGGTCGACCGGTACGGGACGTCCTTGGGGTCGTCGAGCGGCAGGGCGTCGATGTCGGCGCGCAGCGCCACGACCGGGCCGTCCGGCACACCGTTGACGTCGCAGATCACGCCGTTGCCCTTGGGCAGCAGGCGCGGGTTCAACCCGGCCAGCGACAGCTCCCGGGCGATCAGCGCGGCCGTCTCGAACTCGTTGCCGGAGAGCTCAGGGTGCGAGTGGAGGTGACGGCGCGTAGCGATCAGCCCCGGTACCCGGAGCGCGAGAAGGTGGTCCAGCTCGCGGGGCAGGGGCTGGGATCCGGGTGGCGTCTCCGGCCAGGACGACGCCAGCTGGCCACCCGTGGGCAGCGTCAACGCACTCGTCACGTCGAATTCTCGATCACTAGGAATGGATGGATCATCGGGGACAGCAGACAGCCTAGACCTCCGACGGTGACGCTGCGCAACCTCGTTACGGTAATGATCGGAGCGCACAGAGTCACGTATGCCCTGCTGAGGGCGCTCGCCAAGGCGGGGGACAGCAGGTAGATCACGGTCGAATGCCGTCATCAGCCCCTCACCTCCTACAACGCGTAACCGATCGCGGCGGTCACGAATCCCGGCACCAGTCGGAGCCTCGTTGCCAAATTGTCGCATTAGTCGGGGTCATGAACTGACACTCCGACAATTAGCCGACCACACTCCGCAACGAGCCGGATAAGGACGCTCACACGCACCCACCCACCGTGGGCGCACAGGGTGTGCGTCCCGGCTCAACCCACCGGATACCCGCTGAGCCCGAAGGACACACCGCGCCCTCGGGGCCGCAGTCGTGACCGCGCGATCAGAACCGGTCGGTGGGCCGGTACAACCCCCACACCTCGCGCAGCGTCCCGCACACCTCACCCACGGTCGCCCGGGCCCGCAGCGCCTCCTTCATCGGGTACAGCACGTTCTCCGTACCCTCGGCGGCGGCCCGGAGATCGGCGAGCGCCCGCGCCACCGCGTCGGCGTCCCGCTCGGAGCGCAGCCGGGCCAACCGATCAGCCTGGGCAGCCTCGATCGTCGGGTCGACCCGCAGCGGCTCGTACGGCTCCTCCTCGTCCACGGTGAACCGGTTGAGCCCGACCACCACCCGCTCGGCCGAGTCGATCTCCTGGGCGATCCGGTACGCGGACTGCTCGATCTCCCGCTTCTGGAACCCGGCCTCGATCGCGTCCACCGCCGAGCCGTGGTCAGCAACCCGCTCCATCAACTCGACGGCGGCGGCCTCGATCTCGGCCGTCATCGCCTCCACCACGTACGACCCGGCGAACGGGTCGACGGTGGCGGTCAGGTCCGTCTCGTAGGCCAGCACCTGCTGGGTACGCAGCGCGAGCCGGGCCGCCTTCTCGGTGGGCAGCGCGATCGCCTCGTCGAAGCTGTTGGTGTGCAGCGACTGGGTGCCGCCCAGCACGGCGGCCAACCCCTGCACCGCCACCCGGACCAGGTTCACCTCCGGCTGCTGCGCGGTGAGCTGCACGCCCGCGGTCTGGGTGTGGAACCGCAGCATCATCGACTTCGGATCCTTGGCGCCGAAGTCGTCGCGCATCAGCCGGGCCCAGATCCGCCGGGCCGCGCGGAACTTCGCCACCTCCTCCAGCAGCGTGGTGCGGGCCACGAAGAAGAACGACAGTCGGGGCGCGAAGTCGTCGACGGCGAGCCCCGCGGCCAGCGCCGCCCGGACATACTCCACGCCATTGGCCAGAGTGAACGCGATCTCCTGCGCGGGCGTCGCGCCGGCCTCCGCCATGTGGTAGCCGGAGATGGAGATGGTGTTCCACTTCGGCACCTCCTTGCGGCAGTACGCGAACGTGTCGGCCACCAGGCGCAGCGACGGCTTCGGCGGGAAGATGTACGTCCCCCGGGCGATGTACTCCTTGAGGATGTCGTTCTGGATGGTGCCGTTGAGCGCCGTGCCCGGCACCCCGTTCTCCTCGGCGACGAGTTGGTAGAGCAGCAGCAGCACCGAGCCGGGCGCGTTGATGGTCATCGAGGTGGACACCTTGTCCAGTGGGATGTCGGCGAAGAGCAGCCGCATGTCCTCGATGGAGTCGATCGCGACGCCCACCTTGCCCACCTCGCCGTGCGCGATCGGCTCGTCGGAGTCGTAACCCATCTGGGTGGGCAGGTCGAACGCGACCGAGAGGCCCATCGTGCCGGCCCGCAACAACTGGTGGTACCGCGCGTTGGACTCGGTGGCGGTGCCGAAGCCGGCGTACTGGCGCATGGTCCACGGGCGGGAGGTGTACATGGTGGGGTAGACACCCCGGGTGTACGGAAACTCACCGGGGCCGCCGAGCCGGGAGTCCAGGTCCTCCGGAAGGTCGGCCTCCGTGTAGACGCCATTGATCGGGAAACCGGACTCACTTGACCGCCGTTGGTTCATCCCCGGATGGTAGGACGCCTGGCCACGTCGCCGGGTGAGGGATACCGCACAGTGCGTCCCGACCGGTCGACACCACGTGAACGACAGGGCACGTTCTGTCGACTTCGATAAACGTCCGTCGCGTCGGCTTTCGCATCGGGCGTCGGAACCAGCAAGATAGGGGGGTTGTGTCCCAGCCCCCCTCGATTTCCCCCGGTGGCTTTTCTGTGACTCAGATCCCGACGTGGAGCGGCGGACCAGTTAGTCCCGCCAACGGACGAGCGGCGCCCGGCACCACCATTGGTGACCGGTACTCGCTGCGGTCCTCGGTGGGCAACGGCGGCATGGGCACGGTGTGGCGCGCCACAGACACGCTGCTGCGCCGTGACGTGGCGGTGAAGGAGGTCGTCCTGCCCCCGGGGCTGGCCCCCAGCGACCGTGACGCGATGTACGAACGCACCCTGCGGGAGGCCCGCGCCGCCGCCGCCATCCAGCACCCCGCCGTGGTGCAGGTGTACGACGTGGTCACCGAGGCCGGCCGGCCGTGGATCGTCATGGAGCTGCTGGACGCCCGCAGCCTCGCCGACATGGTGATCGAGGACGGGCCGGTCGCGCCCCGCGCCGTTGCCAAGATCGGCATCGCGCTTCTCGGCGCGTTGGAGGTCGCGCACGCGATCGGCGTACTGCACCGCGACGTCAAACCCGCCAACGTGCTGATCTGCGCCGACGGGCGCTGCGTGCTGACCGACTTCGGGGTCGCCCGAATGCCCACGGACGTGCAGCTCACCACCCCCGGCATGGTGCTCGGCTCGCCGCACTTCATCTCGCCCGAGCGGGCCATGGGCCAGGAGTTCGGCCCGCCCAGTGACCTCTTTTCGCTGGGTGTGACGCTCTACACGGCGGTCGAGGGGCGGCCCCCGTTCGACAAGGGCGACCCGATCGAGACCATGCACGCCGTGGTGGAGGACCCTCCCGCCCCACCGCAGCGCAGCGGCCCGCTGACCCGCGTGCTGATGGGTCTGCTGGAGAAGGACCCGGCGCGCCGACTGGACGTGCACACCTCCCGGGCCATGCTGCGCGAGCTGCTCGCCGGCCCGCTGGGCAGCACGGCGACGGCCGTGCACTCCGTCACCGACCCGTACGCCGTGGTGCCGGTGCAGCAGCGCCCCGTGCCCGTCCTTCCACCGGCCCAGCCGGAGCCAAAACCGGACAGCCAGATCGGTGGCCCAGCGATGCTGGCCCCGGGTGAGTCGCTGACCGACCGGCTGTCCGCGCTGCGGCGGGGCAAGCGTTCCCAGGCGGCTCGCGCGGCCGGCGCCGGCGGGCTCGACGAGACCAGCGCCGACGCGTTGGCCGGCCCGCTGCACACGCCGACCGGCGCGATGCCGGCCGGCGGCCGGCCGCCGGCCGGGCGCACCTACGGCGGCAACGCGGACGCCACCCAGCGGGTGGACGCCGGCGGGCACCCCGACGCCACCCAGCGGGTCAGCTACGGCAACCCGGCCGATGCCACCCAGCAGGTCGGGTACAACGGCGCACCGGAGGCCACCCAGCGCGTCGGCGGCACCTACGGCGGCGGCAACCAGTGGTCCGTGCCGGGCACCGGCCAGCCCTGGGCCACCGCGCCCGCCGCTTCGGGCGGCAACGCTCTGGACAAGGTCCGGGCCACCGGGGGTCAGCTCGTCACCACGGTCAAGGGCTGGCCGCGCAAGGTGCAGCTCGCCGCAGCCGGCGGGTTGGTCGTCGTGCTGCTGCTCACCGCGGTGGCGCTCTCCGGCGGCGACGACGACACCCCGCCGAGCACACCGGCGGCGCAGCCCAGCCCGTCCGCCTCGGCGGCCCCCACGGTCGAGATGCAGGAACACACGGCCCGCGGGATCCAGGTCATGGTGCCGAAGGGCTGGAAGAAGGCCACCGGCGGCTCGTACACCGACTACATCGACCCGGAGGACAGCGGCCGTAAGGTCCGCATCATCACCGAGAAGTGGTCCAGCAGCTCGGCCCGGTGGGCGGAGACGGCCGAGAACGGCCTCAAGACCAGGAGCACCTCCTGCGTCAAGCCGTACAACCAGGTCTCCTCCTCCACCGAGACCGAGCTGGCCAGCAAGCCGGCCGCCGAGTTCGAGTACACCTGCGGCGAGGGTGACGCGATGCGACACGGCGTCTGGCGGGGCGTGGCGCAGGACGGCAAGGCGTACTCGTTCTACCTCACCGCCACGGACGCCAAGTTCGCGGAGAGCAAGCCGATCTTCGACGAGATGGCACGGACGTTCCAGCTCACCGGGAACGGCTGAGCCGGAGGGAACCCGCAGGGGTGATCCGTCGCCGTGCTATCAAGAGGCATGGCGGCGGACACCTCTGACATCGACGACATTCGCGAGCAAGCCCGGCGCTGGCTGGCCGACGACCCCGACCCGGCCAGCCGGGACGAGCTGACGGCGGTGCTCGACGGGCTGCCGGCGAGCGCCCCGGAGCTGGCCGACCGGTTCGCCGGCCCGCTGACCTTCGGCACGGCGGGCCTCCGCGGTCCGCTGCGCGCCGGCCCGAACGGCATGAACCTCGCCGTGGTCACCCAGGCCGCTGCCGGCCTGGTCACCTGGCTCGCGGCCCAGGGTGGCACCGGCCCGCTGGTGATCGGGTACGACGCCCGGCACGGCTCCCGGGAGTTCGCCGAGCGCACCGCCCAGGTGGCCACCGGCGCTGGCCGACCGGCGCTGCTGCTGCCCCGCCCGCTGCCCACCCCGGTGCTGGCGTACGCCGTACGTCACCTCGGCGGGGTCGCCGGAGTGATGGTCACGGCCAGCCACAACCCACCGCAGGACAACGGTTACAAGGTCTACCTGGGCGCGGAGCTGGGCGGCGAGTTGGGCGCGGGTGCGCAGATCGTGCCACCCGCCGACGCCGGCATCGAGGCGGCCATCCGATCGGTCGGCCCGCTGACCCAGGTGCCGCTGGGCGAGCCCGGTCAGGTGCTCGGCGACGACCTGGTCGCGTCGTACGTCGAACGGGCCACCGCGGTGATCGACCCGGACGGGCCACGGGACCTGACGGTGGCGTACACCCCGCTGCACGGTGTGGGCGCGGCAGTGCTCACCGCCGCCTTCGTCCGCGCCGGCTTCCCGACCCCCGGTGTGGTGCCCGACCAGGCCGAGCCGGACCCGGCGTTCCCGACCGTGTCGTTTCCCAACCCGGAGGAGCCGGGTGCGGTGGACCGGTTGATCGCCCTGGCCGACTCCACCGGCGCGGACCTCGCCATCGCCAACGACCCGGACGCCGACCGTTGCGCGGTGGTCGTCCGTGCGGGCGCGCCAGCGAGCGCGAGGAGTGAGCTTGCGAGCCCCGCAGTCGGGAGCGAAGAACAGCACGGCTGGCGGATGCTGCGCGGCGACGAGGTGGGTGTCCTGCTCGCCGACCACCTGATGCGTCGGGGGGTGACCGGGCTCTACGCCACCACCATCGTGTCGTCGTCGCTGCTGCGGGCGATGTGCGCGGCCCGGGGCCTGCCCTACGACGAGACGCTGACCGGCTTCAAGTGGATCGTGCGGGCCGGCGGCGGGAGCGCGCCGCTGGTCTTCGGCTACGAGGAGGCCCTCGGCTACTGCGTGGCCCCGGAGCACGTCCGGGACAAGGACGGCATCACCGCCGCGCTGACCGTGGCGGAGTTGGCCGCCGGCCTGAAGACGCAGGGTCGTACGTTGACCGATCGGTTGGACGAGCTGGCCGCCGAGTTCGGCGTGCACCACACCGACCAGCTCTCCGTCCGGGTCGACGACCTGCGGGTCATCGCCGACGCGATGGCCCGGATCCGGGCCGCCACCCCGGCTGCCCTGCTCGGGCAGCCGGTGGACAGCGTCCGGGACCTGCTGCCCGAGTCGGACGTGGTGATCCTGCGTACCGCGGTGGCCCGGGTGGTGATCCGCCCGTCCGGGACCGAGCCGAAGCTCAAGGCGTACCTGGAGGTGGTGGAACCGGTCGCGGACGGAGATGTCCGGACGGCCCGCAGGCGGGCGGCGTCGGCGGTGGCCGAGCTGCGCGCTGAGGTCAGCGCCGCCCTCGGCATCTGAACCACGCGGCACCCATCCCGACGATCAGCGGCGCGGGCCGAGCGCCTGGTCGACGGCGGTCGCCAGGGCGGCGACGACCAGGCCGACCGACGGGCGGACCACCGAGTCGTCGGTGCTCACCTCGCCGGAGAACCCGGCGCCGGTGGCGATCTCCGTCAATCGGCGGCGGGCGTCGGCGGCGGCCTCGCCGCTCACCCCGAGCGCGGACTCCATCCGGAGCACCACGACCAGGGTGGCCAGCGCGGCGGTGCGCTCGTCCGGGGCTGCCACGCCGGTCAACGCCTCGGCCAGCCGCTGCCGGGTCTCGGCCTCGACGGAGGAGTCCACGACCGGGTAACGGTGCACGTGGATGAAGCCCAACTCGGTCTCGTCGACGTCCCGCACGACGCCCTGGCGGCACAGATCGGCGAGGATCCGGTCGCGCAGGCCGTGCCGCAGACGCTGCACCCAGGACGCCGGGGTGTGTGGAGTGTCGGCGGCGATCCGGCTGAGGACGTCGTCGCTGAACGGCTCGCCGATCGGCGTCGGGTCGATCACCGTCACGGCCCCGTCGGCGTACGCGATCCGGCCGGCCAGGGCCAGCTCGACCAGCACCGCGGCGGCCATGCCCAGGTCCAGGCTGATCCGCGGCATGGTCGCCTTGCCGGTCGTGTCGTCGTAGGCGAGGAGCAGCAACTCCTCGGCGAGCGCAACACCAGTCATGGCCGGAGACGGTAGCGGGTCCGCGCACCCCGCGCACGGACCCGCCGGACCCGGCACCGACCGGGTCTCACCTCAGAAGCGGGGCATGCCACCGAACTGGCGGTCACCGGCGTCACCGAGCCCGGGGACGATGAACATGCGGTCGTTGAGCCCGTCGTCGATCGAGGCCGTGACCAGGCGCAACGGCAGGCCGGAGCGCTCCAGCCGCTCGATGCCGACCGGGGCTGCGAGCACGCAGAGCACGGTGATGTCGGTGCAGCCACGGTCGGCCAGCAGCCGACAGGAGTGCTCCAGCGAGCCACCCGTGGCCAGCATCGGGTCGAGCACCAGGACCGGCAGCCCGGTCAGGTCACGCGGCAACGACTCCATGTACGCGCGCGGCTCGTAGGTCGCCTCGTCGCGGGCCAGGCCCACGAAACCCATCGAGGACTCCGGCAGCAGGCCGAGCGCGGCGTCCGCCATCCCCAGGCCGGCGCGCAGCACCGGGACCAGCAGCGGCGGGTTGGCCAGCCGGGTGCCCTCGGTGCCGGTGACCGGCGTCTGCACCGGGTACCGCTCGACGGGGAAGGTGCGCGCCGCCTCGTACACCAGCATGGTGGTCAGTTCGTGCAGCGCGGCCCGGAACGTCGAGGAATCGGTGCGCGCGTCCCGCATGGCGGTCAACCTGGACTGGGCCAGCGGGTGGTCAATGACGTGTACGTCCACGATCGCTCAACCTACCGGTCCGTAGGGCTCGGCGGTGCGGGTGCGGTCGGACCAGGGACGCCGCTCACGTCGGAGCACCACCGAGCGCTCGTGAGCAAGATCACTCGGCGGTTCGGTGCGTAGACTTCTCGGCATGACGGCGACAACGACGTCGGCCCGGTCGGACCTCTCCGAGCTGGGACGATCCGAGACCGCTCTGCGGACCTTCCTGCACGGCCTGCCCGGCGTGGACCAGGTCGGCGCGGAGCAGCGGGCGGCACAGCTCGGCACCCGCTCCATCAAGACCACCGCCAAGGCCCAGGCGATCGACCTGGCGATCCGGATGGTCGACCTGACCACCCTGGAAGGGGCGGACACCCCGGGCAAGGTGCGCGCGCTCGCTGCGAAGGCGCTGCGCCCCGACCCGGCCGACCCGTCCTGCCCGCACGTCGGCGCGGTCTGCGTCTACCCGCTGATGGTCCCCCACGTGGCCGAGGTGCTGCGCGGAAGCGGTGTGCACCTGGCCAGCGTGGCGACCGCCTTCCCGTCGGGCCAGGCGCCGTTGGAGATCAAGCTGGCCGACACCCGGGCCGCCGTCGCGGCCGGCGCCGACGAGATCGACATGGTCATCAACCGGGGCGCGTTCCTGGCCGGGCGGTACAAGGAGGTCTACGACGAGATCGTGGCCACCAAGGAAGCCTCCGGGGATGCCCACCTCAAGGTGATCCTGGAGACCGGCGAGCTGGCCACCTACGACAACGTCCGGCGGGCCTCGTGGCTGGCCATGCTGGCCGGTGGCGACTTCATCAAGACCTCCACCGGCAAGGTCCCGATCGCGGCGACGATGCCGGTGAGCCTGGTGATGCTGGAAGCGGTCCGCGACTTCCGCGAGGCGACCGGGCGGCAGGTGGGCGTGAAGCCCGCCGGTGGCATCAAGACCACCAAGGACGCGATCAAGTACCTGGTGATGGTCAACGAGACCGTCGGCCCGGACTGGCTCGACCCGGACTGGTTCCGCTTCGGCGCGTCCAGCCTGCTCAACGACCTGCTGATGCAGCGCACCAAGCTGACGACCGGCACCTACTCCGGTCCCGACTACTTCACCCTGGACTGATAGCCGATGTTCGAATACGCCCCCGCCCCCGAGTCCCGCTCGGTGGTGGACCTCAAACCCTCGTACGGGCTGTTCATCGACGGCAAGTTCGTCGACCCGACCGACGGTGGCAGCTTCAAGTCGATCAACCCCGCCTCCGAGGAGGTGCTGGCCGAAGTCGCCGAGGCCGGCGCCGAGGACGTGGAGCGCGCGGTGCGTGCCGCCCGGAAGGCGTACGACAAGGTCTGGGGTCCGATGCCGGGCCGGGACCGGGCGAAGTACCTGTACCGGATCGCCCGGTTGATCCAGGAGCGCTCCCGGGAGCTGGCCGTCCTGGAGTCGCTGGACAACGGCAAGCCGATCCGGGAGAGCCGCGACGTCGACCTGCCGCTGGTCGCCGCGCACTTCTTCTACTACGCCGGCTGGGCCGACAAGCTGGAGCACGCCGGGTTCGGCCCCGACCCGAAGCCGCTGGGCGTGGCCGCGCAGGTCATCCCGTGGAACTTCCCGCTGCTCATGCTGGCCTGGAAGATCGCCCCGGCGCTCGCGGCCGGCAACACGGTGGTGCTCAAGCCCGCCGAGACCACCCCGCTGACCGCGCTGCTCTTCGCCGAGATCTGCCAGCAGGCCGACCTGCCGGCCGGTGTGGTCAACATCCTCACCGGCGCCGGCGACACCGGTCGCGCGCTGGTTGAGCACGCGGGCGTGGACAAGGTCGCCTTCACCGGCTCCACCGAGGTCGGCCGGGCCATCGCCCGGTCGATCGCCGGCACCCGCAAGAAGCTCACCCTGGAACTGGGTGGCAAGGCCGCCAACATCGTCTTCGACGACGCGCCGATCGACCAGGCCGTCGAGGGCATCGTCAACGGCATCTTCTTCAACCAGGGGCACGTCTGCTGCGCCGGCTCCCGACTGCTGGTCCAGGAGAACGTGGCCGACCGGGTGCTGGAGTCGCTGAAGCGGCGGATGGCCCAGCTCCGGGTCGGCGACCCGCTGGACAAGAACACCGACGTCGGCGCGATCAACTCGGCCGCCCAACTGGAGCGGATCCGCGAGCTGTCCGACGCCGGCTCGGCCGAGGGCGCCGAACGCTGGTCGCCGCCGTGCGAGCTGCCCGACCGCGGCTTCTGGTTCGCGCCGACCATCTTCACCGGCGTCACCCAGGCACACCGGATCGCCCGCGAGGAGATCTTCGGCCCGGTGCTGTCGGTCCTCACGTTCCGCACCCCGGCGGAGGCCGTGGAGAAGGCCAACAACACGCCGTACGGGCTGTCGGCCGGGATCTGGACCGACAAGGGCTCCCGGATCCTGTGGATGGCCGACCGGCTGCGCGCCGGCGTCGTCTGGGCCAACACCTTCAACAAGTTCGACCCCACCTCGCCGTTCGGTGGGTACAAGGAGTCGGGCTACGGTCGCGAGGGCGGCCGGCACGGGCTGGAGGGGTACCTCAATGTCTGAGCGGGTCGCGGTACGCAAGACGTACAAGCTCTTCATCGGCGGGAAGTTCCCGCGCAGCGAGTCGGGACGGTCGTATCTCGTGCAGTCCTCGAATGTGTCACTGGCCTCCCGCAAGGACGCCCGGGACGCGGTGGTCGCCGCCCGCGCCGCCGTCAAGGGCTGGGCCGGCGCGACCGCGTACAACCGGGGTCAGATTCTCTACCGGGCCGCCGAGATGCTGGAGGGCCGCCGCGAGCAGTTCGTCGCCCTGGGAATTCCCTGCGACGAGGTGGACGCCGCGGTCGACCGTTGGGTCTGGTACGCCGGCTGGGCCGACAAGCTGGCCCAGGTGTACGGCGGCGCCAACCCGGTCGCCGGCCCGTACTTCAACATCTCCGCGCCCGAGCCGACCGGCGTGGTCGCGGTGGTCGCCCCGGAGCGTCCGGCGCTGCTCGGCCTGGTCAGCGTGATCGCCCCGGCGATCGTGACCGGCAACACGGTGGTGGTGGCGGCCTCCCCGAGCGAGCCCCTGGCGGCGGTGACGCTGGCCGAGGTGCTGGCCACCTCCGACCTGCCCGGCGGTGTGGTCAACATCCTCACCGGCGCGATCACCGAGACCGCGCCGACGTTGGCGGCGCACATGGACGTCAACGCGATCGACCTGACCGGGGTCACCGACGCGGGGCTCGCCACCGATCTGGAGGTCAGGGCGGCGGAGAACCTCAAGCGGGTGCTCCGACCGGCCCTGGCGGACCACGACTGGACCGTGGACCCGGGGGTGGCGCCGATGACCGCGCTGTTGGAGACGAAGACGGTCTGGCATCCCAAGGGGGTGTGATTCGTTCTCGGCCTTTGGGGTTTTCCGGGGGAGCCCCACCCGCTCCGGGCGGTCAGGCTTGATCCCTGCGCGGGCGGGGCTCCCCCGGAAAACCTGACGTGGGCCGGGCTCGTCGGGAGGGTCAGCTCCCGGGTGCTGCCTTGGGTTGGGTCGCCTGCTCCTGCTCCTGCTCCTTGATCGCGCAGTTTCCTTGATGTAGTGGCTTCCTGGTGGCTGGAGGCCACTACATCCTTGCTCTTGTGGGGATCTTGACCGGCGGGGCCCGCGGGCAGCCGGGGGTCTACTACCGGGGGTAGGATTAGTTTGTGACTCGGTTGGGCGATCTTGAGCGTGCGGTGATGGACGTGCTGTGGGACGTGGTTCCCGGCACGTCGGACGGGGTGACCGTGCGCGAGGTGGCCGACGCACTCGACGGCCGCGAGCTGGCGTACACCACGGTGATGACCGTGCTGGACCGGCTCGCCGGCAAGGGCATGGTGCAGCGGGAGCGGGAGGGTCGGGCCTGGCGGTACCGGCCGGCCGCCAGCCGCGAGGCGCACATCGCCCAGCTCATGCTCGACGCTCTCGACCTGGGTGGCAGCCGGGACGCCGCGCTGGTGCGGTTCGCCCGCTCGGTGACCGGCACCGAGGCCGAGGTGCTGCGAGCAGCCCTGGGCAGCGAGGCCGGCCTGACCGGGCCGGGCACCACCGGCGACGACGCGGGTGGCACCGACGCGTTGACCGATCGACTGGACGGGCCGGCGGGCCGACGACCCGCTGGCGAGGCAGCGGAGCGGTAGGAGCGCCCGCCATGGCCTACGCCGTGCACTTCGCCGCCACGATGCTGGCGTGCTATCTGACCGCGCAGGTGTTGGCCCGTTCCACCTGGACGTGGCGCAGCCCTCGGGTGGCGATCGTCTGCTGGCAGG
The DNA here is from genome assembly GCF_036902955.1 of Micromonospora sp. CPCC 205558. Taxonomy (NCBI): domain Bacteria; kingdom Bacillati; phylum Actinomycetota; class Actinomycetes; order Micromonosporales; family Micromonosporaceae; genus Micromonospora; species Micromonospora sp. CPCC 205558. The sequence continues at coordinate 56,883 of NZ_JBAKHR010000009.1, forward strand.
CCGTCGGGCTGGCGTTGGGCCTCTCGGCGATGGGCCTGCCGATGGCGCTCGGGTTGAGCGCGTACGACCGGCCGACCGGCAGCGCACTGCTCGCCCTGGCCAACGACCTCGCCCACGGCGCCCTGCCAATCGGAGTGGGCACGTTCCACCTGGCCGGCGTCGGTGTGGGCTTCGGCATCGGGGCGGTGCTGGTCACCACGACCGTGCGCAGCATCCACGGCACCGTACGCGCCCAGCGTCGCCACCGGGATCTGCTCTCCCTGGTCGCCCGGAACGACCCGGCCGCGCCGGGTGCGCTGGTGCTGGATCATCCGAGCGCCGCCGCGTACTGCCTGCCGGGGGTGAAACCGCAGGTGGTGGTCAGCGCCGGCACGCTGAGCCTGTTGGACCGGGCCGAGCTCGCCGCGGTGCTCAGCCACGAGCGTGCCCACGCCAACGAGCGGCACGACCTGGTGCTGCTGCCGTTCACCGCGCTGTGCCGGGCGCTGCCGTGGTTCGGCTGGGTGCGCGACGCGCACGAGCGGGTCGCCCTGCTGGTCGAGATGCGCGCCGACGACAAGGCCCGCGAGTTGCACGCCGAGGCTCCCCTGGCGGGGGCGCTTCGCCAGTTCGCCGCCGCCGGGCACCGGATCACCCCGGCCGGCGCGCTGGGCATGGGCGATCGGGACCTCGACGTACGGATGCAGCGCCTGCTGGTCAGTGACCGGCCGCCCCGGGTGCTCGGTGCCACCGCTCTCGCGGTCGCCACCATGCTGGTCGCTCTCCCGGTGACGCTCTTCCTGAGCTGACACCCACCGGGCCCCCCACGTCAGGCTGACGCCCGCAGAGCCCACCCATCTCAAGATCGTGCTCGAACCAGGATCGAGTGGCATCTGAGGTGCCACGAAGCCACTACAACCAGGTTCAAGCGCGACCTTCTCTCGAGACCACAACTACTACGCCTTGTCGTAGAATTCCTACGACAAGGCGTAGTAGTACTTACATGTAGGCAGGCTACGTGTAGGGTAGCTACGACAAGGGAGCCAACGCTTTGGAGGGCTGGTCATGGACACCCTGCTCCTCGCCCGCCTGCAGTTCGCCACCACCACCTCGATCCACTTCCTGTTCGTCGTCGTCACGCTCGGGCTGGTCACCCTGCTGGTCGGCATGCAGACCGCCTGGGTGCTCACCGGCAACCCGAAGTGGGAGCGGCTGACGCGCTACTGGGGCCAGCTCTACGTGATCAACTACGTGCTCGGCATCGCCACCGGGATCGTGATGGAGTTCCAGTTCGGGCTGAACTGGAGCGGCCTGTCGCGCTACGTCGGCAACGTCTTCGGGGCGCCCCTGGCCATCGAGACGCTGGTGGCGTTCTTCCTGGAGTCCACCTTCCTCGGGATGTGGATCTTCGGCTGGCACCGGCTCCGCAAGAGCGTCCACCTCGCGTTGCTCTGGGGCGTGGCGATCACCGCGTACGCCTCGGCCTTCTGGATCATGGTGGCCAACTCCTGGCTGCAGAACCCGGTCGGATACGAGGTCCGCGACGGGATCGCCCACCTCACCGACTTCGGCGCGCTGCTCACCAACCCCAGCCTCAGCATGGCCCTCGGGCACGTGGTCTCGGCGGCGCTGCTGGTCGGCGGGATGCTGATGGCGGCGGTCAGCGCCGGGCACCTGATCCGGCGTACCCCGGACTTCGAGTTCTTCCGCACCTCGCTCCGGATCGGCCTGGTCACCGCGGCGCTGGCCATCTCGATGGTGCAGAGCTTCGGTTTCGCCCAGTTCGATCCGGTCGGCTCGGTGCAGCCGACCAAGTTCGGCGGCAACGGGCCGGAGAGTCAGGCGCTGATCGCCGAGTGGACCACCCGGTTCGGCCCCGGCGACTACACCCCGCCGGTGCTCGCCAGCGTCGGGTTGGGCTTCATGATTTTGATCGGCTTCACCCTGGGCTGCGTCTGGCTCCTGCTGCCCCTGCTCTTCCGGGACTGGATCATCCGACTGCGCTTTCCGCTCTGGCTGATCCTGTTCGCCCTGCCGCTGCCCTTCGTCGCGGTGATCCTCGGCTGGATCGCCCGGGAGGTCGGCCGTCAGCCCTGGGTGGCGTACGGGCTGCTCCCCACCGAGCAGGCCGTCTCCCCGGTCGGCGCACCGCTGATGCTGGCCTCGCTGATCGGGTTCAGCCTGCTGCTGGGCACCCTCGCCGTCACCAACTGGGTGCTGCTCGCCCGGCACGCCATGCGCGGCGCGGCCGACCCGGCGCTCGGGCGTCCACCGGCGGCGCCCAGCGAACCGGCCCACCCCGAACCCGCCCTCCTCTGAGGAGTAGACCGTGGACCTCGCCTGGTACGCCCTGCTCGGGCTCTTCTTCGCCGGCTACCTGGTGCTCGCCGGTTACGACTACGGCGTCGGGCTGCTGCTCGCCCGCGGCGTCGGCCCGGCCGGGCGACGCGAGACGCTCACCGCGCTCGGCCCGTTCTTCCTCGGCAACGAGGTCTGGCTGGTGGCCGCCATGGGCATCCTCTTCGGCGCGTTCCCCCTCCTGGAGGGTGAGTTGCTCGCCGGCTGCTATCCGGCCGTGGTCGGCGCCCTGGTCGGCGTCATCCTGGTCACCGTCGGGGTGCAGCTGCGCAGTCGGCCCAGTGACGAACGGATCCGCGCCCGCTGGGACCGCGTCGTGATGATCGGCAGCGCCCTCGCCGCGCTGGGCTGGGGTGTGGTGCTCGCCGCGATGTGGCAGGGCGTACCCCTGGGTGCCGACGGGCACGTCGCCGGGGTGACGCACCTGGCCACCCCGTTCGCGGCAGCCGCCGGGCTGGCCATGGTCACCCTGGTCGCGGTCCACGGGGCGGCCTTCCTCGCCCTGCGCCTCTCCGCCGAGGCCGCCGCCGAGGCCGCCCGTACGGCCCGCCGGCTGGTGCCGGTGGCGCTCACCACGGTCGCCGTGGCCACCGTCGTGGGCCTGCTCTCCGCCCGGGTACGCGACACCGTGCAGCGGCCGGCGCTGGCCGTACTCCTGCCGGTGTTGCTCGTGGCGGCGCTGCTGGCGGCCCGCGCGGCGCTGACCCGGCGGCGGCCGGGGTTGGCTCTGGTCGCGACCGGTGCGGCCCTGGCGCTGCCGGTTGTGCTGGTGGGTGCGGCGCTCTGGCCCTACGTGCTGGTGTCCACGACCGACCCGGACGCCTCGCTGGCGGTGGCCGACGCCGCCGCGAGCACACCGACGTTGCGGCTGCTGGGCTGGGTGGCGCTGCCGCTGCTGCCGGCCCTACTAGGCTTCCAGGCGATGTGCTGGTGGGTTTTCCGAGGACGGACCGACGGCAGGGCACCGGTGTACTGGTGAGGCGCCGTCCGTTCGACCCGCGTCTGCTGCGCCGGGTCCCCGCGGCCCGGCGCGATCTTGCTGTGCTCGCGCTCCTGGGCGTGCTGGCCGCCGGGTTGATCGTGGCGCAGGCCACCGCGCTCGCGTCGTTGCTGGCCACCGCGATCGACGGCCGACTTGATCGACCGGCGCTGGCCGGCTTCGTGGTCGCGGTCGCCGCCCGCTCGGCAGTGCTCTGGGCGCAGGGCACGGTCTCGGCACGGGTCGCCGCGACGGTCAAGGCCACCTTGCGCGCCGACCTGCTCGGCGCGGTGGGCCGGCACGGGCCGGGCTGGGTGGCCGGGCAGCGGGCCGGTGAGATCGCCACCCTGGCCGGGCGCGGGTTGGATGCCCTGGACGCGTACTTCACCGGCTACCTGCCGCAGCTGGTGCTCAGCGTGACGGTGCCCCTGGCGGTGCTGGCCCGGGTCGTCTTCGCCGACTGGAGCTCGGCGGTGATCATCGCGCTGACCCTGCCGCTGATCCCGGTCTTCGGGGCGCTGCTCGGCTGGCAGGCGCAGGCCGCCACCGAACGGCAGTGGCGGCGACTCGCGCTGCTCGGCGGGCACTTCCTGGACATGGTGGCCGGGCTGCCCACCCTGCGCGCGTTCGGACGGGCCAGGGCACAGACCGACGTGGTGCGCCGGATGGCCGACGGTCACCGCGTCGCCACCATGAAGACGCTGCGGATCGCGTTCCTCTCCGCGCTGGTGCTGGAGCTTGTCGCCACCCTCTCGGTGGCGCTGGTCGCGGTGCCGGTCGGCATCCGGTTGCTCGGCGGCGGGCTGGCCCTGCAGACCGCGCTGCTGGTGCTGCTGCTGACCCCGGAGGCGTACCTGCCGCTGCGCGCCGCCGGCAGCCGCTTCCACGCCAGCATGGAGGGGCTGGCCGCGCTGGACGAGGCGTTGACCGTCTCCGCCGCACCCGCCGCGCCCCGGGCCGCCGAGGGGGCTTCCACCCCGGACGCGCGGGCCGAGATCCGGTTCGAGGGTGTGACAGTGGCGTACGAGCGGACCACAGCGCTGCGCGACGTGACAGTGACCATCCGGCCCGGCGAGCGGGTTGCCATCATCGGGCCCAGCGGCGCCGGCAAGAGCACCCTGCTCGGCCTGTTGCTCGGCTTCGTGACGCCGACCAGCGGCCGGATCACCGTGGACGGGGTCGACCTCGCCACCGCCGACCCGGACGCCTGGCGTCGGCAACTCGCCTGGGTGCCGCAGCGCGCGCACCTCTTCGCCGCCTCGCTGGCCGACAACATCCGGCTCGGCGCGCCGGACACCCCCGCCGACGCACTCGCCGCCGCGGTGCACGACGCCGCCCTGGACGACGTGGTGGACGGCCTCCCCGACGGCCTGGACACCCTGCTCGGCGAGCGGGGTCACGGGTTGTCCAGCGGCCAGCGGCAACGGGTTGCGCTGGCCCGGGCGTTCCTCCGCGCCGCCCCGGTGGTGCTGCTCGACGAACCCACCGCCCGGCTCGACACGGCGGCCGAGGCGGTGGTGCTCGACGCCACCCGTCGCCTGGTCGCCGGACGGACCGCGCTCCTGGTCGCGCACCGGCCGGCGTTGCTGGCCGACGCCGACCGGATCCTGCGCATCGAGGATGGTCGGGTCACCGAGTTGACGCCCGAGCCGACCGGGGAGGCCACCCGATGAGCGGGGACCGCGAGCCGGAGGCGATGACCGGCCGGGCCGCCGCCGAGCGGGCCGTGCTGCGACTGGCCCGGCCATATCTGGGCCGACTCGTCGGAGCTGGGCTGCTGGCGGCCGCCACCGAGTTCGCCGGGCTCGCCCTGATGGCCACCGCCACCTGGCTGCTGATGAGCGCCGCCGGTCAGCCTCCACTGGACCGCCTCACCGTGGCGATCGTCGCGGTCCGGGCGCTGGCCATCAGCCGGGGCGTGTTCCGCTACACCGAGCGGCTCGCCGGGCACGACGCGGTACTCCGCATGATCACCGATGTCCGGGCCCGGGTCTTCGCCACCCTGGCGGCCCGCCGAGGTGCCACGCACCGCTCGGGGGACGTGCTGAGCCGCCTGGTGTCCGACGTGGAGGCCGTCCAGGACCTGTTGCTGCGGGTGTTGGTGCCCGGTTCGGCGGCGGCCCTGGTCGGTGTGCTGGCGGTCGCCGTGGCGGCGCTGATCTCACCACCGGCCGCCGGCGTGCTGGCCGCCGGGCTGCTGGTTGCCGGGGTGGTGTTGCCCGCGTTGGCCACCGCGGTCACCCGCCGCAGCGCGGCCGAGGTGGCCCCGCTGCGGGGCGCGCTGGCCACCGACGCGATCGACCTCACCCACGGCGCCGCCGACCTGGCCGCTTTCGGGGCGACCGAGCTCACGCTGCGCGCCGCCGAGCAGCGCGCCCACCGGCTGGCCCGGCTGGAACGTCGGCTGGCCGCCACCGGGTTCGCGGTGGACGCGGCCGGCGTGCTGACCGCCGGCGGGACCGCCGCGGCGGTGGTGCTGGTCGCGCTCGCCGCCGACGTGTCGGGGGTGCTGGTGGGTGTGCTGGCCGTCGGCGCACTGGCCGCCGTCGAGGTGACGTTGGCGCTGGTCGCGGCGGCCCGACAGTGGACGCAGCTGCGGCCCGGCCTGACCCGGGTGGCCGACCTGCTCGACACGGACCCGCCGACCCCGCCGCCCGCGACCGGTCCGACGGATCTGACCGGCCCACACGAGCTGCGCTTCGTCGACGTGACAGTGCGGTACCGGGCCGGCGCGGCGCCCGCCCTGGACGGGGTCAGCCTGGACCTGCCAGCGGGACGCCGGATTGCGGTCGTCGGCCCGAGTGGCGCCGGCAAGAGCACCCTGGCCGCCGTGCTGACCGGCACCGTCCGGCCCGCGTCCGGCCGGGTCACCCTGGACGGTGACGACCTCTCGGCGTACGCCGAGGAGGCGCTGCCCCGCGCGGTCGGCGGGCTGCTGGCCGAGGCGTACGTCTTCCATGCCACGGTGCGGGAGAACCTGCTGCTCGGGCGTGCCGGAGCGGACGAGGAGGAGCTGACCCGGGCCACCGCCGCCGCCGGCCTGCTGGACTGGGTACGCGCCCAGCCTGCGGGCTGGGACACGCTGGTCGGCGAGGAGGGCGGGCAGCTCTCCGGCGGGCAGCGGCAGCGGCTGGCGCTCGCCCGGGCCCTGCTCGCCGCGCCGCCGGTGCTGGTGCTCGACGAGCCCACCGAAGGGCTGGACCCGGCCGCCGCGGACGCGGTGCTCGCGTCCGCCCTCGCCGCCACCCCCGCCGGCCACTCGGTGCTGCTGATCACCCACCGGCTCAGTGGGCTGGCCGAGCTGGACGAGATCGTGGTCCTGGACGGCGGCCGGGTGATCCAGCGCGGTCGACACGCGGAGCTGGTCGCCGCCCCGGGCTGGTACCAGGACCAGTGGCTGCTCCAGGCCGCGGCCGAACGGGGTTACCTGGCGCTCGCCCCCTGACCCGACTCGGGGGCGGACCAGGGTTCTCCCGGACGTCGACCCGCCGGAGTCCGTGACAGGGTGGTGCCATGGCGTGCGGTGAGGACGTGATGGTCGACGAGCACCTGCGGGAGCTGGCCGCTCGGTTGCAGGGGCCGGCGCGCCTCAAGTCCGACCTGCTGACCGAGGCCCGGCACGGGCTGCTGGACGCCGTCGAGGCGTACCGCGAGAGCGGGGTGCCACCCACCGAGGCGCAGCGCCGGGCGGTGGCCGAGTTCGGCTCACCGGCGCAGTTGCTCCCCTCCTGGCAGGCCGAGCTGGCGGTGGGCGCCCTGCGCGGGCTCTCCCTGCGGATGCTGGCGGTCGCCGGGGTGGGGGTGGTCGCCGGCGATCTGACCTGGCAGGGGTCGAGCTGGAGTGGCGGCCCGAGGCCCCCGGCCGGCTACCTGCTGCTGTCCAACTCGGTCGACTGGATCTGGATGAGCGCGCTGCTGCTCTCGGCGGCCGGCCTGCTGGTCGTCTGGGCGAGCGCGCGGGCGCCCCGACCGGGCCTGGCCCTGGCACAGCGTGCGGTGGGCACCGGGCTGACCGGCATCCTGATCCTCGGCATAGTGGCCGGCTCCGCCCTCTTCGCCTGGTCACTCAATCTCTGGGACGCGGCGCTGCACTGGCCCCCGATGATCATCGGGGCGGTGTTGGTGGGCGGCGGATACTTCTCGCTGACCCGCGCGGCACGCGGCTGGCTGCTGGCCACCACCCGCTGATCGACGACCAGACCGGAGAGGGTCAGGCTGGGGTGGGCGGGCTGCCGGGGTCGAGAAACCGGCCCACGGTCAGTTGAAACTCGCGCCAACCGGCACGCTCGCCGGCCAGCGCCCGCCGGCCCGAGTCGGTGAGCTGGTACGTCCGGCGTTCCCGGCCGCTGACCGTGCTCCAGGTGCTCGCCACGTGGCCGGCGCGTTCCAGGCGGCGCAGCGCCGGATAGATGGTGCCGGTGGGTAGGTCCAGACTGCCATCGCTGCGGGCACGCAGCGCCTCGATGATCGCGTAGCCGTGCAGCGCGCCCTGTTCGAGCACGGCGAGCAGCAGAGCGTCGAGATGGCCGTGCAGCGCCTGGGCCTTCATGCGTAGCTACGCTACTTGTCAGACGGCCGCTTCGCCACCGGTGACCACCAGCAGGTCGGACCCGTGCGCCAACCGGCCACCGGGGTGCGGGCATCGGTCACCCAGGGCCGCCGACTAGGGTATGTGCCCAGAGTCACTCGCCGGTCAGAGACCCCGGTGGGTGGGCAACCCGAAGCACACGGAGGTCAGCGTGGCCCGCCAGTCGCCCCAACGGCCCGACGCCGACGAGCCCGAGCTCGACGACACCACCGGCGCGGCCGAGCCAGATGAGACCGAGGAGACCGACCGCCCTGCGGCGTCGATCGACCGTTCACTCTGGGACGAGCTGCGTATCGACCCAGTGGAGATCGCCCTGCCCGCCGGCACCGGCTTCACGCTGCGGGCGTACCGGCCGGCCAGCTCGCTGACCCCGACCGACGTGACCGAGCGCGACCAGGACGACCCGTTCCTCGCCCGCCGCCAGGCGATCGAAGAGGAGGAGGACGACGAGACCGTCGTCATCCTCGACGAGGAGCTGGCCGAGGAGTTCGCCGCCGAGGACGAGGACGACGAGTCCACGCGCCGCCGCCGGGACGGCGCTGCCGCAGACACCGACGACGACTCGGACGAGGCCGACACGGACGAGGCGGGCGACGAGGAGGTGCCGGTCTTCCTCAGCAACCAGGGCAAGCTGCTGCTGTTCAAGACCCCCGAATCGCTTGTCAGTTTCATCCGATCCGGTGCGCCCAACGATCTGTCCCAACTGGACAGCTGGAATGAATTGTCCGAACGGCTGGAGCCGGCAGATATCGTTCCGCTCGACGAGGACACGTACGAGCTCGACCTGGTCGTGGAGAACCTGCGCGGCGGGCACGACACGTGGGATTCGACCCTGCTGATCGAGGCCGGCGAGGTCGCACGTGACCTCTCGTACGCATTGCGGCTGCCTGCGGTACTCGACATGCTCTCGGCCGGCTCCAGCCTCGACGACCTGGACGAGGCGCTGCGTGCCACCGCCAACGGTGGGATCGGCGCGTTCATGGGTCGGCGGCGGCTGAAGAAGATCGGTGCGCAGACCGCAAGTTTGGGTTGGCGCACCATTGTCGGCAAGATCTCTGCGGTGGTGGACTGGCGCGACTGACCCGTACCGGGGAGCATCAGTTGCTGGCAGAGGAAAGACCTGTCCCGGGAGGAGGACGACGCCGTGGCGCTCGTGCGCGTTTACTGCGGTCTGGCCTCGGCGGATCCGGCTGACCGACCGGCCTCCGCCGGTTCGACGCTGACGTCCGCTGTGGTCGACGACGCAGGCCGTCTGCTGCATGTCTGCGAGATCAGCGACGACGCCGCTGGCTACGCCCAGCTCGTCGCGCTGCTCGTGGAGCGGTCGGGCGGGCCGAGTGGCGCGGCCATCGCCGCCGACAGCGACGACCACACGGTCACCTCGCTGCTGAGCGCGGCGGGGCGGCCCCTGGCGATCGCCGACGACGACTCGGTGGACGACTTCGCCGAGCGGTTCGCCGACGACGACTCCCTTGAGGAGATGCAGTCACCGCCTGCCGAACGACGGGCGGTCGGCCTGGCCCGCGCGTTGCAGGCGGGCGCGCTCTCCGCCGTCACCCTGCCGGCACCCCGGGACCTCGCCGGCTACAAGCAGGTGCTCTCGGCGCACGCCGCTCTGGCCAGCGGTCGCCACTCCGCCGCCGTGGCGCTACGCGAGGTTCTGCGGGAGCTCTACCCGGCAGCCCTGCGCGCCTACCCGGACCCGGCCGAGCCGGTCTCGCTGGCCGTGCTGGACGCGCTGCCCGAGCCGGGCATGCTCGGCGGCACCGTGGCGCGGGGCCGCGAGGTGTCGGTCGCGGCGGATGCCATCGCCGCACACCTCGCCGCGGACGGGGTCGCCGACGCTGAGGAGATCAACGAGGCGGTCACCGCCCTGCGGGTCGCCATCTCCGAGACCCCCCGACGCGCTGCGGTCAACCGGGCGCTCACGTCCGCGGTGGCCGAGACGGTCCGCCAGGCCGTCGCCTCCGTACGGGCCTGCGACGCCGGGTGCGAGGCGTTGGTCAGCGCCCTCAGCTCACGGGTCAGCACGCCGGTTCAGGCACCCGGGCGCCGTGCCGCTGCCCGCCGTGGCGAGTCCGTCGGTGAGCTGACCGGCCTGGTCGGCGTCGCCGCCGGGTTGGCCGGAGCCAACGCCGGGTTGCGGTCGGTCCGACCGACCCCGCCCGCCGTCGACCCGGCACCCGCCGGCGGGCGGCGCAGCCGTCCCGAGCCGGTCCCCGGCAACGCGCCGCTGGCATCGCCCCGCCCGCTCGGGCCACCACCGGTCGCCCCGGCACCGGTCACGCCGCCTCCGGTCGCGCCCGCGCCGATGACTCCGGCGGCGATGGCTGGTTCGCCATCGTCCACGCTGCCCAGCCGCACCGATCCGGCCTCCAGCCGGATCGACGGCCCGACCAACCGGCCGGTCTCCGCACCGCCGCCTCCGCCGCCCGGGATCACCCCGATCGCGCCGGCCCAGCGCGGCATGGTGCCTCCGGCCGAGGCCGGTGAGCCGTTCCGGCCGACGTTGACCACCGCCGCGATCAACAACGCGCGGGCCGAACGGCAGCGCACGGTCATTCCGCCCCGCCCCAAGACCAACGGCGAGCCCCGGCCGAGCCACCAGCAACGCCCGGTCGACGAGCCACCCACCGGCGGGTTCAGCGCCACCGACCTCAGCATTCCGGTGCCGACCCCCCGGCCTGGTCAGGAGACCGCCCCGCCCGGCTCCCGGGCCAACTGGCCGCTGGTCAACAACCCGGAGGACCCGTCCGACAGTTCACCGAACAACCCGGTGGCCTACCCGTACGGCGGCAGCCGCGGTGTGGACGCTCCGACCGACCCAGGCCGGGCCGACGGTCGGGTCACCCCGCCCTGGTTGGCGGACGACCTGCCACCGGAGCCACCGATGCTGCGGCTGGTGGAGCCGCCGCCGCTGGCCGACCGGGCGCTGCGCGAAGGGCTCAGCCCTCAGCCGGACCAGCACCTGGAGACGCCCCCGCTGCGTTTGGTCGACCGTGAGCAGGCCGCTCGCAACGGTCGGGCGCCAGCCCGCACCGAGCGCGCCGCCGAGCACCGGCCACCGCCCCCGGTCGAGCACCGGCCATCGCCCATGGAGCACCGGCCGCCGCCGGTCGCCGACGAGGGCGACGGCGATCTGCTGATCTTCGCGCAGGCCAAGTCGGCCTGGTTCGTCGGGCAGGCCGAGGAGTCCGACCTGGACTGGTCGACCACGGCCGACACCGGCTGGCAGGCCGCGGAGCAGGCCGCACGCCCGGCGGTGGGCGCCGAGACCAACGCCGGGTTGCCGAAGCGCGTGCCGCAGGCCAACCTGGTGCCGGGTTCCCCGCTGCGCGAGGAGCGTCCATTGCGGATAGTGCGTGATGCGGCAAGCCTCGCGGAGAACACGACCGGCTACTTCCGTGGCTGGCGTCGTGGTCAGGAGATCGGCGGTTTCGCGGTGGGTGGTCGGCCCGGCCGCGAGGCGGCCGGCGGTTGGGACTTCAGCCGCGACCACGGTGACCGCGACGATGACCGGGAGTACGAGTACCGCTCGGCGGGCTACCAGTCCTGATCCTTGGCAGATACGTGAGAGCGCCCTCAGTCAACTGACTGGGGGCGCTCTCACGTATGCCGAAAAACCCCGGACACAACGACGCCGCCTCCTGGCCGATCCCGAAGAGCCACGGCCCCGACATGCGGGGGCCGCGAGCTTCCACGATCGTCCAAGAGGCGGCGTAGCGGACGCGGTAGCGCGGCGGGCAGGGTGCAACGCCCGGTGGCGGCCGGAGCCACCACCGGGGCGTGCAGCGCCGCGATCAGGCCGGGGCGACGGCGCGCGTACGACGCATGGTCAGCACGTACTCGACCAGCGAGATCAGCACGTGCTTCGTCGACTCCCGGTTACGGGCGTCGCAGGCCACCACCGGCACGTCGCTCGAGATCGCCAAGGCGTCCCGAACGTCCTGCGGGTCGTGGTACTGCATCCCGTCGAAGCAGTTGATCGCCACCAGGTACGGCAGGCGTCGGTGCTCGAAGAAGTCGATCGCCGCGAAGCAGTCGGCCAGCCGGCGGGTGTCCACCAGCACGACCGCACCGATCGCACCCCGCACCAGTTCGTCCCACATGAACCAGAAACGGGTCTGACCCGGCGTACCGAACAGGTACAGGATCAGGTCACGGTCGATCGAGATCCGGCCGAAGTCCATGGCCACCGTGGTCGTCGTCTTGCCCGGCACCTGCCGGGTGTCGTCGACGCCCACGCCAGCGGAGGTCATGATGGCCTCGGTGGTCAGCGGCGTGATCTCCGAGACCGAGCCGACCAGCGTCGTCTTACCGACGCCGAATCCACCAGCGATAACGATCTTCGCCGACGTCACGCGGCCGCTCGGGTTCGGCGGGCGGTGCGACATGTCAGAGCCTGCGAAGTCCACTCAGCACCCTCTCCAGCAGTTCAGTGCCCACCGCGTCATCGGAGTCGTCCAAAATGGTCGGCTCATGGACCGCGACCAGGCCGTCCGTCGCCATGTCGGCGATGAGCACCCGGGCCACACCGAGCGGGAGCTGCATCCGCGCCGCGATCTCCGCGAGCGATTGCACGCGTCCGTCACACAGCGCGGCGATGTACTGGTGTTCGCGACCCTGGCCGCCGTTGCCATTGGCAGCGGCCCGGCCGCGCACCGTCGTCTCGACGAGCGCCTCCAGCGCGATGTCGAGCCGAGGACGGGTGCGACCACGGGTCACGGCGTATGGACGGACCAACGCTCCGGTCGGTTCGTCACGATCGGCCATCTCGCCGCTCACCTCCTTCGCACCCGTTACCGGCTCCCACCGGTGAAACCCGTCGTTGTCGTTGTTGCAGTCGTGCCGACCTCACGATCGGCGGAACGTCAACCCAGCATGCCCGCAGCCGCACGCGGCTGCGGGGTCAACGCGTCGCCAACCCGGTCGACCAGCAGCGCCATCTCGTAGCCAACCTGGCCCACGTCGGAGCTGCGAGCCGCCAGCACGGCGAAGGACGAGCCGTCCGAGATGGACATCAGGAACAGGAAGCCATTGTCCATCTCCACGACAGTCTGCAACACCGCGCCTCCCTCGAAGCAGCGTGCTGCCCCCTGGGTCAGGCTGACCAGACCCGATGAGATCGCGGCGAGCTGGTCTGCCCGGTCGCGCGGCAGATCCCGTGACGACGCGAGGAGTAGGCCGTCCGCCGATACGGCGACCGCATGCGCGACGCCGGGCACCCGGTCGGCGAAGTTGGCCAGCAGCCAACCAAGATCCTGCGTAGTTGTCATCCTTCTTGCTCCTTCTGCCCGCTCCCGGCCACCGGGCCTGAGCCAGACTGCGAGGATTGCCCTCCCGGAGTCGCCTCCGGGCTGGTCGGGTTGTCCGAGGTGCTACGCCCTCGCTGCACGCCCCGGTGGTAGGCGGAGAGCAGGCCACGGACCGCCTCCGGGGAGCGCCGCTGGACCGAGGTGGTGGGCTTCTCCACCGCGCCGGGCACCAGCTGCGCCATCGGCTTACGTTTCGGCAGACCGGTCGTGGTGGTCTCGCTGACCGGCACCGCGCCGGCCGCCGCGGAGGCAGCACGCCAACCGTCGTCGGCAGCGGTCTGCCAGCCGTTGCTCTGCGGTTGGGGCCGGCGGTTCGGCAGGCTCTCGGCGAGGCTGGGGCGGGTGCCCTCGTTCGCTGTGGAGCCGTTGTCCCGCGGCGCTCCTCCGGCCGTCGGAGTGTCTGCCATCGGTGTGTTACCTGTCGTCCCGGGTGCTGTCGTGTGGCCTGCCCGACCGGTGGCCTCGACCGTGGCGAACTGCTGGGTCGCGGAGTCGCCGTTCGTCGCCGGCTGGCCGCCGGCTGCGGTCTCCTCGGAGCCCGGGCGACGGGTGCGGAACCAGGCCGACTCAAGCTCCCGGAAGATCGGCAGCTCCATCGTCTCGTCCGCGTACCGCTGGCGGTTCTGCGCCGGTGGTTGCTGCGGCGCCGGCCGAGTCTGCGCAGCCGGAGCCGGAGCCGCAGTCGGGGTCGGCGCTGGAGCCGGCGGCTGGGCTGCGGCCGGCTGCTCGCCGGGCCGCGGCACCCGCGGCAGCTCCGTGGTCATGTCCAGCGCGGCGGCGAGCCGCTCGGGCACCGGCGGGGTGGCCGTGTCCCGCTCGCTGGCCGGCACCGGCGGCCAGGCCGGCGGCGCCGGGGCGCTGGCTGCCTGCGCGGGCGGCGCGGATCGGGGCTCGAACCCGCTGAACGACTGGCCGGAGGCGGGCGGCGCCGAGTACGGCTGACCCGAGTACGGCTGCCCGGACGCCGGCGAGGCCGAGACCGGCGACGCCGACACCGGCGGACCGGCGTACGGCTGCCCGGAGGCCGGCACGGCGGACACCGGGGCGCCGCTGTACGGCGCACCCGAGTAGGGCTGGCCGGAGGCCGGCGCGGCGGACACCGGGGCACCGCCGTACGGCGCACCCGAGTAGGGCTGCGCGGAGACCGGCGGCGCCGAGTACGGCTGCGTTTCGGGGCTGCTCGGCAGCTGACGCGGAATGGTGGGCTGCTGGCCGGTGGTCGGGGGCTCGTCCCCGGCCCGGCGCTGCGGCAGCGGGTCGATCCCCTGGCCGTTGGCCGACCTGGGGGTGAACCCGTCGCCGCCGTTCGTCCCGGCCGCACCGGTCAGATCGGACCAGGCCGGCATCGAGCGGTACGCACCACCGTTGGCGGGAGTGCCGGCACCGTTGCGCGACGCGGGGTCGAATGGACGACCCCCCAGGGTGACCTGGTTGCCTGACGATTCGCTCGGGCGAGGGCCGTTGCCCAGGGCGGGCAGCGCGCCGAAGACCGGCGCGGGCCCACCAGACTGCGGACCACCGAACTGGGGAGCACCGGCCGCCGGCAGCGCCGGAGGCTGCTGCACCCGACCGGACAGCGCCCGGGGCACCAGCACCGAAGTGGGCAGTGTGACGTCGGCGACGGTGCCGCGATCGTTGCCGGGGCGCAGCTCGACCCGGACCCCGTGCCGGGACGCCAGCCGGGCGACCACGACCAGGCCCATCATCCGGGACACGGCCACATCCACCTGCGGCGGCGTCGCAAGCCGCTCGTTGAGGTCGTGCAACTGCTCGGCGCTGATGCCGATGCCGCGGTCCTCGACGTACAGCGAGGAGCGGTCGCCGACCCGGCGAGCCTCGACCATGACCTGCGAGTCGGGCGGTGAGAACGCGGTGGCGTTGTCGAACAGCTCCGCGACGAGGTGCACCAGGTCGTTGACCGCGTGCGCGGCGACCTCGATGTCGCGATCGATGACACCGAACTCGATCCGGGTGTAGTGCTCGACCTCGGACTGCGCGGCGCGCAGCACGTCGATGAGGGCGGCCGGCTCACGCTGCACACGGGTGGAGTCGGCACCGGCGAGCACCAGCAGGTTCTCGTCGTTACGGCGCATCCGGGTGGCAAGGTGGTCCAGCTGGAACAGCTCGGCCAGCCGGTCCGGGTCCTCCTCGCCGCGCTCCAGCCGGTCGAGGTGCCCGATGAGGCGGTCGACCAGGATCTGTGAACGGCGGGCCAGGTTGACGAACATGGTCGCGACGGAGGCGCGCAGTGCGGCCTGCTCGGCGGCGGTGCGGACGGCTTCCAGGTGGACGGCGTTGAACGCCTCGGTCACCTGGCCGAACTCGTCCTTGCTGCGCACCGGTAGCGGTTCGGCGATCTGGTTGGCCAGCTGCACCGGAGAGAGCTGCCCGACGACCTGTGGGTCGCGCAGGCGGGCCACCGCCTGCGGCAGACCGTACTGGGCGACGGAGAGCGCGCCCTGCCGCAGCTCACGCAGTGAGCGGGCCATCGAGCGGGCTACCAGGTAGGCGAAGAGGATGGCCAGCAGCAGCATGCTGAGCAGCAGGCCGGTCTCCAGGAAGACCTGGCGCTGGACGTCCGAGCGGAGGACGTCCGCCTGGTCGACCACTTCACCGTCGAGCCTCTTCTCGACGGTACGGATCAGCTTGGCGTTGGCCGTCATGGCGGCTTCCCACTGGTCCGGCCCGAACGGCGCACCGCGCATGTCACCGGTGGTGTTGCCGTCGATCCAGCCGGTGTAGTTCTGGGCCTGCCGGCGGTCGCCGCCCGCGATCGTCTGGTCGTGGAACTTGGCGTCTTCCTCGGTGGCGACGGCCTTGAAGCTCTGCAGAGCCTGCTGCTGGCCGGTGTCGCTGGCGATGTAGTCCCTGCGCAGTGCCGGGGTCAGTCGCTTGCCGCCCTTCACGCCCAGCGCGCGGTGCACCACGACGCGGCGTGCGGCGAGGAACTCCTTCTCCCGGGCGACCGCCGCGGCGGCGCGCATCCGGTCGCTCAGCTGGTTGTCACCAGCGAGCTGGGTGGACGAGTCGCGGATGGCGAGCAGGTCACTGATCAGACCCTCGTACGCCTGCACGGTCTCGGTGAGCGCGAGCTTCCCGTTGTACACCTGGCTGCGGATGCCCGACAGGTCCTGCAGGTTCTGGTCGATGTTGTCGAGCAGAGCCTCAAGGCTGTTCGGGAGGTCCTCGATCTCGGCCCGCTGCTGCCGGTAGGGGATCGCGTCCTGATCCACCAGGGAGTTGACCCGGTTGTAGGCCTCCTGGTACTGCGCCGTCGGCTGCGTCCCGTCCGCGCCCAGCAGCAGCACGGCGGCGGTCCGCTCGTCCTGCAGGGTGTTGACCAGGTCACCTGAATAGCTCGACAGGTTCGCCAGATCGCCAGCTCGGTTGGCATTGTTGAGCGTCTCCACGTGGTCGACAAGACCACTGGTGCCCACCACGACCGTGGCGATGGTCGGCACGATCATGATGAGACCGAGCTTGGACCAGATCGGCATGTCCCGGAGCCGGCTGGCCGGCCGGCGCAGCCGCGACAGGAAGGAGCCCGCCGTCTTTGGCCGTTTGCTCACGTCACCGCCCTCGCGATTACAGCATCAACGCGTTGCCCCGGGCAACGCCCAGCGACCGACCCGGCGGGTCGGACCCCCGAGATTCCATCACGCCGGTCGACAAGAAGAAAGCCCAGGTTGTCCCCAACCGAAGGTGTGATGAGATGTTGATGCGATTTGATAGCAGTCTGTCTGGCCGGAGTAACTGAAGGTAATGGAACATCCGCACCGAGTGGTCTTGCTCGCCGGCCCTTCTGGGTCCGGAAAGTCGTACATAGCGCAGCAAACCGGCTTGCCGGTGCTCTGCTTGGACGACTTCTACAAAGACGGCGATGACCCTACGTTGCCGCAACGAAACGGCCAGGTGGATTGGGAATCGCCACAGTCGTGGGATGCCCTCGGCGCGGTGGAAATCATCGCCCGACTTGCCCGCGACGGTCGAGCCGATGTGCCGGTTTATGCGATCGGCGTCGATCGCCGGGTAGCCACCCGGCCATTTGATGTCGCCGGATCGCCAATTTTCGTGGCCGAAGGGATCTTCGCCGCCGAGATCGTCGAGGAGTGCCGCCGCCGTGGCCTGCTCGCCGGGGCGTACGCGCTGCGCCGCCCGCGTGGGGCAACCTTCCTGCGCCGACTCGCCCGCGACCTGGCCGAACAGCGCAAGGCACCCCGGGTGCTGGTTCGACGCGGGGTGGCGTTGCTGCGGGCCGAGCCCGCGGTGCTGCGTCGGCAGATGGGTCTGGGCGCGGAAGCCGCCCGAGCCCGGGAGGTGCTGCGACGGGTGGCCAGCCTGCTTGCCGGCCACCCACACGGCTGAGCTCAGGCCAGCAACTTCGCGTACGCCGGCTTGATCACCTCATCGATGATCCGCAGCCGCTCGTCGAACGGGATGAAGGCGCTCTTCATCGCGTTGATGGTGAACCACTGCAGCTCCTTCCAGCCGTAGCCGAACGTCTCCACCAGCAGCGACATCTCCCGTGACATGGAGGTGCCGCTCATCAGCCGGTTGTCGGTGTTGACCGTCACCCGGAAGCGCAGGTCCCGCAGCAGGCCGATCGGGTGATCCGCGATCGAGTCCACCGCACCGGTCTGCACGTTCGACGAGGGGCACAGCTCCAGCGGGATCCGCTTGTCCCGGACGTACGCGGCCAGCCGGCCGAGCGAGCCGTCGGAGGCGATGTCGTCGACGATCCGCACGCCGTGGCCGAGCCGGTCCGCTCCGCACCACTGGATCGCCTGCCAGATCGACGGCAGACCGAACGCCTCGCCAGCGTGGATGGTGAAGTGGAAGTTCTCCCGCTGGAGGTATTCGAAGGCGTCCAGGTGCCGGGTGGGCGGGAAGCCCGCCTCGGCGCCGGCGATGTCGAAGCCGACCACCCCGGCGTCCCGGTGCCGCACGGCCAACTCGGCGATCTCCTGCGAGCGGGCGGCGTGCCGCATCGCGGTCAGCAGGGTGCCCACCCGGATCGTCAGCCCTGCCTCGACCGCCTGAGCGGTGCCCTCGGCGAACCCGGCCAGCACCGCCTCAACCACCTCGTCCAGGCTCAGGTCACGCTCCAGGTGCTGCTCCGGGGCGAAGCGCACCTCGGCGTAGACCACCCCGTCGGCGGCCAGGTCGAGGGCGCACTCGCGGGCCACCCGACGCAGCGCGGGCGCGGTCTGCATGACCGCCACGGTGTGCGCGAACGTCTCGAGGTAGCGCTCCAGGGAGCCGGAGTCCGCCGCGTCGGCGAACCAGCGTCCGAGCGCTTCGGGGTCGGTGGTGGGCAGTTCGTGGCCCACCTCGGCGGCGAGGTCGACGATCGTCGCCGGCCGCAGCCCGCCGTCGAGGTGGTCGTGCAGCAGCGCCTTCGGGACCTTGACGATGTCCTCGTACCGAATAGTTGCGACCATGCTCAGACCCTAGTCAGCCAACCCGGCGGGACCGAGCCGGCCCAGTCAGGGGCGCCAGCCGTAGATGCGCGTGACCAGGAGTCGGATCACCAGCCGACCGTCGGCGACCATCACCGACCGGTACTCCGCCCAGTCGGGGTGCTCGCCGCGGATGCGTCGGTAGACCTCAACCAACTCCTGCACGGTGTCGTCGTCCTCGGTTGCGGCGGGCGGCGTGAGGGTGGCGACGCCCTCGGCGACGGCGTACGCCCCACCGTCCGGGGTCGTGACGTGGAAGCTCGCTCGCGGATCGCGGCTCAGGTTGCGCGCCTTTGCCCGGCTGCTGACGGTCGAGCACCTGATCAGGTCGGGCTCGGCCAGGTAGTCGAGGTTGGAGAGTTGGGGTCGACCGTCACGGCGCACCGTCACCAGCACTCCGCGCCCGCGCTCACCGAAGAGCTCCCAGAGTCGTTTCGTTGACATGTCATCGACCTTAGGCACCCGATCGATGACATGTCAACGAAACGGCTAGACTCGGAGCATGGGCGCCCCACGATGGCTCGACGAACGGGAGGACCGCGCGTGGCGCGGCTACCGCCGAATGCGTCGGCTGCTCGACCTGGAGCTGGCCCGGCAGCTCACCCAGGACGCCGGCCTCTCCGAGGCCGACTACGACGTGCTCTCCGACCTCTCCGAGACACCGCAGGGGCGGCTGCGGCTGCGGGAGCTGGCAGATCGCATGCTCTGGTCGCGCAGCCGGCTCTCCCACCACCTGACCCGCATGCAGCAACGCGGCCTGGTCACCCGTGAGGAGTGCGCCGACGACGCCCGTGGCTCGGTCGTCGTCCTCACCCCCGCCGGGCGGCAGGCCATCGGGTCCGCCGCCCCCGGCCACGTGGCCGCCGTCCGCCGGCACCTGATCGACCTGCTCACGCCGGCGGAGATCGAGGCGCTCGGCGCGCTCACCCACCGGGTGGTCGACCACCTCGGCGGACGGGCGCCCCACCCACGGCACGATCCGGAGGCCTGACGCGTGGACCCCCGTATCCTCGACCGACTGCGCTGCCCGGTCTGCGGCGAGCCGCTGGAGCAGGCCACCGACACGAAGGCCCTGCGCTGCCCGCGCCGGCACAGCTTCGACATCGCCCGTCAGGGTTACGTCAACCTGCTCACCGGCCGGGCCCCGCACGTCGGCGACACCGCCGAGATGGTCGCGGCCCGCGCGGACTTCCTCGCCGCCGGGCACTACGACGTCATCTCCGCCGCCCTCGCCGCTGCCGCGACGGACGCCGTCGGGCGTCTCGGCGCGACGGACGCCCCCCGCCCCCGTTGCCCCGCTTCCACCGGGGCAACGGCTTCCGACGAAGGGTGTCGCCTGGAGATAAACAGAGCAAAGGACCAAGCAGCAGAGGTACGGCCCGAGCCCTCGGCGCCCGACGTCGGCGCGTACCCCCTGGTGGTGGATGCCGGCGCCGGCACCGGCCGGTACCTCGGCGCGGTGCTGGCGGCGCTGCCGCACGCCGTGGGTCTGGCCCTGGACGTGTCCAAACCGGCGCTGCGCCGCGCGGCCCGTGCGCATCCCCGGGCCGCCGCCGCGCTCGCCGACACCTGGCAACGACTGCCGCTGGCGGACGCCTCGACCGCCGTGCTGCTGAACGTCTTCGCCCCGCGTAACGGCGCCGAGTTCCACCGGGTGCTCGATCCGGCCGGGACGCTGTTGGTGGTCACGCCCGACACCGACCATCTCACCGAGTTGGTGGCTGCCCTCGGCCTGCTGCGGGTGGCCCCGGACAAGGCTGGCCGGGTGACCGACAGCCTGGGCGGGCACTTCACGCCGGTCAGCTCGGTCGTGCACCGGGCGGAGCTGACGCTGACCCGGCCGGAGGCCGCCAGCCTGGTCGGGATGGGCCCGAGCGCCTGGCACACCGACCCGGAGGCGCTCGCCGCCCGACTGGCCGCCCTGCCCGAGCCGGTCCGGGTGACTGTGGCAGTCCGGGTGGACGCGTACCGGCCCCACTGACCTCAGGTGGAGAGGTCGACCTCTTCCCAACCGGGCGGCTCGTCGTGGTACGGCCCCCGCAGGATCACCGCCCACTCCAGCGCCCAGCGCCGCTGCCCGATGGCGTTCGCGTCGACCAGGCCCGGCGCGCGCCGGCCGCCGCGTTCGGTCTCCAGGTACGCCCAGTCCAGGCAGTAGTGCAGGTCGAGCAGGGCTGCCGCGTCGGCCGGGTGCTGCGGCGCCGTGAGGATCCGGGAACGCCAGTGCGGAAAGGTCTCCCCCTCGGCGATGTGCGGCAGCCGCTCGACCAGCCGCTCGTCGACGGCCAGGGTGGGGTCGAGCTGCTTGCTCAACCCGAGCACCCAGGCCAGCGCGAAGAGCGCGTCGTGGTGCAGCACGAACGACCGGTGGTCGCCCTTGCCGCCCATCACGAACTGCCACTCCGGCGGGGTGACCATGTCGACCAGGTGCGAGCCGAGCAGCCAGCTCATCGCCGCCTGCGGAGGCATCCCGAAGCAGCGGGCCAGGATCAGGTGCAGCACCGCGATCCGCGCCTCGATCTCCGCGGTCGGGCGCAGGTCGATCCGGTCACCCGGCTCCCAGACGAGGGGAAACTGGGCCGGCGGCAACGGCAGGCCGAGCCGGGACAACTCGTCCAGGCTCGCCTCGCGCACCTCACGAGGGTCGGGGGCAGCAACGGTCACGGCGGATCTTCCTGTCTGCTCGCGCCGGCGCAAGGCCGGTTGTCCCCCCTTGGCCTGCGACAATAGCGCTCCCACGGGACCGGCACCATGCCAGGGCGACAGCGGATCGATCAGCCGATGCGTTCGATGACCAACGACGTCGCCGCCGGTGCCGTCGACGCGATCCGCACCGCGTTGGCGGCCTCGGTCAGCGCGGCTGGGATTCGCGTCGGGTCCTCGGCACGCAGTTCGTAGATCGGGTCACCGGCCCGCACCTCGTCACCCGGCCGTTTGTGCAACACCACACCGGCCGGCACGCTGACCGGGTCCTCTTTGCGCGCCCGACCCGCGCCGAGCCGCCACGCCGCAACCCCCATCGCGTACGCGTCGATGGCCGCGACGTACCCGTCCCGCTCGGCGCGGACCACCTCCACCTCGGCCGCCGCCGGCATCGGCGCGTCCGGGTCGCCGCCCTGCGCCCGGATCATCGCCCGCCAGGAGTCCATGGCCCGGCCGTCGCGCAACGCCGCCGCCGGATCGGCGTCCGGCAGGCCGGCGGCGTCGAGCATCTCCCGGGCCAGCGCGAGGGTCAGCTCCACCACGTCGGCAGGCCCACCACCGGCCAGCACCTCGACCGACTCGGTCACCTCGACCGCGTTGCCGATCGCCAGGCCGAGCGGGGTGGACATGTCGGTGAGCAGGGCGACGGTCCGCACACCGTGCGCACCACCCAGCTCGACCATCGTGCGCGCCAACTCGCGGGCCTGGTCGACGGACTTCATGAAGGCGCCCGAGCCGACCTTGACGTCGAGGACCAGCGCACCGGTGCCCTCGGCGATCTTCTTGCTCATGATCGAGCTGGCGATCAGCGGGATCGCCTCCACCGTGCCGGTGACGTCGCGCAGCGCGTACAGCTTGCGGTCGGCGGGCGCGAGCCCGGCACCGGCCGCGCAGATCACCGCACCCACCTCGTCGAGCTGGGCGATGAACTCG
This sequence comes from Micromonospora sp. CPCC 205558, assembly GCF_036902955.1. Lineage (NCBI taxonomy): Bacteria > Bacillati > Actinomycetota > Actinomycetes > Micromonosporales > Micromonosporaceae > Micromonospora > Micromonospora sp. CPCC 205558. Next base: position 79,197 of record NZ_JBAKHR010000009.1, read on the forward strand.
TCGTTACTCACCGTGGCCCGCCAGCCCGGGATGGACTCCAACTTGTCCAGCGTGCCGCCGGTGTGCCCGAGACCCCGGCCGCTCAGCTGCGGCACCGCCGCGCCACAAGCGGCGACCAACGGGGTGAGCGGCAGAGTGATCTTGTCGCCGACGCCGCCGGTGGAGTGCTTGTCGACAGTCGGCCGGCGTACCGCCGACAGGTCCAACCGCTCACCGCTGGCGATCATCGCGGCGGTCCACCGGGCGATCTCCGGCCCGGTCATGCCGTTGAGCAGGATCGCCATCGCCAACGCGGACATCTGCTCGTCGGCGACAACCCCCCGGGTGTACGCGTCGACCACCCAGTCGATCTGCGCGTCCGACAGCACTCCCCCGTCCCGCTTGACCCGAATAACATCAACAGCAGCAAAACCACTCATCAGAAGATCTTCCCTCGTCTGTTGCAGATCCCGACCGACGGCGGTCGACCACGTCGGGGGCGGGGGCCGACCGTGCCCGGCGGAGGGATCAAGCCTGACCGCCCGGAGCCGGGCACGGTCGGCCCCCGCCCCAAACAGCAACCACACTCAAGACCAGCGCACCGGTATCTCCACAGGCGGCTCACCCTCACCAGCCCAGAAGATCGTGCCGGTGGCGTCCACCACGACCACCCGGGGCGTCCGGGCCAGGCCCCAGGTGATCGCCTCGGCCGGCTCGTCCCAGCTCGGCGCCTCCTCCAGCACCCCCGTCTCGGCGCCGGCGTCGTCTCCGGCCGACCGCTCCCAGTACGCCGTCCAGACCTGCTGACCAGCGGACATGTCCGGGTGCACGAAGACGGTGCCGCGCCCGCGCCAGGCAGCGAGCCGCTCCGGGACCACCGGCACCGGCGTCTCACCGGTGACGGCCTCCAGGTCTTCCACACCGAAGGCGTGCGGCAGCAGCTCGGCCATCCGCAGTGGCCGGGTCTTGCTCTCGATCAGGCACTCCGGCCCGCCGTGCTCCCAGAGCAGTTGCCGGCAGCGACCGCACGGCATCAGTGGCTCGCCGGTCGCGTCGACGCAGGAGAGCGCGACGAGCCGACCGCCGCCGGTGGCGTGCAGGCTGGACACGACCCCGCACTCGGCGCAGAGCGTCACCCCGTACGCGGCGTTCTCCACGTTGCAGCCGACCACGACCCGGCCGTCGTCGACCAGCGCTGCCGCGCCGACTGGGAACGTCGAGTACGGCGCGTACGCGTGCCGCATCGCCTCGGTGGCGGCGGCGCGCAACCGCGCCCAGTCAATGTCGGTCATGGCATCATTCTGCCCAGGTAGCCCAGGTCACGCGCGGGCAGGGCCGAGTCCCACACCCCACCGTGTCGATCAAGAAGTTTGCGTCAGGATCGACGATTCTCCTGACCGAAACCTCTTGATCGACACGGGGACGGGGCGGTCAGCCCTTGATGTACGGCTTGCCGTCGGCGGCCGGCGCCCGGACCCGGCCGACCAGCCCGGCGACGGCCAGGATGGTCGCCAGGTAGGGCAGCATGGCCAGGAACTGGCTGGGGATCGAGCTGCTGATCGCACCCAGGTAGGTGGCGAGCTGGTCGGCGAAGCCGAAGAAGAGCGCTGCGAGCAGCGCGCCGGTCGGGTTCCACCGGCCGAAGATCAGCGCGGCCAGGGCGATGAAGCCCTTACCGCCGATCATGTTCTTGGTGAACGAGTAGAGCGCCAGCGTGTAGGACGCGCCGCCGATGCCGGCGACCACGCCGGCCAGCAGCACGTTGCGGTAGCGCACCCGCAGCACCTTGACGCCGAGCGTGTCGGCGGCGATCGGGTGCTCGCCGACCGACCGGGTGCGCAGGCCCCACCGGGTACGGAACAACCCGATGTGGATCACCAGCACCAGGAGCAGCCCGAGGTAGAGGAAGATGTTGCCCCGGAACAACGCCGGCCCGAGCACCGGGATGTCCTTCAGCAGCGGGATCTCCCAGTTGTTGAAGCGGGGCGCGCTGTTGTACTTCTCGGCGTCGGTCTGCATCAGCCGCTCGTAGAGGAAGCCGGTGACACCGACCGCCAGCAGGTTCAGCACGATGCCCATGACGACCTGGTCGACCAGGTAGCGGATGGCGAAGACGGCGAGCAGCAGCGAGATGAACGCGCCTCCGATCGCGGCGGCGACCAGGCCCACCCAGACGCTGCCGGAGATGCTGCCGAACAGGGCGCCGCTGAACGCGCCCATCAGCAGCTGGCCCTCGATTGCCACGTTGACCACGCCGGAGCGTTCGCAGAGCACCCCGGCGAGCGCGCCGAAGATCAGCGGCAGGGCCAGGATGAAGGTGCCCCGGATGATGTTGACCAACGGCATGAAGTTCTGCCCGACCGGCGCGGCGGAGACCTGCCAGCAGAGGAACGACAGCACGAAGCCGACCAGCCCGACGCCGAGCACGGGAAGGAACCACCGCTTCGGCACACCGGCCAGGAGCGCCGCGCCGGCGGCGATCGTGATGATCCCGAACAGGATCGCCCCGATCGTGCCGTTGATCTCCAATGCGGTGCCGGCCGCGTCGTCGCTGAGGGTGAACCGGGCCTGCTGGTCGGTGGCGAGCGCGCCGAAGAGCACCGCGGACAGCAGGCCGAGCCCCAGCAGCGTGAGGCCGACCTTGCGGCTGCGGGTCCAGAAGCCCTCGTCGACCGGGGCGACGGCGATGTCGGGGACAGCCATGGTGGACATGAGTTACCAGCCCTTCGCCAGGCTCGTCTGCAACCGGGCGGCGCGTGCGGCCCGGAGCTGGAAGATCGCCTTCACCAGGGCCGGCGCGGCGATGAAGATGACGATCAGCGCCTGGAGCACTGTCACCAGCTCCAGCGAGATCCCGGAGTACGACTGCATCCGGTTACCACCGGCCTGCAGCGCCCCGAACAGCAGCGCGGCGAGCAACACGCCCCAGGGCTTCACCCGCCCGAGCAGCGCCACCAGGATGCCGTCGAAGCCGATCTGCGCGACCACCAGCGGGGTCAACGCGCTGGCGGTGGAGCCGAGCACCATGTTCGAGCCGCCGAGACCCGCCAGGATGCCGGCGAAGACCATGATCAGGATGTACGTCCGGGTGACGCTGATGCCGGCGGTCCGGGCGGCGTCCGGGTTGGCCCCGACCGCGCGCAGCTCGAAGCCGAGCGTCGAGCGGTTGAGCAGCCAGGCGACCGCCCAGGTTGCCAACACTGCGAGCAGGATGCCGGCGTGCACCCGCAGGTTGTCGCCGAGCAGTCGGGGCAGCTGGGCGGAGCTGTCCACCGCCTTGCTGATCGCGTCGGTGCGGTTCGGGTCCTGCACGCCGTTCTGCACGATCAACCAGGTGAGGAAGTACGTGGCGACGTAGTTGAGCATGATCGTGTTGATCACCTCGTGCGCGCCGGCGCGGGCCTTGAGGATGCCGGGGATGAAACCCCAGATCGCTCCGCCCAGCGCACCGGCCAGCACTGCCACCAGCAGGTGCAGGCCGGGCGGCAGCGGCAGCAGGAAGCCGGCCAGCGCCGCCATGATCACGCCGATGGTGGCCTGGCCCTGGGCACCGATGTTGAACAGACCGCCGCGGAAGGCCAGCGCCACCGACAGGCCGGTGAAGACCAGCGGCGCCGCGTAGGTGAGCGTCTCGGAGATCGGCGCGAGCACGGCCTGCCAGCCGTTGGCGCCGTCCAACCAGCCGGAGAACGCCTCGGGGTCGAAGATCGAGCCCTTGAACAGGTTCGCGTACGCCTCGCTGACCAGCGTCCAACTGGAGTTGATCGCGTCGGACGGACGGGAGGTGATGTACGAGTAGGTGGAGAGCACCGCCGGATCAGAAATGATCATCAGCACCGCGCCGACCACGATCGCCAGCACCAACGACAGCAGCGTCACCGTGAAGGTGTTGGCCGCCCAGAGGTTGTCCAGGAACAACCGGCCCAGGCTCGGCTTCGACTCCGGCTGGGGGTCGGGCTTCGCCACCGAGCGGTCCGGCTCGGTGGCCACCTCGGCCCGTTCGGTGTTGCCGAGCGCGTTCTGCGCGGCCTGCGCCTCGCTCGCCGGCTCCTTGTCCGGCGAGCCGGACTGCGGATTGGGGTTGCTCATGCCGTCACTCCGCTTCGCTGCGCGACGCCATGAGGCACCAACGCCCTGCAACTCCGATTCACTCGCTGCCGCTCGCTCATGCCTCGTCCTCGCTCGCGGAGCCTGCGTCGCGCGCCGGGCTCCCGTCTGCCACGCCGGGCTTGTCGGCGCCGGTCGCCGCACCGGGCTTGTCGGCGGCGGTCGCCGCACCGGGCTTGTCGGCGGCGGTCGCTGCGATGGCGTCGTGGGCCGCGTCCGGGCTGATGCCGGCCATCAGCAGGCCGATCTCCTCACGGGGGGTGTCCGGGCCGACGATGCCGATGATCCGGCCGCGGTACATCACCGCGATCCGGTCGGCCAACCCGATCACCTCGTCGAGTTCGCTGGAGACCACCATGACGGCGGTGCCGACGTCCCGCTCGTGAATGATCTGGCTGTGGATGAACTCGATCGACCCGACGTCGACGCCACGGGTCGGCTGGGCGGCGATGAGGAGCTTCAGCGGCCGGGACAGCTCCCGGGCCACGATCACCTTCTGCTGGTTGCCGCCGGAGAGGGTGCCCACCGCCGCGTCGGCCGATGAGGTGCGGACGTCGAACTGCTCGATCCGCTCCTTCGCGGAGGCCGCGATCGCGTCCGGCTTCAACGCGAGCCCGGCGCCGAACGGTGGCCGGTCGTAGATGTCCAGCACCAGGTTCTCCGCGACGCTGAACTCCTTGACCAGGCCGTCCACGCTGCGGTCCTCGGGCACGTAGCCGACGCCCGCCCGGAGCACCTTCTTGGGCTTCCAGCCGTCGATCCGGTCGCCGGCCAGGCTGACCGTGCCGGCGAGCACCGGGCGCAAGCCCATGATCGCTTCGATCAGCTCGGTCTGACCGTTGCCCTGTACGCCCGCCACGCCGAGCACTTCGCCCGCGCGCACGGTCAGGTCGACGCCGTCGACCGCGCGGATCTGCCGGTCGTCGTCGACGACCAGACCGGCCACCTCCAGGACCGGCTCGCCCGGCGTGGCCGGGGACTTGTCGACGGTGAGCCGGACGTTACGCCCGACCATCAGGGCCGCCAGCTCGTCCCGGCTGGCCTCCGGCGAGGCGGTGCCGACGGTCTTACCGCGTCGGATCACCGTGATCCGGTCGGCGATGGCCTTGACCTCGCCGAGCTTGTGGGTGATGAAGACGATCGACTTGCCGGCCGCCTTGAGCGACCGCATGACCGTCAGCAGTTCCTCGGTCTCCTGGGGGGTGAGCACCGCCGTCGGCTCGTCCAGGATGAGCAGGTCGACGTCGCGGGTGAGCGCCTTCACGATCTCGACCCGCTGCTGGACGCCGACCGGCAGGTCCTCGATCACCGCGTCCGGGTCGACCCGCAGGTTGTAGCGCTCGGACACCTCGGTGACCTCGCGGCGGGCGCGCCGCCGGTCCAGGAAACCGCCGATGCCGCCCCGGGTCTGCTCGGCGCCGAGCATGATGTTCTCGGCGACGGTGAAGACCGGCACCAGCATGAAGTGCTGGTGCACCATGCCGATCCCGGCACCGATCGCGTCGGATGGGCCCTTCAGCTTCAGCGGCTTGCCGTCGACCAGGATCTCGCCCTCGTCGGGCTGGTAGAGCCCGTAGAGCACGTTCATCAGGGTCGACTTGCCCGCGCCGTTCTCGCCGAGCAGGGCGTGAATCTCTCCAGGCTCCACCGTCAGGTCGATGTGGTCGTTGGCGACCAGATCACCGAATCGCTTGGTGATGCCGCGCAGTTCGAGTCTCAGCGCAACCTCCTGGAGTGCGAGCGATGGTGCAGCCTAGCTGCCGTCAACCCGGCCGGACCGGTCCGGTTGCGTGGTGCGCGATCGGCCGCTCCGACCCCACGGGGTGTACCCGCAGTGCCGGAGCGGCCGATCGGTCGTACCTGTCTCCCGCCGACCCCTTCCGATGATCTCACCGGACGGGCCGGGCGGTTGTCACTTGGTCGGCTGGGCCTTCGAGGTGACGGTGATGGTGCCAGCGGCGATGTCCGCCTTGATCTTGTCCAGCTCGGTCTTCAGCTCAGCCGGGACCTTGCTGTCGAATTCGTGGTACGGGGCGAGCGAGACGCCGTTGTTGGCCAGGGTGCCGACGAAGCCCGGCTTGGCCGGCAGCTTGTCGCCGGCGGCGGCCTTGACCACGGCCTCCTTGACGGCGTCCGGGATGTTCTTGACCACGGTGGTGATGATCGCGGAGCAGTCCGGGGTGCTCTCGCAGCCGTCGACGTCCACCCAGATGGTGCTGTACTTGCCGCCCGAGGCCTTGGCCGCGGCGGTGGTGCCGAGGCCGGAGCCGCCGGCGACCGGCATGATGATGTCCGCGCCCTGGGCGACCAGCGCGTCGGAGACCTTCTTGCCCTCGTCCTGCTTGTCGAAGGCGTTGGAGAAGGAGCCCTTCTGGGTCTCCTTGTTCCAACCCAGCGCCTTGACGTCCTTCTTCTTGGTGGTGTTGTAGTACGCCACACCGTCGACGAAGCCATCCATGAAGATGGTCACCGGCGGGATCGGTACCGCACCGTAGGTGGCCACAACGCCGGACTTGCTCATCCCGGCGGCCAGGTAACCGGCCTGGAACGCGGCCTGCGCGGTGTCGAACTGCATCGGGTAGATGTTGTCCAACTCCGGGTTGGCGTCGACGATGCCGAACTCCTGGTTCGGGTTCGCCGCCGCGATCTTCTTGGTGGCGTCGCCCATCAGGCCACCGACCGCCAGGATGAAGTTGCACTTCTGGTTGACGAACTGCGTCAGGTTCGGCTCGTAGTCGGCCTCGGACTTCGACGCGACGTACTTGATGTCGATGGCGTCGTTGGCGGCCTTGGCCTCCTGCAAGCCCTTCCAGGCCGAGGCGTTGAACGACTTGTCGTCGATGCCGCCGACGTCGGTCACCATGCAGGCGCTGAACTTCTTGGCGCCACTGCCGGCGTTGTTGTCATCCTTGGGGGCCTCGCCGCAAGCGGCGGCGGTGAGCGCGAGCCCACCCACCGCGACGATCGAGGCGATCCGCATCCCACGCACCGAGCGCAAGACGTCTCCTTCCCATTGCTCACCGCGCCTTGTGCGGTGGCAGCCCATCAGCCGACCTGCGGGTGTGCCGCCGGCTGTCCCACGTTACGGACGGGAGCGTACGCCCGCGTCCACCCACCGGCCGACAATCGTGCACGACTGTTGAGCGCCTGTTACCCGGGTGTAACCCTTGCGTGGGGCAGGTCACTCTTCGTGCTGGCAACTGAGCGCCGGGGCGTCCTCAACGTCCGTTTTCTGGGAGGCGTTCCCCTCCCCGGACGTTACCGCCAAAAGACCGCCACCGCCGCGTTGACCAGGGTCAGGCCGACGATCGCGAGGAAGTGACCGCGGTTGACCGCGTCCCGCTTCCGGGAGAAGAAGACCATGACGAAGATCAGTAGCGCGATCACCAACTTCGTCACAAGTTTCGCCGGTGCCGGCTCGTCGCCGTCGCGCAGGGGCGCGGAGAGGCCCAGCCCGGTCAGCAACTGGATCACCGAACCCCAGAGCATGGCCTGGTTGATCCGCAGCCGCCCGCTGGCGTACTGGGCGATCGAGCCGCCGAGCAGCAGGGCGAACCCGATCAGATGGACGTAGAGGAGGATGAGTCTGAGAGCTTCCACGGTCGCCATCCTTCCCTATTAACGACGAATCGTAGTAGTGGGAACTGCCGGCGGGCGCGGATCAGGCCGGTCACCCGATCGCTGTCGGGGCGCAACGAAAAGAGCCGGCTCGCGCGCCGGTGGCGACTCCGCCCGGCTGTCACCGCCGAACGCGACGGCGACCCAGCCGGCGATGCTGACCGCAGCCAGGAGCACCACCGGCAGCGTCACCCGGTGAACCGAGGTCGCCAGCCACCATGCGATCTCGTTCGGGCCGGACAGGTAGGTGCCGACCAGAACAGCCAGGTAGTAGCCGATGGCCGCCCACACCCAGCCGTCGGCCGCCAGCCCGGCGGCACGTCGTCGCCCCCGCAGGAACAGGGTGCCGACCAGCGCCACCACCGCGGCACCCACCAGCACCAGACCAAGCACGTCCCACAACGCCGCGATGGTCACCTGGAACCGCTCCACCCCCTCCGCGCCCCGGTCACCCGGCTTGCCGTTGGTGATGTCCGACTGGGCATCCAACAGGCGGGCCAGCACCGCCCAGGCACCCCCGGCCAGCACCGGCAGCCACACCAGCGCCGCTCGCCGCAGGTCGGCGCGGGCCCGCACGGTGACCAGCACGGTCAGGCCCGCGGCGGCGATCAGCCCCTCGTTCTTGCTCAGCGCGGCAACGGTCAGCAGCAACAGCGGCAACATGGGTCGGCGCAGCGGATCCGTACCGAGCAGCAGGGCCACCGCCGCGCCGGCGAAGGCCGCGGACCAGAGCGCGTCGGCGAGCCCGCCGGTCACCGCGTACGGGACGTTCGACCAGGTTGCCAGGCCCACCGCGATGGCCAGCGCCCAGGCCACCCGCGCGGACACCCGGCCCAGCGCCCGCCTGACCAGGTAGACCAGCATCGCGACCGCCGAGACGGTGACCACCGCGCCGACGAGCTGTGCGGTACGGAAGTCCGGCTCGACGACGCTCCACAGGGCCGCGACGGGCGCGGAGGCGAGTGGCGGGTAGTCGGTGTGCGAGAAGACGAAGGCAGGGCTGCCGATGGCCGCTCGCGCGTACTCGCTCCCGTTGGCGAAGTAGCCGGCGTGCAACCACCAGATGGAGTGCGCGTCCCACTGGACGGCCGGTTCGAAGATCATGAGGCACGGCGGGAGCAGCGGCAGCGCGATCAGCAGCGCGTGCGACCACCCTCCGTAGGGCGCCGACTCGCCAGGGCGGCGCAACAGCCACCAGGCCCCGGCCGCCCCGGCGGCCAGCACCAGGGCGACCCAGAGCAGCAACGGACCACCGACGACCAGCATCAGGACCACCGCGACCGTGCTCAGGAGCGCCGCCGTCAGGGGCGCGAGGAGCAGGGCGAGGAAGGGACTGCGCAGTATCGCGAAGGCCAGTGGGAAACCTGCGACGAGGAGGGCGAGTACGGCGAGAATCGGGGTGAGATCCATGTCGTCAGCCGACCTTCCGTACGACCAGCCGCACACCCGGGCTGGTCGGCCGCTTCCGCTGCACCGCAGTGACGCCGACCGAGTAGTCGTGCGGACCCGCCTGGGCGACCACACATCCACGCAGCACGGCAAGCTCACTCAACCGCTGTCGCCACAGGTCCTTGTTGGTCCGGGCCTGGGTGAGCGAGATCCGGCTGCCCGGGGGCACCTGCTCGACGAACTGCTGCCAGAGCGTCTCCAGGTCCACCTGGTGCTGGAGTGCGGGGAGGTCGTGTTCCCGGTCAATCATCATTGCGGCGCCACGGTCGGTGGCCTGCACGGCGCCCTGAACGGTCAGGAGTAGGCAGCCCACCCCGACGAGTGCCACGACGACCCGGGCGATCGTGGTCGGGTCCCGGCGTTTCGTGATCGTCATCGGTCGGCAAGCGTCTTGGCGGGGACGCCGGGACGACGCCGGGCCCGTTCCCGGCCCAGGATCCACAACGCCTCTATTCCGTCCCGCCAGGTGATTTTCTTGCCCTCGTCGCGGCCCCGCGCCCGGTAGGTGATCGGCACGTCGTAGGGACGGATCTGCCGCCGCAGCAGTTTGCCGGTCACCTCGGCCTCCATGCCGAACCCGCGGGACCGGATGTTCAGCGATCGATACAGCTCCACCGGCATCAGTTTGAAGCACGTCTCCACATCGCCGATGTAGGAATTGAAAAGTACGTTCGCCGCAGTGGTGACTCCCCGGTTGCCGACCACGTACCAGAAGCTGTAGGCGCTGTGGCTACCGAAGGTGCGGTTGCCGTAGACGACCGTCGCGTGCCCCTCCAGCACCGGCGCCAACAGCTTCGGAATGTCCTGCGGGTCGTACTCCAGGTCGGCGTCCAGGATCACCATGTACTCACCCCGGGCGCTGTCCACGGCCGTCTTGATCGCCGCGCCCTTGCCCGCGTTGCGTCGGTGCGTGACGACCCGCAGCCGCGCGTCATCCATCCGACCGAGGATCTCCGCGGTCTCGTCCGTGCTGCCGTCGTCGACCACCACGATCTCGATCTCGCACGGGTACTGCACGGCGAGGGCCTGCTTCAGGGCCTCCGCGACGCGTTCCGCTTCGTTGTAGACCGGCATCAAGATCGACAGTTGCACGAGAGTCTCCCCGGGAACAGCACCGGACGGCGGATGAAGGGCGGCGGGCCACCAGCGGCCAGTGAAGCAAACCCGCCACACGTTCGCTGGCCCGCTCTCGCTGAACAACGTCGGCGCGACGCCGCAGCACGATACCTCGCGCCACCGGAGATCGACCGCCCCCGGTCTCAACCCTTGACGGCGCCCGAGGTCAGCCCGGAGACGATGTACCGCTGGAGGAACTGGAAGACCAGCACCGTCGGGATCGCGGTCAGCAGGGTGCCGGCCGCGAAGATGCCGAAGTTGTTGTTGCGCTCGTTGCCCTCCAACAGGCCGTACATCCCCACCGCCAGGGTCTTGGAGTCGGTGCTGGTGAGAAAGACGTTGGCCATCAGGAACTCGTTGACGGTGCCGATGAAGGCCAGCAGCCCGGCGACCGCCAGGATCGGCGCCACCAGCGGCAGCATGATGCGGAAGAAGACCTGGGCGTGTGAGGCGCCGTCCATGGTCGCCGACTCGTCCAGCTCCCGGGGCAGCGTGTCGAAGAAACCCTTCATCAGCCAGGTGTTCACCCCGAGTGCGCCACCCAGGTAGAGCAGCAGCAGACCCCAGGGGGTGTTGAAGCCGATCGACGGCCACAGGTCGGTGATCGTGCCGAAGATCAGGTAGATCGCCACGATCGCCAGGAACTGCGGAAACATCTGGATCAGGAGCAGCGAGAGCAACCCCACCCGGCGGCCGCGGAACCGCATCCGGGAGAAGGCGTACGCGGCGAGCGCCGAGAGGAACACCGACGCGAACGACGCCACCCCGGCGATCAGCAGCGAGTTGAGGAACCATCGCCCGAAGGCGGTTCGCTCGAACAGCCCACCGAAGTTGCCGAGGGACACCCCGCCGGTCGGCACCAGGTCGGTGGTGGACAACGTGCCGAGCGGGTTGAGCGCGGCGGAGAGCACGAACACGATCGGAAACAGACTGAACAGCACGCCGAGCAGGGCGACCAGGTGCCGCCAGCCGACCTGGGCGAACCAGCGACCACGCCGCCGGCCGGCCCGGTTGAGGTCGCGGGTGACGGTCTTCACGCGTACACCTCTTCCTGTTTGCGGGTCCGCCGGAAGCTGACCGCGGAGACCACCGCGACGATGGAGAAGATGAACAGTGAGATCGCGGCGGCGAAGCCGAACTGCGCGCCCTGCCCGCCGAAGGCCAGCCGATAGGTGTACGTGATGAGCAGGTCGGTAGCGCCGTTGGCCGGGTTGTCGGCGGGGAAGGGCGCGCCCTCCGTGGTCAGGTAGATCGCGTTGAAGTTGTTGAAGTTGAACGCGAACGACGAGATCAGCAGCGGGGAGAGCGCGACCAGCAGCAGCGGCAGGGTGACCGCGCGGAAGGACTGCCAGGGCGAGGCCCCGTCGACCGAGGTGGCCTCGGTCAGCTCGCGCGGGATGGCCTGCAACGCGCCGGTGGCGACCAGGAACATGTACGGGTAGCCGAGCCAGAGCTGCACCAGGATGACCGCGAAGCGGGCCGTCCACGCCTGCCCGAACCAGTCCACATTCACCCCCAACAGGCTGTTGATCAGCCCGAAGTCGGCGTTGAACATGTCCCGCCAGGCCAGCAGCATCGCGAACGACGGCATGGCGTACGGCAGGACGAGCACCACCCGGTAGAAATTGGTGCCCCGCATCCGGGGCGAATGCAGCACCAGGGCGATCAGCATGCCGAGCAGGAACGTCCCGCCGGTGGAGCCGATGGCGAAGGCGAAGTTCCAGACCAGACTGCCCAGGAACGGGCCGGAGATGTTCTCGTCGGTGAGCACGCGGGTGAAGTTGGTCAGCCCGACGTTGACCTTCCAGCCCTGGGCCAACCGCTCACCGTCGGCGGCGACGAACGCGCCCGCCTCGTCGTCGGCGGTCCAGGTCCGGCCGGCCTCGGCGTCCCGGACGCAGTCGCAGCCAGCGTCGTACGCCCGCACCGCCCTACCCTCGTACGCGCGGGACAGTCCGCTGGAGCGCAGCGCGCCACCGGGGGTGGGCACCACCAGGTCGGTGATCTCCTTGCTGCGGGAGCTGGCCTGGCCGATGGTCAGCACGGTGTACCCGTCGGCGGCGGTGACCCTGCCACCGGGGGCGACCGTGACGTCGGCGGGGTCGAGTCGACGCAGCCCGTCGGTGTCGCCGGCGGATACCGCACCGGTGCCCGGGTCAGTGACCAGGAAGACCAGCGCACCGGTGGTCGGGTCGCCCTCCGTGGCGATCGACAGGGCGTACTCGGCGGATCCGGGCACCTGGGTGACCGACGAGGACTCGATGGCGACGATCGCGTCGTCCTTGCTGCCCCGGTGCCCGTCGCCGAAGTTGGTGAAGGCGGTGCTGGCGGTGTAGAGCACCGGGAAGACCTGGAAGGCGATCAGGAACAGGGTTCCCGGGACCAGGTACTTGGCCGGGATGTGCCGGCGGCTGAGGTACAGGTAGAACAGCCCGGCGGTGGCCGCCGCCAGCAGCGCCAGGCCGGCCCACATCCCGGCGGCGATGAGCGGGAACGCCGCCCAGACGGCGACACCGGTGGTCAGGCCGAGCAGGAGCACCTTGCCGGCGAGTCCGGTCAGTGTGATCGGCGCGTCGTCGCGGGTGCGCGACGGACGTGAGCGTGAGACGTGGGAGCCGGCGGGCTCCCGGCCCGGAGCCTGCGTGGCAGACCCCGGGCCGGACAGCGGCGTACTCATTACTTGATCTGGCCGGAGATGGTCTTGCCGGCGGCGGTGATGGTGCTGGTCGGGTCTGCCCCGCCGATGACGGCGGCCTCGGCCTTGCCGAACGGGTCCCAGATCGCGGCCATCGCCGGGATGGCCGGCAGCACCTGCCCGTTCCTGCCCGCCTCCTGGAACTTGGCCAGGTCCGGGTCGGTGCCCTTGACCTGGTCGAGGGCGGCGGTCAGCGCCGGCGGCCGGGGCTCGGCGTTGTACAGCGCGACGGCCAGCTCGGGCGTGGTGGTGTAGTTGGCCACGAACTCCTGGGCCAGCGCCTTGTTCCTGCCCTTGGCGGCGACGTAGAACGCCTGCACACCCACGAACGGCTGGGCCTCCTTGCCGCCGGCGAAGCCGGGGATCGCCGAGATGTCGTACGCGATGTTGGCCTTCTTGACGTCGGCCACGGCCCACGGTCCGGAGACCAGGTACGCGCACTTCTTGCCGGTGAAGGTGGCGATCGAGTTGGTGTCGGCGATGGCGCGCTTGAGCACACCCGCACCCTTCTCGCCGAGCGCGCCGATCTTCTTGAAGGCCTCAATGGACTCGGGCTTGCCCACGCCCAGGTCCTTCGGGTCGTAGTCGCCGTTCGCGCTGGTGCCGAAGAGGTAGCCGCCGGCCGAGGTGTACAGCGGGTAGACGTGGTAGGCGTCGCCGTTCTGACCGACCTGGAGGCAGAGCGTCTCGGTGGCCTTCTTCGAGGCCTTGAGCTGCTTGCCCTTGGCGACCAGGTCCTCGATGGTCTTCGGCGCCTCGGGGGCCAGGTCGGTGTTGCGGATCAGCGCCAGGTTCTCCTGCGCGTACGGCACGCCGTAGAGCTGACCGTTGAAGGTGACCGCCTTGATGGCTGTCTCGTTGAACGCGCTCTTCTGCTCGGCGGCGAGCTGCACTGGGTCGATGGCGCCGTTCTGCACCAGGTTGCCGATCCAGTCGTGTGCGCCGACCACCACGTCCGGGCCGCTGCCCTGCTGGGACGCGGTGACGAAGTTGGTCTGCAGGTCCTTGCTGACGGCCTGGACCTCGACGGCGACGCCGTTCTCCTGGCCGAACTTCTCGGCGAACGGCTTGAGGGCGGCGGTCCGCTTGTCGTCCGCCCAGATCACCAGTTTGCCGCCGGCGGCCTTGGGGGTGTCCTTCGCGGCCGGCTCGCCGCTGTCGCCACCGCAGCCCGAGGCGGCGAGCGCCAGGGCGAAGAGGGCGACCACACCCGCGGTACGGATGCGCATCGGTGCTCCTGTCGTCATGGCGGGTCCGCCGGGGGAGGGCAGCCGGCCAGTGGAAACGCTGGAAGTTTTTGCAACCGGCGCATGGAAGCTGCGCCGCTGCGCTCGTATGTTGCGGGGACGTTAGCAAGACGTTGCAGATTATGGAAGGGCTTGCAGAGGACCTCGCAAGAACTTGCCGGTGGGCTAAAGTGCCGCCATGCGCGCTCGACTGTCCGACATCGCCCAGCAGGCCGAAGTCAGCGAGGCCACGGTGTCGCGGGTGCTCAACGACCGCCCCGGCGTGGCCGCGGACACCCGGCAGGCCGTCCTCACCGCCCTCGACGTGCTCGGCTACGAGCGCCCGGCGCGGCTGCGCAAGCGCAGCGCCGGGCTGGTCGGCCTGGTGGTGCCGGAGCTGGACAACCCGATCTTCCCCGCCTTCGCCCAGGTCATCGAGTCCACCCTGGCGCAGAGTGGGTTCACCCCGGTGCTCTGCACCCAGACCGCCGGCGGCGTGACCGAGGACGAGTACGTGGAGATGCTACTGGACCGGCAGGTCTCCGGGATCGTCTTCGTTTCCGGCCTGCACGCCGACACCGCCGCCAACCACGACCGCTACCGGGCGCTGCTCGCCCGGCCGCTGCCGGTCGTGATGATCAACGGATACGTGCCCGGCATCGGCGCTCCCTTCGTCTCCTGCGACGACCGGGAGGCGGCCGAGCTTGCGGTCGCCCACCTGGTCGCGCTCGGGCACCGGCGGATCGGCCTGATCACCGGCCCGGACCGGTTCGTCCCGGTGCAGCGCAAGGTCACCGGCTGGCGCTCCGCGATGACCAGGCTGGCCGGCGTCGCCGAAGCCGACCTGGACGCCCTGGCCGAGCTGTCACTGTTCGGAGTGGAGGGTGGCGAGGCGGCGGCCGGTCGACTGCTGGACCGCGGCGTCACCGGCGTGGTCTGCGGCTCCGACCTGATGGCGCTCGGCGCGGTCCGGGCCGCCCGCCAACGCGGCCTCAACGTGCCCGACGGTCTCTCCGTCGTGGGTTACGACGACTCACCGCTGATGGCCTTCACCGACCCGCCGCTGACCACCATGCGGCAGCCGGTCACCGCGATGGCGGTGGCCGCCGTCCGCGCCCTGGTGGACGAGATCAACGGGCACGGCGCCCCGCACTCGGAGTACCTGTTCCGCCCGGAGCTTGTGGTGCGCGGCTCCACCGCGGTCGCGCCGAGTTCCGCCCGCCTCTCTTACGCAAGATCTGCTTGACTCTTGCAGCAGCGGGCCGGCATATTGCTCGAATGATCAGCGCCGCCACCCCGCCGCCAGCCACCGACGACGACTGGTGGCGTTCCGCGGTCGTCTACCAGGTGTACGTCCGCAGCTTCGCCGACAGCGACGGCGACGGCATCGGCGACCTCCAGGGCATCCGGCAGCGCCTGCCGTACCTGCGCGACCTCGGGGTGGATGCGCTCTGGCTGACCCCCTTCTACACCTCGCCCATGATCGACGGTGGGTACGACGTGGCCGACTACCGGGACGTCGACCCGATGTTCGGCACCCTCGACGACTTCGACGCGATGATCACCGACGCGCACGCCCACGGCCTGCGGATCATCGTCGACCTGGTTCCCAACCACACCTCCAGCGCGCACCAGTGGTTCACCGCCGCGCTCGCCGCCGGCCCCGGCTCACCGGAGCGGGCCCGCTACCTCTTCGCCGACGGCCGGGGCGCGCACGGCGAGTTGCCCCCGAACGACTGGGAGAGCATCTTCGGCGGCCCCGCCTGGACCCGGATCCCCGACGGTCAGTGGTATCTGCACCTGTTCGACCCGTCGCAGCCCGACCTGAACTGGCGCCACCCGGAGGTCCGCGCCGAGTTCGAGGACGTGCTGCGGTTCTGGCTGGACCGCGGCGTCGACGGATTCCGCGTCGATGTGGCACACGGGATGATCAAGGCCGAAGGGCTGCCGGACGTCGGCTTCAGCTCGATGACCACCGGCCAGCGTCAGGTCGAACTGCTCGGCAAGGGCCGGCTGCCGTACTTCGACCAGGACGAGGTGCACGACATCTACCGGGCCTGGCGGCCCATCCTGGACAGCTACCCGGGCGGGCGCATGGCGGTCGCCGAGGCGTGGGCCGAAACCCCGCAGAGGCTGGCCCGCTACATCGGCCCCGACGAGTTGCACCAGGCGTTCAGCTTCGACTTCCTCGACGCCACCTGGTCGGCCGACTCGTTCCGCAAGGTGATCGACACCGCGTTGGCCGAGGCGACCGTGGTCGGGGCGCCGACCACCTGGGTGCTCTCCAACCACGACAAGCAGAGGCACGTCACCCGGTACGGCGACGGTGCCGAAGGGCTGCGCCGAGCCCGCGCCGCCAGCCTGCTGATGCTCGCCCTGCCCGGCTGCGCCTACCTTTACCAGGGCGAGGAGCTGGGCCTGCCGGAGGTCCTCGACCTCCCCGACGAGCTGCGCCAGGATCCGGCGTTCCTGCGCACGGGCGAGAGCCGTGACGGCTGCCGGGTGCCCATCCCGTGGAGCGGCGAGCTGGCCCCGTACGGCTTCGGCCCGGCCGGCAGTGAGCTGAGCTGGCTACCCGCCCCGGCTCTCTGGCGGACGCTCTCGGTCGCGGCGCAGACCGACGTGCCCGGCTCCACCCTGGAGCTGTACCGGGCGGCGCTGCGGATCCGTCGCGACAATCCCGCGCTCGCCCTCGACGCCGACGGGGTCACCTGGCAGGAAAGCGAACCGGGCGTGCTGGCCTTCTCCCGCACCGCCGGCGCAACCGTGCTGACCTGCGCGGTCAATCTCAGCGGCGCGCCGGTCCTGATCCACGGGTACGGCCGGCCGCTCGTCGCCAGCGACGAGCTCACCGAGCAGGGCTCCGGCCATCTGTTGCCAATTGACGCCGCAGTTTGGTTGGAACAGCGCTGAACGGGTAACTCGTTCTCGACCTGGTCGTTCGTCGTGCCCCGCGCCGACGGGCGACTGGGCTACCGACCCCTTGTGGTGGGGGGTGAGGTGCCACCGGCGCCATGCGGAGTTCGCTCCGCGTGGCGCCGGTGTCCGTAGCCGGCCGGTGGTGTGGCCCGCGGGTGTCACGGGTACCCCATTGGGCTCATCGGTCTCACTTCGCCGTGAGCAACGCCGCGATCCGGGTGAAGCCGGCGCGTACCTCGGCCTCGTCCGGCGGTTCTGCGGGCTCACCGTGGCCCGCCTCGTCGGCTGCCGCGTCCAACTCCTCGTCGATCACGTCGTCGAAGTCCCCGTACAGATCGGCCCCCTCCACCCGACGGGCCTCGTCCTCGGCGGCGACCTGCGCGGCGGCGATCTCGCTGCGGATCTCGTCGGCGGACAGCGCCGGCAGCAGCGGCTCCACCACCGCCACCAACTGCTCGTCGGCCACCACCGCCTCGGCCAGGGCCAACGCGTGCGGTCGCTCGTACGGCCCGCAGACCACCGGCTCCCACTCGTCGAGATCACCGAGCGGACCGAAGGTGATGATCCACGGCAGGCCGAGGAGCGGCGAGTCCGCCGGCAGGTCCAGTGTCATGAGTGCGCCCACCGGCTCATCATGGTCCGCGAACGCGAGCGCCGACGCCGTTCTGCTCAGTTGTCGCCCGTCCGGCGGTCGTCGGCGGCCGGTCGGCGGGCGGTCAACCGGGACGGACCGCGTCCAGAGCGGCGCGGACCAGGGCGAGCGCGGTGGCCGGCGGCACGCCGAGCCGGGCCGCCTCCGCCGCGTAGCCGGCTGCCGCCCGCTGCAACCGGTCGACGGCGTCGTCCCGCCCGGGGGCGACGAAGGTGCCGTTGCGCCCCCGGGTCTCCAGCAGCCCGGCCGCTTCCAGCTCCCGGTAGGCGCGGGCCACCGTGTTCGCTGCCAACCGCAGGTCGGCGGCGAGCTGCCGGACGGTGGGCAGCCGGCTGCCCACCGGCAACCGGCCGTCGCCGATCAGCTCGGCGAGTTGCCCTCGCACCTGCTCGTACGGGGGCACCGACGAATCCGGGTCGACCGAGATCAGCACCTGCGCGCCTTCCGTCATCAGCCCGCACCGCCCGGCGTACCGGGATCGATGCCCTCGTCGACATCCTTCGCTGGCGCGGTGGTTCCGGCCAGGTCCACCACTCGGCCGTTGGTGCTGGTCGCGAGGAGCGCCGCGCCGAACAGCACCAACTGGTTGAGCAGGTAGAGGTAGAGCAGCAGCCCGACGGCGCCGGCCACCACCGTGTACGCCGGGTTCCGCTCGGTCCGCACCACGTAGTACCGCCCGACGGTGTTCAGCAGCGTGATCCCGACAGCCACCAGCACCACCACCGGGCGCAGCCGGGACCGGCTCATCCGCAGCCGGGGCACGGCGAGCAGCAACGCGGTGGCGAGCACGGTGTTGACCAGCACACTGAGCACCGCGCTGATCGTGGTCAGACCGACCGAGCCGGTGCTGCGCAGCAGGAAGCGCAGCAGCGACTCCAACGCGTCCACCGCCGCGACCGAGACACCGAGCAGCACGAAGACGCCGATCATCACGCCCAGGTCGACGAGCCGCCGCACCACCAGGTTGCCCGGCTGCTGGTTGAGCCCGTACATCAGCCGTTGCGAGGACCGGATGGCCTCCACCCAGCCGATCCCGGTGAAGACCAGGATGACCAGGCCGACCACACCGACGGTGCCGCTGGAGTTGGCGATCTGCTCGGCGTCCAGGAACGGCAGATTCTCCTTGAGGAAGTCGGCCGCCGCCGCGCTGACGTCGTCGTTGTCCTCCAGGATCGCGCCGAAGATGGAGAACGCGACCAGGGCGAGGGCGAACACCGCGAAGAAGCCGTAGTAGGCGATGGCGGCGGCCAAGCGGCCGGCCAGCACCTCGCCGTACAGCACGCCGGCCCGCCACACGTGATCGAAGAGGCTCGACCGGTGGCGCGCGCCGCTCACCCAGCGGTCGATACCCGCCTCGATCCGGCCGATCACGTTCACGCGATCATCCTCGCCGATTCGCCGCCGCTGTAGTGGCAACCGGCTTCCGGTGCTCGCCGGCCGGCGCGTCGCCGACGCATCAGGTGCCGACACTTCGGGTGCCGACACTTCAGTCGCCGACGCTTCAGTCACAGCTGCTTCAGGTGCCGAGGCAGAAGTCCCGGCGCGGCTGCCACCTGGCCTGCCCGCTGTGCGAGAAGAGGGTGAACGCTCCGACCTCGAACATCGCGGAGAAGTCGGCCAGATCCTCGTACACCTTGTCCAGGGCCTCGGGTGCCACATCCTGAGCCACTGTGACGTGCGGATGGTATGGGAAGCGCAGCTCGCGGTGCAGGCCCGGTGTCGCTGCGATGGCCGCGGCCAGCAACTCGCACTCGCTGATCCCGGCGGCCACCGCGACGAACACCACCTGGGTGACCGGACGGAACGTGCCGGTGCCCCGCAGGTGCAGCGTGAACGGCAGGTGCGCGGCGGCGACGGCGGCCAGGTGCCGCTCGACCGCGGGCAGGTTGGCCGTCCGGATCTCGGTGGGACCGAGCAACGTCACGTGCGCGGGCACCGCCAACGGATCACCGGCCTCGACCCGCCGCCGGGTGAGCTGGGCACCCCACGGCTCGGGGATGTCCACCGCGATGCCGATCTGGATGGTGTCGCCGGTGGGCGGCACCCCGCCACTGCGATCCACGCTTCGCGCCGCCCCTCCGACCACCGACCCGTCCACCTGTACCGCGGACCTACTCGCCGCGCACGGGCGGGAAGAACCCGACCCGCTCGTACGCCGACCGCAGGGTCGTCGCGGCCACCGCACGGGCCTTCTCCGCGCCGGCCGCGAGCAGCTTGTCCAGCTGCGCCGGATCGTCGAGGTAGGTGCGGGTGCGCTCCTGGATCGGGCGGACGAAGTCCGTCACCACCTCGGCCAGCTCCTTCTTCAGATCGCCGTAGCCGCGGCCGGCGAACGCGGCAACCAACTCGTCGATGCTGCGACCACTGAGCGCCGAGTGGATGGTCAACAGGTTGGACACACCGGGCTTGGTCTCGGCGTCGAAGACGATCTCCCGACCGGTGTCGGTCACCGCCGAACGGATCTTCTTCGCGGACCGGGCCGGATCTTCGAGCAGGTCGATGATGCCGGCCGGCGAGGACGACGACTTCGACATCTTCGCGGTCGGGTCCTGCAAATCGGTGATCTTGGCGGTGTCCTTGACGATGTGCGGCGCGGGCACCGTGAACGTCGCGCCGAACAGCGAGTTGAACCGCTGGGCCAGATCCCGGGAAAGCTCCAGGTGCTGGCGCTGGTCCTCGCCGACCGGCACCGCGTTGGCCTGGTAGAGCAGGATGTCGGCGGCCTGGAGGATCGGGTAGGTGAACAGCCCGACGCTGGCCCGCTCGTTGCCCTGCTTCTGTGACTTGTCCTTGAACTGGGTCATCCGGCTGGCTTCGCCGAAGCCGGTGATGCACCCGAGCACCCAGGCCAACTGCGGGTGCTCGGGCACCTGCGACTGGACGAACAGGGTGCTGCGTTCCGGGTCGAGCCCGACCGCGAAGAGCTGGGCCGCGGCCACCCGGGTCCGCTGGCGCAGCAGCGCCGGGTCGTGCCCCGCGGTGATGGCGTGCAGGTCCACGACGCAGTAGAAGGCGTCGTGCGTGTCCTGTAGTGCCACCCAGTGCCGCACCGCGCCCAGATAATTGCCGAGATGGAACGAGTCGGCTGTCGGCTGGATGCCGGAGAAGACGCGGGGCCGGGCGGGAACGTCGGACATGGCGATAATTCTGTCAGCAAGCAAGCCGGTCCGTCATGACGGGCCGGCGGGTCGGCTCCGGCCCGCCGGTGCCGGGGTGCTGACCTCGCGTGGTTCGCCCGCGCCGACCCGGCGCGTCGGCCCGACCGCGACCCGGCGATGCTGCCCCGCCACCGTCTCCCCGGCCTGCCCCGGGCCGCCCGCCAGGGCCGCTGCGGCGTCGTATTCGCGACGCTGCTGGGTGCGCTGTTCGCGGCGCTGCTCGGTGCGCGCCGCGACGGCGAGTTGGGCCACCCGACGGCCGTCCAACGTGAGCACCCGCAGCAGCCAGCCGGCCGGCAGCTCGGCCTGATCGGGCCCGCCGACGTCGGCGGGCTCAGCGGGCACCGACACCTCGTCGCCGGTCACCGGAAGCCGGCCCAGCGCGGCCATGACGAACCCGCCAACCGTCTCGTACGGGCCGGCGGGTAGCGCCACCCCGGTCCGTTCGGCGAAGTCAGCGAGGTTGAGGCGACCGTCCACAACCGCGGGCAGGCCGGCGTGCACCGGGTCCGGGGTGGCGTCGTACTCGTCGTGGATCTCACCGACCAGCTCCTCGATGAGGTCCTCCAGGGTGACGATCCCGGCCGTGCCGCCGTACTCGTCGACCACCACCGCGAGATGCTGGCCCTCCCGGCGCATCTCGGTCAACGCGGCGAGCACCCGTTTGCTGCCGGGGAGCCGCTTCACCTCCCGGGCCAACTCACCGACGGTGACGCACGGGTCGGCGTCCGGGCGCAGCAGTACGTCCCGGAGGTGCACGAAGCCGACCACGTCGTCGTGGGTGCCGTCGGTGACCGGGTAGCGGGTGTGTGTTTCGGCGCGGACCAGTCGGGCGGCTTCGGCGATGGTCAGCCGCGCCGGCAGGAAGACCACCTCGGTACGGGGCATCATCACCTCGCGGATCAGACTGGCACCGGCCACCAGGACCTCGTCGATGATCCGCCGCTCGTCGGGGTCGAGCACCGTGTTCGCCGCGACCAGGTCCCGCAGATCGGCCTCCGAGATGCGCTCCCGGCCGGCCGTCGGACCGGTCCCCAACAGATCGGTGACGAGCCGGGTGGCACCGTCCGCGGCGCGGACCAGCACCCGGGCGACGGCTCGGGCGAGCGGACCGGGGTCGCGGCGGGGGTGTGCCCGCGCGCGTCGCCGGAGCCCGGTACGGGCCACTTCCCGCATGACAGAGATGGTAGACACCGAGGGCCCGCCGCACCGGTCATCACGCGGAGCGCACCAACAGATGTTCGGCTCTGTTTAATCGTGAAAGATTATGATGGAATGGGGTTGCCGGTGGTGTCGGCGAGGATGCCGACCACCGCCCTAGTGTGATCACCCAAAGGGCCACGCCCGGGCGGGCCAGGCAGGAGGCAACGACGTGAAACTGCTCGTCACCGGGGGCGCCGGCTTCATCGGGAGCGTGGTGACCCGGATGCTGCTCGACGCGGGCCACCAGGTGGTCATCCTGGACGACCTACGCACCGGCCACCGCGAGGCCCTCGCCCCGGACGCCACCCACGTCGAGGCGTCCATCCACGACGCCGCCCGCGTCATCACCGCGGACGCCGGGTTCGACGGGGTGCTGCACTTCGCCGCCCTGATCGCCGCCGGTGAGTCGATGGTCAAGCCGGAGCTGTACTGGCAGAACAACACCGTCGGCACGCTCGCCCTGATCGACGCGGTCCGGGCAGCAGGGGTCCCCCGGATGGTCTTCTCCTCCACCGCTGCGGTCTACGGCAATCCCACCGAGCTGCCCATCACCGAAAACGCGGTCAAGGCGCCCACCAACACGTACGGCGCCACCAAACTCGCCGTCGACATGGCACTCACCTCCGAGGCGATCGCGCACGGGCTGGCCGCCGTGTCGCTGCGCTACTTCAACGTGGCCGGCGCCCACCTCGACGGTGACGTCATGCTCGGCGAGCGGCACGACCCGGAGACGCATCTGATCCCGATCGCGCTGGACGTCGCCGCCGGCCGGCGGGAGAAACTCCAGCTCTTCGGGGACGACTACCCCACCGTCGACGGCACCTGCGTCCGCGACTACATCCACGTCGCCGACCTGGCCCGCGCGCATCTGCTGGCGCTGGACGCGGCCACCGCCGGGCAGCACAGGATCTACAACCTGGGCAACGGCAACGGCTTCACCAACCGCCAGGTCGTCGACGTGGTCCGCGAGGTCACCGGGCACCAACTGCCCGTCGAGGTCGCCCCGCGCCGCGAGGGCGACCCGGCCGAGTTGGTCGCGTCGTCCGCGCTGGCCCGCGACGAGCTGGGCTGGGTGCCGCAGAAGCCGACCCTGCACGACATGGTCGGGGACGCCTGGGCGTTCTACCGCACGCACATCCTGGGGCAGTCATGACCCGCCCGGCCGATGATGTCGCCGAGCGGGCAGCGGCCGGCTTCTCCGCGCAGTTCGGCGGCCAGGCGGCCGGCCGCTGGGCGGCCCCGGGTCGGGTCAACCTGATCGGCGAGCACACCGACTACAACGAAGGCTTCGTGCTGCCGTTCGCGCTGCCGATGCGCACCGTCGTCGCGGCCGACCGGCAGGACGGGGAGCACTGGACGGTCTGGTCCGAGCTCTCCGGTGAGACGATCACCTTCGGCGCGGACGACGTCGCCGAGCCGGGCCGGGTCACCGGCTGGGGCGCGTACGTCGCGGGTGTGGTCTGGGCACTGCGCGAGGCGGGTCATCAGGTGCCGGTCGCCCGACTGGCGATCGCCTCCGACGTGCCGCTGGGTTCCGGGCTCTCCTCCTCGGCCGCGCTGGAGTCAGCCGTGCTGGCTGCCCTGCTCGACCTCGGCGGGCTGGAGCTTGCCCCGGCACTGCAACCCCGGTTGGCGCAGCGGGCGGAGAACGTCTACGTGGGTGCGCCGACCGGCATCATGGACCAGTCGGCGTCGATCCGCTGCCGCGCTGGGTACGCCCTCTTCCTCGACTGCCGCGACGAGTCGATCGAGCACATCCCGTTCGACCTGGGCACGGCCGGGCTGGCCGTGTTGGTCATCGACAGCCGGGCGCCGCACCGCCACGCCGACGGGGAGTACGCGGCCCGCCGCCGCTCCTGCGAGGCCGGCGCCAAAGCCCTCGGCGTCGCCGCGCTGCGAGACGTGAGCATCAACCAGCTCGACGCCGCGTTGGCGCAGCTCGACGACGAGGAGACCCGGCGGCGGGTCCGGCACGTGGTGACCGAGGACCAGCGCGTGCTGGACGTGGTCGGGCTGCTCCGCGCTGCCCGGGTGCGCGACATCGGCCCGCTGCTGACGGCCTCCCACGTCTCGATGCGGGACGATTTCGAGATCACCGTGCCGGAGATCGACACGGCGGTCGAGGCGGCGTTGGCGGCCGGTGCGTTGGGTGCCCGGATGACCGGCGGCGGCTTCGGCGGATGCGTGCTCGCGCTGGTCGAGGCCGACCGGGCCGATGCCGTAGCCGCCGCCGTGACCCACGCGTACGCGGAGCGAGGTTTCACCGCCCCCACAACGGTGACCGTCCTCCCGGCCCCCGGCGCCACCCGCCTGGACTAACCCCCCCACCCCCCAGGTTGATCAAGAAGTTTGCGTCACTTTCAGCCCGCATCCTGACGCAAACTTCTTGATCACCGAGCGGGGCCGGGGGGCGGGGTGGGCCGGAGGGATCGAGATCGTGCTTGTTCAGGGAAGTAGTGGCCTCGCCCGCTGGGCGAGGCCACTACTTCATGGATCGAGCGCGATCATGGCGCGGGTGCGCGGGTGCGCGGGTGCGCGGGTGGGTGTTCGGGTCCCGTTGGTGGGGTGGGTGGGGTGGGTGGGGTGGGGTTAGGTGGCTTCGACGATCATGGCGGCGCCTACCGTACGGTTGGTCGCCTCGTCGATGATGACGAAGCCGCCGGTGGTGCGGTTGCGGCGGTACTCGTCGGCCAGCAACGGCACAGTGGTGCGCAGTCGCACCCGGCCGATCTCGTTGAGCCGCAGCTCGTCGGCCGACTCGTCGCGGTGCAGCGAGTTGATGTCCAGCCGGTAGTGCAGCCCGCGCACGATCGCCCGAGCCGACCGGGTGGTGTGCTTGATCGCGTACCGGCCGCCGACCCGCAGGGGGGCAGTCTCGTCCATCCAGCAGACCATGGCCTCGATGTCCTGGGCCACCGCCGGCGCGTTGTTCGGACGGCAGATCAGGTCGCCCCGGGAGATGTCGATCTCGTCGGCCAATCGTACCGTCACCGACATCGGCGGGAACGCCTCCGGGACCGGCCCGTCGGCGGTCTCCACGGCGGCGATCCGGCTGGTGAAGCCCGACGGCAGCACCATCACCTCGTCACCGGGCTTCAGCACGCCGGAGGCGACCTGACCGGCGTAGCCGCGGTAGTCGGTGACCGTGGTGGACTGCGGACGGATCACGTACTGCACCGGGAACCGGACGTCGACCAGGTTGCGGTCGCTCGCGATGTGCACCCGCTCCAGGTGGTGCAGCAGCGACGGGCCTTCGTACCAGGGCATGTTGTCCGACCGGCTGACGATGTTGTCGCCGCGCAACGCGGAGACCGGCACCACGGTCAGGTCCGGCACGTCGAGCTTCGCCGCGAACGCGGTGAACTCGTCGGCGATCCGCTCGTAGACCTCCTGCGACCAGTCGACCAGGTCCATCTTGTTGACACAGAGGACCAGGTGCGGCACCCGTAGCAGGGAGCAGAGAAACGCGTGCCGACGGGACTGCTCGACCAGGCCCTTGCGCGCGTCCACGAGGATCAACGCCAGGTCCGCTGTCGACGCTCCGGTGACCATGTTGCGGGTGTACTGGATGTGGCCGGGGGTGTCGGCGATGATGAACTTGCGCCGGGGGGTGGCGAAGTACCGGTACGCCACGTCGATGGTGATGCCCTGCTCCCGCTCGGCACGCAGGCCGTCGGTGAGCAACGCCAGGTTGGTGTATTCGTCACCCCGGGCGGCGCTGACCGCCTCCACGGCCGCCAACTGGTCGGTGAAGAGCGACTTGGTGTCGTAGAGCAGCCGACCGATCAGGGTCGACTTCCCGTCGTCCACGCTGCCGGCGGTGGCGAACCGCAGCAGGTCCATCGCCCGGGGCTCCGGCCCGGCCCCGGTGACAGCCGACGCGTCCGCGTTCGCGGAGGCCACGATCTCGGTGCTCATCAGAAGTAGCCCTCCCGCTTGCGGTCTTCCATGGCGGCCTCACTGACCCGGTCGTCACCACGGGTGGCGCCGCGCTCGGTGATCCGGGTGGCCGCCACCTCCTCGATGACCTTCTCCACGGTGTCCGCGTCGGAACGGACCGCGGCGGTGCAGGAGGCGTCGCCGACGGTGCGGTAGCGCACCTGCGCCTTGAACCGCTCCTCACCCGCGCGGGGGCGGAAGAACTCGTTGACGGCGTAGAACATGCCGTCCCGTTCGATCACCTCGCGCTCGTGCGCGTAGTAGATCGACGGCAGCGGGATGCGTTCCCTGGCGATGTAGTGCCAGACGTCCAGCTCGGTCCAGTTGGACAGCGGGAAGACCCGGATCGACTCGCCCGGGTGGTGCCGGCCGTTGTACAGCGACCACAGCTCCGGCCGCTGGTTCTTCGGGTCCCACTGACCGAACTCGTCGCGGAAGCTGAACACCCGCTCCTTCGCCCGGGCCTTCTCCTCGTCCCGGCGGGCGCCACCGAACAGCGCGTCGAAGCGGTGCTTCTCCACCGCCTCCAGCAGCACCGGCGTCTGGATCCTGTTGCGCATGCCGTCGGCGGACTCCCGGACCATGCCGCTGGCCAGGGCGTCCGGCACGCTCGCCACCACGAGCTGCAACCCCAACTCGGCGACGCGCTGGTCGCGGTATTCCAGAACCTCGGGGAAGTTGTGCCCGGTGTCGACGTGCATGACCGGGAAGGGGACGTTGGCCGGGGCGAACGCCTTCTGCGCCAGCCGCAGCATGACGATCGAGTCCTTGCCACCGGAGAAGAGCAGCACCGGGCGTTCCATCTCGGCGACGACCTCGCGCATCACGAAGATGCTCTCCGCTTCCAGCGCGTCCAGGTGGGAGACCTGGTAGGCCGCGGGGGTGGTCATGACACCGGCTCGATTCGCTCGCTCATCCGATTTCCAGACCTTTCCGGTCGGGCATGTCAAGAAAGTTCGCTCAGGCTACCCGGAATGTTTCTGCAGCGCTGCAAGCAACCGGGTGGCAAGATCCTTGCGACAGACCAGTAGGTCGGGCAGGCGCGGATCCGCCTCGTTGTATTTCAGCGCAGAACCGTCGATCCGGGAAGCGTGCAGTCCGGTGGCCGTCGCCACAGCGACCGGGGCCGCCGAGTCCCACTCGTACTGCCCACCTGCATGGATGTACGCGTCCACCTCGCCGGTGACCACGGCGGCGATTTTCGCTCCGGCCGAGCCCATCGGCACCAGGTGCGCCCCGACGTCCTCAGCCAGATCCGTCAGGAAGACCGGCGGCCGGCTCCGGCTCGCCGCCAGTCGGATCTTCCGCTCGCCGGCCGTCGCCGCCTCCACAGTCATCGGCGGGTACGCCGGCGGGTAGTCCGTGCCCAGCACCCGATGCTGCGCCGGCAGACCCACCGCCCCAGCGACCAGCCCGTGCGGACTCGGCGCGTTGCGCGCCCAGAGCGCCACGTGCACCGCCCAGTCCGAGCGGCCCTCCTCGGAGAACTCCCGGGTGCCGTCCAACGGGTCGACGATCCACACCCGATCCGCGTTCAACCGCGACACCGCTCCGGTGTTCACCTCTGCGGCCCAGGCCAACCGCGACCCCTCGTCCTCCTCGGAGAGCACGGCGTCACCCGGACGCCACTTCGCCAACTCCGTGCGGATCAGGTCGTGCGACACCTTGTCCCCGGCCGACTTCAGCGCGCCGGTGTCGGCGAAACCCATCTCCGCACGCAGGTCGAGCAGCGCCTGCCCGGCCCGGGACGCCAACCATCGGGCGAACGCGCCATCGATCATCGGAGGACTGCTCATCTGCCCGCTCCCGTCGCCTCACCGCGCTGCCCGCACGGGCCGATCCGCCGCGACTCGCGTCGCCGGTCGCGGCACGCCGAAAGGCGCAGACTACCGGCCCAGCGTTTCCGAGTCGGTACGCCCCGCCCGGCTCAGCTGCCGTGGTAGAGGTTCTGCGTCGGCTCCACGCCCTTGATGATCACCGACTCCACCACGTCCGCAGCCCGGTCCACCAGGAAATCCAGCTCCTTGCGCTCGGCCGCGCCAAAATCCGACAGCACATAATCCGCCGGATCCTGCCGCCCCGGCGGTCGGCCGACGCCGAACCGCACCCGGGCGTAGTCCTTCGTCCCCAACGACTTCGACATCGAGCGCAGGCCGTTGTGCCCGCCCTCGCCGCCGCCGAACTTGACCCGCACCTGGCCAAAACCGATGTCCAGTTCGTCGTGCACAGCGATCACCTGGGTCGTCGGCACCTTGTAGAACTGCGCCAGCGCCGCGACCGGCCCGCCGGAGAGGTTCATGTACGTCAGTGGCTTCACCAGCACCAGCTTCGGCCCACCGAACCCCAGTCGCGCCTCGGCCACCTCGGCCACCGCCCGCTTGTGTCGGCCGAAACGGGCGCCCACCCGCCCGGCCAGTAGGTCGGCCACCATGAAACCGACGTTGTGCCGGTTGCCGGCGTACTCCCGACCCGGGTTGCCCAGGCCGACCACCAGCCACGGCCCCGCCTCGTCCGTCACGACCCGTCCCTTCCGACGCCCATCTCACCGACTCCTGATACGCCGACAGGCGCCCCCGAACATCCGGGGACGCCTGTCGCACAGTACGAACCGATCAGGCCTCGGTGCGCGCCTCGGCCGTCTCGTCGCCCTCGGCGGCCGGGGCGGCGTCCGCGCCCTCGGAGCCCTCGGTGGTCTCGCCGACCTCGGCCTCGGCCTCGTCGGTCGCAACCTCGATCTCGGGCAGCGTCGCCTCGAGCTGCTCGGCGGTCGGGGCGGCGGTCACCGACGCGACGGTCAGCTCCGCGTCGACGGCCAGCTCGACGCCGGCCGGCAGCGTGACATCGCTGGCGGACACCTGGGTGCCCGCCTCCATGCCCTCGATCGACGCCTCGAGGTGGTCCGGCACCTTGGTGGCGTCCGCGGTCACCGAGAGGGTGTCGTGGTCGTGCACGATCAGGGTGTCCTTCGCGGCCTCGCCGGTCAGCTGGACCGGGACCTCGACGGTGACCTTCTCGCCCCGACGGACCAGGATCAGGTCGACGTGCTCGAAGGTGTCGCGGATCGGGTCACGCTGGATCGCCTTCGGCAGCGCCAGCACCTGGGTGCCGTCGGTGATGTCGATCGCGAAGAGCTGGTTGGCGCCGCCCTTACGGATCGCGGCGGCGAACTCCCGCGACGGCAGCGCGATGTGCTTGGGCTTCTCGCCGTGGCCGTACAGCACGGCGGGCACCTTGCCGGCCCGGCGGGTACGGCGGGCACCACCCTTGCCGAACTCGGTACGGGGCTCGGCGCTGATCTTTACCTCGGACACGGGGAAACTCCTGATGCTTTTCGCTGCGGCGGCTTGTCGTCTGGCGGTGCTGGGGCGAGGGGCTCGCTGGGGCTCATGCGTCATGAACGACTGCCCGGAGCACCGCGTCGATGACGGTGCCTCCGTGCGGCGCTTTTCAGCGGCCCGCCGGGCACCCTCGCCGTGGCAACCGCACCAGTCTACCCGAGCTGTTTCCAGGGTTTCCGGCAGTCCCCGATCACAGCCCACGACCGGCGCGCCGGTGGTGCTCCCACCAGCGCGCCAGCCCCTTTTCCGCCAGTTTGCCAGCCCCGCCCCCGCCAGCGTGTCAAGTGGCGGAAACGGGGCTCAGGCTCAGCTCAGGCCACCGAACAGGGTGGTCACCGAGCCGTCGTCGAAGACCTCCCGGATCGCCCGCGCCAGCAGCGGCGCGATCGACAACACGGTGAGCTTGTCCAACTGCTTCTCGGGCGGGAGCGGCAGCGTGTTCGTCACCACGATCTCGCTGATCGAGCTGTTCTTCAGCCGCTCGGTGGCCGGGTCGGACAGCAGCGCGTGGGTGGACGCGACCACGATCTCCGCCGCGCCCGACTCCTTGAGGATGTCGGCCGCCTTGGCGATCGTGCCGCCGGTGTCGATCATGTCGTCGACGATCAGGCAGACCCGGCCCTCGACCTCACCGACCACCCGGTTCGCCACGACCTGGTTCGGCTTCATCGGGTCGCGGGTCTTGTGGATGAACGCCAGCGGGCAACCGCCCAGCCGGTCGGTCCACCGCTCGGCCACCCGCACCCGGCCCGAATCCGGTGCGACCACGGTCATCGGCCGGCCCGCGTACTTGTGCTCCACGTACTCGGCCAGGATGTCCATCGCGAAGAGGTGGTCCACCGGCCCGTCGAAGAAGCCCTGGATCTGCGCGGTGTGCAGGTCGACGGTGAGGATGCGGTTGGCACCGGCGGTCTTCAGCAGGTCCGCCACCAGACGGGCCGAGATCGGCTCCCGACCGCGGTGCTTCTTGTCCTGGCGGGCGTACGGGTAGAACGGCAGCACCACGGTGATCCGCTTGGCCGACCCCCGCTTCAGCGCGTCGACCATGATCAGGGTTTCCATGACCCAGGTGTTCACCCCGTGCGTGACGGACTGCACCACGAAGGCGTCCGAACCACGCACCGAATCCTTGAAACGTACGAAGATCTCGCCGTTGGCGAACTCGTAGGCGTCGGCCGGGGTCGGCGCGACGCCGAGCACCTCGCCGATCTCCTTGGCCAACTCCGGAAAGCCACGTCCGGAAAAGAGCATCAGGCTTTTGCGGTTTTCGGCGACGATGCTGCCCATGGGCCCGTCTGCTCCCGTTTTGTCGGCGGTACCCGACCCGGTGGTGGTGGGTCAGGGACTATTCGGTTGCAGTATCTCCCGGGCCGGATGCGCCGCCCACCGTCTTGGCTCCCCCGTGCATTGCCTCACTGTCGCTTGCGGCACCGGCCACACCCGACGCACCCTCGGCGGCGCGTTGCGCCCGCTCGGCCGCCGCCGCGGAGACCGTGCCGGGGCGCTTGCGCTGCACCCAGCCCTCAATGTTGCGCTGCGGCGCCCGGGTGACCCCGAGCGCGCCCGGCGGCACGTCCTGGGCGATGGCGCTGCCCGCCGCCACGTAGGCGCCGGCACCCACCTCGACCGGCGCGATCAAGCTCGTGTCGCAGCCGACGAAGGCACCCTCACCCACGACCGTGCGGTGCTTGTTCACCCCGTCGTAGTTCACGAAGATCGTCGCCGCGCCGATGTTGGCCTTCGCGCCGATCGTCGCGTCACCCACGTAGCTGAGGTGCGGAACCTTCGCGCCCGGGCCGATCTCGGTGTTCTTCACCTCGACGAACGTGCCGACCTTCGCCTTCTCGGCCAGCCGGGCGGCCGGCCGCAGGTACGCGTACGGCCCGACGGTTGCGCCCGCGCCCACCTCGGCGCCGTCGGCGTGGCTGCGGATCACCGAGGCGGCCGGGCCGACGACCGTGTCGATCAGAGTGACGTCCGGCCCGATCAGCGCGCCGGCGCCGACCACGGTGCTGCCGCGCAACTGGGTGTTCTGGTCGACGACCGCGTCCCGGTCCAGCGCAACGGTCACGTCGATCCAGGTGGTGACGGGGTCGAGCAGGCTCACGCCGGTGCGCATCCACGCCTCGTTGATCCGGTCGCGCAGGAGCCGGCGCAGTGCCGCCAGCTCCACCCGGTCGTTGCAGCCCAACGTCTCGACGTGGTCCACGGCGACGTGCACCGCCACCGGCTCACCGGCCGAGCGGAGCAGGCCGAAGACGTCGGTCAGGTACTCCTCGCCCTGGTCGTTGTCCGTGGAGAGCTTGCCCAGCGCCTCACGCAGCCGCACCGCGTCGAACGCGTAGATGCCGGCGTTGATCTCCCGAATCGCGCGCTGCGCCGGGTCGGCGTCACGTTCCTCGACGATCTGTTCCAGGTTGCCGTCGGCATCCCGGACGATCCGGCCGAGGCCGGTCGGGTCGGGCACCTCGGCGGCCAGCACGGTGGCCGCAGCGGCGGCCTCCTCGTGGGCGGTCACCAGCGCGCCCACCGTCTCGGGTCGCAGCAGCGGCACGTCCCCGTTGATCACCACGACCGTGCCGGCACCGTCCGGTACGGCGTCCAGCGCGATGCGCACGGCGTGCCCGGTCCCGAGCTGCTCGGCCTGGAGCACCGGCGCGGCGTCCGGGGCGATCTCGGACAGGTGCGCCCGGACCTGGTCGGCGCCGTGCCCCACAACGACGACGGTGCGGTCCGCGCCCAGCGGGGCGGCGGCGCTCAGCACGTGGCCGAGGAGCGTCCGACCGAGCAGGGGGTGCAGCACCTTGGGAAGTGTCGACTTCATCCGCTTGCCCTCACCGGCGGCGAGTACGACGACGGTACGGAGGTGGGGCTGGGGCACGATGTGGCTCCCGTCGGGACGGCGGACACTCTCGCGGCCATGCTAGCCGCGCGGCCCGGCACGTTCCCCTCTTACCCCCACCGGGCCCCAAAACGGACCTAGGTGAGCAGCTCGGCCGCCAGGGTTCGAACCTGAAATACGGGTACCAAAGACCCGGGTGTTGCCAATTACACCACGGCCGATCAGCGACGCGAGCACGTCGCTTGTGGGATGGACATCCCGCCGCTACACCTTAGCGCCCCGGGCGCCGGGCGCCATCGCTCATCCCGTCGCACGGCGAGCGATCGACGCCGCCGATGTCCGGGGGGTGGCCGACCCGCACCCGGGCCGCCCGTTTCCCGCAGCGGTCAGGCTCTCGCTGTGGTGCCTGCTGACCTGCGGATTTGAGCAGTCACGCGAAGGCGATTCGAAAGTTCCCCGTGCGATCTACGGTGCCGTAAGTTACGGTGACGTAGGCGTAGCTTCGTGATCGTTACCATCCCCCTGCGAGGTCCCATGTCCACTGCTCTACTCGATCCCAACACCGCCGGACCCGGCCCCAAACCACTCACCGACGGCAGCCAGTCCCCCGGCATCCTGGCCGCCCTCTGGGCATTCGTGGTGATCCCCTTCGTCGCCCTACTGGTCGCCGTGCCGGTGGCCTGGGGCGGCTGGCTGGGCTGGACCGACGTGATCATCGGCCTGGTCTGGTACGTCGTCTCCGGGCTCGGCATCACCGTCGGCTTCCACCGCTACTTCACCCACGGCTCGTTCAAGGCCAAGCGGTGGCTGCGGGTGACTCTGGCCGTCGCGGGTTCGCTGGCGGTGCAGGGCGAGATCATTCAGTGGGTCGCCGACCACCGTCGGCACCACGCCTTCTCCGACCTGGAGGGTGACCCGCACTCGCCGTGGCGCTTCGGCACCAGCTTCTGGGCGTTGACCCGAGGCCTGTTCCACGCACACGTGGGCTGGCTGTTCCGCCGGGAGCTGTCCAACCGGGAGCGTTTCGCACCGGACCTCATCGCCGACCGGGACATCAGCCGGGTCGATCGGCTCTTCCCCGCGCTGGTGGCCATCTCGCTCCTCGGCCCAGCACTGATCGGCGGCCTGGTGACCTGGTCCTGGCAGGGTGCGCTGACCGCGTTCTTCTGGGCCGGACTGGTCCGGATCGGCCTCCTGCACCACGTCACCTGGGCGATCAACTCGGTGTGCCACGTCTACGGCGAGCGTCCGTTCGCGATGCGCCAGGGCGACCGCGCTTCGAACTTCTGGCCGCTGGCGATCCTGTCGTTCGGCGAGAGCTGGCACAACCTGCACCACGCCGACCCGACCAGCGCCCGGCACGGCGTACTGCGTGGTCAGGTGGACATCTCCGCCCGCGTGATCTGGTTGTTCGAGAAGGTCGGCGCGGCAACGCAGGTGCGCTGGCCAAAGCCGGAGCGCCTCGCCGCAAAGCTCGTGAAGCCGGTCGCACCGCGCTGAAACCGGGCGGTACACGGGGAGGCCGCCTGGCAGGATGGCCGGATGACCGAGCCAGGCCGGGGGGACCGGACGGCTCGGCAGGCGAGGTGCCGGGCCCGATCCGGGTACGGTCGAACGGCGCGGCAGGGTGGTCGGACCGCCCGCCAGTGAGGCGACGACGTGAACGGGCACAGCGGAGGAACCATCCCACGGCAGGGCGTCACCGAGCGCCAGCAAGGCGGCGACATGCCTGAGGTCAGCGGCGACGCGGGGGCCGTCGTCGGCGGCCGACGGGCGACACCGACGGCGGCACCGAAAGCCAAAGCCCCGTCCCGGGTCCGCATGTCGGCGGCCCAACGACGGGAGCAGTTGATCGCGACCGGCCGGCAGCTCTTCGCCGAGCGTGGTTTCGACGCCACCTCCATCGAGGAGGTGGCGGCCCGCGCCAAGGTCTCCAAGCCGGTGGTGTACGAGCACTTCGGAGGCAAGGAAGGGCTCTACGCGGTGGTGGTGGACCGGGAGGTCCGGGCCCTGTTGGACCGGATCACCACGGCGTTGACCGCCGGGCATCCGCGGGAGTTGCTGGAACAGGCGGCGCTGGCCCTGCTGGGCTACATCGAGGAGGAGACCAGCGGTTTCCGGGTGCTGGTCCGCGAGTCGCCGCTGATGTCCGGCACGGCCACCTTCAGCAGCGTCATGAACGACGTGGCGCACCAGGTCGAGCACATCCTGGGTGCCGAGTTCAAGAGCCGCGGGTACGACCCGAAGCTCGCCGAGCTGTACTCGCAGGCGCTGGTCGGCATGGTGGCGCTGACCGGCCGCTGGTGGTTGGAGGTGCGCAAGCCGCGCAAGGAGACGGTGGCGGCGCACCTCGTCAACCTGGCCTGGAACGGGTTGTCGCACCTGGAGGCGAAGCCGACGCTGATCACCGCACGGCGCCACTGACCCCGATCAGCGGCGGTGCGCGTCGGCCACCGGGTGCTTGCGGTGCTCCAACTCCGCCTCGGCGGATTCCGGTGGGCCGACCTTGTCGTACAAACCGGTGCCGAGCAGGATCAGGCCGAACAGCATCGACACGACAACTGTCGACATCGAGAAGTTGAGGAAGTTCGCCCGGGTCTGCAGCACCGACATCATCAGGATGCTGGTCACCAGGAACACCACCCCGGCGGTGAGGTTCATGTAGTGGCCGAGGTTGGTGCGCCGCGAGGCCCCGATGATCAGGAAGACCCCGAAGATCACCGAGGCCAGCGAGAAGGCCAGGTTGGTCCGGAGCCCGAGCGCCCAGGTGCTGTTGCGGGCAAAGAGTGGATCACCGATCGTCTCGGCGACGCCCCAGACGCCGAAGACCAGGATGTAGACGCCGATCAGCCCGGAGAGGACCCGGTAGAGCGGCCGTGCCGGATGGTTCACCGGAAAATGCGGCATACCCCTGACCTCCTGATCTGACCGTTTCAGGGGAATTGTCGCCCAGCCGAGACCCAACTGTCCGAAGAACCACAAAGCCGAAGAGGTCCGCCAAAGGCTGGACAGGGTCAGGTTTTCGCCGGAGCCCGAGCTGCGCAGGGATCAAGCCTGACCGCCCGGAGCAGATCGGGCTCCGGCGAAAACCCACGGCCGCAACCAAGGCAACCGCAACCAACGAAAAAGATCAGAGAACGAGACGAGCCTTCTGGAACGCCTCCGCCTCGTCCTCCGTGCCGACCTTGCCGTACATGCCGACCATCAGCAGCACCAGCGCGGCCGTCATCACCACGATCACGGTGCTGATGCTGAAGTTGAAGATGTTGGCGTCGGTCCGGATGAACGCGAGACCGGCCAGGCTGATCACCATCAGGCCGTACGCCAGCCACTGGTTGATCGCCACGTCGATGTTGCGGCCGAGCGCGGTGCCGACCAGCACGACGATCCCGAGCAGCACGCTGAGCAGCGAGAAGCCGAGGTTGGTGCCCTGGCCGAGGACCCGGGTGTCGTCCTGGGCGAGGATCTCGTTGCCGGTGCTCGCGATGATGCCGAGCACACCGAAGACGACCAGGTACAGACCGGTGAGCCCGCCGATCGCCCGGTAGATCGGCCGCGCGGGGTGGTTGACGGGGGTGTGGGCCATGTCTGTGTCTCCAACGCCGTGAGGTGAGGTGTCGCCGACGATTGTCTCGCACGTGGTGGTGTGACGCCGCACACGGGGGCCGGGCGGCGTGCCCGGCCGCTCAGCTTTCGGGCAGGTCCTCGGCGAGGGTCATCCAGCTCTCCTCGATCCGCTCCCGCTCGGCCCGCAGATCCTTGAGCTGGGTGTCCAACTCGGCGACCCGGGCGTAGTCGGTGGCGTCCGCGGCGAGCTGATCG
This sequence comes from Micromonospora sp. CPCC 205558, assembly GCF_036902955.1. Classification (NCBI taxonomy): domain Bacteria; kingdom Bacillati; phylum Actinomycetota; class Actinomycetes; order Micromonosporales; family Micromonosporaceae; genus Micromonospora; species Micromonospora sp. CPCC 205558. The sequence goes on from NZ_JBAKHR010000009.1 coordinate 115,260, forward strand.
AGCAGCGTGGTCTCGCGCTGGTCGAGCTTGCCGAGTTGCCGCTCCAGCCGGGTCAGCTCCTTGCGGGCCTGACGGACCTCGGCGGCGGACATGCCGCTCGCGGTCGGGCCGGTGGGCGCGGCGGTCGGGGTGGCCCCGGCGCGGCTGGTCCCGGCCCGCTCGGCAGTCCGTGCGAGATATTCGTCCACCCCGCCCGGCAGGTGCACCAACCGACCGTCGCCGAACATCCCGTACGCGGTGTCGGTGACCCGCTCGATCAGGTACCGGTCGTGGCTGGCCACGATGATCGTGCCGGGCCACGAGTCGAGCAGGTCCTCCAGCGCGGCGAGGGTGTCGGTGTCCAGGTCGTTGGTGGGCTCGTCAAAGAGCAGCACGTTGGGCTCGCCGGCCAGCAGCCGCAGCATCTGCAACCGGCGACGTTCGCCACCGGAGAGGTCACTGACCGGGGTCCAGAGTCGGCGGTCGTCGAAGCCGAACACCTCGGCGAGCTGGGACGCGGAGACCTCCCGGTCACCGAGCTGGACCCGGCGGGCGACCTCCTCGACGGCTTCCAGCACCCGCAGGTGCCCAGGCAGCTCGGTGAGCTCCTGGGACAGGAAGGCGGGCCGCACGGTGGAGCCGGTGCCGAGACGGCCACCGTCGGGGCGGGTGATGCCGGCGAGCATCCGCAGCAGGGTGGTCTTGCCGGCGCCGTTGGCGCCGAGGATGGCGATCCGGTCGCCGGGGCCCACCAGCCAGGTGACGTCGCGCAGGATCTCCTTCGGCCCGGCGTGCAGCTCGACGTTCTCCAGCTCGTACACCTGCTTGCCGAGCCGGGAGACGGCCATCCGCTGCAACGACATGGTGTCGCGGGCCGGCGGCACGTCGGCGATCAACGCGTTCGCGGCGTCGATGCGGAACTGGGGCTTGGAGGTCCGGGCGGGCGGGCCACGGCGCAGCCAGGCGATCTCCTTGCGGAGCAGGTTCTGCCGGCGGGCCTCGGTGGCGGCGGCGACCCGCTCGCGCTCGACGCGGGCGAGGGTCCAGGCGGCGAAGCCGCCCTCGTAGGCGCGGACGGTCTGGTCGGCGACCTCCCACGTGGTGGTGCAGACCGCGTCCAGGAACCACCGGTCGTGGGTGACCACGACCAGGGCGCCCTTGCGGCCGACCAGGTGCCGGGCCAGCCAGTCGACACCGCCGACGTCCAGGTGGTTGGTGGGCTCGTCGAGGATGAGCAGGTCGGAGTCGCGGACGAGCAGCGCGGCGAGCGCCACCCGGCGTCGTTCGCCACCGGACATCGGGCCGACCGGCTGGTCGAGGCCGAGGTGCGGCATGCCGAGGCCGTCGAGGATGGCCCGCACCCCGGCGTCGCCGGCCCACTCGTGCTCGGCGCCCATGCCCTCGCCGAGCCAGGCGGTGCCGAGCACCACGTCCCGGACGGTGGCCTCGGGAGCGAGGGTGAGTTGCTGCGGCAGCCAGAGCACCCGCAGGTCGCGGCGGTGGGTCACCCGGCCGTCGTCCGGGTCCTCCTGCTTGGTGAGCAGCCGCAGCAGGGTGGACTTGCCGGCACCGTTGAGGCCGACCACACCGATCCGGTCGGCGTCGTCCAGGCCGAGCGAGACGTCCGTGAGCAGCCGCCCGGCGGCGCCGTACCCCTTGGACACCCGGTCCAGATTGACGATGTTCGCCACGTTCCACCCTTCAATGTCAAGGCGTCCCGATGCCGGCGGGCACCTGGACGCCTCTCCCAAGGGTACGCGGACGCCCCGAACGCCCGCGCCGCGTGCCGGCCGCCCCGGCGGGACCCGTGGTCAGCCGACGCGGGCGCCGGCCACCGGGCCGTGCGCGACCCGCGCCTCCCGGCAGACGCCCGCGGCGGTCAACTCGGCGGCGATCCGCTCCGCGGCGGCCCCGTCGGCGGCGAGGAAGACGCAGGTCGGGCCGGAGCCGGAGACGATGCCGGTGAGCGCGCCGGCCGCCTCGCCGGCCTTGAGAGTGTCGGCCAGCGCCGGGCGCATGGCCAGCGCGGCGTCCTGGAGGTCGTTGCCGAGCGTCCGGGCGAGCACGCGGGGGTCGCGCTGACGGAGCGCGCCGAGCAGGGCGTCGGTGCTGCCCAGCGGGGCGCCAGCGGCACCGGACTCGCGGAGCCGGTCCAACTCCCGGTACGCGGTCGGGGTGGACAGGCCGACGTCGGCGATCGCCACCACCCAGTGCCAGGAGGTGGGGCGGGCCAGCACCGGGCTGATCGCCTCACCCCGGCCGGTGCCCAGCGCGGTGCCGCCGTAGATCAGGAACGGCACGTCGGAGCCGAGGTCGGCGGCGATCCCGGCCAACTCGTCGCGGGACAGCCCGGTGCCCCAGAGCGCGTCGCAGGCCACCAGCGCGGCGGCCGCGTCGGCGCTGCCCCCGGCCAGCCCACCGGCGAGCGGGATCTGCTTGCGCAGGTGCAGGCGGGCGTGCGGCAGCACCCCCGCGTACCCGGCGAGGGCGTGCGCGGCGCGGATCGCCAGGTTGGTGTCGTCCAGGGCCAGCTCGCCGGTGCCCTCACCCTCCATGGTCAGGGCGAGGGTGTCGCCCCGGCGGGCCGTCAGCTCGTCGTAGATCGAGATGGCGTGGTAGATCGTGTTCAGCTCGTGGTAGCCGTCCCGACGCAGCGGGCCCACCCCGAGGTGCAGGTTGATTTTCGCGGGCACCCGCACCCGCACCGGGCCGACGGCCCCGCGTCGCTCGTCCTCGTCATCCGGTCGCCAGGCCTCGGTCACGGGGTGATGTCCCGCAGGTGCAGGCGGATGTCGAACGGCTTGGCCACGGTCAGCTCCTCGGCGTCCTGGGCGGGCACGGCGTCAGCCTACTTCGCGGCCGTCGTACCGACCGGAGCCGACGCGGCGATGGCGGCGAACTGCTCGACGGTCAGTGACTCGCCACGGGCGCCGGGGTCGACGCCGGCGGCGGTGAGCGCCGCGGCCGCCCGGTCCGCGCCACCAGCCCAGCCGGCCAAGGCGGCGCGCAGCGTCTTACGGCGCTGCGCGAACGCAGCGTCCACCACGGCGAAGACCCGCTCCCGGGGTACGTCGGCGCGGGGCGGCTCGTGACAGGTGAAGGCGACCAGGCCGGAGTCGACGTTGGGTACCGGCCAGAACACGTTCGGCGGCACCTTGCCGGCGCTTCGGGCCTGGGCGTACCAGGCGAGCTTGACCGACGGGATGCCGTACACCTTGGAGCCGGGACCGGCGACGAGCCGGTCGGCGACCTCCTTCTGCACCATCACCAGGCCGTGTCGCAGGGTGGGCAGCACGGCGAGCAGGTGCAACACCACGGGTACGGCGACGTTGTAGGGCAGGTTCGCCACCAGCGCGGTCGGTGGTGGGTCGGCCAGTTCGGTGGCGGCGATGCGCAGCGCGTCGGCGCGGTGCACGGTGAGCCGGGAGGCGTCGGCCCCGGCGTGCCGCGCGACCGTCTCCGGCAGCGCCCCGGCGAGCACCGGGTCGATCTCCACGGCGTGCACGTGCCCGGCGACCGGCAGCAGCCCCAGGGTCAGCGAGCCGAGCCCGGGCCCCACCTCCAGGGCCACGTCGTCGGGGGTCAGGCCGGCTGCGGTGACGATCCGACGCACGGTGTTCGGGTCGTGCACGAAGTTCTGGCCCAGCTTCTTGGTGGGCGCGACGCCCAACCGGGCGGCGAGTTCCCGGATCTCCGCCGGGCCGAGGAGACCGGTCATGGCTGGCAGCGTAGCGACGGGGCCGGTGCCGACCATCGGGCCGGGCTCACCACGGGCCGAAAGCCCGGTCGCCGGTGGCGGAGATGGCCGCGCACAACTCGTCCAGGTCGCTGCCGGTGGTCGCGGCGAGCGCGCGGACGGTCAGCGGAATCAGGTACGACGCGTTCGGCCGGCCGCGGTACGGCATCGGTGTGAGGTACGGGGCGTCGGTCTCCACCAGCATCTGATCCGCCGGGGTGAGCGCGGCTGCCTCGCGCAGCGCCGTCGCGCTGCCGAAGGTGACGGTGCCGGCGAAGCTCAGCAGATAGCCCCGGCGGACACACTCGCTGGCGAAGTCGGCGTCGCCGGAGAAGCAGTGCAGCACCACCCGGTCCGGAGCGCCCTCGTCGTCGAGGATCCGCAGCACGTCGGCGTGCGCGTCCCGGTCGTGGATGACCAACGTCTTGTCGTACCGCTTGGCGATGGCGATGTGCGCCCGGAAACTCTCCTCCTGCGCGGCCCGGCCCTCATCGCCGGTCCGGAAGAAGTCCATTCCGGTCTCGCCGATGCCCCGGACCCGGTCGCGGGCGGCGAGTGACTCGATCTCCCGCAACGCCTCGTCGAGGTCGACCAGCCGAGGCGCCTCGTTGGGGTGCAGCGCCACCGTGGCCAGCACGGCGGGATAGCGGTCGGCGATGTCCGCGCCCCATCGGGAGGAGGCGACGTCGACGCCCACCTGGACCAGCCGGTCCACGCCGACCTTCGTGGCCAACGCGATGGCCACGGCGACCGGGTCGTCGGACGGCCCGCCGCCGGGCACACCGGCCTCGCTGACCGTGATGTCCAGGTGGGTGTGGCTGTCCAGCACCGCCCGGGGCAGCGGCTCGGGGGCAGGCGGAAACTCTCCGGCCCGCCGGGCGGCACGGTCGCGGCGGGATTCAGTGGGCTCGCTCATCAGCCACAGCATCACACACCGGGGCTGTCCATCTGCCCGCCACCCGACGTTCACCGCGGCTACGCCGCGCGACTCTACGGTCGCCAACGAGCGGACGCGACAGCGTGCGGACCCCACCCACCGAACAGGGAGGCGACGGTATGAGCGTCACCCCCCAGGCCGACGGCACGGCCAGCGAGCGGACCGGACTGCACGTGGCGTTCGGCGGCGCCGTGTACCCGGCCGAGGAGATCGCCCGAGGTGCCGCGTACGAGTTGTTCAGCGCCGACGAGGTGGCCGGCTTCGAGTGGGCGCCCCGCTCGGGTAGCGCCCTGCCGTGGCGCCGTTTCGTGCACGTCACCGAGGTGACAGCGGTGCACGGGGCCACCGACCCGGCCGAGGAGCCGGAGGCGCCGCTGCTGATGCCCGCGCACCGCGAGCGGGGTTGGGCGTACCTGCACCAGCTCAGCCAGCAGCCCTCGTCGGCGGGTGACCCGATGCTGGCGATGGCGCGCGCGTCGGCGGTGGTCCGGCGGGGCACCCGGATGATGAAGGTGCTCTCGGCCCAGCAGGTCGCCGGTTACCTACGGGGTTGGCTGCCGCACGGCTTCTGCTACCGCGAGCACGATGTGGCGCACCTGCGGACGCCGGCGACGACGAGAGTGCTGCGTACCGATGGGGACGCAGGCCGCGACGGCCCGGACGTGGCGTACGCGTTGCGCTGGCGCGCGTCCGACCCGGGCGACTACGACGTGCCGGTAGGCCCGGCGCACCTCGGCCTGACCGCGCTGCCCTCCCGGGACCGGCTCGGCGCCCCGGTGCTGGGCACCGGCTTCGTGCCCAGCAACGGTCAGCTCATCCCGGAGTTCGTCACCCGGGACTTCGCCGACCTGCCGATGCCGGCGAACGCCGCCCTCATCGCCTACCCGGCGGAGGGGGTGGAGGTGGTGCTGTACACCTACCAGGCCGAGCAGCGCGGGTGGCTGCGGATGGTGGGCCCGCAGTGGCGGCATCTGCTGGCTGCGGTGCCGGACCTCTCCCCGGACCAGGAGTACGTGCCGAACGCCGACGTGCCCCGCTCGACCCAACTGGTCGGCACGTACGGCGACAACGAGTACGAGGCGGTCGCCGACCTGCCCGGCGGGTTCCGGGTGCTGGCGATGACGCGGGCGGCCCGTTACCCGGTGGACGCGGTGGCCCGTCGGGTCCGGTTCGCCCAGTGGCGGGGAGTGCCGTGTCTGGTGCTGCGGGAGGAGGCCGGCTGGCTGCGGATGCGGCTGCGCTACCCGAACCCGGACACCGTGGTCGCCACCGGCGCCCAGTGTCAGGAACGTGGCGTCTACGAGGCCTGGGCCCCGATCGCCGAGGTGACCGACGACCATGTGATGGACACCCGGTACGCGATGTGACGGCGCGCGGCGGCAGGGGTGCCTGCCGCCGCGCGCCGTGCGTTCAGTCGGCCAGCCGGGCCAGTTCCTCGTCGACGATCGACGGGTCGAGCTTGCGGAACACCGGCTTCGGCGCGGCCAACGGGCGACCCGCCTCGATCGACACCGACTCCCAGCGCGCGCCGACGGTGTAGTCCCCGGTGAGCACCGGGTACGCCGGCCCGCCGTCGAGGTCGTCGACCTGCTCGATCACCGGCATCGGCGCGTGCACGCCGGTGCCCCCGAGCAGCTCGTGCACCTGCTGCGCGGAGTGCGGCAGGAACGGGGTGAGCAGCGTGTTGGCGTCACTGATCACCTGGAGCGCGACGTGCAGGATGGTGCCCATCCGGGGCTTGTCCGCCTCGTCCTTGAGCTTCCACGGGGCCTGCTCGGAGAGGTACTTGTTGGCCTCGGCGACCACCTTCATGGCCTCGCCGATGGCCTGCTTCTGCCGGTGCCGGCCGATCAGGTCGCCGACCGTGGCGAAACCGGCCCGGGCCACCGCGAGCAGCGTCTCGTCGGCCTCGGTGAGCCCGGCCGGGTCGACCGGCGGGATCGCGCCGAAGTTCTTCGCCGCCATCGAGACACACCGGTTGACCAGGTTGCCCCAGCCGGCGACCAACTCGTCGTTGTTGCGGCGGAGGAACTCGGCCCAGGTGAAGTCGGTGTCGTTGCTCTCCGGGCCGGCGGCGGCGATGAAGTAGCGCAGCGCGTCGGCGTCGTAGCGCTCCAGGAAGTCACGAACGTAGATGACCACCTTGCGGGACGACGAGAACTTCCGCCCCTCCATGGTCAGGTACTCGCTCGAGACCACCTCGGTGGGCAGGTTGAGCCGACCCAGCTCGCCCGGCTCACCGTCGCGGGAGCCCTCGCCGGAGTATCCGGAGAGCAGCGCCGGCCAGATCACCGAGTGGAAGACGATGTTGTCCTTGCCCATGAAGTAGTAGGACTGGCTGTCCTTCCCCGCGCCGTCGGTGGACCACCACTTCCGCCACGCCTCGGGGTCGCCGGAGCGGCGGGCCCACTCGATCGAGGCGGACAGGTAGCCGATCACGGCGTCGAACCACACGTAGATCCGCTTGTCCGGCCGGTCGCGCCAGCCGTCCAGCGGGATCGGTACGCCCCACTCCAGGTCACGGGTGATCGCCCGGGGCTGGAGGTCGTCGAGCAGGTTGCGGGAGAACCGCAGCACGTTGGGCCGCCACCCCTCGCGGGTGTCCAGCCACTGCCGCAGCACCTCGGCCAGGGCCGGCAGGTCCAGGAAGAAGTGCTCGGTCTCGACGAACTTCGGAGTCTCCCCGTTGATCCGCGACTTCGGGTCGATCAGGTCGATCGGGTCGAGCTGGTTGCCGCAGTTGTCGCACTGGTCGCCACGGGCGCTGTCGTAACCGCAGATCGGGCAGGTGCCCTCGATGTAGCGGTCGGGCAGGGTGCGCCCGGTGGACGGGGAGATCGCGCCCATGGTGGTCTTCGGCACGATGTAGCCGTTGCGGTACATCCCCTCGAACAGCTCCTGCACCACCGCGTAGTGGTTGCGGGTGGTGGTGCGGGTGAACAGGTCGTAGGAGAGACCGAGGCCGTGCAGGTCCTCGACGATCACCCTGTTGTACCGGTCGGCCAGCTCACGCGGGGTCACCCCGTCGGCGTCGGCCTGCACCTGGATCGGGGTGCCGTGCTCGTCGGTGCCGGAGACCATGAGCACGTCGTGGCCTGCCATCCGCATGTACCGGGCGAAGACGTCGGAGGGAACGCCGAAACCGGAGACGTGGCCGATGTGGCGCGGGCCGTTGGCGTACGGCCAGGCCACTGCCGCGAGAACGTGACTCATGAGCAGTGAGCCTAGTGACCTGTCCGGGGCGTCCGCGAACCAATGGGGGGTGCCCGACCGGCGGACCGGGCCGACCACCTCGCCCATTGGTCCGATTTGTCGTCGACACGCGGCTCAGCTGCCCGTTTCGCCCACTGGGGCGGTGTGCAATGAACCTCGTGACGGGCAGAGGAGCGGCGCGGGACCACGAGGACCGTCCCACCGGAGCGGCGGTCGGCGACGACCCGGGGCGCGAGCCCGCCGCGCCGCGGGTCACCGGCGTCGCGCCCCAGCCCCGGCCGGTGCCCGGCGTCGACCCGGTGCCGGCCAGCGGGGAGTCCGTCGAGGTGGAGCCGACCACCGGTGCGCCGGTGGACGCGGTGCCGCGTCGGGTGCCGGTCCGCCGGCAGCGCGACCGCCGGCCCGACGGCGACCCGCCGAACGACGACGGCGGCGCCTTCTGGGCACCGATCGAGCAGGTGCACTGGGATGGCACCCCGGTCCGCAAGGACCCGGCGCCGGAGCGGTTTCGCGGCTTTCGGCTGGCGCGACGCCGGGCACCGAGCCGCACGTCCCCACCGCCGGATCCGCTGCCCGGGCTCGCCGCGCTGGTGGTGCTGAGCCTGTTCGCGGCCTTCTTCGCCTGGGTCAGCGCCGGCCCGTTCTGGCTCGCGGTCGGGCACGCCCGGACGGGCACGGTGGTAATCGACTACTGCTCCGGCAGCGGGCTCACCCAGCGGTGCCGGGGGATCTTCACGGCCGACGACGGTCGGTTCATCGCCCATGGTGTCCGGGTCAGCGGCGTGCCCGTCGACGGGCGCGCGGCCGGCACCCCGCTGCCGGCGCGGATGATCGGCCCGGACAGCGGCACCGCGTACGCGGACGTCGGCGTGGGCCGGCACCTGCGGTGGCTGCCCGGCCTGCTGGTGGTGCTGGGCTGCACCGCCGGCATCGTCCGGTGGACCGGATCGGCCCGAGTGCCCGGCCGCCGGCACCGCCGCTGGGCGGTGGCCGCCGCCGTCGCCGGCCCCACGCTGATCACCGTCGGCTTCCTGGTCGCCGCGTGGTGACCCCGCTGTCGGGGAAGCCGGATCACCCCGGTCAGCTGTGCACGATCGTGTAGACGTCCCGGCGGCGCAGCGCGTACTCGGTGGCGACGTCGGTGATGGCGTCCCGGCGGGACCGGCCGGCGGCCTCCCGCTCGGCGACGGCGGCGCGCAGGGTGTCGTCGTCGGGGCGTTCGGCGGCGGTCACCGGAGCCCCGGCCACGACCAAGGTGATCTCTCCGCGCGGGTCCCCCTCGGTGGCCCACCGGGCCAGTTCGCCGAGGGGGCGGCGGAGCACCTCCTCGTAGGTCTTGGTGAGTTCGCGGCAGAGCGCGGCCGGCCGGTCCGCCCCGAACGTGTCGGCCAGGTCGGTGAGTGTCGCCCCGATCCGGTGCGGCGCCTCGAAGAAGACCAGGGTGCGCTCCTCGGCGGCGAGCGCGCGCAGCCGGGATCGACGCCCGCCGGGGGTGCGGGGCAGGAAGCCCTCGAAGCAGAACCGGTCGCAGGGCAGCCCGGAGACGGCCAGCGCGGTGGTGACCGCGCTGGGCCCGGGGGCGACGGTGACCGGCGCCCCGACGTCCAACGTGGCGCGGACCAGCCGGTAGCCGGGGTCGGAGACGCTCGGCATTCCGCCGTCGGTGACCAGCGCCACCACATATCCGCCGAGGATGGCCTCGACCAGCTCGGGGGTACGCCGCTCCTCGTTGCCCTCGAAGTAGGAGACGATTCGACCGCCGACGGTGAGGTCGAGGTCACGGGCCAGCCGGGTGAGCCGGCGAGTGTCCTCGGCGGCGACCACGTCGGCGGTGATCAGCACCTCCCGGAGCCGGGCCGAGGCGTCGGCGGGGTTGCCGAGCGGAGCACCGAGCAGAATCAGGCGCCCAACTTCGGACATTTCACCCACGAATTCGTCTCCTTCATTGCTGGAATACCGGTATCAGGGACGACGGACGCCACCGGACACCTTGGCAGCCTACGATCGCCGGGTGACGAGTGCGTCGACAGCGCAGAGCCCGAGCGCCGACCCGGACAAGTTGATCCAGGTGTCGGGCGAGCCCAGTGCCCCCCAGGAGCCGACCGCTCCGAGCGCCGAGGGCGGCGGGGTGGCCGCCACGGTCCGGCGACGGTTCGCCACCGTCGACAGCCAGGTGGACCGGTTCTCCTGGCTGGCCACGGCGGTGGTGGTGGCCATCGCGGCGATCCTGCGCTTCGTCGGGCTGTCCAGCCCCAAGGGCAAGATCTTCGACGAGACGTACTACGCCAAGGACGCCTACGGGCTGATCTCCCGTGGCGTGGAGTGGAACTACAAGGACAACGTCCCGTCGTACGTGGTGCACCCGCCGCTGGGCAAGTGGCTGATCGGCGTCGGCGAGTGGGCCTTCGGCTATCAAGACGCCGATTCCAAGGTCTCCGTCCCCGGGCACCTGATGACCACCGCACCGGAGTTCGGCTGGCGATTCTCGGCGGCGGTGATCGGCACGCTGTCGGTGCTGCTGCTGGTTCGCATCGGTAGGCGGATGTTCCGTTCGACGGTGCTCGGCTGCGCGGCGGGCCTGCTGCTCGCCCTGGACGGTTTCCACCTGGTGCTGTCCCGTGCGGCCCTGCTCGACATCTTCCTGCTCTTCTTCGTGCTGGCCGCGTTCGGCGCGCTGGTGCTCGATCGGGACGCCCGCCGCCGGCGCTGGGCACGGGCCCTGGACGACGGGCTCGATCCGAGCCAGCCGGGCCGTGCCGGCCGGCCGCCGACCGGTTGGCGCACCTGGCCGTGGTGGCGGCTGGCAGCCGGGGTGCTGATCGGCTGCGCGTGCGCGGTGAAGTGGAGCGCTCTGTACTTCGTGCCGGCCTTCGTGCTGCTGGTGTTCATCTGGGAGGTCGGCGTCCGCCGCTCGGCGGGGGTTCGCCGGCCCTGGCGGGACACGATCGTCGACGAGGTGCCCTGGCTGGCGCTCGCCGGCGTGCTCATGGTCGGCACCTACCTCGCCACCTGGTCGGGTTGGCTGCTGACCGACGACGGTTACTACCGGCTCGCATCGTCGGCGGCCTACCGGACCGACTCGCTCAGCGACCGCCCGGTGATCGGCCCGCTGATCAACCTTTACGAATACCACCGCGCGGCGTACGGCTTCCACGCCCAGCTCGACGACGCGCACAAGTACCAGTCGTGGCCATGGCAGTGGTTGCTGCTGGGTCGGCCGGTGGCGTTCCACTACGCCGGCGACGGCGTCTGCGGCGCACCGACCTGCGCCTCGGAGATTCTGCTGCTCGGCACCCCACTGCTCTGGTGGTCGTTCCTGCCCGCCCTGGTGGCGCTGGTCTGGCTGGGTGTGGCCCGTCGGGACTGGCGGGCCGGCGCGATCCTGCTCACCGTGGCCGCCGGGCTGCTGCCGTGGTTCTGGTTCGCCCTTCAGAGCCGGACGATGTTCTCGTTCTACGCCGCACCGGCGGTGCCGTTCCTGGTGCTGGCCGTGGTGTATGTGCTGGGCGCGCTGATCGCACCCGCCGGGGGCGACGTGGGTGCCGTGGCGCCGTTGGTGCCCGGTGACCCGAGTTACGAACGCCGACTGGTGGGCAGCATCGCGGCGGGGGCGTACGTGCTGCTGGTGGCGCTCTGCTTCGCGTACTTCTATCCGATTTTCGTCGGCCGGGTGATTCCGTACTCGGACTGGTTGTCCCGGATGTGGCTCGACGGTCGGTGGATATAAGCATCGACAGGCGACGCGCCGCACAGCGCGACGGAAGAAGGGCCCGCACGCCGAAGCGTGCGGGCCCTTCTTCACAAAGACGCGCGCCCCGATCGCCTGCCACGGGGGAAGCGGGCGATTGGGGCGCGCAAGAAGAGCTTAACCACCGGGCACCACCGGCACAACGGGTCGACTTGGGTCAGATTTCCGACGGATGGTGGCCAGACCGACACCCTTCCTTGAACAGTTGACCGAGGGTGACCCGGCGTGGACCCAGCGCGCGGGCGCGGCCGGTCAGCGGCGTCCCCTGACCAGGGCCTGCGGCGTCAGGGCTCGAACGCCGCGACCCAAATGATCATCCAAAGTGGATCTCACTACACTGCGGGCCGTGATCAACTTCAGACGATCGACGGCCGTCCTTATCGGACTGCTGGCGACCACCGCACTGGCCGGGCCCGCCCCGGCGCAGGCCGACGAGGAGCCGGCGCCCGAGCCGCCCCGGGTCGAGCTGGTGCTCGACGTCAGTGGGTCGATGCGCGCCGCCGACATCGACGGACGCACCCGGATCGCGGTCGCCCAGCAGGCCTTCAACGAGGTGGTGGACGCGCTACCCGAACAGACACAGCTCGGCATCCGGGTGCTCGGCGCCACCTACCGTGGCAAGGACAAGAAGGTCGGTTGCCAGGACACGCAACAGATCGTGCCGGTCGGCCCGGTGGACCGGTCCGCCGCCAAGGCCGCGGTGGCGACACTTCGGCCGACCGGGTTCACCCCGGTCGGGCTGGCGCTACGCTCCGCCGCACAGGACCTGGGCACCGGAAACACCACCCGGCGGATCGTGCTGATCACCGACGGCGAGGACACCTGCGCACCACCGGACCCGTGCGAGGTGGCCCGGGAACTGGCCGCCCAGGGCACCAGCCTGGTCGTCGACACCCTCGGCCTGGCCCCGGACGAGAAGGTCCGCCGGCAACTGCTCTGCATCGCCAGCGCGACCGGCGGGACCTACACCGCCGCGCAGAGCGCTGAGGAGCTGACCGACCGGATCAAACAGCTCGTGGAACGGGCCGGCGACACGCACACCCGGGCACCGACCGTGGTCGGCGGCACGAACGCCTGCGACTCCGCGCCACTGCTCGCCCCCGGCGTGTACGCCGACCGGGAATCGTTCTCCGAGCATCGCTACTACCGGGTGCCGATCCGCCCCGGGCAGGAGCTGCGGGCTTCGGTGAGCATGGCGTTGGACCGAGCCGTCAACCGGGACTACGGGGTGCTGCTGCGGGCCACCGCGGCCGACGGCCGGGAGCTCGTCCGAGGCGCGGACGCCGGCAGCGGACGAGCGGACGTGCTCTCCGCCGGGCTGCGCTGGTCGGCCACCGCCGACGACGAGGATGCCGCGGACACCGAGGAAAGTCCCGCGCCGGTCGCCGAGCCCACCACCGTCTGCCTGGTGGTGAGCAACTCGTTCGCCCCGCGTCCCGGCACCGCGGCGACCCCGGGCATGCCGGTGGAGCTGACAATCGACGTGGTCGCCGCCGCACCCGCGCCGGACGGACCGGACCTCGGCCGAGGCTGGGTGCTGCTCGCCCTGCTCACCATCGCCGGGCTGATCACCGGTCTGCTCGCCGGCCTGCTCACCCGCTGCTGGGTCGCCACCTGGAGGGAGAACTGATGCGTAAGGCACTGTTCCGGTCGATGGCGGCGATGCTCACCGTCGGCGGGGCCGCCCTGCTCCCCGCAGCGGCCGCCGCCGCACCGACCCCCTCCCCGGGTGCCACGCCGGTGAACCGGGCCGGCACGTCGTTCCTCACCGCCACCCCGATCACCGCCGGACAACCGGTACGGGTGGACGCCTCGATCGGCGACCACCTCTACTGGTCGTTCCCGGCGACGGCCGGCCAGGTGCACGAGATCAACGCCACCGTCACCTTCCCGAAGGGACGCGACGGCGCCTCCACCTGGACGGTGGACGTCTTCGACGGGCTACGCCGACGCCAGGCGTGCACGGCGGGGGCACAGACCCCGACCGTGGACGCGAAGGCGTCGAACGTGGTGCTGGGCTGCACGCTGCGCGAGGTGCGGCCGTGGGCGGAGCCCTGGTCGGCCGATCCACTGCCCGGCACGTACGTCATCCGGCTCTCCGTGATCGACCTGCCGGAGCCGGATCTGGGTGCGCCGATCGACGTCGACCTGCTGGTCGGCACCATCGCCGACCGGGGCGCGTCGGCTGACGACGGCGAGTTGGCCGCCCCGCTGGTGCCGAACACCAAGGCCGGCACGGTGCTCAACGGCGTACCCCCGGTGGACGCGGAGGCCGACGACGAGAGCGACTCGCTCGCGGACTGGTTGCCGGATCTCGGCTCGCGTTGGGTCTGGACCGGCATCGGCGGTGCGCTCGCCGCGGTGGCGGGCGTGTTCGGCTTCGCGGTGACCCGGCGGCCTCGACGTCGCTGAACGCCCCTCTGGTGGCCCCGCCGTTGAGCGGGGCCACCAGAGGTTCAGCTACGCCGGGAGCCGCGCGGCAACCAGCCGATGAACCGATCCTGGAGCGACATCACCGGGGCGGCGCGCAGATCCTCCGTGGCAGCGGCGAGGCAGGAGCCCAGATAGACGCTGAGCATGGCGCGATCACTCCCGTACTCCGCCAGCAGCCGGGTGCGCTTCGTCGCGCATGGCCATTCGTCACCGCAGGAGCCGCAGCTCCAGCAGGGCGTCTTCGGGGCGTGGTCGTCAGCCGACACCCCCGGCCGTTCCGGACCATCGGTCATCGCACGTCCTTCCAGATGTCCACGGGGCTGGCCGCGCCGGCCAGCTTTGATGGTGGTCCCCCCGGAGCCATCAGGGAGAGCGCTGCGCGTCCCTCCGGTGTTACATCTTTGCGGTACTTTCAGCGGTCGTGGGAGTCGGAAAGTTGACGGTTGACCGGATGCGGCATTCCTACCGACCAGTAGGTCATGACGATGCGTGACCTGCTGCCATCGACGGTCGCGGTCGCCATCGCCGGGCCCGACGACTGGACGGGCGAGTTGCTCCCCGCTGAGCAGGCATGTCTCGGCGAACGGGCAGTGCAGACCCGTCGGCGGGACTTTGCCGCAGGCAGGATGTGCGCCCGCAGGGCGTTACGCGACCTCGGCCTGCCGAAGACCGCCGTGTCATCCACCGCCGACCGCGCGCCGGTCTGGCCGGCCGGCGTGGTCGGCAGCATCACCCACACCACCGGCTACTGCGCCGCCGCCGCGGCGCACACCACCGACATCCGGTCCGTCGGAATGGATGCCGAGCAACACCGCGAGATCAATCCGGGAGTACGCAGACTCGTGCTGCTGCCCGAGGAGGAGGCCGCCTGCGCGCGGCTACCCAGCGGCACCTGGTGGCCAATCGTGCTGTTCAGTGCGAAGGAGACCGTCTACAAGGTGTGGCACCCGGTGGTCCGCGGCTGGTTGGACTTCCACGACGCCCGACTCGACCTCGATCCGGATGCCGGCACCTTCACCGCCCGGATCGCACCGGCCCGGGTGGACGCGGCGGGTGTCGACGACCCGCCGGCATCGATCACCGGCCGCTTCGTCATCGCCGACGGGCTGGTCCGCACCGCCGCCGTGCTTCCGCTGCGCTGACCCGGGCAAGCCCCGCCCCGGGCGTCGTTCTTGCCCGATGTCGGGCTACCGCGCCCACGCCTCGGCGTCGGTGACGACCGGCTGGCCGGTGCGCACCGATTCTTCGATGGCGAGGCTGATCAGGTGGTCCTGGCAGGCTTCGGCGAGGGAGTACGGAGCCGGGCCCTCCTCCCGTGCCCACGCCCCGGCGCGGGCGACGATGTCGGCCACCGCGATGTCGTCGTCGGACATCCCGCTGCCGACGAAGGGATTGCGGTACACCACGTCGCCGTCGAAGCTGATGTGTTTCAGGTCGAGCCCCTCCAGGTTGAGGTCGAGACCCGTCTGGCGTCGCACCAGGGATGACTCCACCGGCGTGGTTGGGTCGACCAGACGCACCACCCGGTCGTCGACCAGCTCACCGCGCGAGCCCCGCACCACCAACCGGCGGGTACGCAGCGGGTTCCACCACTGGTTGTCGGTGAAGTCGTACAACCCCATCCGCCCGCCGAAGTCGATCGTCGCGAGGGTGGTGGAGAGCTGCTGCGGGGTGTCGTCACCGCTCCAGCCCGCCGGCGAGAGCGGGTTGGCCAGCGGCGCGACGAAGGCACGCGCGTTGACCTCCGCGCTCTCGTGACCGACGTTGAGCAGGCCACGGATCAGCGACACCGCGTGGTACAGGTGGGTCGAGGAGATCTGGACCGAGGTCGGCTCGCCGAGCACCCCGGCACGGACCAACGCCAGCCGGGCCGCGTGCCCGGGCATCAGCAGGTACTGCTCGGCGACCTGCACCAGACCGCTGTCGCCGACGTCGGCCCAGAGCGAACGCAGACCCGCCAGATCGGCGGCGGGCGGCGTCTCCGCGAGCACCGGCACGTCGGCCGCGACCAACTCCCGGGTGACCTCGGGCGTCACCGGCCACGGCACCGACACGATGACGAAGTCCGGCCGCTCGTGGGCGAGCAACTCCGCCGTCGTGCGGAAGGTCCGCACGCCCCAGCCGGCCGTCACCGCAGCTCCCCGCGACTCGGTACGCGTCACCACCCCGGTCACCCGGAACCGCTCGGGGAGCAGCCGGGCCAGACGAAGGAAGAACTCACCTCGCCAGCCGCTTCCGACGATGCCGAACCGGGTCTGGGCCATCGCAGTCATCTGCGCTCCTCACGTAGAGGTCCGGATGCTAACCGTTTCCGGGCCGCCTCTTTCGCTACGGTTGCGCTGATGACCATCGACTCGTTACCCGCTGAACCCGCGCCAGCGACCGTCGAGATGACCGACGCACTGCCGCACCTGGACTATTACCTGGTTGGCGCCCGCGACTCGGACACCACTGTGGAGGGCGTCGTCGTCGAGGAGTTCACCCGTGACGGCGACTTCACCACGACAGGGCTCGACAGCGCGGGTTGGACGCCCCAGTCCGGCTGGTGGAGTTCCGCCGCGCTGAGCCGCGACATCCGCACGGACCCCGAGGTGCTGGCGCGGGTGGTCCCCACGACCCGGCGGGAGGCCGAGGACGTCTACCGCGCGCTCGGCGGTGGGCGGCTGCCAGACGAGACGCTGCTCCGTACACACTCTCTCGACCATCAACCGATCGCCACCGCCCCACCGCTGCGGCTCGGCCCCGCACAGCCGCCGGCCGGCTTCCACGAGCGGCGGGTGTACCGCGTCCTCTTCGCCAAGGATCTCCGCACCGAACAGGTGGCGAGCCTCCGGACGGCCTGGCGGACACCGGCGGGTGGCACGGGGGCGTCCGCCACAGGCGCGTCCGCCGCGAGCGGTCGTCTTGACATGCACGGCGACCAGTTCACCTGGGATCTGCGCCGCGTCGGTCACACCCTCGCCTGGGGTCTCGACGTGACCGCACTGCTGGCGACCGACGCCACCGCGGCGCTCGGCTCGACCCTGTCCGAGCTGACGAACGTGCTGCGGCAGCACGGCCTGATACCCGTGACGACCGAACGCTTCTCCTAGACGGGTAAGTCCTCACCTGGCTGAGGCTGTGGGCGCAGCCGTAAGCCCCAGAGTGAGGACTTACCCGTCCAGGCACTGGCACCGACCACGGGACTACCCCGACGAGACTGGAGGCTCGGTTGTCAGTCGACCTCGAGGCAACCCTGGCCCGGCCCATCTCGCTCGCCGAGCTGGTGACCGCCGCGCGGGCCACCCTGGCCGAACTGCTCGGCGCGAACACGACGCCAGAGCTGAGCGTCGTCACCAACCGACGGTACGAACAGGGACGCCGCGTCGCTTTCGGCCGCCGCCTCGATCCGGCGGAACTGCGGTCCACCACAATCGGCGACCACATCGAACGCATGCCCAACGGAATGCCGGGCTCGATCCACCTCGAGATCGATGTCTCGGGCCTCGAGGACGGTGTCTGGCTCCTGGTCATCGACCACGAGCCGGAGGCCGGCGGCGACCCGGAGGCAGTCTTCAGCCCGTACCGGACGTGTGTGGGTGTCGTCGTGGCGCTGGCTCTGGCGCTTGCCGTCGCCGACCTCACTGGCGGGCAGTTCATCGACGACCAGATCCGACTGCTGCGGCCAGGCCACACTGACCCGCGTCAGGTGGTCACGGCGACTCGGCTGCCGCCCGAGACGGGGGATTTCACCGAGAGATGCGAACGCTATCTTCGCCAGTTCGCGCACCTCGGCGGGTGGCCGCGCGACGTGTCGATGGGGCGACCGTGACGGCTTCGTCCGCCACCCCGAAGATCGGAAAAGGCCGTCTCCGACTAGCGGAAACGGCCTTTGACCTGGGGTGGAGCTGAGGGGATTTGAACCCCTGACCCCCTCGATGCGAACGAGGTGCGCTACCAGTCTGCGCCACAGCCCCCCGCCGGCGAGCCGGCTTCGGTCCCACCCGGCTTACACCGGGCGGGCCGGCAGCAAGGCTAACAGGTCGCTGGCCCCCACCGCGAATCCGCCCCCGGTGCGGCGCTCTGGCCCTCCCGGAGATCGAACCGGGTTCCTGAAAATCGGGGCATCCCGGACGCCCGGACACCGCGACTTGCAGGAACCCGAGTCGATCAAGCCGGATGGGGGCGCGACCGGGGCCAGGACCGCCAGCCCGGCAAACGGACAGCCAAGGCCAAGGCACGGCCACGGTCAACGCACGGCCACGGCCAACGCACGGCCAGAGACGGGCGCGTCAGGCGCCTCGACCAGCCTCGTACGGGCGACCGCGGAGGCCGCCCGACCGCCGGTACGAGACCGATCCACCGTTGACCGCCGCTGGCAGGTCTCCCGGTCGGTCCAGGCCCATGGCGGCGCGGCGTACCCCCTCGCGCTGGGCTGCCAGACGGCGCTGCGCCTCCCGGCGGGCTGCGGCCCGGCGGGCCTGCTCCCGGCGCACCTCGGCCTGGCGGGCGGCAAGCCAGGCGGCCTCCCGCGCCCGGGCGCGGCGGCGACGCCGACCGGCGAGGGCCCGGCCCCGCAGGTGAACGACGTACAGGGCCAGGAGCAGGAAGGTGACCCCGAAGCCGACCCAGAAGCCGGGACTGACGAAGAGCACGCCGATCAGCTCGACGACGTTGAGGAGCAGCAGGGCGGCGAGCACCCGGCGACGCCGGTACACGGCGGGGGTGTGCTGTCGGCGCGGCGGCGGGCGGCGTCGGGACCGCTTCGGCGCGGCGGGCACGGCGCGCAGCCGCCCGGAGCGACGGGCGGCCGGCGGTGCGGAGACCGGCGTACCCAACGCTCCAGTAGTCGCATCCTCACTGAGGGTGACGATCAGTGAGCGCGGCGGGTGGACGGGTCGCCGTCCCGGCACAGTGCGGCGCCGTCGGCGGCGCTGGAGCACCCGCGCCGTCGACTGCGCCCGCTCCGCCACCAGCCGCTCGGTGGCGTCGTACCGGCGAACCAGCGCCGGGGCCAGGGCGAGCAGGCCGGCGGCGGCGAGGACGGCGAGGAGCACCGAGGTCGGCACCCTCACCCCTCCCGTCACCGAATTCGAAGCAACCGCGATCCGACCGCAGGATCTTCCACCGATCGCGCCTGGGTGCGTGGATCGTCCGGCCGGGGAGCGCTTGCCGCAGCTTGCAGTTACTTGAGGTTACGGCGCACCGACCGGGATGCCACCGCGCCGCGCCGATCCCGTCCGTGGGACGGCTCACCGAGTGGCAGCGCGCACCCGGTGCCAGCGGGCCAGCAGGCCACCCTCGGGGGCGATCTCCTCACTCGTCATCGCGTACCCGATGTGGTCCCGCCACGCGCCGTCGATGTGCATGTAGCGCACGTGGTACGACTCCTCGCGGAAACCCAACTTCTCCACCACCCGCCGGGACGGCTTGTTCTCCGGACGGATGTTGACCTCCACCCGGTGCAGCCCGCCGGGGCCGAACGCGTGGTCCACGGCGAGCGCGAGCGCCGTCGGGATCACCCCCCGGCCGGCGACCCGCGCGTCCACCCAGTAGCCGACGTAGCCGGAGCAGAGCGCCCGCCGCACGATGCTGCCCACGTTGATGTGCCCGACCAGCCGATCCCGGTCGGCCTCGCGCAGGCAGACCGCGAACGGCATGCCCTCACCCTCACGGGCCGAACGCTGCTGGTCACGGTGCACCCAACGGAACGCGGCCGGCGAGTTCATCTCGTCCCAACCGCCGGGCAGCGATGACTCCCAGGGCGCCAGCCAGGCCCGGTTGGCCCGCCGCACCTCCGACCACGCCGCCGCGTCGGAGCGCCGGTAGGGCCGCAACAGCACTGGGCCGTCGGCCAACTCCACCGGCCAGCCCGGCGACCGCGCGGGTCCGAAGAGACTCACCCGCACAGTCTCCCGCGCGGGACCGTGTCGCGCGCAAGTGGCCTCGCCGCGTTCACCCGACGATCACCCGACGCGGACCACGAGCGGACCGGCCGGGACACCTCACCGGCGGCGGTCCAGCAGCAGGACGTCCACGGTGGAGCCGGCCGCGGCCGTGGTGACCCGCTCACCGAGCACCAGCAGCCCGTTGGCCTCGGCCAACCCGGAGAGGGTGAACGGCCCGCCGCTGAGCGGCTGGACCGTGTAGCCGCCACCGCGCCGTTCGGCGACGTGCGCCGGCCGGAACTCGCGCAACCCCGCCGGGGACGACACCGTCTCCAGCAGGTGTGCCCGCACGCTGGGCCGGAACACCGGCTCGGCGCCGGCGAGCAGTTGGATGGCGGGGCGGGCCAGCACCTCGAAGCCGATCAACGCGGCGCCCGGGTCGCCGGGCAGGCAGACCACCGGCACCTCCTCCGCGCCGACCGTGCCGAAGCCGAGCGCGGTGCCGGGATAGAGCGCCACGTCGGTGAAGGTGACCGGCCCGGCGCGACCACCCTCACGGCGGGACAGGATCCGGCGCACCATGTCCCCGGGGCCGGTGCCGGTGCCTCCGGTGGTGATGATCAGATCGGCGCGCAGCGTCTGGTCCTCCAACAGCCCGCGCAGCCCCTCCGGGTCGTCGTCGCAGATTCCCACCCGGTACGCCAGCGCGCCCACCTCGGCCGCCGCCGCGGTCAACGCGTGCGAGTTCGCGTCCACCACCTGGCCGGGCTGACTGCCCCGGCCCACGTCGACGAGTTCGTCACCGGTGGCCACGATGACCACCCGTGGACTGGGCCGGACCACCACGTGCCCGATGCCGGTCGCCGCGAACACGGCGACCAGGGCCGGGGACACGTAGGTGCCGGCCCGGGCGAGCAGGGTGCCGGCGGGCAGCTCCTCACCCGCCCGGCGTACCCCGTACCCCCGTTTGGGGGTGCGGAAGATCTCCACCGCGGCCATGCCCTGGTCGGTCCACTCCACCGGGACCACGACGTCGGCAGCCACCGGCAGTGGCGCCCCGGCGGCCACCGAGAAGCACGAGCCGGGGGTGAGCCGGACCGGCCGCCAACTCGCGGCGCCGAGGTCGCCGACCACGTTGAGCCGGATCGTGCGGCCACCGGGCGTGCCGGAGGGGGCCGGGACGTAGCTCGGCCCCCGGCCCCCTCCGGAAATGTCCTCCCAGCGCGCGGCGTAGCCGTCCACGGCCGCCTGGTCGAAGGCCGGGAAGGCGTGCGGCGCGACGACGTCCTCGGCGAGGACGTTGCCGTGCGCCTGGGTGAGGTCGAGGTCGAGTGGTGGCAGCGCGCGCAACCTGCGCAGCACGCTGCCCAGGTAGTCGGCGAGCGGCGTCAACTCGTTCGCGGCCGCCTCGGCGTCGGCCGTCGCGGTCATGTACCAGTTCCGCCTGCCGCGTCGGCCTTGACGAAGTCGGCCAGCCAGGACCGGAACTCGGTGCCCAGGTCCTCGCGCTCGGCGGCGATCTGCACCACCGTCTGGAGGTACCCCAGCGGCATGCCGGTGTCGTAGCGGGTGCCCCGGTAGACGATCGCGTGCACCGGGGTGCCCTCGGTACGCAGCAGCTCCATCGCGTCGGTCAGCTGGATCTCGCCGCCGCTGCCCGGCTTGGTCCGTCGGATCGCGTCGAAGATCTTGCCCGGCAACACGTAGCGGCCGAGCACCGCGAGGTTGCTCGGGGCGTCCTCCGGCTGCGGCTTCTCCACCATCCCGGTCACCTTGACGACCTCGCCGATGTCGGTCAGCTCCGACTCGGCCGGTTCGACGGAGGCGATCCCGTACCGCTTGGTCTCGGCCGGGTCGACCTCGAAGAACGCGAGCACCACACCGCCGGTGCGGGCCTGCAACTCAAGCATCGCCGGCAGCAGCGGCTCCGACGGCTTGACGAACTCGTCGCCGAGCAACACCGCGAAGGGCTGGTCGCCGACGTGCGACTCGGCATAGCCGACGGCGTGGCCGAGCCCGAGCTGCTCGGGCTGCCGCACTGTGTAGATCTCGGCCAGCTCGCTGGGCCGACGCACGGCGGCCAGCCGCTCGGAGTCGCCCTTCTCCTCCAGCCTGGCCTCCAGGTCCGGACGACGGTCGAAGTGGTCCACCATCGACGTCTTACCCCGACCGGTGATCAGCAACACGTCGTCGATGCCGGCCTGCGTGGCCTCCTCGACGATGTACTGCAACACCGGCCGATCCACCACCGGCAGCAGTTCCTTGGGCACCGCCTTCGTGGCCGGCAGGAACCGGGTGGCCAGTCCGGCGGCCGGGATGACGGCCTTGACCGCCAGGGGACGGCCAGTTGCGGCGACCGTCGACGAGGGATTCGCTGAGTGCTCCGACATGCCGCGAGACTATCGGCCACGGCTCTGCCGCGGCGGGTGTGGCCCAGAAGACGCGCCGCCACCCGACCCCGGCCGCGCCACGTCCGGGCCGGCCCGCGCCCCACCCGGCGTGTCGTCGGCCGAATCCGGTCGGGGGTGCGCCGGGCCCGCAAGCGATTCCGGTACGCCCACCGCCGGGTCGGACCGGGCGGGCCCGCCCGGCTCCCGGATGACCTGCACCGGCTGGCCGGCGCGCGGCAGCCCGTCGGGTGGGCTCACCGCACACGCGAGCACCGGGATCTCCCGGGTCGGCAGATCCGAGCGTGCCTCGGCGACCCGGTACGTGTCGCGGCCCGCCGCCTTGGCCGCGTAGAGCGCGTCGTCGGCGGCCTCCAACACCTCCCGCCCGGTGCTGCCGTGGTCCGGGAAGACGGCGATGCCCACCGACACGGTCACCAGGACCGGCCCGGCGTACGCCTCGACGGCGATGGGCGTGTCGCGTACCGCCGCGCCGAGCCGCTCGGCCACGATCGCCGCGCCCCGCGCGTCGGTCTCCGGCAGCAGCAGCACGAACTCCTCACCACCCTGGCGGAAGGCCAGGTCGACCTCACGGATCTCCCCGCGCACCCGACGGGCGAACTCGGCCAGCACGGTGTCCCCCGCGGCGTGCCCGTAGGTGTCGTTGACGTCCTTGAACCGGTCCAGGTCCAACGCGAGGACGCTGAGCATCCGCCCGAAGCGGCTGGCCCGTTCCACCTCCCGCCGGATCGACTCGCGCAGGTAGCGGTAGTTCCACAGGCCGGTGAGCGGGTCGGTGAGGGAGAGCCGCTGCGCCTCCTCGTGCACCCGGACGTTGTCCACCGCCACGGCCGCGTGGCCGGCGAAGGTGCGCAGGGTGGCCAGGTCGTCGTCGTCGAACTCGTCTGCGCCGAGCCGGTCGTAGAGGGCCAGCACGCCCAGCGCGGCCGCCGCGCCGGCCTCGTCGGTCGACCCCGAGGGCACGCCGGGGGTGGCGGTGGCACCGCCGCCCGGGGCAGCGAACGGAACCGCGACGTAGGTGCGGCAGCGTGGCTCACCCGCCGGCGCCTCGGTCGGCTCCGCCCTCCCCCGCTGCGGTTCCCCGGTGGCGGCCACCGCACCGACGATGCCGACGCCGACCGGCACCCGGAGCGTCTGTGCCCCGTCCACCTCGTCGTCCGGCCAGCGCCCGTCCAGCCCTTCGGTGCACTGGGCGACGAGCACCCCGCCGGTCTCCACCAGCAGCACGGCACCGGCACGCGCGCCGGTGGCCCCGATGGCACTGCGCAGGATCACCCGCAGGATGCGTTGCAGGTCGTGTGTGCTGGCCAGGGTGTCGCCGAGCACCGCGAGGTGCCCTCGCAGCTGGTCCCGGTTGCTGGTGAGCGCCGCGACGTAGGAGCCGGTCTCCCGGGTCATCCGGTTGAACGCGGCGGCCAACCGCCCCAACTCGTCGCTACTGCGTACCGGCACCCGGGCGGTCAGGTCGCCCTGGGCCACCCGGTCGACCGCGCCGGCCAACTCGGCCAGCGGCCGGGTGGTCACCCGGGCCAGCCGCCAGGCGGTCAGCACGGCGAGCAGCCCGGCCAGCACGACCACCCCGGCCAGCGTGGCGTGCAGCCCCGGTGGCCGTTCACTGGGCACGGAGAGCACCAGCGGCAGCGGCTGCGCGTCGGAGGGCCCGAGCCGGCGCACGTAGCGGCCCTCGTTGGTCTCGGTGACCTGCTCGCCCCGGACGGCGACGGCGGCGGCCAGCACCTCGTCGCGTACGTCACGGGATTCGGTCGTGTGGGTGACCCGCGCGGCGCGCGCACCACTGTCGAGCAGGGTGACCGCCACCCCGGTCACCGCCGCCAGTCGGGCCACGAAGGCCGGGTCGACCAGTTGCGCGGCGGTCACCGTGCCCAGCCGGGCACCGGCTCGATCGTGCAGGTCGACCTGGGCGGCCAGCGCACGGACCGAGCCGCCTGAAACCTCGGTCGCGCCCCCGGTCGTGCCGGCGCATTCCTGCCACGGGGTCGACGGCGCACCGGGCGAGACGTAGCTGACCTGGCCGGCCACGTCGGTGATCAGCACCGCGGCGGCCAGACCCCGGCCGACCAGCTGCGCGGCGGCGACGGCCGGATCGGCGGTGAGCGCCACCGCGTCGGCGGTGGCGCGTAGCTGCTGGCAGAGCGCGTCGACCGAGGTACGCACGGCGGACGCCGCCACGGCCAGGCGCTCGGTCGAGCGGCTGCGGTCGACCGCCGCGACGGTGGAGGCGACGAAGAGCGCGCCGAGCAGGACCGGCCCGAGCACCACCACGAGGAAGGCTGCTGTCAACCGCCCGCGTAGCGTCACTCGGTCCCCCCGGAAGTTCCGCCTCCGTTGCTTGCGATGCTGACACAGTGCAACCGTGGGAGAGGCGTTGCGTCAGGAGTGTTGCGTGCCGGAATTTTCTGATGAAGCGGAAGTGACCCGGGTGGCGAAGCGGAACACCCGCGTCGAGCTGCTCGCCCGCCGCCGGTCGCTGCCCGCCGCGACCCGGGCAGCCGCCGCCGGGCGCGTGCAGGCCGAGCTGGTCGCCCTGGTACGTCGGCTGCGCCCGCACCGGATCACGGCGTACGTGCCGGTCGGCTCCGAACCGGGCGGCGCCGACCTGCCCGAGGTGCTGCGGGCCGCCCTGCCGCCGGACGCCGAGTTGCTGCTGCCGGTGCTCCTCGACGACCTGGATCTGGACTGGGCGGCGTATACCGGGCCGGCTGCCTTGATCGCGGCGGGTCGGGGTATCCGAGAACCAGCCGGTGCTCGTCTCGGGGTGGCCGCCGTGGCGCACGCGGAACTGGTGGTCGTACCGGCTCTCGCTGTCGACCACCACGGTCGGCGGCTCGGGCGCGGCGGCGGCTCGTACGACCGCGCACTCGCCCGGGCGCCCGAGGCCGCCCTGACGGTGGTGCCCCTGCACGACGGTGAGCTGGTCGAGGCGCTGCCGGCAGAGTCACACGACCGTCGGGTGCGCGCGGTCGTCACTCCCGCCGACGGGGTGCGTACGCTTGACGGCGGCCCGGGTGCGGCGCACGGTGTCGCGCCCCACACGTCCGCTGGACGAACCCGGGGCGAATGACGCACCATTGGCACTCGAATACGTCGAGTGCCAACTGGCTGAGCCCAGATCCGGAGGAGAACGTGCCCACGTACCAGTACGCCTGCACCACGTGCGGTCACCAGCTCGAGGCGGTGCAGTCCTTCTCTGACGACCCGCTGACCGAGTGCCCGGCGTGTGAGGGGCGGCTGCGCAAGGTCTTCAACTCGGTCGGCATCGTCTTCAAGGGTTCGGGTTTCTACCGCACCGACTCCCGGGCGTCGGGCTCCGAGACGACGGCCGGTGGCACGGCGAGCAAGCCGGCGAAGTCCGAGTCGTCCTCCAGCGACAGCTCGTCCTCGTCGTCCTCTTCGGGGTCCTCGTCCTCTTCGGGGTCGTCCTCGGGCTCGTCGTCCTCCTCGGGGTCGTCTTCGGCCTCGTCCTCGGGCGGATCGAGCGGCGGCAAGGCGGCGGCGGCAAGCTCCGCGTCCTGATCGTCGAAGGCCCGACCCCACGGGTCGGGCCAACCCTTGATCCCGAGTCGATCCCGTCGCCATAGCAGATCGAACCGACGGCTGGACGTTGTCCACAGGCCGGTCGGTTGTCCACAGGCGTCGACATCGGGCCGACCGAGGTAGCGCGAAAGCGCCTAGCCTGCCGTCCACGGGTGCCGCTGCGGCACTCGGGGGACGGGAGGCAGCAGAGGCGATGGAAGATCCGGATTCCGCGCGGGCTCTGCGCCCGCTGCGTCAGTTTTCTCTGCCCGGCGGGCCTACGCTGCTCCGGGCCGGTCTGGTCGCCGCGCTGCTCGGCCTGGCCGCCGCCGTCCTGCAACCCCCGGCCGGATGCCCGCCGACCGCCGTGCCCTCCGACGCACCGTTGGAGCCGGCCAGCACCGCCCGGCAGGTCGACGAAGGCCGATCGGCCGAGTCCAGCACAGGCTTCCCCGACACCCCCGGGTCACGCGCCGACCCGGACCGGCCGAGCCGCCAGGGTCAGTCCCAGTGCGGCGGGCGCTCGGCGAGCAGCCAGTCGTCGTTGCCGCTCGACCGCTCGCCCCAACCACGGTCGGTGTCGTCAGAGGTCTGCTCGGGCAGCACCACGAAGTCGTCGCTCAGGTCGACGGCGCGGTCATCGTCTCCGCGCGCGCCGGGCGTACCAGGGTCTTCGGTGCTCACGAGCGGCAAGACTAGCGCAGCCGACGGCGGCGGCCGAGCCGCCGAGCGCGGCATCCCGGCCAGGAAGGGCCGGGTCGACGACCGTGGGCACGCCGGCCAGAAACGACCGGGCAGCCGGCGGCGTTGGTAGCGTCGGACGGCGTGACGACCCCCAGCGGTGGCAGCACCCCGGACGACTACTGGCGACGGCCCGACACCGGCGACGACGCGGTGGCGGACCAGCCTCCCGCCGCGCCCGCGACGACACCGCCAACCGGGCACGCCAACCCGCCGCAAAGCGGGCACGCCGGCCCACCACCGGCCGGGCCCACCAACCTGCCGCCAACCGGGCACGCCAGGCCAGCATCGACGGGGCACCCGCCCAGCGGATACTCGGGCCCGCCGCCGAGCGTGCCGCCGCCGGCGGGTTGGCGTCCACCCGTACACCTGCAGCCGGCGCCGCCGCGACAGCTGCCGCCGCAGGACATGGCCGACCTGGACGCGGCCGAGCAGCGCTCGCAGCGGGTCACCTACGGCTTCGGCGCGGCGGCCGGCGTGGTGCTGCTGGTCCTGCTCTGTCTGCTCTGCTCGCGAGTCATCTTCTGATGCGCGGCCCCGAACCAGCTACTCAGAGGGTGTTGCCCCAGACGGTCTCGGCACCGGAGTGGCCCGTCAGGTAGACGTAGACCAGGGCGGCGATGGCAAGCGCCACGGCCGCTACCGCCAGCACCGGGGTGACCACCGCGGGCAGCTGCGGCACCCGGGGGTGCTCACTTGTCGCCACGAGCAGCAGGATGGCCACGATCCCGAGCGGCACCACGATGCGGAACAGGATGTCGCCGTAGCGGGAGTGCTCGAAGATCTGATCGAGGATCGGTCCCTGGAAGCCGCGGGCTACCAGTGCGTCGGTGAGCGCCTCACCCGACTTGACCGCGACGTAGGCGGTCACCGGCGCGGCCACCGCGAGGAGGCCCAGGGCCCAGTCCAGCCGGTGTCGCCACCGCGGCAGCCCCGCGTACGCGACGGCCAGCACCGCGAGCAGCGGCACGAACACGACGACCGCGTGGATCACCAGGACGTGTACCGGTAGACCCAGGATCTCCTCGAACATCGAACCCTCCAGGTGGATCATGGTCAGGGGTGATCAGCCTATGGTCCGCCGATCGTCCCCAGGCTCTCGACCGGAGACACGCGCGCCGGGTCGTTCGGGTTCATCCGGTGGGCCGTACTCCCGATCTTGCCTGGCTGTGTCGGTGGCCACCCGGGGCACGCGACGGTTGTCGATGCCGAGCGGGCGTGCTGTCATTGGCGGATGTCCGGTGCCGAGGAGCTGCTGCGGTCGAGGGGCCTGCGTGTCACGCGGCCACGCCTCGCGGTGCTCGACGTGCTGGCCGGCGGTGGCCACCTGGAGGTCGACGAGATCACCCGGCAGGTCCGTGAACGCCTCGACTCGGTCTCCACCCAGGCGGTCTACGACGTGCTGGGCGCGCTGTCCCGGGCCGGGTTGTCGCGCCGGATCGAGCCGGCAGGCAGCCCTGCCCGTTATGAGGCACGAGTGGGTGACAACCACCACCACGTGGTCTGCCGGGGCTGCGGTGAGATCGCCGACATCGACTGCGCGGTCGGCAGCGCCCCGTGCCTGGAGCCGAACGCCGCGCACGGGTTCGAGGTGGACGAGGCCGAGGTGACCTTCTGGGGCCTCTGCCCGGGCTGCCGGGCACGCCGCTCCGCCGACGTCTGACCGGCGGTCCAGGCGTCGCACCGGCGGCACGTGACCGGCGACGCCGACCGACCGTGGCAGTCTTGAGCGGTGGACTCCGATGACCTCGGCCTCTTCGGTCCGGGTTCGGTCACGTGGAAGGTGCACGAGGAGCCGATCCTGATCGTCGCCGGCCTGCGCTCGCTCTACCTCCAGGCGTTGCACCCACGGGCCATGGCCGGGGTCGCACAGAACAGCAACTACCGCACCGACGCCTGGGGCCGACTGGTCCGGACCGCCACCTACGTGGCGACCACCGTCTACGGGACCACAGCAGAGGCGCAGGCCGCCGGGGCCCGGCTGCGCCGCCTGCACGACCGGCTACGGGCCACCGACGAGCGCACCGGTGAGGAGTTCCGGATCGACGAACCGGACCTGCTGCGCTGGGTGCACGTGACCGAGGTCGAGTCGTTCCTGAGCACGGCCCGGCGCGCCGGGCTGCCGCTGAGCGACGACGAGGTGGACGGCTACTACACCGAGCAGCGGCGCGCCGCCGCCCTGGTCGGTCTGGACCCGGCCACCGTCCCGGGCACCGCCGCCGAGGTCGCGGACTACTACGAGGCGGTACGGCCACAGTTGCGGATGACCCGGGAGGCCGCCGAGACGGCGGTGTTCCTCACCGCCCCGCCGCTGCCGTGGAAGCTCAGCCTGCCGGTCCGGTTGGGGCTCACGCTGGGTCCGCCGCGCTGGGCGTACCTGGGGATCGCCGGCACCGCGTTCGCGCTGCTGCCGACGTGGGCGCGCCGAATGTACGGCGGTCTGGGTCTACCGACCACCGCGCTGTCGGCGGACCTCACCGTGCGGGCGCTGCGGCTGGCCTTGGCCGCCGTGCCCCGTCGCTATCTGGAGGGGCCGTTGATGCAGGCAGCCAAGGAGCGGGCCGCGCGGCACGCCGCCGCCTCGCTGACCGGCTGACCCGGCCCTCATTACGGGACGTCAACCGTCGGCGGGCCGGTCCATGGCCGCCCACGGCTCCTTGCCCGGGACCTGCGCGCCCGTCGGGCAGTGCCGCCGGAAGTCGCACCAGCCACAGCGCGGGCTGGGCGTCACCGGGAAAGCCTCGTCCGCGTCGGCGCCGTCGGCGACTGCCCGTTCAGCGGCCATGATGTCGCGGGCTGTCTCTTCCGCGCGGGTCAGTTGTCGGGCCAGCGACTCGACGGTGTGGTCGTGGCCGGCGACGGTGCCGGTCGGTAGGTGGTGCAGCTCCACCCGGCGGCACGGCCGACGGAACACCCGCTCGGCGGCGTACGCGTAGAGCGCCAGCGCCTGAGAGCCCCGGGCGTCGTCCGTGTCGAGGCCGGTGCGACCGGTCTTGTAGTCGACGATGACCAGCTCCGGCCCTTCCGGCCCGGGCCGCGAGTCGATCCGGTCGGCTCGGCCGTTGAACGCCAACACGGCGGTCTTGACCGCCACCACCCGCTCCACGCCGAGCGGGTCGGAATCCGGCTCCAGCGTCTCGACGTACGCCTCCAGCCAGCCCAACGCCCGCCGGTAGGCGGCCCGCTCCTGCTCGTCGTCGCGGTAGCCCTCGCGCACCCAGGTGCCCTTGAGCAGCGTGGCCAGCGCCTCGGGGCGCCGCCGGTCGGCGGGCAGCGCATACCAGTTTTTCAGGGCGGTGTGCACGCTGGCGCCGAGCGAGTTGTGCGCCCACGGCGGGCCCTTGGGTGGGGCGGGTCGGTCGACGTAGGAGTAGCGGTAGCGACGCGGGCAGTCCGCGTACGCGCCGAGCTTGCTCGGGGTGCAGACGAACAGCCGCTCCGGCATGCCCTCGAAGCCGAGCTGCTCGGCGTCGCCGGCCCGCTGCCGAGGGGCCCGACCGCCGGCGGCCGGCCGCCCCGCTGATGAGGATCGTCGCACGCCTGCGATCCTGCCATCCGCCCCCGACATCGCGCGCGTGCCGTCAGGTCATGTTCACGTAGTGCGTGACGAAGGCGGCCACCGCGTCGGCGATGAGCTGCACGGCGATCGCGGCCAGCAGCAGGCCGGCGATCCGGGTCAGCACCTCGATCCCGCCCGGCCGGAGGATCTTCACGATGCCGCCGGAGAACCGCAGGACGATCCAGACGGCGACCATCACGGCGAGGATCGCCACGGCGATGGCGCTGAACTCTCCCAGCCCGTCGGCCTGCTGGACGAAGAGCATGGTGGCCACGATGGCGCCCGGGCCGGCCAGCAGCGGCGTGCCCAGCGGCACCAGCGCGATGTTGGAGGTGACCTGCTGGCTCGGGTCGTCGGCCTTGCCGGTCAGCAGTTCCAGGGCGACGAGCACGAGCAGCAGCCCACCGGCCGCCTGCAACGCCGGCAGGTCCACGTGCAGATAGTCGAGCAGGGTCTGCCCCGCCACCGCGAAGACCACGATGACGCCGAGCGCCAACGCGACGGCCTGCCAGGCCGCCCGGTTGCGGTCGCGGGCTGGCAGGGGGCCGGTCAACGCCAGGAAGATCGGCATCATGCCCGGCGGGTCGGTGATCACCAGCAGGGTCACGAAAACCTCGCCGAACAGCTTCAGATCCACGTGATCAACCTAGCCTCGTCGAGATGGGCGAAATACCCGGATCAGCCCGAAGCGACCTCGGTCACCCCGTCGGCGACGATCCGCTCGTACGCCTCGGCGCTGGTGCTGAACGCGCCGAGCTGAACCGTCTTGTGGGTGCCGTGAAAGTCCGAGGAGCCGGTGACGAACAGACCCAGCTCGGCGGCGAGCGCCCGCACGTGTTCCCGCTCGGCCGGGCTGTGGTCCTCGTGGTCGGCCTCGAGCCCGGCGAGCCCGGCGGCAGCCAGTTCGACGATCAGCTCGTCGGGCACCACCCGGCCGCGTCGGGTGGCGCGCGGGTGGGCGAAGACCGGCACACCTCCCGCCGCCCGGACCAGTCGAACCGCCCGGAACACGTCGATGTCCTCCTTGGGCAGCCGGTACCGCTCGCCCAGCCAGCTCGGGCCGAACGCCTCCCGGACGCTGCCGACCAGACCGGCGCGGATGAGCGCCTGCGCAAGGTGCGGGCGGCCCACGGTGCCACCACCCGCGCCGGCCAGGATGTCCGGCCAGTTCACGTCGATGCCGTCGGCCCGCAGCAGAGCGACCATCCGTTCGCCGCGCTCTTCCCGGGCGGCCCGAACCCGGGCCAGCTCGGCCACCAGCTCCGGGTGCTCCGGGTCGAACAGGTACGCGAGCAGGTGCAGCGGCACCGCCGGCTGCGCGCCGGACCAGCGACACGACAACTCCGCACCCCGGACCAGACGCAGGCCTGGCGGCAGTGCGCCCACGGCCGGCGCCCAGCCGGCGGTGGTGTCGTGGTCGGTGATCGCCAGCACGTCCAGCCCGGCGTCGAAGGCAGCGCCGACCAGCTCGGCCGGGGTCAGCGTGCCGTCGCTGGCCGTCGAGTGGGTGTGCAGGTCGATCCGGGGGGCGGAGCCGGTACGCGAGGTCACCGCCCGACGCTACCGAGGAAACAGCGAGCCCGGCTCACATGGGTTGGTCGGGTCACCCGCGGTCAGAGACGCTCCACCAGGATCGGCCGCTCTCCGGCGGGCATCCCGGGCACCGCAGCGGGGCTGGCGGGCTTTCCCGCCCGCACCTGGCTGACGTCGACCTCGACCAGATCGCCGGCGGCGTCGAGGTAGGAGGCGTGGGTCTCGTCGCTCCAGACGATCGACCCGGTCATCGGCGGCCCGGCCGTCACAGCGGTCGCGGCCGGCCCGAGCCGTTGCAGGTCGACCAGCAGAGAACGGTCGGCCTCGCCGGTCCCTCCGTTCACCAGCAGCCACCGCCCGTCCGGTGAGAGCCCGCCGACGCCATCGTGACTGACGTCTGGACCACAACCGGTGCGTACCGGGTCCAGGTGCCGGGTCGGGGCAAGCACGGCGAGGCAGATTCGGCCAGAATCGCTCGTGGCGACCTGGCCGACGAGCCGCCCGTCGGGTAGCAGCCCGTAGACATTGAGGCTCTTGTGGTCGGGGGCCTTGGGCAACGGCCCCGCACCGGGCCGCCAGAGGGTGTGACCGCCGTCGGCCGGGTCGAGTCGGACCAGCACGCTGTCAGCGACGAACCGGACGGGTTCCGCCGCCGCAGGAACCGGGGTGCGTACCGCCCCGATGAGCTGGGTGCCGACCACGCCCGCCACCAGCAGGTCGCCTCCGTCGCGCCAGGCGACCTGGAGGCTGTCCGGGGCCAGCACGATCGCGCCTGCCCCGGCCAGCAGCACCTGCACCAGGCCGTCGTCCCGCACCACCCACAGAGAGCGCCCTGCGGTGCTCGGCGCGCCGACCACCAGCCAACCGTCACCGCCGGGCAGGGGCTGCGCGCGTTCGGCTGGCCCGACGTCCTGCAGCACCATCCGCCGTCCGTCGGTGCTGAGCAGCGTCTGGCCGACCACGGGAGCGGGCGACGGCGCGGGGCCGGGAATGGTGACGGTCGGGAGCGGTCGGTTGGCCGGGTCCGGGTCGCCGATCACCACGATGGGTGACCCGTCCCGCCTGGTCTCGGCACCGAGCTGAGTCATGCCGACGCTGAGCAGCACGGCGGTGACCGCCCCGAGGGCGAGGCCGACAGTGGTACGTCGACGCCGGATCCGGTTCGCGCGGCGGATGGCCTTGCCCGCGGGATCGACGCTCAGGGGGCGGGTACGAGCCACCTGGCGCGAGAGGGTCTCCCGCACCGCACCTTCCAGCTCGTCAGGCCGCACCTGGTATGAACGCGCCGGGCCGTCCGTCAGGTTGTCGTGCTGACCGCGTAGTTCGCTCACTGCTGCTCCCCGGAGCCCGTGCCGACGGGCACGGCCGCCGGGGCGGTGGGCAGCACGACCGGTGGGGCGATCGAACGCGGCACGGCGGTGCGCGGAGCGGCCGGGCGGGGCACGGGTCGGCCAGCCGACCGCCCCGGCCTGGGTGTGGCAGCGGCGTCGGTGACCGGGAGCCCTCCGGTTCGGGAGTTCGAGCCCGTCGTCCGGCCGGCGGCACCCCTCGCGCCCGATCGACTCTCGGTAGCGGTCGGCTGGCCGGCGACGCCGGCCAGTTCCGGTGCGTTCGCACCCAGTCGCCGACGCAGCGTGGCCAGCGCCCGCGACGTCTGGCTCTTCACCGTGCCCGGCGAGATGTCCAGCATCGCGGCGGTCTGCGCCTCCGACATGTCCTCGTAGTAGCGCAGCACCAGCACTGCCCGCTGCCGGTTGGGCAGCTCCCGTAGATGACGCCAGAGCAGGTCACGGTCGAGCTGCTGCTCGATCTCGTCGACACCGGCCTGTTCGGGCAGCACCTCGGTCGGGCGTTCGCCGTGCCAGCGCCGCCGCCACCAGCTGGTCGATGTGTTGACCATCACACGCCTGGCGTACGGCTCGACCGCCTCGATCCCGCCGAGCCGCTTCCACGCGAGGTAGGTCTTGGTCAGCGCAGTCTGGAGCAGATCTTCGGCCGTGGCCCAGTCTCCGGTGAGCAGGTAAGCGGTGCGCAGGAGCGCGGCGGAGCGTGCCGCGACGAACTCGCGGAACTGCTCCTCCAACGAGTCCTTGCTCGCCACCACCCACCTCCACACCCCTGCTGTCCTGGCAGAGTGCCACGTCAGAGGCGCTTTGGTCCATGACGAAAGGTGCGCACTTGCTCCGATGTTCGGTCAAAAACCTTCACGCACCGTCGTCGGCCTTGGCCTCGTCGGCCTCCTTGCCGAGCCGCGCCTCGACCGCCTGCGGCTCGTACATCTCCTCAACGACGCGCAGGTAGAGCTCGTTCGGGTTGGGCAGGTTCTTGATCTCGCGGAGCGCCTGCTCCTGGCCGGCGGACTCCAGCACGAAGGTGCCGTAGTTGAGCGCCCGGCCGGTCGGGGTCTGCTCGTACTTCATGTCGGTGACCCGGACCAGCGGCATCATGGCGACCCGGCGGGTGATGATGCCGTTGACCACCATGACCCGCTTGTTGGTCAGGATGAAACGGTCATACCACCAGTCGGCGACCTTCCACGCCACCCAACCCATGACCGCGAACCAGATCAGCACGGCGATGGTGGTCAGCGCACCCACGTTCTGCCCAGCGAGGAAGCCGGAGAGGTAGCCGAGCACGAAGGTCGCCGCGATGCCGATCAGCAGCGGGGTGGTGAGGTGGATCCAGTGCCGCTTCCACTCGCCCCGGTAGCGCTCGGTGGGGAAGAGGTATCGAGCCACCAACGAGCTGGGCTCGTCTTCCAGAGGCAGCACCCGCCGAGGGGTCGAGCCGGTCGCGTCGGCGCGCAACCCGGCCAGCTCGTCCTCGGAGATCTGCGGCGGCTGGTAGCTGGCCTCCGGATCACGGATCCATCCCCGACCGGAACGACCCTGGCCGGCGTAGCCGGGCCCGTCGCCGTAGCCGACGTCGTCCGAAAGGGACGGACCGTCGGACAGGCCGGCACCGGACCCGTAGCCCGGGCCGTCATCGGGCCCGACCCGCGGAATCGGCTCGGTGTCACGCTCGCGGCGTTCCCGGTCGGGGTCGTCCGGGTCGAAGGGTGGACCGGAGGGGCTGCCCATCGGCGGCTAGGCGACGAGGCTGGTGAAGAAGTCGCCAAACCCCTGGGCGATATCCATGATCCCGCCGCCGAGCGACTTGAACACGTCCGCCGCAGAGTTTGGCCGATAGGCGACGAAGAAGATCAAGAATGCGATTCCGGCCCAGGTGAGGACCTTCTTGACCATGGCGGGCCATCCTCTCGCGCGGCGCCGGGTCCCATTACCGCAGCGGCACCCAGAGTATCAGTGTGGTGTCGTACAGTGAATATCTGCGTCCGTTCTCCGTCAATCCTGGAGAGTTGTCAAGCCCTCCCGGGTAAGTACGGGGACGGTGCGCCGTACACGAGCTCGGGCGGCATCCACTCGGTCAGGTCGTGTAGCACGACGTCTTCCGCGAGCAGGTGACCCGCACTCGCCGGCCAGGCTATCGCATGGAGCCACATTCCCCGAGCTTCGCCCGCGTACGCGCTTCGATCTGTCGGCGAATTCACCAACCACAGTGGAGTCGGATGCCCGCCGACCTTGATCTTCGCCTGTCCGACGTGGTCAGGATGACCCGACCCCGGGTCGGTCAGCGCGTCGACCAACTCCGGCCCTGGATCAGGGCCGGTCAGGCCGGCGAGCCGGGTGCCCAGGCCCACACCGGGTTCCTCGGCCACGAAGACCAGATCGGCAGGACCGCCGCCGAGCGGCGCCGGACCCGCGCAGGCCAACGCGGTCGCCCTTACTCCCGTCCGTTCGTCCCCGGCGTACGCCACGCCGGTGAGCGTCCAACCGGGCGGCAGCGGCCACGGGCACCACAAGGGCGTCACCGGCGGATCGGCGGTCGCGGCGATGCGGTCCACCACGCTCGCCACGATCTCCGCTCCGATGTGCTCGGGCACGTGCAACGGCGGCACCGGGCCGCAGTGCACACACCTCGAGTCGGTGTTCATCAGATCCGGCGCCCGTACCGGGCCCCCGCATCTCGGACAACTCACCGCGACACTCACATCCCCACCGTCTCCCCGGGCCGCCGGCACGTCAAGCCGGAACGTCCGATTCGGCACCGTACGGGGGTCAGTCCGGCGGCGTGCCCGCGTGCGCACGGATCCAGGCGTGCATCGCGATTCCGCTGGCCACGCCCGCGTTGATCGACCTCGTCGAGCCGTACTGGGCGATCGAGTAGAGCTGGTCGCACGCCGCGCGGGCCGGCGCGGAGAGCCCGGGCCCCTCCTGGCCGAACAGCAGGACGCAGTCGCGCGGCAGGGTGCCGGTCTCCAGCGGACGCGACCCGGGCAGGTTGTCGATGCCGAACACCGGCAGACGCCGCCCGGCCGCCCAGGCGACGAATTCCTCGATCGTCTCGTGGTACCGCACGTGCTGGTACCGATCGGTCACCATCGCGCCGCGCCGGTTCCACCGTCGCCGTCCGACGATGTGCACCTCGGCGGCGTTGAACGCGTTGGCGTTGCGCACCACCGTGCCGATGTTGAAGTCGTGCTGCCAGTTCTCGATCGCGACGTGAAAGCCGTGCCGGTGCCGGTCCAGGTCGGCCACGATCGCCTCGTGCCGCCAGTAGCGGTAGCGGTCGACGACATTGCGCCGATCCCCCTCCGCGAGCAACTGCGGGTCGTAACGGCTGTCGTCCGGTGGGTCCCCCGGCCAGGGGCCCACGCCCACCTCAAGCTGGTCGTCGGTCACGGTCATCAGAGGGTACGGACCGCGTCCGCGCCCGGTGCGACGACCTGCCGGTCAACCCAGGTCGAGGGCGGCGCCGAGCCGGTCCAGGAAGCGTCGGTCCGCCGGGCTGGCCGGTGGGTCCACCCGGCGCGCGCCGACGCCGGGCACCGCGCGACAGACCCGGGCCGCGACCGACTGCACCCACTGGCGGTACGCGGCCGAGTCGGCGGGGTCGGCCCGCCGCCGTAGGACCCGGCTCGCCGCCCGGCAGGCCGCCAGCAGGTCCACCAGATCGGTGAGGCGCTCGGCGGGTGGCGCGGCGCCGTCGTGGCGGGCGTAGATCGCGGCGACCACCGCGCGGACCAGGTCGCTGTCGGAGGCTCGACCGGCGGCCACGGCATCCAGGCCGGCCAGGCCCGCCTTGACCCCACGCTCCATCCGGCCGGGACCGGGCGCGGCGGCGGCGACGAGGACGCGACCGGGCAGACCGGTGAGCAGATCCCACTCGGCGGCGGAGTAGACAGCAGTGGTCAAGGGTGCGGCTCGGCGGCCGGCAGAGGGCGGCTCTCCCGCGACGGAGTGGCTCATCGGAACCTCCGGCGTCAGCATATGCCCCGAGGCGGGAACAGGGCCCCTTCCCCAGCAGACCCGCAGCGGGGAAGGAGCCCGGTGTGCGGCGACGGTCGAGCCGGCCGCGACGGTCAGCGCGGCTCGGGGAAGCTGGGCCGTTCGGGATCCACTCCGTCGGGCGCCGCAGCTTCCGCGTACTCCCGCTTGGGGACCATCACCTTGCGCCGGAAGACGCAGACCATGGTGCCGTCCTGGTTGTAGCCGCGAGTCTCCACGGACACCACGCCCCGGTCGGGTTTCGAGCCGGACTCACGCTTGTCCAGCACCGTGGTCTCGCCGTAGATGGTGTCGCCGTGGAAGGTCGGCGCTACGTGCCGCAGCGACTCGACCTCCAGGTTGGCGATCGCCTTTCCACTCACATCGGGCACCGACATGCCGAGCAGCAGCGAGTAGATGTAGTTGCCGACCACGACATTGCGCTTGAACTGGCTGGCCGTCGCGGCGTAGTGCGCGTCCATGTGCAGCGGGTGGTGGTTCATGGTGAGCAGGCAGAAGAGGTGGTCGTCGTACTCGGTCACGGTCTTGCCCGGCCAGTGCCGGTAGACCGCGCCGACCTCGAACTCCTCGTAGTAGCGACCGAACTGCATGCTGGTCCCTTCGACGGGCGGCGATGGAGTTCGGCACAGCATGCCTTACCGATGGTTAAGGCGACCGGCGGGGCGCGACGGCGGCGGAAATGTCACACCGGTCACTCACCAGGGGGGAGACGCAATGAGCGGCGGGGCCCTCCCCGGCACCCGCCGCCCACGCTCTGATGTGAGGAATTCTGCCCTACGCCTGCGTAGGTTCAACAGAGATCGCGGTCACATTTATCTTTTTGTAACATTACTCTCAGTGACGAGTCGGAGGTTGATCAGCGATCTCCGCAGGCCGGATACCTCCTTGTCAAGGCCCAAGTTACCGATTCGTAGAGCTCAATCGGGTGGATCTCCCTGGAAACGCTCCCATTACCGCAGGTCACGCAAGTGCACGACGCACTTGCGTTCCGCAGGTCGGGTGTTAACAGACGCGTGTCGATGACCCGCAGCGCCCCCCGGCAGCCCCGAGCACGTTTCGTGCCCCGCCGCCCGGGAATTCGATACGGTCAGCCCTGGTTCTACGGGACGTAGATAAACCGCGGTGATCGGAGAGTGCAATGGCAACCGTTGAGCTGACCTCGGCGAACTTCGACGAGGTGACCGGCAACGACGGCATCGTCCTGGTCGACTTCTGGGCCGACTGGTGTGGTCCGTGCAAGCGGTTCGCCCCGGTCTACGAGCGTTCCTCGGAGAAGCACCAGAACATCGTCTTCGGCAAGGTCGACACTGAGGCGCAGCAGGAGTTGGGCGCCAAGTTCGACATCCGGTCGATCCCGACGATCATGGCGATCCGTGACGGCGTCATCGTCTTCGCCCAGCCGGGCGCCCTGCCCGAGTCCGCCCTGGAGAACCTGATCGAGCAGGTCGAGGCGCTGGACATGGATGACGTCCGCAAGCAGTTGGCCGAGCACAACCACTGAGTCGCTTCCTGAGCCGGCCGGTTCCGACGCGCGGAGCCGGCCGGCACTGCGTCCGCGACCTCCGGAGCGATTCCGGCGCGGAGCGGGCTCTTGACGATCAGGCTCCGGTGGTCGGGCGACCGGCCGGGCCGTAGAGCCCATCCCGAGCCTCCTGGGGCAGGGAGCAGGCAGCTGTGCCGCCCGGCAGGCGGTGCCGGTTGCGCGCCACCCAGCGGTACACCGGCCAGGCCGTGGCGCGTACCGGAGGAATCCGCAGGCCTGCACCGGCGACCCGCCAGAGCGGACCGCTCGCGGCGAGAAGCTTCGCGATGGCGTCCGGGCCTGCGGCCCGCGAGCCGTCCGCACCCACCCACTGCACGGCTTCCTCGCACGCGGCCACGGTGAGGCCGAGCGCGTCCAGGTCGGCGAACTGCCAGTGCACCACCCGGGCGGCGGTGGGGATGCGGCGCTCGATGAACTGCGCACAGCTCGTGCAGAACGCACAGTCCCCGTCGTAGACGAAGGTCGACGTCTCCATGGCCTACATCCTCCGCTCTCCGACCACCCCGGTGCACGGCAAGTCACTTGCGCTCACCTCGTACACGTGTTCGAATAGTGCCCATGCGCTGGGACAACCTCACCGCTCCCCCGGTCGAGGGAGACCCCGAGCGGGCAGCGCCAGCGACGCCACCCCTGCCGCTGGCGCTGCCCGGCGCCGTCGCCCGCACCTTCGACACCCCCGAGTTCGCCGGGATGACCTTCTACGAGGTGCAGGCCAAGTCCATCCTCAACAGGGTGCCCGGGCAGTCCCGCGTTCCGTTCGAGTGGACGATCAACCCATACCGTGGCTGTTCTCATGCATGCCGATACTGTTTCGCGAGAAATACTCACACTTATCTCGACCTTGACGCCGGTGCCGACTTCGACCGGAAGGTGATCGTCAAGGTCAACGCCGGCGAGCTGGTCCGGCGGGAGCTGGCCGCGCCGCGCTGGCGGGGCGCACACGTGGCGATGGGCACCAACGTCGACTGCTACCAACGCGCCGAGGGTCGTTACCGGCTGATGCCGCAGATCATCGGTGCCTTGCGCGACTTCGCCAACCCGTTCTCGATCCTCACCAAGGGCACGCTGATCCTGCGCGACCTGCCGCTGCTGCGCCAGGCCGCCGAGGTGACCACGGTGGGCATCTCCTTCTCGGTGGGGTTCGTCGACGAGCACCTCTGGCGCACCGTCGAGCCGGGCACCCCACACCCCCGCCGCCGGCTGGACGCGGTGCGGGCACTCGCCGACGCGGGCTTCTCCGTCGGCGTGCTGATGGCCCCGATCCTGCCCGGCCTCAGCGACAGCGACGAGTCGATCGAGGCCACCGTGTCGGCGATCGCCGCCGCCGGTGCGACCAGCGTGACCGCCCTGCCCCTGCACCTGCGCCCCGGCGCCCGGGAGTGGTACGCGCACTGGCTCGCCCGCGAGCACCCGCAGCTCGTGCCCCGCTACCGCGAGCTCTACCGGGCCGGCGCGTACGCCCCGCAGGCGTACCAGCGGGAGTTGACCGCGCGGGTGCGGATCGCCGCCCGCCGGCACGGGCTGCACCGCGCTGAGCGAGGCGACAACCGCAACCTGCCCGAGCCGCCGCCACCGTCGGCAGCCGAGCAGCTGACACTGCTGTAGTCGGAGCTACAGTCGGCGGGTGCGTACCGCTCAGCAGATCCTCGCCGACTCCGCCGTGATCGCCGTCGTGGGCGCGTCCCGCGACCCCAACAAGGCCGCGCACAGCGTGCCGTTGCAGATGCAGCGACACGGCTGGCGGATCATCCCGGTCAACCCGATGGTCGATGAACTCTTCGGGGAGCGGGCGTACAAGACTCTTGCGGACATCC
This sequence comes from Micromonospora sp. CPCC 205558, assembly GCF_036902955.1. Taxonomy (NCBI): domain Bacteria; kingdom Bacillati; phylum Actinomycetota; class Actinomycetes; order Micromonosporales; family Micromonosporaceae; genus Micromonospora; species Micromonospora sp. CPCC 205558. Next base: position 155,653 of record NZ_JBAKHR010000009.1, read on the forward strand.
CGCACCCGGTCGACCTGGTGAACGTGTTCCGGCCGGCGGCCGACGCCGTGCAGGTCGTCCGCGATGCGGCGACGATCGGCGCCCCAGCGGTCTGGCTGCAGCTGGGCATCATCTCGGCCGAAGCGCGGCAGATCGCCGAAGAGGCCGGCATGGACTACGTGGAAGACCGCTGCCTGGCCGTAGAACGCGCCGTGAACGCGCTAACCCGCCTCACCTAACGGCGGGGCGGTTAGAGCTTGTATTCCTTGAGGAGGCCTCGGCTGATGATGGTCTTCTGGATCTCCGAGGTGCCCTCGCCGATGAGCAGGAACGGGGCCTCGCGCATCAGCCGCTCAATCTCGTACTCCTTGGAGTAGCCGTAGCCGCCGTGGATGCGGAACGCCTCCTGGACGACCTCGGCGCAGTATTCCGAGGCGAGCAGCTTGGCCATTCCGGCCTCGACGTCGTTGCGCTGACCGGCGTCCTTGAGCCGGGCGGCGTTGACCATGAGGGCGTGCGCGGCCTCGATCTTCGTGCCCATCTCGGCGAGCTTGAACGCGATCGCCTGGTGCTTGGCGAGGGGCTGGCCGAAGGTCTTGCGCTGCTGGGCGTAGCTCACCGCCAACTCGAAGGCGCGGATGGAGATGCCGCAGGCGCGAGCGGCCACGTTGACCCGCCCCACCTCGATGCCGTCCATCATCTGGTAGAAGCCACGGCCCACCTGGTCGGCGCCACCGAGGATCGCCGAGTCGGGCACTGTCACGCCGTCGAGCACCATCTCGGTGGTCTCGACGCCCTTGTAACCCATCTTCTCGATCTTGCCGGGGATGGTGAGGCCGGGAGCTGTCTCACCGAAGCCCGGCTCCTTCTCCAGCAGGAAGGTGCTCATGTTGCCGTAGACGGACTCCGCGCCGGTGTCGGTCTTGACCAGGGTGGCCACCACCGAGGAGTACGCCCCGTTGGTGAGCCACATCTTCTGCCCGTTGAGCACGTAGCGGTCACCCTCCCGTACGGCGCGGGACCCGATCGCCGCGACGTCCGAACCGCAACCCGGTTCTGACATGGAGAACGCTCCGCGCACCTCGCCGGTGGCCATCTTCGGCAGCAGGTGGGCCTTCTGCTCGGCAGAGCCGTGCTGGGAGATCAGGTACGCCACGATGAAGTGGGTGTTGACGATGCCGGAGATCGACATCCAACCTCGGGACAGTTGCTCCACCACCAGCGCGTAGGTGAGCAGTGATTCGCCGAGCCCGCCGTACTCCTCGTCGATGGTGAGGCCGAAGAGCCCCATCTCGCGCATCCCGTCGAGGATGTCGGTGGGGTACTCGTCGGCGTGCTCCAGCCGCTGCGCGTGCGGAATGATCTCCTTGTCGGCGAAGTCCCGAACGGTCTCCAGGATCGACTGTTGCACATCGGTCAGGCCGGGCGTCTGGGCGAGTCGGGCCATCTCAGCCTCCGGGGATCCGCGCACTACTCATGGGTAACTGAACGCTGGGTCAGTATCGGCCTCTCGGGTCGGCGAGGCCAAGGTGACCAGTCCACACAACCGCTGTGAAAAGGTTCACCGCTGCGGGTAGCGTCCGGCAAGAGGGACTTTTCCGGCACCGGCAGGAGGAGGACAGCTGTGAGCTACCCGCCGCCGTCGGGACCGCCCGCGGACGAGCAACCGCCGTCACCCTACGAGCCACCCAGGGACCAGTCGCCGTACGCGCCACCGCCGGCCGGCCAACCGCCGTACGCGCCACAGCCGGACCAGCCGGCGTACGAGCTACCGGCGGAACGCTCACCGTACGGGCCACCCGGTGACCAGCCGTCGTACGGCCACCAGGGGCCGCAGCAGTCGGCGCACTGGAGCCAGCAGCCGCCGTACCCCCCGCAGGGCCCCTACGGTCAGTACGGCCCACCGCCGTCCGGGACGGGTCGGGGCACCAACGTGCTGGCGATCCTGTCGCTGGTGTTCGCCTTCGTGTTTCCGCCGGCCGGCGCCGTCCTCGGGCACGTGGCCAAGCGGCAGATCCGCACCAGCGGCGAGGACGGCGACCAGCTCGCGACCTGGGGGCTGATCCTGGGCTACGTCTTCACCGGGCTCACCGTGCTGGCCTGCTGTGGCTGGCTGGCGCTGGTGGCCTTCAGCAACACCGGCGACAGCGGAAGCTACTGAACAGACGGCCGGCGCGGACCGTCACGCTCAGCGGAAACGGGCCTCCCGGACGCTGTTGCCGCCGTCCACCACCAGCATCTGCCCGGTGATGTACGAGGCGGCCGGCGAGCAGAGGAAGCTGATCGCCGCAGCGACCTCGTCCGGCGTGCCCGGTCGCCCCACCGGGGTGCCCAGCCCCTGCTTGATTTCCGCCATTGTGGATGCCGCGGTGTAGATGGTGCCGGGTGCCACAGCGTTCACAGTCACGCCGTCGGCGATCATCTCCATGGCCAGGGCCCGGGTCAGCCCGACGACCCCGGCCTTCGCGGCGGCGTACGCGGCCTCGGTGGGCAGGGCGTTGACCGGGCCGGCCGTGGCCGACAGGTTGACGATCCGACCCCAGCCCCGCTCGGCCATCCCCCCGATGAACGCCCGGCTGCACAGGAACGCGGTGGAGAGGTTGCGGTCGATCTCACCACGCCACTCGTCGTAGCTCAGCTGCGCTACCGGCCGCAGCACGCCCTGGCTGGCCCGACTGGCCAGGCCGGCGTTGTTGACCAGCACCTCGACGTCGCCCAACTGCTCGGCGACCGCGTCGGCCAGCGCGCCGACCTCGGACTCGTCGGTCAGGTCAGCGACGAAGCCGGTCACCCCCAACTCGGTCGCCCGCTCGTGGATGCGTCGGGTGGTGGAGACGATGGCCACCCGAGCGCCCAGGTCGGCGAGCCGCCGGGCGGTGGCGTACCCGATGCCGTCCGGGCTGCCCGCCCCGGTGACCAGGGCGACCCGCCCGTCGAGACGCATGGTGACCGGGTCGGCGAGCGCGACCGGCTCGTCGGGGCCGGGGCTGCCCGCCGGGGCGGCCGTCCGGGCCCGCCGGGCCGCGCCCGGACGGCTGACGTCCCGTCGGGGTCGACTGCCGGAGCGGTCCGCGGCGCGCGCGTCGAATGCCATGCCAGGGATCCTGCCCGTTACGACCGGCCCGAGCAACGCGGCACCCGGAAGCAGGGGCATCGGGTTTGGGTGGCGCTGGCTACCCTGTCTCCGCACCCCGACCTGACGGAGAGTCCGCATGACCAATCCCCCGCCGCCCGGCAACTGGAACGATCCGACCTGGTCGGCCCAGCCGTCGAGCCCCGCACCGGACCCGACCCTTGTGGCCGGTCAGCCGGTGCCTCCACAACCTGGCCCGGTCGACCCGTACGCCCCGGTCGCCCCGTACGCCCCGATCGACCCGTACGCCCCGGTCGACCCGTACGCCGGAGCGCAGCCGCCGGCCGCCCAGCCGATGCCCTCGTACGCCCCGGCCGGGTACGCCCCCGCCGGCTACCCGCCGCAGTACCCCGGCTACGGCTACCCGCAGCCGCCGAAGACCAACGGGTTGGCCATCGCGGCGTTCGTGCTGGCCATGATCGGCTTCACGTCCTGCATCACCGCGCCGATCGGCGCGATCCTCGGGCACGTCGCCCAGAAGCAGATCCGGCTCAGCGGTGAGGGCGGTGCGGGGATCGCGAAGGCCGCCATCATCGTCGGCTGGATTCTCACCGGGCTCCTGGTGCTGGTGCTCGCCGTCTACGCTGCCGCGATCGCCTACGCGATCGCGACGAGCGACAACAGCAGCTTCTGACCGGCGGGCGGGCCGGCTGTCGTCCCGGCCCGGCCCGTCACTGCGCTGGTGGGGTGAACGACGACGTGCGGCTCATCCCGGCGGCCCGGCCCTTGGCGGCGACCACCAGCGCCATCTTGCGGGACGCTTCGTCGATCATCTCGTCGCCGAGCATCACCGCGCCCAGCCGGCCGCCGGCCTCCGAGGTGTAGTGCTCGTAAGCGTCGAGGATCAGCTCGGCGTGGTCGTAGTCGGACTGCGCCGGCTGGTAGACCTCGTTGGCGGCGTCGATCTGCCCCGGGTGCAGCACCCACTTGCCGTCGAAACCGAGCGCGGCCGAGCGCTTCGCCACCTCGCGGAACGCGTCGACGTCGCGGATCTGCAGGAAGGGGCCGTCGATGGCCTGCTTGTCGTGCATCCGCGCGGCCATCAGGATCCGCATCAGAATGTAGTGGTACGGGTCGCCCGGGTAGTCCGGGATCAAGCCGCCGACCACCATCGACTTCATGTTGATCGACGCCATGAAGTCGGCCGGTCCGAAGATGATGGTCTCCACGCGCGGCGAGGCGGCGGCGATCGCGTCCACGTTGACCAGACCGGCGGCGTTCTCGATCTGCGCCTCGATGCCGATCCGGCCGACCTCCAGGCCGATCGTCTTCTCGATCTGGGTGAGCGTCAGGTCCAGCCACTGCACCTGGGCGGCGTTCTGCACCTTCGGCAGCATGATGCAGTCCAGGTTGGCGCCGGCCCCCTCGACGACCTCGATGACATCCCGGTAGGTCCACGGGGTGGTCAGGTCGTTGACCCGGACCACCCGGGTCTTGCCGGCCCAGTCACCCTCGTTGAGGACGGCCACGATGTTCTTGCGCGCGTCCGGCTTGGCCAACGGGGCGACGGCGTCCTCCAGGTCGAGGAAGACCTGGTCAGCCGGGATCCCCTGGGCCTTGCCGAGCATCTTCACGCTGGAACCCGGCACGGCGAGGCAGGACCTGCGGGGGCGACCGACTACGGCCATGGATGCGCTCCTTCCGGCGTCCAGCGGGCACGCCGGCGCCACCTGACGACAGATCGAAACCTTAACGATCCCAAAGGGCGTTGTGACGCCACGGTAACCTCGCGCCATGACCGGGGTGAATGGACCTGTGGAAGATCTCACTGGGCGTCGACTGGTGGTCGTGACCGGGGCCAGTTCCGGCATCGGGCTGGCAGCCGCCGTGCACCTCGCCTGCCGTGGCGACCAGGTGGTGCTGGTCGGGCGGGACCCGGCCCGTCTCCAGGCCGCGGCCGCTCGGGTCCGGGAGACCTCTGGTGAGCGGCCGGAACTGTTCCGAGCCGACTTCGCGATCCTCGACGACGTACGCCGACTGGCCGAGCAACTCCGGGCCGCGTACGACCGGATCGACGTGCTCGCCAACAACGCCGGCGCGATCGCGCTGCAACCACTGAGCACCGTCGACGGCTTCGAGATGTCGATCCAGGCCAACCACCTGGCGCCGTTCCTGCTGACCAACCTGCTCGCCGACCGGGTGGGCCGGGTCGTGGTGACCGCCTCCGGCGCGCACCGCTTCGGCGCACTCGACCCGGACGACCTGAACAAGCCCCTGCGGAACTACCGGCCGCTGGGCGCGTACGGCACCAGCAAGCAGGCGAACGTCCTGTTCACCGCCGAGGCCGCCCGGCGCTGGCCGGACATCTCCGCGTACAGCTTCCACCCCGGGGTGGTCCGCACCCGGTTCGCCAACGACAGCAGACTCGTCGCGTTCGGCATGCGGTTCATGCCGTTCCGCAGCCCGGAGAAGGGCGCCGAGACCCTGGTGTGGTTGGCCAAGCAGGAGCGCTCCCGGCTGATCAACGGGGGTTACTACGTCGACCGTCGGCCGCGTCGACCGCTCCGCAAGGCGGCCGATCCGCAGCTCGCCGCCCGGCTGTGGGCGGCGAGCGCCAAGGCCGTCGGTCTCGATGACTGAGCGGGCCGGTGTGCTGACACTCGTCGCGATCGTCGAGTTCGCCGTCGGGGCCGAGGCCGCCGGGCAGCGCTACGAGGACGCCGTGCTGGCCCTGCTCGAACGGCACGGCGGCCGGCTGGAGCGGCGACTGCGCGGCACCGACGGGCAGACCGAGGTGCACGTGATCCGGTTCGCCGGACGGGCCGGCTACGAGTCGTTCCTCGCCGACCCGGACCGGGCGGCCCTACGTGCCGCGCTCGGCGAGGCCGCCCCGACGACCCGGGTCATCGAGGTGCACGGAGGTTAGCCTCTGCGGAGGAGTCGGTCTGACCGTCGAGCGCGCCGGCGTCGCAGCCACGACAGCACGGGCAGCGCAACCAGGACCGCCAGGATGAACCCCACAGCGAGCGCCCAGAACGGCGGTGGCCCGTAGTGAGGGCGGCCGGATTCGCGCACCGCCCCGTCGATCGCGAGGTCGGCGGCGACCGACAGGTCGGTGATGCCCTCCGGCGTCCGGAAGAGCACCTCCGGCGCGGTCGCCCCCCGACGTAGCACCACGAGTTCCACCGCCTCCGTGCCGACCTCGTGATAGGGCCCCCAGGCGACGTCGTGCTCCTCCGGGCTGTCCACCGCCGCCGGGCCCGGTACGCCGACCAACGCGACCGCCTCGTCCGCCGAGCGCCAGCCGAGCAGTTGCACGAACGAGCGGGAGCGCAACGGCGGGAACGCCGCGCCGGCCAGCGGAGTGCCGTCGACTGTGGACCGGGGGACCAGTGTCCAGGTGCGTCGGTAGGACGGAACCGGGCAGTCGGTGCAGGTGGACCGGCCGAGGACAGCAACCGAACGGCCGTCCGGCAGCCAGGACCCGGCCCCGGCGAGCCGCCCGCCCGCCAACGGCAGCTTCCGGTACGGCTCGGCCACCCGATCCGCGCCCGCGTCGTCCACCCGGGCCAGCCAGACCTCGTCGCGGAGCTGAAGGGCGAGGTCGCCGCCGTCCGGCGACAGCGCCGCCGTGCGCCCCGGCGGAACCCAGGTGGTGCCGACCCGCACCCGCAGCACGTCGGTTCCGCGATCCCGGTCGTAGACCCCCACGTACGGGGTGGAGTAGGTGTTCGGGGACGTGAACGTGGTGTCGTCGTCGGCGTAGACCAGGCGTTTCCCGTTGGGCGCGAAGGCGAGTGGATAGCCGTCCGGGCGATTCGTAGTGGTCCTTCCGGACTTGAGATCGAGCAGCGACGCGCCCACCCAGACAACCCGGCCGTCCGGGGAGAGCATCGCCTCGAAGCCCGCGACGGCCGGATCGCCGTCCAGCACGCGGTAGCGGTCGTCGTCGGCCGCCACCACGGCCATCCGGGTCTCGAACCAGTTGGTGCGCACGGCGGGACCGCCGAAGAGCATCGCGGCGGCACCCGGCGCCGACGCCCGCACCGAGGCGGTCCGCAGCGGCGGGTCGACGAGCCGGGTGGGCAGGCCCGGGGCGTCGTGCCGAGGGCTGGCGGGCAGCGGCAGGGCGACCGGGTGCAGCGCGTACCCGGTGCCCAGGAGCAGGACCAGGACGGCGAGCGCGCCGGCGACGACGGCCCGGCGACGACGGTGCCGGGTCCGCGCCGCGTCGAAGAGCCCCGCCGGTACGCGCGCGGGCGGCACGTCGTCCGCGAGGCGACGCAGCGCTTCGGAGAGCCGAGCGGTCACCGGGCCACCTCCTGCGGGTCACGGCCGACAAGTTCGGCCAACTCGGGGGCGAGGACACGGAGTCGACCGAGGGCGTGGCGGGTCTGACTCTTCACGGTGCCGACCCGACAGCCGAGCAGTTCCGCCGTCTCCGTCTCGGTACGGTCCTCGTAGTAGCGCAGCACGAGGACCGCGCGCTGCCGCGCGGTCAGCCGAGCCAGCGCCGCCGACAGCACCAGCCGCAGATCGGTGTCGTCACCCGGCCCGGGGCGTTCTGGCAACGCCCCGTCGAGCCGCTCCGGTGGGCGGGCCCGCCGCCAGCGCCACCAACTGGCCGCCTGCGTGCAGAGCACCCGGCGCAGGTAGGCGCGCGGGTCAGCGATCCGCTCCCATCGCACCGCGACCCGGGCTAGTGCCACCTGGACCAGGTCCTCGGCATGGTGTCGGTCACCGGTCAGCAGGTACGCGAGCCGGGTCAGCCCGGCGGTCTCGGCCCGGACGAAGTCGGCGAAGCCGTCCCGGGTGCGGTCCTCAGTCGTCAACGGATCGCCCTCCTCACCCGGACAGACGCCGGGCGGGCCCTTCGCGGAGGGAACCAGCGTTGATGTTGTGTTCCTCGCCGACGGGGAACGGGGCAAGCTGCGAGCCACTCTCGGCGGCTCCGTGCCGACCACCCGGGTCATCGAGGTGCAGGGCGTGCCTTCTACCTTCACTTCATCATCCCCGACCCTCGGGAACAAGACTTGATCTTGGCTCAGACCGCGGTCAGGGTGAGTCCATGGATTTCGATGCGACAGCCACCGCGCGACGGGCCCTGTGGATCGGTGGCGGGCAGTGGGCCGGCAAGTCCACGGTCGCCGTCAACCTGGCGCTGAGGCACGGGCTGACTGCCTACCTCTACGACCGGCACGACGCTCGCGGCCACGACGACCGACGCGTGGCCGACCGCATCCGACGTGGTGAGCTGCCGGCTGGCCCCGACCCGGACGCCGCCTGGGTGCACACCGACCCGGCGCGGATGGCGGCCGAGACACTGGACAGCTTCCCCCGTCGCTTCGAATGGGTTCTCGACGACCTCAGCGCACTGGTTTCCGGGCGGCGGGTGGTGGCCGAGGGCTGGGGGCTGCGACCGGAACTCGTCGCGCCGGTCGTCGAGTCGGTACGGCAGATGGTGGTGCTGGTGCCGACCCCCGGCTTTCGGGCCCACCAGATCACCCGGCTACCCCGGGCCAACAGTGCGGTAGCCGGGGTGAGCGACCCGATTCTTGCGAACCGTCACCGGTGGGAACGCGACGAGTTGGTGGCGGCGGACGCGGTCGTGCAGGCCGAGCGACTGGAGATTCGTGTGATCCGGGTCGACGGCAGCCTGGACGGCGACGGACTGACCGACCTGGTGGCAGAGCACTTCGACGCGTACCTGTGAATCCCCGTCAGGACAGCGGCGTCGGGTCGGCGGGCAGGGCGGTGGGTGCGGCCGCACGGCGGCCGACGCGGGCACCTCCGAGCACCACCACCGCCACCCCGGCCAGCAGCATCGCCATCCCGAGCAGCGCGTACGGGCGGGGAACCTGACCCAGCCAGGCCCAGCCGAGCAGGGCCGCGCCGGGCGCCTCCAGCAGGATCAGCACGCTCACCGTGGTCGCCGGGATCTTCCGCAGGACGTAGTTGAACATCGAGTGCCCGAGCAGTTGGGCGCCGGCCACCAGGGCCAGGATGGCCAGCCAGGTACGCCCGTCGAACCCGGTCAGTCGTACGCCGCCGACCAGGCACAGGGCCAGCAGGATCAGCGCGCAGATCCCGTAGCAGATGGTGGTGTAGGTAGTGGTGCTGATGCTGGTCCGCGCCCGTTCCCCGAAGGCGGTGTAGACGGCGGCGAACATGGCGCCGGTCAGCGCCAGCACGTCGCCGAGGACGGCCCGGCCGGACACGCCCACGTCCACTCCGGTGGCGACCGCCGCGCCGCCGACCGCGACCGCGATGCCGATCCACACCACCCGGGGCAGCGGACGCCCCTGCGCGCGGGCGATCAGCCCCTGCCAGACCGGTTGGGTGGCGACCAGAGCGGTGGACGTGGCGACCGTGGTGAGCTGGGCGCTCGGCACCCAGGTCGCGAAGTGCCCGGCCAACGCGACACCGGACAGGACGCAGAACAGCCCCTCCCGCCGCCCGACGCCCACGATCAGCCTGCGGAGTTCGGCGCGACGCCGGACCAGCGCGAAGGGGCTCAGTACGGCCACCGCGAGCAGGTTGCGCCAGAACGCGATGGCCAGCGCGGGGGCAGCGGCGTACGCGATCAGCGGCGCGGACGACGACACGGCGACCACGGCCAGTCCGACCGCGCCAGTGGTCAGCGGATCCACTGTCGGCCGAGGTGAAGGTGGGGGCACGAGACGTAATCCTCACACGTATGACGGTGGACACGGTGGGTCATCACTCCGTTACGATCACGCGGTTCCGCGCCGGCGACCCTCGACCGCCCGGAGGCGTTCCCCATGCCCAGCTACCAGGCGGTGCTGTTCGACTTCTTCGGCACCCTGACCCATTCGGTGCAACGCGGTGCCGCGCACGCCGGCACCGCCGAGCTGCTCGGATGTCACACCGATGTGTTGTCCGAGGTGCTGAACCGCACCTACTACGAGCGGGCCAGCGGCCGGTTCGGCAACGCGGAGGCGACCCTGCGCTGGGTGTGCGCCCAGGTCGGCGTACACCCCAGCGACCACGCGGTACGGGCAGCGGTGGCGTCCCGGCACCTGGCGGTCCGCGCCGACACCTGGCTGCGGGCCGACGCGGTGCCGGTGCTGGCGGCTCTGCGCCAGCGCGGCCTGCGCACCGGCGTGATCAGCGACTGTACGCACGAACTGCCGGCCTTCCTGCCGCAACTCGCGGTCGCCCCCCTGCTCGACGTGCAGGTCTTCTCGATACAGGTCGGGCGGTGCAAACCGGATCCGACGCTCTACCTGACGGCCTGCCAGCGGCTCGGGCTCACCCCGGGCGATTGTCTCTACGTCGGCGACGGCGGCAGCCAGGAGTTGACCGGCGCCGAACGGGCCGGGATGACCGCCGTCCGGCTCGCCGCACCGGATCTGGCCACCCACATGGTGTTCAACGCGGACCGGGGCTGGTGCGGCCCGACGCTCGGCACCCTCGGCGAGGTGCTCGCCCTCGTCGACACCGACGCGACGGTCGCGGGCGTCGGCGGCCGGGCCGACTGATCAGCGGCGGCGGACCCGGTGAAGGCGGAACGGCTTGCGGGTGGCCCGAACCGCCGGAGTCGCCCGGGGTGGCTCGGCCTGCGCGTCGGCCGGCAACTCCGCTCCGGCCAGCGGCGTACCGGCCGGGGCGAGGCGGTTCACGGCGCATTCGTCGGCGGCCCACCGGGCCACCAGGTCGGCGGTCGGGCCGGGCGCGTTGAGGCGCTTCGCCGCCACCAGCGGCGCGGTGACGTCCCACGCCTCGGTGCCCGGCTGCAACCGGCTCACCCGGGCCGGCCAGGTGACGATCCGACCGCCGTGGTCGCCGCGCAGCGTGACCTGGGCCTCGGTCGCGTCGGCCAGACCCGGCGCGGCCTGCTCGCCCGGCCCGCTGACCACCAGCAGCGCGCCCTCCAGCGGGGCGCACCAGAGCGCGAGCGCCGGCCCACCGGCAACGCTGATCCAGGCCACGGCGGCCTTCTTCATCGCCTCGTCGACCAGTGGGGTGCCCCCGGGGGCGTCCTCGTCCGTCACACCCGCATCCTCCCGCATCGGCCCCTCCGCTCAGCCCACGAACGGCGGCACGGCGATCTCGCCTCGGGCCACCGGCATCACCTGACCGGCGACCGTCGCGCCGACCGCCGCGCCGTCCGCCGCGGTGACCGTGCAGGCCAACGCCGACGGTCGGTTCATCTCCACGCCCTGACGGACCGCGTACTCCGAGCGCCCCTCGCCGGGCAGCAGACCACTCGCCACCAGCCAGACACCGAGGCCGAGCGCCGCCGAACCGGTCGCCGGGTCCTCCGGAACGCCCATCCCCGGCACGAAGACCCGGGCGTGCGCGGTTTGCGCGGCCGCGTCCCAGGAGAAGACGCTGACGTGCGACACCCCGTACCGCTGCGCCGCCGCCGGATTCACCCGGGCGCGGGCCACCGACTCCGGCCGCACCGGCAGGTACGGGAACTCCAGCCCGCAGCCGGCAACACGTGGGGCGGGCCCGATGTGGTCGTCGGCGGCCAGCCCGGCGATCTCCAGCAGCGGCTCCGGATCCAGCTCCGGCCCGAGGGTCGGGGTGCCACCGGTCAGCGTCGCCCCGGACGCGGTCACCTCGATCGGCAGCACCCCGGCCTGGCACTCCTGGGTGACCTGCCCCACACCGAACATCCCCCGCCGGCACGCGGTGACCGCCGCGCCGACGCTGGGGTGCCCGGCGAACGGCAACTCCTCCACCGGAGTGAAGATCCTGGCCCGATAGGTGATGCCGACCTGGGTCGGCGGCAGCACGAACACCGTCTCGGAGAGGTTGAATTCCAGCGCGAGCGCCTGCATCTGCTCGGTGGCCAGCGCCTCGGCGCCGAACACCACCGCCAGCGGGTTGCCGGCGAAGGGGCGATCGGTGAAGACGTCCACGATCTCGTAGGCCAAGGTCGACATGTTGATAAACACTAGGCGCTTAGGCTGGTGCCCGTGAGCACGCCGACCCGGATCTACATCGCCCGTCTCGCCGGAGTCGCCGTCTTCGACCCGAACGGCGACCAGGTGGGCCGGGTTCGTGACGCCGTGGCACGGCTCCGGGCGACCAAGCGTCCGCCGGAGGTGGTGGGCCTCGTCGCCGAGATGCCGATGCGTCGTCGGATCTTCCTGTCCATCAACCGGATCACCTCCGTCGACGCGGATGCCGTCGTGCTCGGCTCCGGCACCCTCAACCTGCGCCGCTTCGAGAAACGCCCGAACGAGCTGCTGGTGCTGCAGGAACTGCTCGACCGGCGGGTGCAACTCGACCCGGGCGGCCAGCCCGGCGCGGTCGTGGACGTCGCGATGGAATGCACCCGGGGTGGCGAGTGGTCGCTGACCCGGGTCGCCGTACGCGAGCAGACCGGTCGGCTCAGCCGCCGCGGGCACCTGCACCAGGTCGAGTGGGACCGGGTACGCGGGCTCAGCGGCATCGCCGACAACCGGGGTACGGCGAACCTGCTTGCCGTGCTGGAGGACATGCGCCCCGCCGATCTGGCCAACGCGTTGCAGGATCTGCCCGACACACGGCGCAACGAGGTCGCTGCCGCGTTGGACGACGAGCGACTGGCCGACGTGCTCAGCGAGTTGCCGGAGCACGACCAGGTGGAGATCCTCGCGGCCCTCGACCGGGAACGGGCCGCCGACGTCCTGGAGGAGATGGACCCGGACGACGCAGCGGACCTGCTCAACGAGCTGCCCCTACCCGAGCAGGACGTGCTGCTGGACCTGATGGAGCCGGACGAGGCCGACCCCGTACGTCAGCTGCTGAAGTACACCCCCGGCACGGCGGGCAGTGTGATGACCTCGGAGCCGGTCATCCTGCCGCCGGACGCCACAGTCGCCGAGGCACTGGCCCGGATCCGGGAGCCCCAGCTCTCCCCCGCCGTCGCCGCGCAGGTCTTCGTGACCCGGGCACCACAGAACACGCCCACCGGCCGCTACCTGGGCATGGTGCACTTCCAGGCGCTGCTGCGCGAACCCCCGGCCGATCTGCTGGGCAAGGTGGTGGTCAACGACATCGACCCGCTGCGTCCCACCACGCCGCTGCCGGAGATCACCCGCCGGATGGCCACCTACGACCTGGTCGCCATGCCGGTGATCGACCGGAGCAACCGGCTGGTCGGCGCCGTGACGGTGGACGACGTGCTGGACCACTCGCTACCTCGGGACTGGCGCGACCGTGACGCCCTGACCGCCTCGGGGAGCACCGACACCGCGCCGGACGGCGCGGATGGCTGACCAGCGGCGGACGGAGCGTCTCGACCAGCCACGCGAGCCCCGGGGTGTCAAGCTGCCCCGGTTCGACGCGGAGGCGTTCGGTAGGTGGTCCGAGGGCATCGCCCGGGGCATGGGCACGGCGAACTTCATCGTCGTCATGACCGTGGTGATCACGATCTGGTTCGTCTGGAACACGTTGGCCCCGGCGGACCTGCGCTTCGACCCGTACACCTTCACGTTCTTGACCCTGGTGCTGTCCCTGCAGGCCAGCTACGCGGCCCCGCTGATCCTGCTGGCCCAGAACCGGCAGGCCGACCGGGACCGGGTGGCTCTGGAGGAGGACCGGCGGCGGGCCACCGCACAGAAGGCGGACACCGAGTATCTGGCCCGGGAGATCGCGGCCCTGCGGATCGCCCTGGGTGAGGTCGCCACCCGTGACTTCCTCCGCTCCGAGCTGGCCCGGTTGGCCGAGGAGCTGGACGAGATGGGGCAACGCCGGCAGCGGCTGGAGCGCCGCCAGCAGGAGAAGGACAGCCGCCAGGAGCAACGAGGCCAGCGTCCGACCGATGGCGTCGGCCTGGACGAACCCCGCGACGACCTGGACGGTGACCACACCCGGGAGGCCCGACCGGACGGCACCGCCCCGCGTCGGTCAGACAGCTGACCGACGGGTCATCGATTGGCTCACACCGCCCCGGGCAGCGGCGGCAGCGGATGCCCCGCGACGTAGCATTGCGGGCATGTCAGCACCCGTGAGCACCGTCGAGGACGCGATCCAGGCCGCCCTGGCCACCGTCAACGACCCGGAGATCCGCCGGCCTATCACCGAGCTGGGCATGGTCCGCTCCGCCACGATCGGTGCCAGCGGTGTCGTCCGCGTCGAGCTGCTGCTCACCGTCGCCGGCTGCCCGCTGAAGGACAAGCTGCGGACGGACATCACCGCCGCGGTCGCCGCGGTGCCCGGCGTCACCGGCGTGGAGATCGACTTCGGTGTGATGACTCCGGAGCAGCGGCAGTCGTTGCAGTCGCAGCTGCGCGGTGGCGGCGCCACCGAAGAGCCGGTCATCCCGTTCGCCCAGCCCGGCTCGCGCACCCGGGTGTACGCGGTGGCCAGCGGCAAGGGCGGCGTCGGCAAGTCCAGCGTGACCGTCAACCTGGCGGCGGCGCTCGCCGCCCGGGGGCTCTCCGTCGGAGTGGTCGACGCGGACATCTACGGCCACTCGGTCCCCCGGATGCTCGGTGCGGACGGCCGACCCACCCGGGTCGAAGACATGATCATGCCGCCGCAGTCGCACGGCGTGAAGGTGATCTCCATCGGCATGTTCACGTCTGGCAACGCGGCCGTCGTGTGGCGCGGCCCGATGCTGCACCGGGCGTTGCAGCAGTTCCTGGCGGACGTCTACTGGGGCGACCTGGACGTGCTCCTGCTCGACCTGCCTCCGGGCACCGGTGACGTGGCCATCTCGCTGGCCCAACTGCTGCCCAACTCGGAGATCCTGATCGTCACCACCCCGCAGACCGCCGCCGCCGAGGTGGCGGAACGGGCGGGGGCGATCGCCCTGCAGACCCACCAGCGGGTGGTCGGCGTCATCGAGAACATGTCCTGGCTGGAGCTGCCGGACGGCTCCCGGATGGAGATCTTCGGCGCTGGCGGTGGTGTCGCGGTGGCCGAGTCGCTGAGCCGGACCATCGGCGCGCAGGTGCCGCTGCTCGGGCAGATTCCACTGGACACCCGGGTCCGCGAGGCCGGCGACGCCGGCAATCCCGTCGTGCTGGCCGAGCCGGAGTCGCCGGCCGCGCAGGCACTCGGCACCATCGCCGACCGGCTCGCCCTGCGCCGCGAGTCGCTGCTCGGCAAGCCACTCGGCCTCAAGCCCGCCGGCCGCTGACCAATCACGAACACCATCAGCCCGTCGGCCACTGTTGGCCGGCGGGCTGAGTCGTGTCGGTGGTGGGCCAGCCAGGCCGCCACGACGCGGCTGGCATGGCGCGGCGTGGCGTGGCGCGGCGTGGCGTGGCGCGGCGTGGCGTGGCGCGGCGTGGCGTGGCGTGGGCAACTCGGGTTTCCGGAAGTCGCGGCATTCCACGCCGGTTGAAGGGCCGACTTCCTGAAAACCGGGCCGGGCGGGCACCGGCCGGGTCAGGGTGCGGGTCGGTCAGGTGGCGTCGTCGTAGCTGACGCGGGGGGCCGGAGCTGGAGGGCTGCTGGTGGCCGTGCCGGAGCGGGCCTCATTCGACCGCAGGTCGGCGGCGTTGGCCACGTCCTTCAGGTCGTTGTGCACGCCGCCGACGTCCGCCCGCAGGTCGTCGTAGACGCCCTTCAACGGCTTGCGGATCGCCGCCTCGTCCTCCTCGCTGAGGAGGTGCTTGCGGATGAACGCCTTCGGGTGCAGGTCTTCCAGCTGAATGTCGGTGCCCAGCTCGCGGCTCAGGTCACCGGTGGCGTTGCGGGCCATGTTGCGCAGGTTGCGCACCAACCGCATCCCGTCGGTGATCACGGCGGGGAGCCGGTCACCGAAGATCAGCAGCGCCAGGAGCAGCAGCCCACCGATCTCCCACGCGTTCAGGTTGTCGAGCATCCCGCAGGCCTCCTCACGGCGTCAGCAGCAAGACTACGCACGCCGGACGGCTTTCGGGCAAGGGGTGAGCCGCTGTTCACTTCGCGTCCGCGGCGAGAGTTACCGAGGTGTTCTGCCGGGCGGAACCCCGCCGATACTCGACGGTCACGACCGAGCCCGGCGCGTACTTGCGGACCAGCGCGGTCAGGTCCGTCGGCTCGGTCATCGGCCGTCCGTTGATCTTGAGGATCACGTCGCCGACCTTCAAACCGGCACCGTCCGCGGGGCCGGACGGCTCCACCTCGGCCAGCCGCAGGCCACCCCCGACAACCCCGGTCGGGCCGTCCGCCCGGGCGCCGATCACCGTACGCCGAGCCTTGCCGGTGCCGATGATGTCCTGGGTCACCCGTTTGGCCTGGTTGATCGGGATGGCGAAGGCGAGCCCGATGTTGCCCGCCTCCTGCCCCTCGGCGACGAGCGACTTGATCGTGGAGTTCACCCCGACCACCCGGCCGGCGCCGTCGACAAGTGGGCCACCCGAGTTGCCGTGGTTGACCGCCGCATCGGTCTGGATAGCGGCGTAGTAACGCACCGGGCCGCCCGGCTCGCCGGCCTGCATCGTCCGGTCCAGAGCACTCACGATGCCGGCGGTCACCGTGTTGGCCAGCGACAACGGCGACCCGATGGCGAGCACGGGGTCGCCGACGGCCAGCGCGTCGGAGTCGCCGAACTCCACCGGTCGCAACCCGGGACGACTCACCTTGATCACCGCGATGTCCGACTCCGCGTCCTGCCCGACGATTGTCGCCGGCGCGGTGCTGCCGTCGTTGAAGACCACCGAGGCCTTGCCGCTGCCGCCGGCCACCACGTGGTCGTTCGTGATCACATGACCGTCGGCGGTGGCGATGAAACCGGAGCCCTCACTGGTGCCGCCGAGGCTGCTCACCCGTACGGTGACCACGCTGGGCAGGACCCGTTCGGCGACCCCGGCCAACGACTCTGGCTTTCGCTGGGCCAGCGCCGGCACCTCGGCAGGCGCACCACCGAGGACCGCAGCACCAGCTCCGCCGCGCACCGCGAACGCGTAGCCCAGCGCACCGCCGAGGGTGCCGGCCAGGAGCGCGGTGATCACGGGGATGAGCAGCAGCTGGCGCAGTGTCGGCCGGCCTGGCGCGTCGGGGTCGGTGACCGGCTCGGGCTCGGTGCCGGGGGCCACCACCCCGGGCACCACCACCGCGGTCGGTGCCGCCGGGTCGCGCCACGGGTCGGCGAGTGCGTCCGACCACCAGGGCGACCCGTCGGCCGAGTTGGGCCCAACCGCGGCCGGCGCCGGCCAGCTCGACGCCGATCCAACGGGCGACGCCGATGCAACGGGATGCCCCGGCCCAACGGGATGCCCCGGCCAACTCGATGCCGGCCCGCCACCCGGCGAGGCGAAGGGCGCGCGGTCAGCCCCCGGCATGGTCGGCCCCACCGACGGGGCTCCTGCCCCGGGCGGTCGCGCCGGATCCGGAGTCTCACCGCCCCGGCGCCAGTCCCAGCCGTCGGTCACGTCGGTGCCTCCCAGTCCGTCCCCGGATCCCGCGCCGCGTCGCCCGGCCACGGGCCGGTCTGGTCGCGGCTGACGGGATACCGCCTCCAGGATTGCACGGATGTACGCGGTGCAGTCAGCGGTTGCCCCGGTGATCGCTTCCGGCGGAGGCGCGGCTGCGTCCCACGACGGTCGCCTCTACGCTCACAGTGCCAACCCGCCCCCGCACCACGCACCGCCCCCGGAGGTGCCCCATCGCCACGGTCGCCGGTTCCGGCAGTTCGACGACGCAGGCTCAGCAGTTCGCCGAGTCGTACGTCACCGAGGATCTCGTCCTGCGTACCGCCCGTAGCCTGGCCCGGGAGGTCGGCCTCGACGCGGTCACTCCCGGCGCCGGAGCGGCGCTGCGGCTGCTGGCCGCCGCCGGTAATGCCCGTGCGGTGGTGGAGATCGGCACCGGCACCGGGGTGAGCGGCGTCTGGTTGCTGCGCGGCATGCGCGCCGACGGCGTGCTCACCACCATCGACGTGGAGGTGGAGCACCAGCGGATCGCCCGGCGGATCTTCGCCGAGGCGGGCTTCGCGGCCGGGCGCACGCGGATCATCACCGGCCGGGCGCTCGACGTGCTGCCCCGGCTCGCCGACGGTGCGTACGACCTGGTCTTCGTGGACGCGGAGGCGACCGGCTTCCATGCCTGCGTGGAGGCGGCGCTGCGGCTGTTGCGGCCGGGCGGCGTGCTGGCCCTCAACGGCGTGCTGGCCAGTGGCCGGATCGGCGACCCGGCCGCCCGGGACGCGGAGACGGTGACGGTTCGCGAGACGATCAAGGCGGTCCGGGAGTCGGAACACTGGATCCCCGCGCTGCTTCCGGTCGGGCACGGGCTGCTCGCCGCGGTGAAGTGCTGAGCCGGGCCCAGGACGGGTCAAAGCCCCGGTCGAGCCGGGGCTTTGACCCTAGTTGACGTCGGCCAGCCAGCGGAGCAACGACCGGACGCCCCAGCCGGTGGCGCCGCGGCTGACCTCGGCCTGGTCGCCGTCGGCCCAGGACGGGGCCGACATGTCCAGGTGCAGCCAGCGGTCGCGTAGGTCGCCGGTGAACTCGCGCAGGTAGAGCGCGGCCAGCACCGAGCCGGCACCCTGGGTCGGTGCGCTGTAGAGGTCGGCTATCTCGCTGCCGAGGTACTCGACGTAGTCGGTGTGCAGCGGCATCCGCCACGCCGACTCGCCGGCCGCCGCGACCGCCGCCAGCACGCCGGCGGCCAGTTCGTCGTTCTCGCTGTACAGGGCGGCGGTGCGCTTGCCCAACGCCACCGAGTTCGCGCCGGTGAGCGTTGCCAGGTCGAGCAGCAGGTCCGGTTTGAGCTGCTGCACCGCGTACGCCAGCGCGTCGGCGAGGACCAGCCGGCCCTCGGCGTCGGAGTTGGTCGTCTCGCTGGTGGTGCCGCCGTAGTGCCGGATGACGTCGCCGGGGCGGAACGCCGAGCCGCTGACCATGTTCTCGGCGAGCGGGGCCAACGTGGTGATCCGCACCGGCAGCCGCAGCGCGGCGGCGCCCAGGGTGGCGGCGACGACCGCGGCAGCGCCGGCCATGTCCTTGCGCATCAGCTTCATCGACGCCACCGGCTTGATCGATATGCCGCCGGTGTCGAAGGTGATGCCCTTGCCGATCAACACCACGTGGGTACGCGCGTCGGCGGGGTGCCAGTCCAGTTCGACGAGCCGAGGTCCGCTGGCGGAGCCACCGCCGACGGCGAGGATCCCGCCGAAGCCCTCGGTGGTCAACTCGGCCGGGCCACGGACCCGCAGCCGCAGGTCGGGAAGATCGGCTGCGGCGGAGGCCACCTGATCGGCGAACCACTGCGGGGTCTTCACCGAGGAGGGGGTGTTGGTCAGGTCCCGGGCGAGGTGGGTCATCGCGGCCGTGGTCCGGGCCGTGGCGACGGTGTCCTCGTACCCGGTTGGGTCGGCGAGCAGCAGGTCGACGTCGGTGAGCGCCGGTCGGTCGCCGGCCTCGGTGAGTCGGAACCGGTACGGAGCCAGCAGCAGACCCTCGGTCAGGCCGCGAACCTCGGCCGGGGTCACCTCGGCCGGCAGCGAGATGGTGATATGCGTCTCAGTCGCGGCGGAGCGGGCCAGGGCCGCGCCGGCCGTCCGCCAGGCCGCCTCGTCGCCGTCACCGATGCCGAGCAGCAGCAGCCGGCCGGGGGTACGCCCGGGGCGCAACTGGGTGTGGACCTCGCCGGCTCGGCCCGTCAGCCGGGCCGCTGACGCCAGCGCGGCTGCCTCGTCGGCAGTGCCGTCCGGGGGCGCCACGGCGGTCGACACGGCTTCGGCCGAGGTGTCACCGTCCGCCGTCGAGTCGGCAGGACGGACAGGCAGGACGAGGACGTCGAGCCGGTCGGGCTCGGCGATCAGACGGATGGCGAGCACGCGGAACCGTACCTCCAGGAAAGTGTCGCGGACGGAGGCGAACCCACCTGCCCGCAGCGTTGAAGACCCTGAGCCACCGGCGATTCCGGTGGCTCAGGGTCTGAAGAACGGTCCGGGCGGCTCACACCGCCCGGAGCACTCCTTACTCAGCCGGCCGCTGCCTTCAGTGCGTCACCGAGCGCGTTGGCCTCGTCGGGAGTCATCTCGACGACGAGCCGGCCACCGCCCTCCAGCGGGACCCGCATGACGATGCCCCGCCCCTCCTTGGTGACTTCCAGCGGACCGTCGCCCGTCCGCGGCTTCATCGCCGCCATGTTGTCTCCCCTCAGACCTACACCAGGGTCGGTGGGTTGCCCCACAGCCACTTCGTCACAACCACCCGCAACGGTCACGGGGGTGTCGACCAACGATTTTCCCTGATGAACACCGCCGGACCCAAACCGGAGCAGCATTGATGTAACAGCATCTAGCTTATCTTGAGAAGGCCTGTCACAATGTGCGGTCATGCAGGCACGGTCGGCACTCTTCGACCTGTACGGCGACCACCTCCGTCCCAGGGGTGGCCGGGCACCGGTTGCTGCCCTGGTCAAGCTGCTGGCGCCGCTGGGAATCGCGCCGCCGGCAGTTCGCACCGCCGTGTCCCGGATGGTGCGCCAAGGCTGGCTCGAGCCACTCCGGTTGGTCTCCGGACCGGGATATTCGATCACACCGAAAGCCGCCCGAAGACTCGACGAGGCAGCCGCCCGAATCTACCGGACCGGCCGGGTCACCTGGGACGGCCGGTTCGATCTGCTGGTGTTGGAGGCCCCCGGCTCCCGACGGGACCGCCAGCGGCTCGCCGCCAACCTGAGCTTCCTCGGCTACGGGACGCTCGACGAGCAGACCTGGGTCGCCACCCGCCCCGCCGAGGATGTCGATCTGCTCCTCGCCGAGACCGGCATCCGGTTCGAACGGTTCACCGCCTCGCACTTCTCCGGCACCCCCGGCGCGATGGGCGTGGTCCGACGAGCCTGGAACCTGACCGAGATCGGCCACGCCTACGAACGGTTCGTCGCGGACCAGCGCCCGCTGCTCGCCGCGGTCACCGTTCGCAGCACCGACGAGGAGGCGTACGCGGCGCGGTTCCGCCTCGTGCACGCGTGGCGTACGTTCCTCTTCCAGGATCCGCAGCTGCCCCCGGCGCTGCTGCCCGAGCGGTGGCCTGGCACCGCCGCGGCCAGTTTCTTCGACCGGCACGCGGCCCGGCTGCGTCCGGCCGCCGACCGGTACGTCGAACAGTGCCTCGACGCCGGCAACCGCATCGTCCGACAGAAGGGTCGTTAGACACGTGACCGAGCCGCTGCTGGTCGACCGGACCGATGCCGTCGTCACCCTCACGCTGAACCGGCCGAACGCGATGAACGCGTTCGACGTGGCGCTCAAGGAGGCGCTGCGGGACGCCCTGGCGGAGTTGGAGACCGACCGGTCCTGCCGTGCGGTCGTCCTGGCCGGGGCGGGCGGGTCGTTCAGCGCCGGTCAGGACCTGCGCGAGCACGTGTCCACCCTGGAAAACTCCGCCAGTGACCCGCTGGGCACCGTGCGGGCGCACTACAACCCGATCGCCGCCCGGCTCGCCAACCTGCCCAAGCCGGTGATCGCCGCGGTTCGTGGGATGGCCGCCGGGGCGGGCGCGTCGCTGGCGTTCCTGGCCGACATCCGCATCGGTGGTCCGACCACCAGCTTCCTGATGGCCTTCGCCAAGGTCGGTCTGGCCGCCGACACCGGCGCCTCCTGGACGTTGCCCCGACTGGTCGGCCACGCCAAGGCTGTGGAGTTGCTGATGCTGGCCGAGCCGGTCCGCGCCGAGGAGGCCTGCCGGTTGGGCCTGCTCAACCGGTTGACGGACGACGACGAGCAGGTGTTGCCCGTCGCCCAGGAACTGGCCGCCCGCCTCGCCGCCGGCCCGACTGTCGCGTACGGGGCGATCAAGCGGCAGCTCTCCATCGCCGATGCCGGCACCCTCGCCGACGCCCTCGCGGCCGAGGCGCAGGCCCAGTCGATCTGCGGCGCCACCGCCGACCACCGAGCGGCCACGCTCGCCTTCGTCGCCAAGCAGAAGCCGGTCTTCGAGGGGCGCTGACCCGCCTCGCTAGTCGTCCTCTTCTGGGTCCTGGTTGGCCTGCTCGCCCAGCACGAACGCCTGCATGGCCAGTTCGTCACCGGCCGGCGAGACGAAGGCGGGCAGTTCACGAGGCCCCAGCTCCTGCACGTAGGACCAGAACAGTCGAACCGCCTCGGCGGGCGTCCCTGCTTCGATCGGCAGGTCGAGGCTGACCAGCCAGGTGCGCCGTGCCGGGGCCGGGCCGAGCTGGTCGGCCAGCGCCCGGAAGGCCGCTGGCTCCAGTGCGGTGACCGGCCCGTCGAGGGTCAGCAGGTCGGCCGGCACCGGCTCGTCGAAGGCCCGTCGGGTGTACGCGACGACGAGCGTCCCCGGCTCGGTCGGGGACTGCGGGTCGTCCGGGTCTTCGCGGTGGCGTTGGCCCGGGGCGGTGACCCGGCCGAGGGCCACCAGCCGTGGCGGCGCGTCGACCAGCACCGCCACCTGGTCTTCCGGCCCCGGCCGGGCGACGTCGGTCAGCCCGGTCAGCTCCAGCGTGTCGTGGTGCACGAGCCGCTCGGCCTCGTACCGCTCGGCGGGCAGCAGCACGGCCCAGGTGCCCACCCTGTCGGCGTTGCCGGCCGCACCGGCCCGGTGCGCGGTCTCGGTCGTCATGTCTGCCATCTCATCACGCCGCCGGTGGCAGGGTGACGTGACAGCCGACGATGTGATCGTCGACCATCCCGGTGGCCTGCATCAGCGCGTACGCGGTGGTGGGGCCGACGAACCGGAAGCCGCGCTTCTTGAGTGCCTTGGCCATCGCCGTCGACTCCGGGGTGATCGGCGCGAGCTCGGCGAACGACGCGGGGCGGGCCGGCCGCTGCTCCGGCGCGAAGGACCAGAGCAGCGCGGACAGGCCCTCCGGCAGCTCCAGTGCGGCGCGGGCGTTGGCGATCGCCGCCTCGATCTTGGCCCGGTTGCGGACGATGCCGGCGTCGGCGAGCAGCCGGGTCACGTCGGTGTCGTCGTAGCGGGCGACGGTCGGGAGGTGGAACTCGTCGAAGGCCAGCCGGAACGCCGGCCGCTTGCGCAGGATGGTCAACCAGGACAACCCGGACTGGAACGCCTCCAGGGTCATCCGCTCGTAGAGCGCGTCGTCGCCGTGCAGCGGCCGCCCCCACTCGGTGTCGTGGTAGATGGCGTAGTCGGGGGTGCTCGACCCCCAGGCGCAGCGAGCCAGCCCATCAGCGCCGATCACCAGGTCAGTCACCTCGTACACGCTAGGGCATCGCACCGACACCCCATTGCCACCGGTCGCCCGGCTGCCTATGGTGCTTGTTACCGACCGGTAAGTCGGGGTCACCCAGCGGTGCACCCCGCCGGCGACGGCGAGCGGAGGCCACGGTGAAGGAGTTCCCGGACGTCATCGCCTGGTCGATCCCGGCCTTCGTGCTGCTCATCGTGCTGGAGCGGGTCTCCTACCTGCTGCACCGCGACGACGACGAGGTCGGTTACGGCGGCGCCGACACCGCGACCAGCCTCGCGATGGGGCTGGGCAGCATCTTCACCGACCTGCTCTGGAAGGTGCCGATCGCGGCCGCGTACGCGCTGCTCTACGCGCTCACCCCGCTGCGGGTGGCCGAGCTCTGGTGGACCTGGCCGCTGATCCTGCTCGCGCAGGACTTCTGTTACTACTGGTCGCACCGCAGCCACCACGTGATCCGCATCCTCTGGGCGTCGCACGTGGTGCACCACTCGTCGCAGCGGTTCAACCTCTCCACCGCACTGCGCCAGCCGTGGACCGGCCTGACCAGTTGGGTGTTCTACGTCCCGCTGATCGTGGCCGGCGTACACCCGGCGGTTGTCGCGTTCTGCGGCTCGGTCAACCTGCTCTACCAGTTCTGGATCCACACCGAGCGGATCGAGAAGATGCCGCGCTGGTACGAGGCGGTCTTCAACACCCCGTCGCACCACCGGGTGCACCACGCGTCGCAGGGCAGCTACCTGGACCGCAACTTCGGCGGCATCCTGATCGTCTGGGACCGGCTCTTCAGGTCGTTCGCGCCGGAACGGGAGCGCTGCGTGTACGGCCTGACCAAGAACGTCGGCAGCTACAACCCCGTCCGGGTGGCCTTCCACGAGTACGCCTCGATCGCTCGGGACCTGCGCGCCGCCGTGACCTGGCGGCATCGCGCCGGGCATCTCTTCCGCGCACCGGGCTGGCAGCCGGCACCGGATCACACAGTCAGGGCAGCCGGCCCTGCTCGACCAGACGGGCAAACCTCTTCAGTGCCTGGGTGAGGCCGAGCTTGGAGCCGGGCCAGAGCACCGGCCACGCCAGTCGACCAGCCCGGCCGCCCGGCAGGTGGAACCACTCGTGCCAGACAACCTGGGTGCGCGCCCGGCCCAGCTGGGTGCAGCGCAGCACCCCCGGGCCGCGCAGCAGCTGGCCGTGGTGCACAACGCCGATCTCGTACGGCTCGTCGACCCGGACCACCCGCATCTCGTCGCGCAGCGTCGCCCGGCCGAGCGCGGTCACCGCCTCGATCCGGCTGCCCTCGCGCCCATCGCCCTCGACCACCCGGACGCGGGTGAACGGGATCCAGTCCGACTGACGTTCCCAGGCGAGCAGCGCGGCGAAGACCCGCTCCGCCGGGGCGTCGACGATCACTGTGGCGGTCACCTCACCGGCACCGGGTCGGGCCGCCTCCCGAAGATCGTCGGCGCCCTCCGGCTCGGTCACGCCGACTCCGACCGAACCACCGCGTCGCGCTGCTCGGTGCCGTCGGCGGGTGCCGCGGCGGTCTGCTCAGCATCGGCCGAGTCGCCCAGGGCGGGCGCCACGCCATCGGAGTCCGCCGCGGACGAGGTGGCGACGGGCACCTGGCCGGGGGCCGTCGAGCCGACCGGGGCCGAGCCGGCCTCGTCGGTCAGCGGCGCGTCCTTACCCGGCTCCACTGCGTTGTCCGACTCGGCTGCCTCGTCCGACCCGGCTGCGTTGTCCGACTCGGCTGCGTCGTCCGGCTTCGCCGCGTCCGCAGTCGTCGCCTTGCTGGCCGACTGCTCACGGGCCTGGCGCAGCACGTCCGCGTCGTCGGTGCGCCCCTCACGCAACGCGATGACCTCCGACTCCAGTACGCCGATCAGCTCGGACTTGTAACCGATGTCGTAGGCGGCACGGCGCATCGCCTGATCGACCTGGTCCATCCGGTACCCGCGCAGCCCGGTGTCGAAACGGACCGCCCCCACATCGGATTCGCGTAACGGGCGGGTGCCCGGCAACGCCACGGCCTGCGAATCCGGCTCGGCCGGCACCAGGCCGGGATCACGGCCGCTGACCAGCACCGTCACGCCGAATATCACCGCCGCGACGGTCAACGCCACGACCAGGAGGAGCAGAAGCTGACCCATGTACTGATCGTGGCATGGCAGCCGGTTCGGAGCGACCCCGCCACCCACCCCGATCACGATCGGCGCGACGCCCGCCCGGAATCACGGACGGGCGACCGACTAGCGTCGGGACCGGCCGACGCGGCGGCGACGGCGCGAACTTCCAGGAGGCGGGCATGGCCGGGGCGCTTCGACTGGGTGGGCACACGTTCGCCCCCGGCGAGCTGGTGGTGATGGCGATCATCAACCGCACACCGGATTCGTTCTTCGACCGGGGTGCCACCTACGCCGCCGACAGCGCGCTGCGCGCTGTGGAACGGGCGGTGGACGAGGGCGCGGCCATCATCGACATCGGCGGGGTCAAGGCCGGCCCCGGCGCGGAGGTGGGCGTCGCCGAGGAGATCCGACGCACGGTGGACACCATCGCCGCCGTCCGGGCCGCGTTTCCGCAGGTGGTGATCTCCATCGACACCTGGCGTGCCGAGGTGGCGACGGAGGCCGTGGCGGCCGGCGCCGACCTCCTCAACGACACCTGGTCGGGCGCCGACCCGACCTTGATGGCGGTGGCCGCGCAGACCGGCGCCGGGCTGGTCTGTTCGCACGCCGGCGGCCTGACGCCGCGGACCAGGCCGCACCGGGCCGCCTTCACCGACGTGGTCGCCGACGTGGTCGCGACGGTGACCGGGCTCGCCGAGCGCGCGGTGGCGGCAGGGGTACGCCCCGACGGCATCCTCATCGACCCGGCGCACGACTTCGGTAAGAACACCCGGCACTCGTTGGAGATCACCCGCCGACTGGACGAGCTGACCGGAACTGGCTGGCCGGTGCTGGTGGCGCTCTCCAACAAGGACTTCATCGGCGAGACGTTGGGTCTGCCGGTGGCCGAACGGCTGGAGGGGACGCTCGCCGCCACGGCGGTCTCGGCCTGGTTGGGTGCCCGGGTCTTCCGGGCCCACCAGGTCGGCCCGACCCGCCGGGTGCTGGACATGGTGGCCTCGATCCGAGGCGACCGCCCGCCCACGGCGACCCGCCGAGGGCTCGCCTGACCAGTTGGTGCGGTAACCGGTTGTTGCCGTAACCGACCTCGATCGGCCGGACAGACCGACACGATCGCCGGAGGCCGGAGCGCTCAGGTCCAGCGGAGGATGTTCCTACGCCAGGCGTAGAGGATGCCGAGGGCGAGCACCGCCACGAAAACCGCCATCTCCACCACCGTCACCAGACCGAAGCCCGGCCGGTCGAAGACCACCGCCCAGGGGAAGAGGAACACCGCCTCGACCGCGAAGAGCACATACAGGTACGCGTACACGTAGTAGCGGATCTGCATCTGCGCCCAGTCGGCACCGACCGGATCGAGCCCGCACTCGTAGCTGGCCCGCTTGCCCGGCGGGTCGGCCGGACGCGCCGGGCGTAACACCCGGTTGGCGGAGAACGCCGTAACGAAGAAGAGAACGCTGACGAGCAGCAGGAGCCCAAGCGTCGCGTACGAGCCCAGGTATCCGGTCACAGTCGGCAGCCTACCGTCCGCCCGGACGGGCCGGTCCCAACACGTTACGGATTTGTTTCCAGATGGGACTAGTGCACCGAGGCAACTGTTACCGAATATGGGACACCCACCCATGGCACCGGAGGACAGATGGCCCGCGTGAAGGCATCGCCCGGTAACCGGGCGGAGGGGCGGCGTTCCGCGCCCCTGCTGGCGCTCACGCTCGGCCTGCTCGCGGCGCTCGCCCTGGCACCGGCCGGGGCCGGTGCGGCCACACCGGTCGCGGATCCGGTCGCGACCTCGGCCGACCCGATCAACGAGCCGGGAGGCGAGGGCCCCCCGACCACCCCGGCGGAGGAGCCCACCCCGACCGAGGTGCCGGGCGGCGAACCGGAGCCGACCGAGCCGGCACCGGAGACCACCGCTCCACCACCGGAAACGACGCCACCGGCACCGGTGACCACCGCCCCGGAGGTCCCGCCGGTGCCGACCACCGTCGCCCCCGCGCCGGGCGGCACCACCCGACCGCCCAGCCCGGCTCCCCCGACGCCGTCGACGGTCCCCCCGGCCCCGTCCACACCTCCGGCTCCCCCCACACCGCCGGCTCCGCCGGTGCGCCCGTCCGCGCCGGGTTCAGCGGCACCGCCGCAGAGCCCGCTGGGCGTGCAGGTGACCACCGGCGACGTCACCCTCACCGAGGCGTACTGGAATCTGCCGAGCACGGCGGCCACCCTGCAGGTCACTGTGCACAACACGGGTACCGCCACCCAACGGATCCGCCTCTCGTACACGCTGCCCGTCGGGCTGACCGACGACGGCACGAAGGGCTGCGCCGCAGCCGGTGGTGGTGCGTACCGCTGTGGGGCCTGGACCGCGGCGGCGGGCGTCCGGTTCAGCACCGTCCTGCGCCTACAGGTCGCTGGCACGGCGTGGAAGCAGATGCCGCTCAGCGGCTCCGTCCAGGTCATCGCGGACGCGCCGGGAGTGGCCGGGGAGGCCACCGACGACCAGGGCTTCGCGGTGCTCTTCCCACCCGGACCGCCGGTGCCCGGGGTCGCGCTCGCCGCCGACGAGGTGGCCTTCGACATCAGTGGCAGCCCAGGCACCCTCACGCTCCGGCTGGGCAACACCGGCTCGGTGGACGCCGCCGGCCGGGTCGAGGTCGCCCTGCCGGCCGGGGTGACCGTGCCGAGCCCACCGCTCGGCTGCGTGGCGGTCGACGCGACACGTACCCGCTGTGACGCCGGCCTGGTGCTGGCGGGTACGACCGCCGAGTTGCGGCTGCCGGTGGAGGCGACGCCGCAGGCCCAGCGGGAAGCGCCGTTGTCCGGTGCCGTGATCGGTCAACTCGATCCACGCAGCGGACCGACCCGTCGGGTGCAGATGAGCTTCCGGATCACCGCGGCGGCCGCCCTGGCCACGCCGGTGGTCTCGCCGCCCGCGCCGACCGGCTCGCAGGGCGTACTCCCTGCCGGTGCCGCGACCGGAGACGGCGGGTTGACCTCGGTGCAGCGCACCGCGGTCATCCTGATCGTGGTCTCCACGCTGCTGGTGGTGCTGGCCCTCACGCTGGCCACGACCTCGCTGCGCCGCCGGTTCGCCGGCCCGCCGCCCGAGCCCGCGCCCAGTCCCGCCGATTGATCGACGGACGACCCCGGCACCGCCCGGCCGGGGTCGTCGGTGCGACCGGGTGGTGATCTGAATTACGGCGGGCGGGGCGTAGTATCGCAAACGTGGGCATTTTTCACCGTTGCCTGGTCCCAGTCGGCGGACCTCCGGGGATAGTTAGGGCTCCCTTAGACGTAGGCTCTCAGGTGAGGAACGACAGCGGCCGGACCAGCCTGGAGCGGTGCGGTGAAGCGTTGCGTCAAGGAGGTTCCGTGGCCGGGCAAGCCCCGCAGTCGCGAACGAAGGTGGCACAGTGACCAAGCAGATCCGTCAACTCGACCGGGTCGTCATCCGGTTCGCCGGTGACTCCGGCGACGGCATGCAGCTGACCGGCGACCGGTTCACCTCGGAGACGGCGCAGCTCGGCAACGACATCTCCACATTGCCAAACTTCCCCGCCGAGATCCGGGCGCCCGCCGGCACCCTGCCCGGCGTGTCGAGCTTCCAGGTGCACTTCGCCGACTACGACATCCTCACGCCGGGCGACGCGCCCAACGTGCTGGTGGCGATGAACCCGGCGGCGCTCAAGGCCAACCTGGCCGACCTGCCGCGCGGCGCGGACATCATCGTCAACACCGACGAGTTCACCAAGCGCAACCTCGCCAAGGTCGGTTACCAGACCAGCCCACTGGACGACGACTCGCTGGCCGGCTACGTCGTGCACCCGGTGGCGCTGACCTCGATGACGGTCGGCGCGCTCGCCGCCCACCAGGTGTCCAAGAAGGACGCCGAGCGGTCGAAGAACATGTTCGCGCTCGGCCTGCTCTCGTGGATGTACTCCCGGCCGTTCGAGTCGACGCTGCGCTTCCTGGAGCGCAAGTTCGCGGCCCGCCCGGAGCTGGTCGCCGCGAACGTCGCCGCCTTCAAGGCCGGCTGGAACTTCGGCGAGACCACCGAGGACTTCGCGGTCCGCTACGAGGTCAAGCCGGCGAAGATGCAGCCGGGCACGTACCGCAACATCACCGGCAACGCGGCGCTCTCGCTGGGGCTGGTCGCGGCTGGGGTCCGCTCCGGGCTGCCGGTCTTCCTCGGCGCGTACCCGATCACACCCGCGTCGGACATCCTGCACGAGCTGAGCAAGCACAAGCGCTTCGGCGTGCTCACCGTGCAGGCCGAGGACGAGATCGCCGCCGTCGGCGCCGCGCTGGGCGCCTCCTACGGCGGGTCGCTCGGTGTGACAACCACCAGCGGGCCCGGCGTGGCGCTCAAGAGCGAGACGATCTCGCTCGCTGTGGCGCTGGAGCTGCCGCTGGTGATCGTGGACGTGCAGCGCGCCGGTCCGTCGACCGGCATGCCGACCAAGACCGAGCAGGCCGACCTCAACATGGCGCTCTACGGTCGGCACGGCGAGGCGCCGGTCGCGGTGATCGCGCCCCGGTCACCGTCGGACTGCTTCTTCGCGGCGCTGGAGGCGGCCCGGATCGCGCTGACCTACCGCACCCCGGTGATCCTGCTGTCCGACAACTACGTCGCCAACGGCTCGGAGCCGTGGCTGCTGCCCGACGTGGAGTCGCTGCCCGACCTGCGGGTCGAGTTCGCCACCAAGCCCAACGGTGAGGACGGCACCACCTTCCTGCCCTACCTGCGTGACCCGGAGACCCTGGCCCGACCGTGGGCGATCCCCGGCACGGCGGGCCTGGAGCACCGGATCGGCGGTCTGGAGAAGGCCGACAAGACCGGCGACATCTCCTACGACCCGGCCAACCACGACTTCATGGTCCGCACCCGCGCGGCCCGGATCGAGACGATCCCGGTGCCGGACATCGAGGTGGAGGACCCGGACGGCGACGCTCGGGTGCTGGTCCTCGGCTGGGGCTCGACGTACGGGCCGATCGGCGCGGCGTGCCGCGGCGTCCGTCAGCGCGGCCTCTCCATCGCCCAGGCGCACCTGCGGCACCTGGCGCCGATGCCGGCCAACCTCGGTGAGGTGCTGCGCTCGTACGACAAGGTGGTCATCCCGGAGATGAACCTGGGCCAGCTCGCCCATGTCATCCGGGCCCGCTACCTGGTCGACGCGATCAGCTACAACCAGGTCCGCGGCCTTCCGTTCACGGCCGCCGAGCTGGAGACGACGCTGGAAGAGGTGCTGAAGAATGTCTGAGCCCGTGGCCGTCAAGCTCACCGCGAAGGACTTCAAATCCGACCAGGAGGTGCGCTGGTGCCCCGGCTGCGGTGACTACGCGATCCTGGCGGCCATCCAGCAGTTCATGCCGGAGCTGAACATCCCCCGGGAACGCACCGTCTTCGTCTCCGGAATCGGCTGCTCGTCCCGCTTCCCGTACTACATGAACACGTACGGGATGCACTCGATCCACGGTCGGGCCCCGGCGATCGCGACCGGCCTGTCGGTGTCCCGGCCGGACCTGTCGGTCTGGGTGGTCACCGGCGACGGCGACGCGCTCTCCATCGGTGGCAACCACCTGATCCACGCGCTGCGGCGCAACGTCAACCTCAAGATCCTGCTGTTCAACAACCGGATCTACGGCCTGACCAAGGGCCAGTATTCTCCGACGTCCGAGGTCGGCAAGATCACCAAGTCGACGCCGGCCGGCTCGGCGGACGCCCCGTTCAACCCGCTCTCGCTCGCTCTCGGCGCGGAGGCCAGCTTCGTCGGGCGGACCATCGACTCCGACCGCAAGCACCTGCAGTCGGTGCTGCGGGCCGCCGCGGAGCACGAGGGTTCGGCGTTCGTGGAGATCTACCAGAACTGCAACATCTTCAACGATGGGGCGTTCGACCAGCTCAAGGACCCGTCCACCCGGGACGACTACCTGATCCGCCTGGAGCACGGGCAGCCGATCACCTTCGGTGCCGACGGGCGGTTCTGCGTGGTGCACCCGCCGGGCGGCTTCGGCCTGGAGGTCCGGGACACCAGTTCGGTCCGCCCGGAGGAGATCGTCGTGCACGACGCGACGGTGACCGACCCGGCGTACGCCTTCGCGCTGTCCCGGCTGCCCGGTCTGGACCTGCGCAACACGCCGATCGGGGTGTTCCGCTCGGTGGACCGACCGTCCTACGACAGCGTGGTGCAGGCTCAGCTCGCGGCCGCCAAGGCGACCGTCACCGAGACCCCCGAGCAGCAGCTCGCCGGCCTGCTGAACAGCGGCGACACCTGGACGATCATCTGACCGTACGACAACGGGAAGGGCCCGCAACCGGTTGGTTGCGGGCCCTTCCGTTTCGTTACCGCTGGAACAACCGGATCAGAAGACCAGGTTGAAGCCGCCCCAGCCGGTGCCGACGACCTTGCCGCTCGAGTCGATCCACTGGCCGTAGCCGTTGGTCGTGTAGAGCCGCATGTCGCCCTTGCTGTTGACGCCCAGCATGTCGACCATGTTGTCGCCGCTCCAGTCGCCCGGAACGATGATGTTCTTGAAGCCCTGCCAGCCGCTACCGATCTTGGTGCCGAGCGGGTTGGTCCAGCCGCCCTTGCTGTCGGACTGGTACAGCTTCAGGTCGCCGGTCGAGGTGCGACCGATCAGCACCTCACGCCCGTCGCCCTTCCAGGCCCCAGGGGTGAGGAACAGGTTGAAGCCGTTCCAGCCGTTGCCGATCTTGGTGCCGAGCGGGTTCTCCCAGCCACCAGCACCATTGCTGGTGTAGCGGATCAGGTCGCCGTTGGACTTGCGCACCAGAAGGCTCGGCCGGTTGTTGCCCAGCCAGTTGTTCGTCACCATGAGCGCGGTGAAGCCCTGCCACCCGGTGCCGATCTTCTTTGCCCCCCCGACGAATTCGCCCTTGCCATCGGTGTCGTAGATGAACAGATCACCGTTGGGCTTCATCGCCATGATGGACGGCTTCTTGTCGCCCTTCCAGTTGTAGACCCGGAAGACCCGGCTGTAGATGCCCCAACCGTTGCCGATCTTCTTGCTCAGGTAGAAGCCACCGATCCCGTTGTTGGCGAACCCACTGCCCATGTACAGCTTCAGGTTGCCGGCGCTGTCACGCGTCAACAGGTCCGAGTGACCATCGCCGGTCCAGTCCGCGTTGATCAGCGGCGGACGGGTCAGGTCCGCCTTGATCGAGTTGGCGTAGTAGCTCAGCCGCTCGTAGTAGCCGGCGGACGAGCCACACGGCTGGAAGCCCCAGTCGGTGATGCCGACCTGGACCCCGTTGACGAGCAGCGGACCACCCGAGTCGCCCGGGCAGGTGTCACTGCTCGGCAGGGAGGGCGTGCCCGACCCCGCGCAGATCATCCGGTTGGCGTCGTAGAGCCCCGGCGCGGCGCAGTCGGCGTTCGACCGCATCGCCACAGTGGCCTTGCGCAGCCGACTGTCGGGGAGTTGTTCATCCGACGAGGTGATGCCGAAGCCGGCGATCTGGGCCGAGGTGCCGGCCGCGTACGGCTTCTGGTCGCCCTGGGCGCTCAGCGACACCGGGGTGTATTCGGTGGGCAGCGCCTGCTTGAGCGTGAGGACCGAGACGTCGTCCAGGATCGGCGGGTCCGGTTCCGCGTACTGCTGGGCGATGTTCCAGCCCGGGTGGGTCCAGGTCGAGCCGACCTCGGCGACGAAACCGCTGCCGCCAACGATCTGGCCGTTGTTGTCGACCAGCCGGTCGTTGCCGGCGATGACCCGGGTGGTGCCGGGACCGTCGGCGGTGCAGTGTGCGGCCGTCAGCACCTTGTTGCGAGCGATGATCGTGCCGGTGCACCAGTACCAGTAGAAGACGCCGTCGAACTCGAGCGTGGTGACGACGCCAACGATGTACGGGAACTCCGAGGCGCTCGCGAGGTTACCCCCGAAGATCTTCGGAGTGGCGCCGGTGCCGGACTGGAACCGTCGGCCCTTGGCACCCGGCTCGGGAAGCGTGAGCTTTCCCTTGTGGAGGTTGCGCAGCTTGCTCTTTTGGCCGGTGGGTGAATCACCGGTCACCGCGTTGAACACGCCGTCCCCCGCGGGGGCGGCCTGAGCTGCCGTCGCGGGCACGAACGCCGCCACGCCGAGGAGAGCGAGGCTCGCCACGGCCCCGGCGGCCCATCGCCGTCGGGCTCCTGCGGATGTTGCCACTTCAGCCACTGATTGTTTCCCGTCGTTCGACTACGAGGCGCTCGGGGCTGCCCGGGATGACCTGCGGGGGACGCGACGGGTGAACGACAAGCCACACAAGGGCGGATCCGCCCGGATCTGAAGATTTCCCCGTCGTGCCTGCGCCAACGACGCTGCGCCGACAAGCCCCGGCAGCGACACCCATTGACAGCTCTAAGCGGGGACACCGTAGCAAGGGTTCGTTCAGGAAGCTGCCCGGTAACGAGTTTTCTCCATGATCCGCAACCGGACCGCGACGAACCGATGGGGTCAGTGCAGCCACGACCCATCCGGACGGGTTGGGACCTCCAACCGCCCGGCGGTCAAAACTGGATGTCCGGCAACGTCAGCGGCGGAGCGGTCACCCAGTCAGGCGGTGGTGGCCGACTGGGGACGATCGTCGCGTACGTGCACCAACATGTCGCCGGTCTCGATCACCGCGCCGGCCCGGTCGGCCAGGGTGACCACCTTGCCCCGCCGCACCAGGGCGATCACCAACGAGTCCAGCTCACGCGGCGAGCGACCCACCTCGTGCCGCTCCGCAGACCGCATCGCCAGCGCCATGCCCTGGCCGGGAGTGAGCAGATCCTCCACGACGTCGATCAGCGGCGGCGCGGAGGTGGACAGGCCGAGCAGCCGGCCCGCCGTGGCCGAGGAGACGATCACATGATGGGCGCCGCTCTGCTTGAGTAGCGGGGCGTTCTCCGCCTCCCGCGCCGCCGCGATGATCCGGACCTGCCCAGCGGTGAGCTGCCGGACGGTCAACGCGACCAGCACCGACGCGTCGTCGCTGTCGGTCGCGATGATCACGGCCTTCGCGTTCTTGACGTGCGCCTCGTTCAGCACCGACGACCGGGTCGCCGAGCCCTCGATGGCCACCAGCCCGGCGGAGGTGGCCTGCCGCAGGGCGGCGGCGCTGCGCTCCACGACCACGATCCGCGAGCGGTCCAGACCGTTCTCCATCAGAGCGGAGACCGCGCTGCGCCCCTTGGTGCCGTAGCCGCAGATGATGACGTGGTCCTTCACGGCTCTCCTCCACCGCGACAGGCGACGGCCGGTCCGGTACTGCTCGGTCAAGACTTCCAGGGTGGTGCCGACCAGGATGATCAGGAAGATCACCCGGGCCGGGGTGATGAAGAGGACGTTGACCAGCCGGGCCGACGGCGTGGCCGGCGTGATGTCCCCGTAGCCGGTGGTCGAGAGCGACACCACCGCGTAGTAGAAGCAGTCGAGCAGGGTGAGGCCGTCCTCGTTGACATCGCGGTAGCCGTCCCGGCCCAGGTAGACCGCGGCTACCACGGCGAAGACCAGGCCCAGGGCGGCGGCGAGCCGTAGGCTCAGCGCGCTCAGTGGGCCCCGACGCTGCGCGGGGAAATGGATCACTGTCGAACCTGCTCCCCCGCCGTCGCCTGCACGACCACAACATAGCGGGTACACCGGGCATCGCACCTCCGGGCCGCCCGCGGGCAACCGGCACCGGTCTCGGACCCGACTACTGGACGACAACAACGAACCGGTGCGGGCCGGCAGACGGAGGGGGTACCACCCTCGTGACGACGAGCGGCAGACGACGAGCCGAGGCGGACGAATACACCGAGTACGTCCGGTCCCGGATGGTCCAGTGGCGGCGCACCGCCTACCTGATGTGCGGGGACTGGGACCGGGGCGACGACATCCTGCAACGGGTGCTCACCGAGCTGTACCGAAACTGGGCACGGGCGCGGCAGGCCGACAACCCGGACGCGCTGGTACGCACCATGCTGCTGCGGCGGCTGATCGACGAGCGGCGGTTGCGCTGGACCGGGGTCCGCCTCGGCACCGCACTGCCCGACGTGCCGACGGCCGCGACCGACCCGACCGACCGGATCACCCTGGTCGGGGCGCTGCGTCAGGTGCCGCCGCGGCAGCGGGCGGCGTTGGTGCTGCGCTACTTCCAGGACCTCAGCGTCGAGGAGACCGCCCAGGCC
This sequence comes from Micromonospora sp. CPCC 205558, assembly GCF_036902955.1. Classification (NCBI taxonomy): domain Bacteria; kingdom Bacillati; phylum Actinomycetota; class Actinomycetes; order Micromonosporales; family Micromonosporaceae; genus Micromonospora; species Micromonospora sp. CPCC 205558. Next base: position 191,052 of record NZ_JBAKHR010000009.1, read on the forward strand.
ATGGGCTGCTCGGCCGGGACCGTCAAGAGCCAGACCGCCAAGGGCCTGGCCACGTTGCGCACCCTGCTCACCCCCAGTCTGACCGGCAACTGAGAGGAGCGACGATGCTGGACGAACGCCAGATCGGCGACCTGATGCTGATCGAGATCGAAGCCGCCGAGCGACCCTCCGCCGTGCTGGACGTGGAGCGCGCGATGAGCACCGCACGGCGGCAACGCCGCCGCGCCCACGGAGCCGGTGCCGCGTTGCTGGCGGTGGCGCTGACCGTCGGCGGGCTCACCGTCCCCGAGCTGCTGACCTCGGATCGCCCGCCGACCCCCGCCCCGATCGACGCGGCGCCCGCCGATGGCCCGACCGGCCTGCCGGTCGCGCTCACCACGGTCGACCCGCAGCGGGTGTACGTCCGGTTCGGCTGGCTGCCGGACGGGCTGCGCAATCTGCAGTACCAGGCCGGACTGCTCCTCTCCGGTCCGGGCGTGTACCTCAGCGCGTCCAACGCCCCCGGCGGTGACCGGTGGAAGGGAGTCGCGGTCACCCTCTATCCGAAGGGGGTGCAACCTCCGGCCCCACAGCGGGACAGCGGCGAACCGGCCCGGCCCGGCAAGATCACACCCGGCCCGGAACTGAACGGCGGCACCAGCAGCTTCGCCTCCTACAGCGGGGCCGAGCAGCCGGAGGCAATCCTGCGCTGGCGGTACGCCCCGGACGGCTGGGCACAGCTCAAGGTGGTTGGCGGCGAAGCCGACGTCCGGAGCACCGCGGCCCGGGTGGCCAGGGCGCTGCGGTTCGGCGACGAGCCGACCCCGATGCCGGCCACGGTGGCGGGTGTACCGGCATCGCTACGCGTGATCACCGTCGACGTGCAGGAGTCGCTGGACGAGCCGCACGACTGGTACGCGTCGACCACCTGGTCACCGCAGTCGATCACCGGCGATCCTGGTCAGCGGCGGGCTCGCACGATGACGGTGAGCATCTCCCGCTACCGGAACATCACCGATCCCACCGACAACAAGTACGTCGAACCCAACACCACTGTCGCCGGACACCCGGCACGGTTCGGCGGGCAGAACGGCAACGAGTCGCTGACCGTCTACGACGTGAACGGGGCGGACGTGACGATCGACGACAGCGCCCTCCTCCCCGCCGGTGGCACCCGGGCGCTGTTCCCGAGGGTCACGCTGGTGCCCCAACCGACCGCCTGGCACACCCACCTGTACCGGTGAGAGCCCCGGGCCTGCGCCGTCGGAGCGGCGCGGGCCCGGGCGGGTCTGCCCGAACGGCCGGGGACGGGCATGATGAGGGTGTTCCCGACGACGACCGCGAAAGTGAGGCCGGCATGTCGTTGCTGCGACGAGTCATCGGCGGAGTGCTCCGCCGCCACCGCCAGCGTCAGGGCCGCACGCTGCGCGAGGTGGCCGCGTCGGCCGACGTCTCCGTGCCCTACCTCTCAGAGGTCGAGCGGGGCCGCAAGGAGGCCTCGTCGGAGGTGCTGGCGGCGATCTGCCGAGCGCTCGGCATCAGCCTCGCCGACCTGCTCGGCGAGGCCCGCGACGACATGCGCCGGGTCGAGCCGCGCCTTCCGGCCGCGCCGCGCGCCGCGCTCACCCACCTTGAGCGGGTCGATGCGACTCGGCGGGAGATCGGCAACGCCACCCTGCTGGTGGGTCCACGTGTCAGTGGGTTCGTGCTGCATCGCGGGTCGATCGCGAGCGATCCGACCCTCAGCGTTCACGAAAAAGCCTCCGCTGGTGGCTCCCGCCCCGGTCCGCGTACCGTCGCCCTGGCTGAATGCGCACAGACCCGGCTGGGCCTGCGGCGGCTGACCGTCGCGTAGGCCGCGCGGGTTCTGCCGTCGGCGGATCTGCCGGCGGCAGAATTACTGGGCTCGCCACCGTCGTGCCCCGCACGCTGGAAGGGCCGGTCCACCGGGCGGTCCCCGCCGCCCGCCGGCGCGGCGGAAGGCGGCGGCACATGGTCGGGTACGGCGCACGAATGCTGGACGGCGGGCAGCCATCCTTCGGTGATCATGTTTTCGAGCGGCTGCTGCGCGAACGGATCGTCTTCCTCGGCACCGAGGTGACCGAGGAGTCGGCCAACCAGATCTGCGCGCAGATCCTGCTGCTCACCGCCGAGGACGCCGACCGGGACATCTACCTGTACATCAACTCGCCGGGCGGTTCGGTGAGCGCGGGGATGGCGGTCTACGACACGATGCGCTACGTCCGCAACGACGTGGCGACGCTGGCGCTCGGCTTCGCCGGCTCGATGGGGCAGTTCCTGCTCTGTGCGGGTGCGGCCGGCAAACGGTACGCGCTGCCGCACTCGCGGATCATGATGCACCAGCCGTCCGGTGGGATGGGCGGAACCGCCTCGGACATCACCATCCAGGCGGAGAACATGCTGCACGTGAAGCGGACGATGCAGGAGTTGACTGCCCAACACAGTGGACGGACGCTCGACGAGATTCAGCGGGACTGGGATCGGGACCGTTGGTTCACGGCAGAGCAGGCCCGCGAGTACGGCCTCATCGACCAGGTTGTCACCCGAGCCGAACAGCTGCCGACGCTCTGATCAGTGTCTGGCGGCTGCCGCATCCCCACCTCCTTCCGGCTGCGACACCTCAACGCACCCGGTTCAACTCGTAGACCCGGGACTCGACGCTCTCACCGTTGAAGAAGACGTTCGCACTGTCCCGGAATGCCCGCACCGACCCGTCCGTGCTGCGGTCAAGGGCCTCCGCGGCCGGCAGATACGCCGATCCGATGGCGTGATTCTGCCCGATGGAGCCGAACTGGCTGTCGAACGTGACGGTTGTGTGGTTGGGCCGGTCCGGGTTGTCGCTGGCATCAAGGTGCGGCACGATGTCGTGCGCGTTCTCCAACGCCAGGACCTGCACACCCGGCGGAATATCGGTGTTCCCGATCGGGGAGCCGAGAGCAACGACGTGGGTGACGTTGTACGGAAAGACGCCGCCGGTGGTGTCGTGCGCGGCCTGCGCGGCGACCATCCCACCCTGGCTGTGCCCGACCAGCATCACCGGATCGGACGCGCCCGCCCCGGCCAGCTCCAGTGCCCGGCCGATCGCGTGCTGCCGGGCCGTGGTGTCTCCGCCAAGCACGTGCACGCTGGTACCCATGTCGTTGAGAAACGGGCTGAACTGACCGCCGGGGATGTTCATCTCCTTGGTCCCCGGAATGTCGGCGACATAGACCTTGGTGCCGTCCGGGGTCGTGATCACCCGGACGTCGATCTCGTCGGGCTTACCCTGGTTCGCCTCACCGTTGCGGTAGTCGAGGCCGCTGATCAGGTCGCCAAACCCGCGCGGCGGTACGGTCATCGACCCGTCCGAGGTGTCGATGTTGTTCCCGGTGCCGTTGACGTCGGGCGCGGTGGTGGTGAAGGTGCCGTCCTCGTACCAGTCGCCGAGCAGGTCAGCCGCCCCTGGCACGTCCCCGACCATCGGTGCCCCCGGCACGCTGCTGATCAGACCCGGCGCCATTCCGACCAGGAAGTCGATGATGCCGGGATGCTCGGTGATCAGCTGCTCCCAGTCGACGTGATCGCCGACGAGCGCCCCGGTGGCCACGATGGTCGACGCGAGGGCCAGCACCATGAGCGGGTTCGGGGCCGCCGCCCGGAGCCCGATGCCGAGTCCGAAGCCCAGGCTCCAGCGAAGGGTGTCCATCGTCCGGGCCTGCGTCTCGTCGACCGCCTGGTGGCAGGCGACGATCCCGCCCCCCTGGACGCTCATCACCGCCGGGGCGATGTGCGACGAGCTTGCCCCGCACGCCATGGGTAGGACCAGCACGCTCGTGGCAACGAACGCGGCGGCCACCTTCCGCCCCCGCTTGCTCATCAGACGCGCCTGAGACCGTCGCCCCTTCTGCTCCTGGGAACGCTGACGGTCCTCAACCGTACGAATAAATTGGGCGCATCGGTTCCCGGACATGATTCGGCCCTCCTTGTCATCGCGCAGGCGACGGGGTTGAATTGCGACGCAGGGCAATTCGCTGCGTCGTAATTCAAAATAGGTGGGCCGATGTTCGAGTGACAGAAGCTAGTTCCAGAGTTCGTTACAAATGACCCCGCCTCTCGGCGTTGCCAACTCCGTAACGAACTTCTTGACAGTTTTTCCTCGGTGCGGCTACGTGTGCGCGCGCGACAGGAAATGGTGACGAATCAAGAATGACGGACGCCTGGGGGCTCCACAGCAATTGATTTCGGCTGGTTGATCCGCGCCGTCTGGGCGATGCCGCCGGAGGAAAGGTGCCGCATACTGTGGGACGTGAACGCCGCGCGAGGCTCGGCCCAGGCAAGACCGGTTGAAGATCAAATCGCCGATGAGCTGGGCGCTGTCGCCCAACGACTCGTCGGGGGGGTCTTCACTCCAGGCGACGAGCGGTCGGTGCCCGCACTTAGCGCACTGGCCCAGCGCCACTTCTCGGATCGATGGCCCGAAGCTGTGGGGCCCGAGGACGAACGCGCCGTCGAGGTCGCGCAGGCAAAGAGTGCAGTGCTGGCCGACATGCTGCGCATAGCGGCGGACCGGCTGGAAAAGCACTTCGGCAACATCACGGCAGAGGAAGCTGCGCTTCGTCTGTTCAACCTGGACGGCGGCGGGACGTCCCGACCCGACATCACGCCCGTGGTGGTCTATGGAATCTCTGGACGGCGTTTCTCGGAGGTACGGGATGATTTGCTGGCGCGAGCAGGGTTCACCGAGAAGCGGCACCGCCCTTCCGACAAGATCAGGGCACTGAGGCAGAGTCTTGCCCGAGTTCTGACCGACCCGGCGTTCCCGTTCAAGCCGGTAGACAATATTCGAACGGCGACCGCCTTGGCAGTACGGTCGACGCTCGAGGACAAGTACGTGCCCCGCTCCGAATACGAGGAGTTGATCCGGCGGCATCGTGATTCGGGTTCGACGTGCATTTGGCTGTGGGGAGACGCTGGTACCGGAAAGACCAGGCTGGCCCGGGCCGTCAACCGGGATCGACTGGTTGAGCGGGCAGTCCCGGTCCTGACGCCCGCAGATCAGAAAAGCTTCGACGACCAGATGGCGCAGCTCGTTCTTCAGTCGGGCGTCAACGGTGGCGAAATAAATGCAGTCACCGTGAAAGGGCTGTTCATCGCCCAACTCGGCAAGGGAAAGCTGCCGAAAGCCCTTGTCTTCGATGAGATGCCCGACGATGGCCTCGCCGACACCCTCGGGTCCGTGGCACACGGATCCTTTCTGATCTTCACGAGTATCAGACGACCAGCGCGGTTCAAGGGGTCAACCCTCGAGCTGCGGAGCATGGCGATCGCGGAGTCAGAGCAGATGGTCCGGTCCCGGCTGCCAGGCGCACAGGACAGCGACGTCGAGCGTCTCGTGGCCATGCTCGCGGGGCGACCGCTGGCGATCGAACACTCCTGTTCCTTCCTGCGCTCAACCGGGATGTCCGTCCCGGAGTACTGCCTCGCGCTGACTGACCAGCCGGCGCGCATCCTCGACCTCGCCGGCAACCCCACCGGTCGAACCCTCACCAAGGTCTACGAGCTGACTCTCAGTGGGCTCGCTGGCTCACCCGACACGCTTCGCGCCCTCGACTACATCCTGTTCACCGAGCCAGGCGTCCTTACCGTCGACATGCTGGCCTTCCTCTGGGCAGACAGCGTCACGATCCGCTCGCCTGAGATGGCGCAGGCAGCGTTGCGCTCGATGAACAGCCATGTCAGGTCGACGCTCGACGCGCACCACTGGCCGGGGGTCGAGCTCCAGAAACCCGCGCAGATCGCCTACGTCGACCCTGCCTCGACGGCGATCCTGCGCGGCGCGCTCCTTGAACTCGCCGATTTCGGAATAATCCGGTCGGAGCGCGACCAGATCGTCGTGCATCAGCTCACCCGGACGATCCTGCGCGAGTTGCGGCGTGATCAGGCAACGAACGTGTACGAACGGATACGCAGCACGGTGGACGAACTACTCAGCATCGACCAGTGGGAGCCGGGCGAGCCGCTCATGGCCGACATGCTGCCCTGGGCACCCCACGTTGTTCGTGCTGTCTCACCGTTCGACGTCGAGGCCGCAAACGCGGTCGAATCAATGTCCGTCAACGAGGTCAAGCGCGTGGCTCGGCTCGGGGCAATGCTCGTTCGCGCCTACTGGCAGACCGGCATCTCAATCAACGTGGCCATGAACTCCGTCAAGCACCTGTACGCCATCGTCGCGACTCGCACCCTCTGGACGGGGTACAACGATGAGGAACGCAAGCAACTGTTCTCGCGGTTCTTCGGGTTCTACAACGAGATGATGACCGTGGCCATCATCGATGCCGGTTTCAGCCGCAAGATGGACGGCGCCTTCACCCTGACCGAGGTATCAGCCGAGCAGCGGCGGCAGGCTAGCGGCATCCGTCTGAGGTACGACACCGAATGGGAGTTGTCACACAGCCTCGTCCGCTTCGAGGACAGCGACAAGCCGTACCGGGCTCCAGCCCTCGACGGCTTCGACCTGGAGCGCACCAAGGGCAGCGCGGACAACGCCATGTTGAGGTCACGGGCCTACTACGACCAGTGTCGGTGGCGGGACACTATCGCCGCCCTTGAGCACGCCTTCACCTGCTACATCCGTATTGGCGGAGACCTCGGGGCAGTCCGGGGTGCGATCGATGCCGCGCGTCGGCTCGCTCGTACTCACCTGCGGGCAGGGCCGGCAGCAGTTGAATCGGCAGCCACGCGAATGGCACATCTTGACCAGGCTGACAAGTGGTTGGACGAAGGGCTGGAGGTGATGCGCCGGCGGTCGTTGGCGCTGGTGAACGACAAGCCCTCACGCTTCCTCTTGTACGACAAGTTGCTCGAGGCGCAGTTCGTGCAGGTGAGAACGGAAATCGCACTCACCCGGCAGCTCATGGCCTGGGACGACGACCCCGACCTCGACGAAGAGCGCCTGCCCGAGACGGTAGCGGCGTTCGTGACCGAGCCGTACCGTCTCGCAAACGGCAATCTCAGCGACTATTCACGCTTGCAGGAGGCGGAGCAGGCATTCGAGCTGTTGCAGCGGATTCGCGGGCTGCGCCTGGTTCCTGAGCTTCGGATGCACCTCGTCCGACTGCATATGATGGCGGCGGACCCGCGCGCCGAGCAACACATCGGCAACCTCCGAGACTGGTTCGCGCGCGACCAGCTAAATTATCAAGCTGACCTACTTGCCACGCAGGTGTTGACTCTCTCGACGTCAGCGACAGCTCTTCTGCTCATGCCCGACGGCCTGGACCTTCTGTCACAGACCGAACATCTGAGCGACCAGGCACACGAAGAGATTCGAGCGGTACGCGAAAACTCCGCCGCAGTCGCAGATCACTACTATGCGGCCGCCCACGGGATGCGCACTCACCGGAACCCGTATTGGCATGCCCGCGGTCTGGCCGCGGCGCTCATCATCGGCATGGTGTCCGGGCGTGAACGAACCTGGATCGACGGCGTGCGCGCCGAGCTGGAACGGGCCGCGACAGCTATCGGGCGAACTGACTGGGTTGAGCGAGCCAATGCCTACGGCGAGGCCAATGGCGGGCTGTGGCTGCTCGGCTACTGACGCCACGAACCTACGCACCGGACGTGACTGGAGAGATCTCAGAGCCTTGCGCTGGTGCCCCCGGCAGGATTCGAACCTGCGACACACGGTTTAGGAAACCGATGCTCTATCCCCTGAGCTACGGGGGCGCGAGGGCCCAGTCTAGCGACCTGAGGGTTCACCTGGGGTGGCAGGGAGTGGCCCACGTTCACCCGCGTCACCCTGACCTGGGTTCACCCAGCCCAGGACCACAACCGGAGCACACGAACCCCGGGTTGCGACCGGCGGTCGGCCGGGGTGACCCGCGTTGGCACCGGTTCACCCAGGTTGGCATCCGCTAGAGGAGTCTCTACGCGAGTTCGCATGGCGCCAGCTCTGCTGATCTTGGTCGTTTGGGCTGGTAAGGGGTCTTGTCGCGGATACAGGCCCAGAGGACGTTGAGGCGTTGTCTGGACAGGGCGGCGGTGGCTTGGCGGTGGGTCTTTCCTTCGGCTCGTTTCTTGTCGTAGTAGGCGCGGGATCGTGGGCAGTGGGTCAGGGCGGTGAAGCTGGACATGCTGAACACCCGGCGTAGGCCCCGGTGGTAGCGGTGCGGCCGAACCTGATGACCCTGCCTGCGGCCTGAGTCGCGGGAGATCGGCGCGAGTCCGGCGTGGGCGGCGAGGGCGGCGGCGCTGGGGTAGGTGGTGAGAGTGCCGGCGTGGGCGAGGAACTCGGCGGCGAGGGTGGTGCCGATGCCGGGGAGGCTGGTGACGATCTCTCCCAGCTCGTGCTCGGCGACGATGCCGGCGATGGTTTCCTCGATGGCGGTGATCCGGTCGTTGACCGCTTCCAGGTCGGTGGCCATCTGCGCCACGATCCCGGCCGCGGTGGCCTCTCCGGCGACCGCGACGGTCTGCGTCCGTGCGGCGGTGAGGACGTTGGCGGTGAGTGCCCTGGCGGCCCGCACGCCGTGCTGGCGCAGGTAGTCCAGGATGCGGGCCTCACCGGCATGGCGCAGCCCGCCAGGGGTCTGCCACTGCGTGAGGAGCTGGAGCGCACCCTTGCTGCGCAGGTTGAGCGCCTTCTCCAGGGCGGGGCTGATCATGGCCAGGAGGTCCTGGATGCGGGCGGTGATGCGGACTCGGTCGGCGACTAGGTCGAGGCGGCGGGAGACAAGCAGCTTCAACTGCTGCTGCACCCCGTCCGCGAGGGTGAGGGTCGGTAGATCGCCGCGCATGCGCAGGGTCTGAGCGATGGCGTAGGCGTCGTGAGCGTCGGTCTTGCGTTCGCCGTGGAACGCCTCCGCCATCCGCGAGGCGACCGCGCAGGTCGACCGCCCAGCGGATCGGCTTGCGGCGTTTACCGAGCCGCCCGACGATGCCGGAGATCGCGTGCTGGTCGTTGGGGATCTTCTCGGACATCACCACGGTGCCGTCGTCGTCGATGACGTACATGTGGTGGTGGGTCTTGCCGACGTCGACGCCGGCCCACAGGCTGCCCATCGGGCATCACCCTTTTCGCTCGTGCTGGTCAAGGGGCGTGGACCCGCCGCGGTTCAGTAGCCACAACTTCGGAAAGGGCGATCGGTCGCAAGTCTCCATCCAGTGCTGATACAGCGGTCATCAGCGAGGGTCGGGGCGTCCTACTCCAAGCTGGCCATGACTTCGGCAGCACACACCCAGACAGTCACCCGGCCCTCCGGGTCCACCCTTTAAACGAAGCTGTTCGATTTCCGGTTGCGGGTCCCAACGGACACCAGAAGCCCAAGCCGCCGCTATCAGGGGCGTCGCGCCGGGGACGCCGGGCTGTCCACGATCTTGCGCGCCACGGTGATGGTCACTGGGCGGCGAACCACGCCTTAGGTGTGGAGGCCTGCGACGTCGAGGCGTTCGAGCAGGCTGGGCTTGCGGGCGTGCGCCGCCCGTAGCTCGGCCAGCCGGTGCTGGAACGACGAACTGTCCTCGTCGCGTTCGCTGAGTTCGCGCAGGTCGACGAGGAGTTGTACGGCGGTGTCGTACTCGCGGGGTTTCTTCGTGGCGATGAGTTCATCGACCTGCTGCCAGGCGGCGGGTTGGTCGACCGCGAGGGTGTCGAGGTGCCGTTGCCGGGCGGCTGCGGCGGACCATTCGCGGCGAATCCGGTCGCGTTCGCGCTGCTCGGCGTCCCGTCGTTCCCGCACGGCGCGCAACTCCGCGGCGGTGGCGAGCAGTTCCCCGGCAGTGCGGGTGGCCGTCGGGGTGGACACGTCGGCGGAATGTGCATCGCGGTAGCGGCGCAGCAGTCGGCTGCGCAGGTGGCTTTCGCCGCCGGTGATCAGGTCGGTCATGATGGCGTCCTTGTCCGGGGCGGGTAGACCGACGACCCAGGTGCGTAGTTGCGCAGCGGTCGGTTCGCCGGAGGTGGCCGGCGCCGACCCGGCCGCCGCAGCCGCGATCAGGTCGGGGTCGATGCGCAAGAACTCGGCGATGGCGGTGAGAGGCGCGTCGAGGGTGCCCAGTCCGGCGGGGACGGGCGGCTCGGGCTCGTCGTCGGCGATGTCCTCGGACTGTACGCAGCGCAGCCACGCCAGATAGAGCAGGCGCAGGTCGCCGGCGGCGAGGCCGGCCCGGACCGGGATGATGGAGGTGAGCAGACCGCGGCCGTCGAGGTCCCACTCGTCGGTGCCGTCCTCGTCCTCGTCGTGGAGGTCGATGATGACGTGCTCGCCGGCGGTCCACGTGGACGCGCTGTCACCCCGGCAATACTGGGCCACCGCGCCGGGGTCGAGCACGTGTTTCGGCAGCCGCAGCATGAGCCGCCGGGTGCCCCAGTTCGCCAGGTACAGGTGCGCGTCGAAGTACCGCTCCATCAGCGTGCGCGGGTCGCCCTTGAAATCGCCCCACTCGTAGGTGTTGACGAAGCTGGTGGCGGTGATGTCGGCCCGGGTGGACAGCGACCGCAGCTCGGCCCGCTCGCGGCCGGTGAGGGGTCGGTCGACGGCGGTGAATTCGTAGTACTGGTACTCGCTCATCGTGGCCTACCTTCCGGCCCAGTGCCGGTAGGCGTCGATCCACGCGGCACCGTCCGGCATAGGGGTGGGTAGCGGCAGGTCGAGAAGGCCGACCCGTTGCCGGTGGCGGCCTCGGGCGCAGACCGCGACGATGCTGTCCGCGGTCAGCTCGACCTTCCGCACGGTGACCTCGACGCCGAGGACGGTGGTGGTGAACGGCACCGCCAGATGCTCCTTGATCATGGCGAATAGGCCGGCGCGCTCGTCCTCGTGACCGTCCGTGTCGACGGTGGCTTCCTCGATCATCGTCTCCAGTGCGGCGGTCCCCTTCGATGCCATCGGCGGAGGATAGCGGACCGGTGCCGGGTTGTTCGGAGCCCGATGCGCGAGGATGGTCGGCATGGGTTCGGTGGCCGAGTTCGTCGATCTTCGGCGGGAGGTGGAGCGGTTACGGGCGGAGAACGCCCGGCTGGGGCGTCTGCTGGAGCTGCGCGGCCAGGACACGACTGCGGCGCCGGAGCAGTTGTCCGCTCCGGTTGAGCCGCCAGGGCTGGTCACCATGGCTTCGCCGACCCGGGACAAGCTGACATTGTTCACCGACCGGTTCCGGGCCCGAGCCGACGTGTACGCCGTGCGGTGGGACAACGCCCGTACCGGCGCTGCCGGGTGGATGCCCGCGGTCGCCGGCGGTTGGCGTAAGGGTATGGACCGGCGGGGTGCCACCTACCTGCCCCGCACGACGGAGGTCGTCGCGGCGCATCTGGTCGGCGACGTGTTCATGGGCCTGTACCCGCTGATGCCCGGCAACACCTGCCACTTCGTGGTGGCCGACTTCGACGGGCCGACGGCGATGCTCGACGCCCTCGCGTACGTGAAGGCGGCACGGGCCAGCGCGGTGCCCGCCGCGTTGGAGATCTCCCAGTCGGGCCGCGGCGCCCACGTGTGGGTCTTCTTCACCGGCGCTGTTGCCGCCGCCACCGCACGGGCCGTCGGCACCGTTCTTCTCCGTGAGGCGATGGTGCTGCGTGGGTCGATGGACCTGCGGTCGTACGACCGGCTGTTCCCCAACCAGGACGTCCTGCCCGAGGGTGGCTTCGGCAACCTCATCGCCGCGCCCCTGCAGGGACGCCGCCGCAAGGACGGGCTGACCACCTTCCTCGACCTCGGCACCCTCGAGCCGTACGCCGACCAGTGGGCGTTCCTGTCGACGCTGGACCGGCTCAGCCCCGGCGACGCCGAACAGGTCGCCCGGCAGGCCAAGCAAGCCGCAACCGGTGCCGACATCGCCACGATGAGCCGGTCCGCCGCGACCCAGGTTCATCCACCGCTACCTCCGGTGGTCCACGCGGAGGCAGGTGCCGGGCTGAACATCGACGCCAGACAGCTCACCCCCGCCGCACTGGCGACGTTCAAGCACGCCGCCGCCATGGCCAACCCGAAGTTCTACGAGCTGCAGCGACTCCGCAAGTCCACCTGGGACACCCCACGCTTCATCCAGGGCTACGACCTCACCCTTGATGACCGCCTGGTCCTCCCGCGGGGCCTGCGGCACACCATCACCACGATCGTCGAGCGCGTCGGATCCCGGCTGGCAGTCACGGACGCACGAAACTCCGGGACGGAGATCGACACCGCGTTCACCGCCGAACTCACCAGCAGGCAGGCCACTGCGGTCGGCGCACTTCTTGCCCACGACGACGGGATCCTGGTCGCCCCACCCGGCTCCGGCAAGACCGTCATGGCCTGCGCCGTGATCGCCGAACGCAACACCTCCACCCTCGTCCTCGTCGACCGTAAAGCCCTCGCCGACCAGTGGCGCACCCGCATCCAACAGTTCCTCGACATCAAGCCCGGCCAACTCGGCGGCGGCCGACGCAAGCTCACCGGCACCGTGGACATCGCGCTGCTGCCCTCCCTCGCCCGGCGCGACGACGTCGCCACCCTGACCCAGGGGTACGGGCACGTCATCGTCGACGAATGCCACCACCTCGGCGCCGCAGCCTACGAGCACTCGGTCAAACGGATCGCCGCGCAGTTCTGGCTCGGCCTCACCGCCACACCCACCCGACGTGACGGCCTCGGCCAACTCGTCACCTGGCAACTCGGACCCGTCCGCCACACCCTGACCGACGAGGAACAAGGCACCCTCGCAGCCGCGATGCACGCCGACGCCGGACCCCGTCGAGCGCTGTTCATCCACGAGACCACCTTCCAGCCCGGCGACGTCGACCTGGACGCGCCCGGCGCACTCGCCGAGGTGCACCGACGGCTGGCCCTCGACGAGCCCCGCAACACTCAAATCGCCGATGACGTCGCTGCGGCCCTGGCGCGCGGCCGCAACTGTCTCGTCCTGACCCGACGGGTCGCCCAGGTCGAGGCACTCACCGCTCTACTCGCCGCACGCGGACACCAGTCGCTGGTGCTCCAAGGCGCGATGAGCACACGCGAACGACGGGCCGTCGTTGACCGGCTCGACGGCGCCAAGGCCGGTGAGGGCCTGCTCGTCGTCGGCACCACACCGTTCATCGGTGAAGGTTTCGACGCCCCCGCCCTCGACACCCTCTTCCTCGCCGGCCCGATCTCCTACGACGGCCTACTCGTCCAATGCGCCGGCCGCGTCATCCGCGCCGCACCCAGCAAGGACCTCGCCGAGGTTCACGACTACCACGACCCGGCCGCACCCATCCTCGCCGCCTCACTCCCCCGCCGCATGCCCGGATACCGGGCCCTCGGCTTCACCAGAACATGAGTGCATCCCATCGCGATCACCATGACTGGTCCGCCGGCTCCAGAGATATGACGAAAGCCAAGCGTGCTGGGCCAAGCCTAGTAGGCTAACGACCGTGGGCCGGTTCTCCGAGGATGAGCTGCACGCGGTTGTCTCCCGGTACGAGGCGACGCGGGCGCAGGCGTTGACCGAGCGGGACGAGCAGCTGCGGGCGTTTCACGCGGCCGGCTGGCGGCCGGTGGATCTGCAGCGGGTCACCGGATACAGCCGGGAGACGATCCGTCAGGCGTTACGGCCGGAGGTCCGGCGGGCGACCAACATCAGCCGACGCCGGACATCACCCCAACCGCCGGCGGACTACCGCCCCTACGGCGACCGGAAGCCCTACGTGGTGGCCGAAACCCTTACCGCGCTGCGCGGCCCGACCGAGGGCACGGTGACGCTTCCGCGTCATCTCGACTGGTCCGGGCACGCCGAGTACGACCTTGACCGGCCCGCGCGCCTGGCCAGCATGTACAAGGTGGTCCTCACCGGAGCCAGTACCGTCGAGGACCTGAACACCTGGCTCGACGCCGACCTCCTCCGGCGACTCTGGCCCACCCTCTGGCTGCCACCCCTACTCCGCCAACGCTGGGAAGAAACCTTCCCCGAACTCGCCGCGACCGGCAGCAACGCGGCATAGCGGTGGACCCCTTCCACGAACGTCCCCGCCCATGTGGTCCGCATATCGAACACCAGATCACCGCATAGCGAACGCAGCTAACGCCGCAAATCGAAAGACCGAGCCCTCGCAGATCGAAAATGCGTCCGCTATCATGACACCGTGCCCACCTCGCACCTGATTCCCCGCCGCGCCGCCGCGCAGGTCAATGCTGCTCTGGCGGACACCCGCGTCGTCTTGATCAACGGGCCACGGCAAGCAGGCAAGAGCACCCTGGTACGCCTCGTTGCCGGCGATCGTCTAGCCGAACGCCGCGATCTTGATCGGGCTCAGGACCGGGCAGCGGCTATCGCCGATCCAGTCGGGTTCGTGGACTCCTCCGAGCTCCTGGTCATCGACGAGATCCAACGCGCTCCGGAACTCCTGTTGGCCATCAAGGCTGCGGTCGACGAGGACCCCCGTCCGGGCCGGTACCTGCTCACCGGATCGTCACGGCTGTTCGGCATGGTGGCTGCACCGGACGCGTTACCCGGCCGGATGGAGACCGTGGAGCTCTGGCCGTTCTCCCAAGGCGAACTCGACGCAGCGCCGGACGGATTCGTCGACGCCGTCTTCGCGCTCGGCGCGGACCTGCGCCACGAGTCGGACGTGACCCGCTCCGACTACGCGGCCAGAATCGTACGCGGCGGTCTGCCCGAGGCCACCACCCGCACCGACCCACGCCGCCGCCAACGATTCCTCGACGCCTACGTCCAGGCGCTCATCGACCGCGACGTCCGGCAACTGTCCGACATCCAGCACAAGGGCGAGCTCCGCAAGCTGGTCCGCCTCCTCTCGGCCAGATCCGCGAACATCATCGCCGCCAACTCCCTCGAATCCGCCCTCGGACTGAGCCGGCCCACGATCGCCCGCTACCTCCAAGCCCTGGAAGAGATCTTCCTGGTCAAACGGATCCCCGGCTGGTCCCGCAACCTGGGCACCCGCACCACCGCCGCACCCAAACTGATCTTCGTCGACTCGGGCATCGCCGCCAACGAGACCGCGACCGACGCCCGGGCACTGCTCCGGCCGGGCGCACCGTTCGGCCCACTCCTCGAGTCATTCGTCCTGTCCGAACTCTCCCGCCAGCTCACCTGGTCCGAGCAGCCCGTCGACCTCTCCCACTACCGCGACCAGAGCAGGTACGAAGTCGACGCGGTGCTCGAGAACAGATCTGGCCAGGTGGTCGGAATCGAAGTCAAGGCAGCCACCACCGTCCGGCCCGACGACTTCCGCGGGCTACGCCGCCTCGCCGACCGGCTCGGCGAGGACTTCATCGCCGGCATCGTCCTCTACACCGGAACCTCCACGCTGCCGTTCGGCGACAGGCTCCGCGCAATGCCGGTCAGCGCCCTCTGGCAGGTTTCCGCCTCGACAACAGACTGAGCCCGCTCACCAAGTCGCTCCTCAGCCCCTCAGGGCTACCGAAGACCGAAAGGCGTGGCCTGCTGATCTTCAGCAAGCGATCGCAGCGAGCCCGCGAAGCGACCGGCACGCAACGGGGGACGATAGGGAAGCCGCAGGTCATCGGCCTGCGGACACCGGCGGAGCATCGTCTTAGGAAACCGATGCTCTATCCCCTGAGCTACGGGGGCGCGAGGGCCCAGTCTAGCGACCTGAGGGTTCACCTGGGGTGGCAGGGAGTGACCCGCGTCCACCCACGTTCCCCGGACCCCTGTTCGCCCAGGCCAGGACCACAATCAGAGCGCACGAAACCTGGTCTTGCGACCGGCGCTCGACAGCAGCGGCCCGCGCTGGCACCGGCCGACCCGGCCTGGGAGCGCCGCTTCGCGGGCATCGAAGATCGACGGCGTGTCCCGTCCCCCTACTATCGTGGGCACCGCCACGGCCAGCACGACATACGTGCTGAAATGGAACTACTCAATACCGAGTAGAGTCCATGGTTCGAACTACAGGATGAGGCCGAAGGATTTGATGAGCCCGAGCAGCACGACTCCTCGGATCGCGAGGGAAGACGACCTCGCGGGCTTCACCGCCGGCCAGTTCCTGGCCGTGACAAAAGCACTCACGATGATTCTGGCTCTTCCGCCGACGGCCGCCGACCACGTCGATGCGCTCGTCATCGCCAGCGGCCAGGGCGAGGAATGGCGCTTCACCCACGCGATCCGCAGCTGGGAGGCGAACCTCGATCTCCGCTACCTCCTGGTGGCCAACGGCAACCCGACCGAGAAGACCTACGTCGAGATCACGCTCAGCTATCTGCGCAGCCTCGGTCTCCGGCGCGTCGGAGGGGTCCACGTCCAGGCCGAGCCGGCTCCCAACACTGCCCTGCAGGCCGCGTGGATCGTCAACCAGGTCAAAGCCCACGGCATCACGAGCCTCGCACTCGCCGTCTCTCCCTACCACCTGCCCCGGGCCTACCTCACGCTCCTCAAAGCGTTCAACGTGGTCGGCGTTCGCATCCCCATCATTCCGGTTCCCGTGGCCGTTCCCCCGGACAGACTGGTCCCGGAGACCGGAGCCACCGCCTACGATCTCGTGCCCGGGGAAGTGAAGCGCATGCTCACCTACGCGGACGAGGGGTGGATCGCAACACTCGAGGAGCTGCAGCAATACCTGCAGTGGCTGTGGAGTCATCACGAGCCGCTCCTCAGAGGAGGGTCGCGAAGGTCTGTCGGAGATGGCGTGACGGCCTGACGTCCATCGAAGGGGAGGGCAGGGCGGCTCGGGTGCAGCAGCGCCGACTGCCTACGAGCGCGGGGGCCGGGCGGCGCGGCGACGTTCGGTGAGCCGTCGCGCCTTTACCGCGTTGCCGCAGTCCGCCATGCGACACCAGCGGCGGGAACCGTTGCGGCTCTGATCGAGGAACAGCCAGCCACAGCCACCTTCGAGCACCGGGCAGCGGCGCACCCTTGTCAGGTCGGCCGTCAGCATGACGTCGAAGGCGGCCTCGGCTATCCGGTCGGGCACCAACATGGCCGGCACCGTGCCGTAGGCCAGCCGCACTCGCGACGAGCCGAGCACGAATCTTGCTCGGGCGGCCGCCCCGGACCAGTGCTGGTGTAAGGCGACCAGTGCGGCGCCGGCCGCGATAGGGTCACCCGCCGTACCACCGTCGGCGTCAACGATCGCCGCAAGCATTACGAGGTGCAGCCCTTCACGGATGTCCCGCACGGCGGCCAGACCGGCGTGCGCCGCCGCGGGCTCGTCGCGCCACGCAGCGCCAACCTGGTCTGCCTCGGCGTCGTTGATGACGCCCGCCTGGACCGACCAGCGCAGCAAGGCGGAGCTGTCGGACAGGAAGTCGTGCGGTGAATCGCCCCCTCGCTCGAGTGTGTTGACCAGGTCGAGCACGGGGTGCCCGCCGACCATCGGTAGCTGACACACGTCGAGTGGCATGGCGACAAGGCTACCACCTAAACCGCCGAAGGCGGTTATCCTCTGGCTCAAACCAGGGCTGGGCAGCCAAGTCCGCCGCTTGGCCATTGCAATGACGATCGCGTAGGCCAGCACCCTGATCACGAGGCATGGGCGCCGGCGACGTCCAGTCGCTCGACGTGTTCGGCGTCGAGCATGACGTCGAGCGCCGACATGGCGGCCGCGTACTGGTCCAGGGTGCGCGGCCCGATCAGCGGCACGATGCTCGGCGACGTCTGCTGCAACAGCCACGCGAGCACCAGCTGGTTCGGCTTGACCCCCAGTTCGGCGGCGACCGCGGCGAGCCCCGCGAGGCGTGCCTCGGCATCCGGGCCCTGGTACGGATCCATGACGTCGTGATTTCGCCGCTTCTCCGGGTCGTCGTAGACCCCTTTGAGGATCGGCGAGTACGCGACCAACGTCAGGTCATCGTGCGTCCGCAGGTAGTCGAACTGCTCGTCGTCCACGATGGACTTGTGACTGAGCCCGGCACGACGGCGGAGGTAACTGTGTTGTTGCTGTACCGCGACCGGTGCCGGCCAGCCGTGCCGGTCACAGAGCTGCCGGATGCGCTCCAGCCGCCAGGTGCGCACGTTGCTCCAGCCGACGTACCGTGCCTTGCCGGCGCGCACGATCTCCGCGAGGGCGGAGAGCGTCTCCTCCAGTGGCGTCGACCGGTCGTCGACGTGCACGTAGTACAGGTCGACATGGTCGGTGCCGAGCCGCCGCAGGCTGTCGTCGATGCCCCGGCGCACCGTTTCGGGGCTCGCACCTTCGAATCGTGCCTGGACCTCTTCCCACGTCTTGCCCCGCGCCTCTTCCGGATCGGATAACCGCGCACCGCACTTGGTAGCGAGAAAGATCTTGTCGCGCCGACCGCCATGGGCGAGCCAGCGGCCCAGCAGTTCCTCACTCTCGCCACCGGTGTTGCCGGGGGACGGCCACCACGCATAGCAGTTGGCCGTATCGACAAAATTTCCCCCGGCGTCGAGGTAATGGTTGAGCATTTCGAACGACGACGCTTCGTCGGTCAAGGTCCCCATCAACATGCACCCGAGAGCGATCTGACTGACCTGCTCTCCCGTCCGCCCCAATTCCACAGTTCGCATAGCCAAAAAGCTATCTTCTCAATTCTGCTCTACGTCAACCCGTTGGGTTACTCGAAAGCAGTTTCGTTCATACATTCCTGTGGGGCAGTGAAGAACGGCAAACAGCACCGCTGCTGGAGCGTGACGATTGGCCGGCGGCCCACACGGGGGCACATCGCGGTTGCCGCCGGCGGTTACCACGCTGACTCAGGTGACCAGCGCCCGCGTCGATGGCACGGTGGAACATGCCGACGGCGACGCGTGGCTGGGTCAGCAACTCGACGCCGTCAGGCACGTCCGCGACGCGGGGTGACGCAGGCTGGTGCGAAACACTCAGCTCTGGAGCACCGGGCGGCCAGGCGCGAAGTACTGCCACCCTGCCCCCTGCCACTCCCCGGCGTTGAGCAGGTGCCGCCCGTCCACAACGTTGCGGCTCTTGACTTCCTTGCCCAGGACCCGCGGATCGAGAGTGGCGAACTCCTGCCAGTCGGTCAACAGGGCCACCGCGTCGGCGCCGCGTGCCGCGTCCAGCGGGCTGGTCGCGTAGGTCAGGTGGGGGAAGGCCCGCCGCGCGTTCCCCATCGCGCGCGGGTCGTAGACGGCGGCCACACCGCCCTCACGGCTGATCAGCTCGGCCACGTGCAGCGCGGGCGAGTCGCGGACGTCGTCGGTGTTGGGCTTGAAGGCGGCGCCCAGCACTGCCACTCGCCGCCCGGCGAACCCTCCACCGCACTGCTTGCGGAGCAACTCCACCACCCGGTCGCGGCAACGCAGGTTCACCGCATCGACCTCAGCCAGGAAGGCCAGGGCGTGGCCGACGCCGAGGTCGTGGGCGCGGGCCTGGAAGGCGCGGATGTCCTTGGAGATGCAGCCGCCGCCGAAGCCGAGCCCGGCCTTGAGGAACTGCTCGCCGATGCGCGGGT
Organism: Micromonospora sp. CPCC 205558; assembly: GCF_036902955.1. NCBI lineage: Bacteria > Bacillati > Actinomycetota > Actinomycetes > Micromonosporales > Micromonosporaceae > Micromonospora > Micromonospora sp. CPCC 205558. The sequence continues at coordinate 210,395 of NZ_JBAKHR010000009.1, forward strand.
CGCGTCCGAGCGCTTCGGCGACGACGGTGACGTCGGCGCCGCTCGCGTCGCAGAACTCTGCGATCGCGTTGATGAAGGAGATCTTCGTGGCCATGAAGGAGTTGGCCGCCGTCTTGATCACTTCGGCGGTGGGCAGGTCGGCCACCACCACCGGAACGCCCGCATCGATCAGTGGCGCGTAGACCTCGCGGAGCACCTTCTCGGCGGACGTGTCCGCCACGCCGAGCACGAGGCGATCCGGGCGCAGGGTGTCGGCCACTGCCGTGCCCTCGCGCAGGAACTCCGGGTTCCAGGCGACCGACACCTTTTCGCCGTCGGGCACGAGAACGCGGAGCATCTCGGCCAGGTGGGCCGCGGTGCCGACCGGCACGGTGGACTTGCCGACGACGAGGCAATCATCCGCCAGCGACGGTGCCAGCCCCTCGATGGCCGCGTGTAGATGGCTGAGGTCGGCGGCGCTGGCGTCGCTGCGCTGCGGCGTGCCGACGCAGATGAAGTGCACGTCGGCCGTCGCGGCGTCCTCGTACGACGTGCTGAACCGCAATCGCCCAGCAGCGAGATTGCGGGTGATCAGCTCGTCCAGCCCAGGCTCGAAGAAGGGCACCCGGCCGTCTGCCAGCGCGGCGATCTTTTCCGGGTCGATGTCGATTCCGATGACCTGGTGCCCCAACTCGGCCATACCGGCGGCGTGTGTGACGCCGAGATACCCGCAGCCCAGCACGGAGATCGTAAGCACTGTGCCTCCTATTTCCAGTCCGCTGATGGTTTGCTGGCGGCCGCTACCGTCCGCCGTAGACCTTCTTCGAGGGCGACCTGTGGCCGCCAACCCAGTTCCCGTTCTGCTCGACTGATGTCGGGGCAGCGCTGCCGAGGGTCGTCCGCGTCGGCCTCGATGAACTTCAGAGGTGACCGGCTGCCGGTCACCTCGAGGATCATCTGAGCCAGGTCGCGGATGGTGACCTCGTGGACGTTGCCGATGTTGACCGGCCGCCCGTAGTCGCTCTCCGCGATCGCCAAGAGGCCCCGCGCGGTGTCCTCGACGTAGCAGGGCGAACGCGTCTGGTTGCCGTCGCCGTGGATCGTCAGGGGGACGCCGTCGAGGGCCTGGGCGATGAAGCCGCAGATCACCCGACCATCCGGCCGCATCCGCGGCCCGTAGCTGTTGAAGATGCGCGCGATGCCCACGCTCACACCGTGCTTCGTGCCGTAGGCCGTGGTGAGAGCCTCGGCGTACCGCTTCGCCTCGTCGTAGACCGATCGGGCCCCGATCGGGTTGACGTTGCCCCAGTACTCTTCGTCCTGCGGATGCTTCAGCGGATCGCCGTACACCTCCGACGTGGAGGCCAGCACGAAGCGGGCTCCACACCGGTGTGCGATGCGCAGCGCGTTATGTGTGCCTTGGCTGCCGACGAGCAGGGTCTCGATCGGCAACCGATAGAATTCGGGAATCGACGCCGGCGACGCCAGATGCATCACGAGATCGACTGATCCCGGCGTGTCGAATTCCTCGGTGACATCCGCCTCCACGAGTGTGAAGCCCGGCCGGCCCATCAGGTGCTCGACATAGCTGCGGTGTCCGGTGGAAAAGTTGTCGACGCCAATCACCTCCACGCCGGAGGAGAGGAGCTGCTCGCAGACGTACGAGCCGAGAAACCCTCCACCGCCGGTGACCAAGGCTCGTCGGAATCTGCTGGTTTGCGGCACGGGAACCTCCTGTCCGGGTCGAAAGTGGGTTGGACCTCGGCCACGCAAGGCCTTATCGCACCGTCGCGTCAATGCTGTGACGGCTGAACCCACTCTCCGGTGGGATGAACGTACTGTCGGCCGGGTACTCTGCACGCGGCTCGACCGGCACTCAATGGGCCCCTGTGCCTACGGCTGCGACCGACGGGCGCTACTTCAGACAGCGGGCGGTAGGGCAGCCTGTTCACGCAAGCCATGCCGCCCAGCCGCCTCATCGCGGATCTGCCCGAGCAGCTCGTCGGCCTCCAGTCGGCCCAGCAGTGCGTGGAACTGGTCGAAGATCCCGAGGGCCTGGGAGGCCCACTCCAGCGCGGAGGAGTAGTCCCGTCGCGCCCGGTGCACCCGCGCGAGCGCCAGGCAGAATCGCGCGGTGGCGAGCCGGTCGCCATTGCGACGGGCGATGGCGTACCCGTGGTTCAGCGTCACCGCCGCCTGGTGATGTTGGTGCTGCCGCAGCTTCACCAGACCGAGCCCGTGCAGCACGTGCGCCTCGCCTGCCCGGTCGTGGCCTACGCGCACCAGTTTCAGGGCCTTGGTCAGCTCTTCCTCGGCCCGGGTGAGGTCGCCGTCCTCGAAGTGCAGTTCGCCGAGCCGGTGCAGCACCATCGCCTGGACGCGCGTGCTGTTGACCTCCGTCACCTTCCGCAGCGCCTCGGCCAGCAGTTCGGCGGCGGAGCCGCGCTCGCCCCATTCGAGCTTGATGCGCGCCATGCCGCTGAGGACGTGAGCGGCGCCCGCTGCGTCGCCGAGCGGATGCAGCGCGGCAAGGGCCTCGCTGTAGCGCGCCCAGGCTTGATCGAGATCGCCGTGCACCCGGTCGAGGAAGGCCAGGTGCCGCAGGGCGAGCGCCCGGCCGCGGGCCTGGCCGATTTCGTCGAACACCTCAAGCGCCTGGGCCAGCCGGGCGCGAGCGTCGTCGAAGCGCTGCTCGACGATGTCCACCGCGCCCAGCGAGTACAGCATCGCGGCAGTGCCGAGCCGGTCGTCAGCCTGCCGCGCGGTGAGCAGGGCGATCTCGTGTGTGGCCCGCCAATCGTCGAGGTAGCTGCCGGTCTCGAAGAACGCCACCATGGTGATCGCAAGATCCCAGCAGTAGTCCGGGGCACCAGCTTGGGATGCCTGGCCCACCGCGGCCACCGCAGCGGCGCGCTCGCCCTCGAACCACATCAGCGGATCCCGCAGCAGGTCGTGAACGAGGTGTCGAGGCAACTCCCAACGCTCGGCCCGGCTGTGGATGACGGTGTAGTCGCCGCCGTAGAGGATGCGGTGCGCCTCGTCGGCGAGGAACAGCCACGCGCCGAGAAGACGCCGAGCGGCCTCGAGCCTTGCCGGCGCGGTTTCCTCGGCCGCCAGCCGCTCACGGGCGTACACCCGGACCAGGTCGTGCAGCCGGTAGCGGGTGTCGACGCCGAATCCACCCACGACTTCCAACAGCTGTGCGTCCACCAGCGCATCGAGTGTGTCCGACGCGGTGGTCACGTCGATGTCGAGCAGCGGCGCTGCGGTCCAGCTTGGGAAATCATGCGTCTCGAGCAGGCCGAGGCGCCGCAACAGCCGCTGCGCCTGCTCGTCGAGACCCTCGTAACTGATCGCGATGTTGGTCCGCACATCGAGGCCACCGTGCGCCAACTCGTCCAGGCGCCGGCCCTCGTCCTCAAGTCGCTCGGTCAGCTGCGCCATTCGCCAATGCGGACGAGCGATCAGTCTCGCCGCCGCGATCCGCAGCGCCAGCGGTAACCGACCGCACAGGTCGACCAGGCGTAGCGCCTCGCGCGGTTCGGCGGAGGCTCGCTCCGTGCCGACCATCCGCGTCAGCAGTTCGACGGCGTCGCGCTGTTCGAGCGCACTCACCTCGACCAGCCGGGAGCCGGGGATGCCGGCCAGGCGGCGCCGACTGGTCACGATCACACCGCAGCTGGGGCTGCCCGGCAGGAGTGGGTAGACCTGCCGCTCGTCGACGACGTCGTCCAGGACGATCAGCACCCGGGATGCGGCGATCTGGCTTCGGAAGGTCGCCGCGCGCGCCTCCAGCCCCTCTGGTATCGATGACCCGGGCATGCCGAGCGCGCGGAGAAAGCCGTCGAGGATCTGGGAGAGACCGCCGCTGTGCGACCGCTCCGGGCCCAACCGACTGAACAGTTGGCCGTCCGAAAATTCGGCGGCCAGCTCATGGGCCAGATGCACGGCGAGGGTCGTCTTTCCAGCACCGCCGCGGCCGGTGATCGCCAGGACCGGCACGGAGTCACGGTCGGAATGCCCGCTGCCACGGCGCAGGAAGTCGGCCAGCTCCGTCACGAGCTCGCCGTACCCGGTGAAGTCCGGTATGTCGGCGGGCGTCATCCGGGGCACCGAGGGTACCGGCTCGATCGGATTCGGCCACTCCGGCTCCACGGCCGGGCCGGGCTCGAGGTCCCCGTTCAGGATGGCCCGTTCCAGCAGCCGGAGCGGCTCACTCGGCTCCAACCCGAGGTCGTCGATCGAGGCTTGCCGCGCCGACCGGTACGCCGCCAGGGCCTCCGCTTGCCGACCGGCCCGGTACAGCGCGGTGATCAGCTGTTGCCATAGCCGTTCCCTCAGCGGGTGCTCGCTGACGAGCGCCATCAGTTCATCGATGGTCTCCCGATGCCGGCCGAGGTGCAGCTCCAACTCGAGGCAGTCCTCGACGACGGCGAGCCGCCGTTCGGCGAGCCGGGTTGCCGCCGCCTCGACCAGCCGGCTGTCCACGCCGCTGAGCGGAAACCCGCGGTACAGCGCCAGTGCCTGCCGAAAACCCGAGGCAGCGTCCTCCAGCCGTTGCTCGCGTAGCGCCGCGCGGGCTTCGGTGAGGAGATCGTTGAAGATGTGCAGGTCCAGCTCACCCTCGGCGATTCTGATCTGGTAGCCCGCCGGGTTGGTGATGATCCGATCGTCGAGACCGGTGTCTCGCAGCGCACGTCGTACCGCCGATATGCAGATCTGAATCTGACTTTTGGCCGTCGATGGAGGCGATTCCTCCCATACCGCATCGATTAGCCGCCCCAGCGGGACCACATTATTGGCCTCCAGTAGCAGCATGGCGAGCACTGTCTGCTGTCGGGAGGCGGTGATGCTGGCGTTGAGAACGTGCAGGGGTCCAAGGATGCGGAAAACCAGCAACTTTCCTCCCCGTCGCCCAAGCTTCCCCCCGTCGACAACGACACATCGCCGGCCCAACAGCGCCCCCGGAGCTGGCCGGAATGATCGTTTGACGCCCCGCATAGGAGAACGTTTTCCATCGTAGCGAAGCATGCAGGCGGGCACCAGGCGAGATTCGGATCGGCCGATGTTTTAGCGCGAGTATGAGATGGCGTGTTGACCAGGTGCAGGTGAACGTGCGGTGGAGTGATTCGGCGGGTCACGCCGGCGAGGGCAGCCCAGCAGGTGATGGCTTCGAAGCGCACAGATGGCGCTCACAGTCCCGTATGAGCCGATGACAGAGGGTGCATGCCGACGAGGGTTCGCTCGACGACCCGCAGACGCGGGCGGGCAGCAAAGCCGCAGGACCGCACAGGCCCTGCCGCATCCGCGCCTTGGCCCGCGGGGGCGGCGTGCCCACGGCGAGCAGACATTGTGCACTCGGCCCGATTCTTCGATGGACGACCACCACGCAATCCACGAACGACCCGCTCAAACACGCTCGCCGACCGGCAAGCTATCCACGTTCTCCGTAGACGGCGAAGCCCGCCGTGTTGAGGTAGACGGCCATCCGTAGGTCGAGTTCGATCTCGCGCACCTGGATGGACACCGTGAACTCGCGATACTCGGCGACCGTGCCGAGCCCGGCGAAGTAGCTGGAGGGGTCGAAGGTGAGCTGATGCGCGCCGCGCCTCACCTGAACTTCCTCCAGTGCCGGCAGCCGGCCGTCATTGGCCGTGAACCCGGACATCAGTGGCGCCCAGCCTCGGTCGTCGCGGCCGTCCAGCCGTACCAGCACGCCCGGAACAGGCCGGCCCGACGCGCAGTCAATAATGCGAACACCAATCATTTGACATCCAGGTCCTTCTATTCCGGCGGTGCCTCGCGTGAGCGTACCCCTGGCCGCTTTCACCTCGCTATCGGATCGCCATGCGCCTCCTCCTGGTGGGACTAAGCGCAACGAGGACGGATCGACAGCCATCAGATATCAGGTCGACAGCGGGCGCTGGTGAACTCGGTTCGTAGCCGAGATCGAAGGGGGAGCGAGATCATGAGCCGTGACACCAACTGGGGCTGAAAAATTGGGCGAAGCGTCCACGACAAAGGTGGTCCCTCGAATCAGAAGACGATTCGAGGGACCACCTTCATGCTGTGCGAGAAGCGCCTAGAAACCAGCCACTGCCGTCCGGACAGCCCTCGCCAACACCCGCTCGACCAACGGATCGAGAATCCGGTCGTATATCGGCACCCCGACGTCGTACGTCAACTCGACCAGCACCTCGCACCCCTGCGGCGTGGGCGTCGCCCGCCAGACGCCGGACAGGCTCCGAAAATCACCCACGGTCTGGGTAAACGAGACGCGACGCTCGCTCGGTGCGGGTTCACACCGCTGCCGCCAGTTGATTGACCTACCCCGGAACGGCACAGTCCACTCATCTTCGAACTGCCTGATCCGATCGAACGCGGCGTCCGCCGACAGCGCGGATCGGGCTGCTACCTGAATCGTCCTCATGAGTTGCTCCTCAGTGAGACCGCCTGCAGATGCGTCGTCCGGATCATCATGTAGCTGGCTTCGCCGAAGACCCCGCCGGTAAGGCCGGTGCCGCCGTGGGAAGGCAGGTAAGGAAAGAAGCCGGAGTGCGATTCGTCGTTCACCTTGACGACGCCGCCGTTGGTCACCGCAGCCACGAAGCGATCCACTACCGCTTCATCCTCCGACCAGAACGAGTTACGGAGGCCGTAGGCGTTGGTGTTGACGAAGTCGAGCACGTCCTCGAGCAGCGCGTCGTCGCTGCGGCCCGACTCGGGAACCACCACCGGCAGCAGCGGGAAGAAGGTCTCCGCGCGTACCACCGCCAGCTCGCGGCTGCGCGCCAGGCCGTCGATACGGACCACTGTCGGTTCCACGAAGTAGCCGGTGTCGGACGGTGACCCGTCCACCTCCAGCTGGCGTCCGCCGCACACCAACTGGGCTCCCTCGGCCAGCGCCTCGTCGAGCACCGCGAAGAAGCTCTCCTGGGCCAGGACCGGAGTGAGCTCCACGCCCTCGTCGTCGGGGTAGCCGGGTCGGATCTGCCCGGCGGCGATCCGGAGCCGATCGAGCAGCTCATCGGCGATCGCGGGATGCGCCACGACCTGGTTGGGGACGTTGCAGATCTGCCCGGAGGCGTTGAACGCCTCGGTCAGCGCGCGGACCGCCACGTCGAGATCAGCATCCCGCCAGACCACGGCGCAGTCGTTGCCGGCCAGCTCCAGGATGGGCTTCTTGCCTGCGGCGATGCACTCACTCTGGAAGATCAACCCCTTGTCGCTGCCCCCGAAGTAGATGATGTCGTTGACGTGCGGGCTGGCCAGCCAGTCGGCGAGCATCGGTGGTCCGCACACGACATTGACGGTGCCCGGTGGCGCACCCACCTCGTCGAGGGCGGGTGCGATGATCTCCCGGATCGCGTACATCACGCCGAGCGGAAGACTGCGCGGCGCCCGGATCACGACGGTGTTGCCGGAGAGCAGGGCGGCCGCGCCGTAGATGGCGTTGGAGTGCGGCGCGTTCTGCGGCGGCGCCACGCAGACGACCCCGTCCGGACGGCGGCGCAGGACGATTCGCCTGCCGTCGTGCGCGAACTCGCGGTGCAGCAGTTCGCCGCACCAGGAGAGGGTCTGCTCGCTGAAGATGTGCAGCAACCCGTCGATTTCGGCGTACGACGGGGTGCGCGGCCGACCCTCGGCGACCATGAGCTCCACGAACTCGTCGCGGGTCGCGACGAGCCGCCGGCGGATCGCCTCGCCCAGGCGCAGCCGGGTACGCAGGGGCGTTCTGCCCCACTCCGGCTGGGCGGCGGCGGCCGCGGCCAGCGCCTGCTGGACAGTCTGCGGGTCGGCCAACGCGCACCGTCCGACAATGCGCGGGTCGTCCTCGTCGGCGAGCTCACCGGCCTCCAGCCGCCGCTTCAGGCTCAGCGCACCGAAGGTGTCCTCCAGCGCCGCGCGTGCCGAGATGCCGTAGACGTACCGGTCGGAATCGACGTCCTTGCCGGCCACATAAGACGGGAAGGTTCTCATGGCGCGTACTCCCGCCCGAGCAGTTCCCGTGCCACCACCAGTTTGGTGGCGTTGGCGGTGCCGTCGGCGAGCTGAGTGCCGATCAGGTCGCGTAGCCGTTGCGCGATCGGCTGCTCCTCGCTGTAGCCGAAGTGACCGAGCGTCAGCAGCGCCTGGTGCGCCGCCTCGACGGCCGCCTTCGGCGCCCACCACTTCGCCATGTTCGCCGCCAGGCGGTGCTCCAGCCCGGCGTCGTTGCGCCACAGCGCCTCGTACGCGAGGAGCCGGGCCGCATGCAGATAGGTGGCGCACTCCGCGAGCGGAAAGGCGACACCCTGGAAGTGGCCGAGCGGCTGTTCGAACGCCCGCCGATGCTGAGCGTGCGAGATCGCGTCGTCCAGCGCGGCCTGTGCCGCGCTGACGGCCATGAGCGCGATGAGCGCCCGTGAGTAGTCGAAGCCGCGCATGCCCTGGGCGAAGCCGAGCCCGGTGTCGCCGACCACGTCCGACACCCGGACCGGCAGGCCGTCGAAGACCAGGGTCGATCGGCCGCCGGACCGGCTGCCGAGGTCACGCAGGGGTGAGCGCATCACGTACTGGTCGTCGAGCCGGGCGTAGAAGGCGGTGACTCCGCGGGCACGTGGCGCGTCGCTGGTGCGAGCGAAGATCATCCCGTGGGTGGCGTACGCGCCCAGCATGATCGAGGTCTTCTCGCCGATGAGCCGCCAGTCGTGCGGCCCGTTCGGCTCGGCTCGAAGCTTGACGGCGGCGGCGTCGGTCCCGTGGCTGGGCTCGGTCATGCAGAACGCCACCACCGCCTCCCCGCGAGCGATCGCCGGCAGCCAGCGCGCGCGTTGCTCGGCGGTCCCGTTGGCGGTGATGATGCCGGCCACCAGGGCGGCGTTCAGCACCGGATAGCAAGCGGTGAGATCGCCCCGGGCCAGTTCCTCCAGGGCGACGCCGGTGCTGACCGCATCCAACCCCAGCCCGCCGTACTCGACCGGGACCCGCAGCGAGAACAGGCCCTCGGCGGCCAACTCGGGCAGCAGATCGGCACGGAACTGTCCCTGCCGGTCGCTGTCTTGATAGAACGGCACGATTCGCTTTTCGGTGAAGGTACGCACCCGATCGGCCAGCGCGCGTTGCTCAGCAGTAAGAGAGAATTCCATCACGTAGCCTTCAATCGTTCCCGCAGAACAAACTTCTGGACCTTTCCCGACGGCGTTTTCGGCAGCTCGTCAACGGCGCTGATCCGCTCCGGCCAATACGGCTTGGCCATGCCCAGCTTGGTGAGATGGGCACGCAATTCGTCGAGCGAGGGCGGCTCGCCGTCCGGCACGATCACCGCGCAGGCCCGTTCGCCGAGCCGCGCGTCCGGATATCCGACGACGGCCGCCTCCCGGATCGCCGGGTGGCGCAGCAGCGCCGCCTCCACCTCGACCACAGGCACCTTCTCGGCTCCCCGGACGATGACGTCCTTCACGCGGCCGACCACGCGCACGCCGCCGTACCCGTCGTCGCGCGCGAGATCGCCGGTGTCGAACCACCCGTCGGGCGTCAGCGACTGGCGGTACAGGTCCGGGCGGCGGTAATAGCCCAGGCACTGGTTGTCGCCCCGTACCTGGAGCCGCCCGACGGCACCCTTGTCGACCGGTTCGCCGGACTTCTCGTCGACGATGCGGATCTCCATGCCGGGTACCGCTGTGCCGTCGCTCTCCGCCGCCCGCATCGGCGGGTCTTCCGGGCGGGTGACCGTGACACAGCCGTTCTCCGTCATGCCCCAGACGGCGTAGACGCGGCAGCCGAGGACCTCCTGCGCCTCCTCGACGAGGATCGGTGGCACCGGCGCGCTTCCCGTGCCGAACGCCGTGAGGGCGTCGACGTCCCGCCCACTGCGCCGCTGCTCGTGGATCAGGTCACTGAGAAACGTCGGCGCGCCGTAGAAGAACGTCACCCGCTCCGCCTCGAAGATGCGCAGCATCAACGCCGGATCCCACGAGTCCAGTTGCACTGCGGTCGCGCCCAGCAACAGGGGCATGACGAAGTTCCAGGTGTATCCACCTTGAAGGGTGGTGGGCGAACCCATCGCCGTCACCTCGTCACCGGTCAGCCCCAGCACCTCGATCTGCCGCCGGTTGATGGCGTAGAGCGTCCGGTGGCTGTGCATGACGCCCTTCGGCTCACCTGTGGTGCCGGAGGTGAACATGACCTGGGCAAGGTCGTCGGGGCCGGCTTCGCGGCCGTCCAACTCACCGCGAGGCACCTCGTCCTCCCAGGCCCGATCGAGCAGGTCGGCCTCGAAGTCGAGCGCGCCCGGAGTGCTCGGCTTGCCGAGGAGGATGCGATGGCCGAGGGAGGGCACCGCAGCGGCCACCTCTGCGCTCATCTCGTCGTACGAGAAGCCCCGGTAGGACGTCGCCCCCACGTACACCGGGCTCTTCGTGAGCCGGGTCATGAATTCCAGCTCCCGCCGGCGCATGATCGGCGCCACCGGCCCGGCGACGGCGCCGATCCGCGCGCAGGCGAGAGCGAGCGCGACAAGCTGCCACGAGTTGGGCAGTTGCAGGGTCACCACCTCACCCCGCCGGACGCCGAGGCTCGCCAACCCTGCCGCCAGCCGCTCGACCGTCGCAGCCAACTGGGCGTAGGTCAGCCGCTCGGTCGCCCGGCCGTCGGCGTGCCAGCAGATCACCGCCGACCGCTGCGGATGCCGGGCCACGGCCTCCCGGAGATGGTCGAGCATGGTCTTGTCGTCGTGCGGCCCGGCGGGTTGGAGTCGCCGGACCGCCGTACTTGTCTCTGTGGTCACGCCGTCCTCCGAACGTTAGACGTTGGCCGGGGTGAACTGGTCGAGCTGCCCGATCGGCCGGGTCGGCTGCCAACTCCCGGGCACGAGGTGCGCGTTGATCAGCTTGCCGTCGCCGCGAAGCTCGGAGTAGGACGGGTGCCGCATGTGCAGCAGCGGCTCGTCGTAGGCGTCGTACGCCGCGTCGAACCCGAAGCGGTAGTTGAACTCGATGTCCTCGCCGCCCCAGCCCTGGAAGCGCTCGTCCATGCCACCGGTCCGGTAGTACAGCTCGGCGCGGGCGAAGAAGCACAGCCCTGGCCCACGGCGCAGCGTGAAGGCGCGCAGACGCTTCGGGTCGGGCGCTGCGGCGCCGCCGTGCAACCGCTCGCGGATCGCCCGCCAGGTGGCGGGGTAGTCCATCGCCACCATGTCCCGGTACGGCAGGTGCCCCATCGTGCCGGGTTCGCGCATGCGCTCGACGTTGCGGGCCAGGAAGTCACGGTCGGCCAGCACGTCGGCGTCCATGTGGCAGATGATCTCGGTGTTTCCGGGCGTGTTCGCGACGCCGACGTTCATCGCCCAGGACTTGTTGAACACGCCGCTCTTGGGGGCGAAGATGTAGTTGTCGGCGAATCGGCTGATTATGTCGCGCCAGCGGGACTGCTCGTCGCTCTCCACGACCGTCACCTGATACTGCTCGCGCGGCAACGACTGGTCACGCAGCGAGCGCAGGCACGCCAGGAGGTTGCGCAGCCGTTCGCCGCCGCCCTCCAACCGGCTGTGGAACGGGATCACCACGAGGACCTCCGGGGCCGCGCCCTCGGGCAGCCGCGGCCCCGGGTCGAACGCGGCCATCTCCTCCACGGTCACCGGAATGGAATCACTTGTGTAGTCCTCGTTCAGCACGTGACCGAGGCGCGAGTTGCACTCCGCCCGCCAGCCGAGGTGCATGAGGTTGTCGACTGCGGCGTCGCGGCCGTGCCGCTCCACCAGCGCCGCGTGCAGCGCCCAGTACCGCCGGTGATCCGTCGGGTCGGCCAGCAGGCTCTCACCCAACGTACGGATCGTCTCGGCGTCACACGTCCGTACCGCGTCAACGACCTTGTCCCGCCAGGGCCGGGAGATCTCCCAGTAGTAGAGACCCGAGGCGGGCGCGTCGGGGTCGGCCGCGACGACGAGGTTGTCAGCGACGGCCTTCGCCAGTACGGCAGGATCGGTCGGCTTCAGATACGACATTATCGCCCCAATTCACGAGAGCTGATTCTGGTCGGGATTGCCGGCAGTGGCGACGATACTGTGAACCCGTTGCGGGAAAGGCTTGGTCGTGACTACCGGGTTATCCCGGCGAAGTACTCAACCGGTCCGGCTCTCGATACACAGGGCGCGCGTCGGATACTCAGGACCGCGCCGGGTTCGCGCAACGGCGATAGGCCGACTCGAGCAATGGTTTGACGAAAGCCGATCGATAGCAACTAATAAGACAGTGGGCCGGTGGAATCCACCGACGTAACGATCAGGGACCGCCTCCGAGACGTTTTCGCTGGCCGACACTCAGAGCTGCGGCGCATCTGCGCAGCGACCGACCGGCGCGGTTCCGCCGGCATTGCGCTGATCGGCGCGGAAGGCGTGGGCAAGAGCCGGCTGCAGACCGAGATCGCCCATCGGGCGGATCCTGCGCGGCACCACGTCATCCGGGCCGTCACCACCGTGGCAACCGCCAACGTTCCGTTCGGCGCCCTCGCCGAACACCTGCCGTCCGGGCTGCTCCGCGCACCGTTCACGGGCGACGCGCTCCGGGCCGGGGCCGAGGCGTTGCTCAAGCCCGCCGGCAAGCGCCGCCTGACGCTCGTCGTGGACGACGCTCCCCTGCTGGACGAGGCGTCCGCCGCGTTGGCGGTTCAGCTCGCCCGGCGAGGCGAACTCTTCCTCTTCGCCGCGGTGCGTCCCGACCGGCGACTGCCGCGCCCGATCGCGGACCTGTGGACCGATGGGCTGGCCGAGTGGATCGAGGTTGGTCCGCTCAGCCGCTGCGACGTCCACCAGATCCTCGAGGAGGCGCTCTGCGGTCAGGTGGAAGGCGCTCTGGTCCAGCGGTTCTGGGAGGCCACCGCGGGCAACGCATTGCTGGTGCGCGAGCTGCTGACCGCGCAGTTGGAGACGAACCGGCTGGTAGCCGAAGACGGCATGTGGACGCTACGCGGCCCGTTCGCCATCCCGTCCTGGCTCACCGGGCTGATCGACGAACGGCTCGCTACGGTGTCGCCGGAATGCCGCTCCGCCATGGAGCTGCTCGCCGTCACCGAGCCGATCTGCCCGGCCGTGCTCGGCGAGCTCGTGTCCGCCGACGTGCTCGAATCAGCGGAAGCGCACGGTCTCATCAAGATCGAACGCAGCGGTGGCCGAGACCTCACACGCCTGGCGTACCCGATATATGGAGACGTCCTGCGCGCGGTCACGCCACGGCTGCGCGCGCGGCGCTGGCTCAGTCAGTGCGCCAGCCTCATCGAGGCGACCAGCCACGATGAGGCCGACCTCGCGCGTGCCGTGCGGTGGCAGCTGGCCTCCGGCCAGCGGCCGTCGGCGGAGAACACGGCGATCGCCGCCCGGGTCGCGAGTGCCGGTTTGGACTTCGAGCTCGCCGGGCAGCTCGCCCGGCGCGAGCTGGCCGCCGGCCGGGGAACGGCGGTGATCGAGCCGCTCGGGTACGGTCTGCTGTTCGCCGGCCGGCCGACGGAGGCCGAATCCACACTGTCCGGTCTCGGTCGGTTGGACTGCGACGTCGACCGCGCCCGAGTTGCCATGGTGCGCGCGTTCAACCTCTACTTCGGCCTCGACCGACAGGCACCCGCCGAGGCGCTGCTGGCCACGGCGGTCGACGAGACGGTCGACCCGGTTGCCCGTCGGCGGCTGGTCGCGCGGCAGGCGCTGCTTCGTGCTTTATCGGACGCGCCGAAGGACGCACTGGAGTTCGCCGCCGACGCGCCGGACGAGCCGGAAGCCCAGGTCGCCGCCGGCCTGGCCATGGTCTTCTCCGGCCGCCCGCACGAGGGGCTCGATCTGCTGGCCGGCAAGTGGCCGGACGAGGCGCCGTGGCTTGCCGTCTTCGCCGACCTCGGCACGGTCCACGGCCTGCTGTGGACCGCGCAGTTCGCCGCAGCGGAGGAGCGGGCCCGCACCGGCTACGAGCGGGCGCTCGCCAACCGGTGGCAGTTCGCGACCCTCGTGTCGTGCCTGCTGCGCGGCCTGGTCGCTCGGATGCGGGGCCAGCTGCGGGACCAGGCGTCCTGGTGCCGTGAGGGCATTTCGATCGCCCGTGAGCAGGGCTCCAACAATGTGCTGTCCGTGCTGCTGGGGCTGCTCGCGCACAGCTACGCGTTGACCGGCGACCCCGATGCGGCGGTCCGCACGTTGGCCGAGGCCGACCGATTGGACGCAGTGTCCCTGCGGCTGCTGACCCCGTGGACGGAACTGGCCCGCGCCTGGGTCATCGGCGCCCGACACGGCGACGCCGCCGCGCACGCGCAGTGGACCGCGCGGTTGGCCCGGGACCGGGGCGCGGCCGGTTTCGAGACGCTTGCCCTGCACGACGCGGCGCGCCTGGGCGCACCGAGGCACGCCGCCGACCGGCTACGGACGCTCGCCGGTCAGTCGGGTCGACTCCTCGGGAAGTCCTACGCCCTGCACGCCCGAGCGATGGCGGAGGGGGACGCTGCGGCGCTCGCGGCGGCCTCCGCCGACTTCGCCGAGATGGGTAGCCCGCTGCTGGCCGCGGAGGCCGCCGCCGAGGAGTCCGAGCGGCACCGTTCAAATGGCCGCCTGGCCATGGCGTCCACAGCTGCCGCCCGCGCCCTCATGTTCATGGGCCATTGCGACGAGATCCCCCGCTCGCCCGCGTTGTCCGCGCTGGCGCCGCCGCGCCTCACGCCCCGGGAGGGCGAGATCGCCGAGCTTGCCGCCGGCGGGCTGTCCAGTCGCGAGATCGCCCGAACCCTCGTGCTGTCGGTGCGGACCGTGGAGAACCACCTGCACCGGGTCTACCGCAAGCTCGGCATCACCAACCGCGGGGAGCTCGGCGCCCTGAGCGTTCTGCTTACCCGGCCGCAGACCTGAGCCCTGTTCCGGTCTGTCGGCCCGGTCACTGCGCGAGCCCGCGGCCATCCCCACCAGGAGTTTCCGGTGGGGATGGCCGCGGGCTCGGACGGTGTGCCGGGCGTCAGTTGATGACGCCGGCACCCACGGTGTGGTTCGTCTCCTCGTCGATGAGGATGAAGGAGCCGGTGAGCCGATTGCGCGAGTACGGGTCACACAACAGCGGCTGGGTCACTCGCAACTCGAGCCGGCTGATCTCGTTGCACCGCAACTCGCTGGCGCTCGGGTCCCGACGCAGTGTGTTGACGTCGAGCCGGTAACGCATTTCCCGGACGACCGCGCGGACGGTCCGGGTGGTGTGCTTGAGCAGCAACCGAGCCGGCGGTCGGAGCGGGCGTTCGCTCATCCACACCACCATGGCGTCGATGTCCTGAGCCACGGCCGGCGCGTTGTGTGGCCGGCAGATCATGTCCCCCCGGGACACATCGAGGTTGTCGGCGAGCCGCAGCACCACAGACATCGGCGGCGTGGCCTCGTCGAGTGGCCCGTCCGGACCGTCGATGGCGGCGACCCGGGTGGTCAGCCCGGAGGGCAGGTGCATGACCTCATCACCGGGGCGCAGCACCCCACCGGCTACCTGACCGGCGTAACCGCGGTAGTCGGGGCACGCGCTGGACTGCGGACGGATCACGTACTGCACCGGAAAGCGGACGTCCACCAGATTGCGGTCCGACGAGATGTGCACGTTCTCCAGGTGATGCAGCAGCGAGGCGCCCTCGTACCAGGGCATCTCGGCCGAGCGACTGACGACATTGTCGCCGTGCAGCGCGCTGATCGGCACGAAGGTGACGTCCCGGGTGGCCATCCTCGTGGTGAACGCCGAGAACTCCGCCCGGACCCGATCGAACACGCCCTGGTCGTACCCGACCAGGTCCATCTTGTTGACGCAGACCACCAGGTGCGGAACGCCCAGCAGACCGAGCAGGAACGTGTGCCGACGGCTCTGCTCGACCATGCCCTTTGTCGCGTCCACCAGGACGATGGCCAGATCCGCCGTCGAGGCGCCGGTCACCATGTTCCGGGTGTACTGGGCGTGGCCGGGAGTGTCGGCGAGGATGAACTTGCGCTTGGGCGTGGCGAAGTAGCCGTACGCCACGTCGATGGTGATGCCCTGCTCACGCTCCGCCCGCAGGCCGTCCATCAGCAGCGCGAGGTTGGTGTACTCGTCGCCGCGCCGACGGCTGACGTCCTCGACCGCCTCTAGCCGATCCGTGAACGTGGACTTGGAGTCGTAGAGCAGCCGTCCGATCAGTGTGCTCTTGCCGTCGTCCACCGACCCGGCGGTGGCGAACCGGAGGATGTCCATGATCAGAAATACCCTTCCCGCTTGCGGTCCTCCATGGCGGCCTCGCTGGTCCGGTCGTCCGCGCGGGTAGCGCCGCGCTCGGTGATCCGGGTCGTTGCCACTTCCTGGATGATGTCGGCGACCGTCCGCGCGCCGGAGAGGACCGCTCCCGTGCAGGTCATGTCACCCACCGTCCGGTACCGTACGGTCGCCTCGGACACCACTTCCGCAGGGTCCGGTGACTGGTACGGGTTCTCGGCCAGCAGCATGCCGTCGCGCTCGAACACACGGCGCCGGTGCGCGAAATAGATCGGCGGCACGTCAAGCTCGTCCCGGGCGATGTAGCGCCAGACATCGAGTTCCGTCCAGTTGGACAGGGGAAAGACCCGGATGTGCTCGCCCGGCCGGATTCGGGTGTTGAACAGGTTCCACAGCTCCGGGCGCTGGTTCCTCGGGTCCCACTGGCCGATCTCGTCCCGGAAGGAGAAGATGCGCTCCTTGGCCCGGGCCTTCTCCTCGTCGCGTCGGGCACCGCCGAACGCCACGTCGAAGCGGTGCTCGGCGATGACGTCCAGCAGCGTCGTGGTCTGCAGCCGGTTGCGGCTGGCCCGCCGCCCGGTCTGCTCGATCACCCGCCCGGCGTCGATCGAGTCCTGCACCGAGGCCACGATCAGTCGTACGCCCAGCTCGGCGACGCGCTTGTCGCGGTAGTCGAGGACCTCCGGGAAGTTGTGCCCGGTGTCGACATGAACCAGCGCGAACGGCATCGGAGCCGGCCGGAACGCCTTCTCCGCCAGGCGGAGCATGACGATCGAGTCCTTGCCGCCGGAGAACAACAGCGCCGGCCGCTCGAACTCGGAGGCCACCTCGCGGATGATGTGGATCGACTCCGCTTCCAGCATTTCCAGACTCATGTGACACCTCGCGTGTTCCCGCCGTCGACCAGCAGCACCGTGCCGGTCACGAAGCCCGCCTGCTCGCTCGCGAGGAAGGCGGCGAGCGCACCGAAGTCCGCTGGCTGCCCGACCCGGCCGAGCGGCACCTCGGCGATGATCTCCTTGAGCGCGGTCTCGCCCTCGACGGCGGCCCGCGCCGCCACGAACCCGTCGAAGGCCGGCGTCTGATGGACGCCGGGGGCCAGCACGTTCACCGTGATGCCGCTGGCCCCGACCGCGTGCACCACACCCTTGGCGAAACCGAGCACACCAAGCCGGGCGGTCGCGGACATCGCGGTGCCGGGCAGCGGCTGGCGTACGGCCTCCGAGGTGATCAGCAGGATCCGTCCCCAACCGGCCCGGCGCAGGTGCGGCAGTGCCGCCAACGTGATCGAGATGTGCGGCAGCAACGACCCCTCTACGCCTTGCCGATAGTCGTCCACGGTGAACGTGTCGGCCTGGCCGTGCGGCACGCCGGGAGAGTTGGTGACCACGACGTGCAGCTCGCCGAACTCCTCGACCGTCTGGTCCACCCAGCGCGTCACGTCCGCGTCGTCACGGACGTCCACCTCGACCGAGAGCACCTGCCCAGGACCGGCCTCGTCGACCAGCTTGTGCGCCGCGGCCAGTCGCTGCGGGTCGCGGGCCGCGATTGACACGTTCGCGCCCTCGGCCGCCAGCGCGCGAGCGACGGCCAGCCCGAGGCCGCTGCTGGCGGCGGCGACCAACGCCGTCCGTCCGGACAATCCGAGATCCATCACGCCCCCTTTCTCGCCAGCGTCGGATACCCGTAGCGGCGCAGCAGGGGCAGTGCGAGCGCCGTGGTCGTGGCGGTCGGCAACGACGGCAGCTCGGTACGCCAGCGCTCGTCCGGCCGGATCAACACGGTGCCCTGGCCGAGCCGATCCGGGTTGCCGGTGACCGTGTGGTTGATACCGAGGGTCACCTTGCCCTCCTCCGTCACCGGTGGCTCGTCGTCGAGCCCCGCGAAGCGCAGCACCTCGGCCAGCACCTCACGGGGCTGCCGGGTCAGGTCCTCGTGTCGGATGCGGAGGTAACGGCCCTCCGCGGCGCGGCCGACGTACTCGGAGGCCACGTTGAAGCCGACCCAGTTCGCAGTGCTCTGGGCCGGGCTCATCGGCTCGATGTACCGCTTGCCGCGCTGGTACGAGTAGGTGGTGGCGCGCGGATCGCGAACGATGTGCAGCACCCGCACGTCCACGTCGGAGCGCCGGAGCAGAGCAGCAGCCTCAGCGGGGTACTTGGAGCTGTCCACGACCGCCCGCTCCGCGCCACGCCGCGTCAGCTCCTGATAGACCGCGACGGTGCGGTCCAGCACCGCGGCGACGTGGGTGGGCGTGCTGGCGAGCCGGGCGCGGGTGTGCCGGGTCCGGAGGCCGGCCTGCTGCCACGCCATCATCTGACGCGCGAGCTGGGTGGGCTGGTCGTCGCCGAACGCGGCGATCACCGACGACCACAGCGCGCACTGCCGGATCTGCTCGCCGCATCCGCACAGCGAGTTCGTGCCGCTGTCCAGCATGCCGTTCTTCCACAGGTAGTGAAGCTCGCCCGCGTGCAGCACGCCGGGCAGTTCGTTGAGGACGTTGCCGAGGATGGTGCTGCCGCTGCGCAGCCAGCCCGTGATGTAGATGACCTTCATCGCTGACCGTCCGTCAGCAGGAGGAAGTGCTGGGGCAGGTGCACGGCCAGGCCCACGGAGGTGCGGGCCTCCACGACGTCGCCATGCAGCGTCAGCGCCGACCGGCTGGGGTCGAGCAGCGTCACGGCGGCCCGGAAATCCCCGAGCAGCGCCTGGCCACGCGGCATCATCCGGGTACGCGAGACCTTGATTCCGGCCTCGGCGAGTCGGCCGAGCAGCCCGTCGCGGACCAACTCCCAGTAGTGGGCGGGGTGCACGACGATGCCGTCGCAGGAACCACCGGTCTCCTCGACCACGCCCGCCGCGGCGGTCAACACCGCACCGAGGTCGCCGCCAACGGTCTGCCTGCGCATCTCGGGCAGCTTCAGCAGCCCTGCTATCCGACCGTCGGCGGTGCCGTGCAGCAGGGCCTGGTTCTCCACCACGCCCATCCGGACGAGCACCCGGTAGTCGATGAACGCGGCGAGCAACGCGGGCTCGTGCCGCAGGTCGGCCGGCAGGGGAACCGACACGCTCAGCTCGGTCAGCTCGGCGTATTCGACTGTGGGCTCGAAGGAGGCCTCCGGGGTGGCGGCGTACGCCGTGCCGGCGTCGCCGTACTCGCTCTTCGGCGCCTCGCGTACGTAGGCGAGCGTCTGGTCGGAGACGGAGGCCACCTTCAGCAGGTGCCGCACGGTGTAGCGCGGGCGGCTCTTGAAGAGCGGGAAGGAGGCGGTCAGGTGCGCCCGGATCGGCACCACCACGTCGGTGCCGTTCTGCACCCGGGCGACCGACATGGCGAATTCCTCACCCGGGCTGCGTCGGCTCAGCGATGGGTCCGCAAGCGTCTGCCGGGTCACTTCCAGAGCGCTGGCGCTGGGCTGCATCGTGGTGGTCATTGGTTCCCCTTCAGGACGGCGCTGAGGACTGCGGATGTCGTGAGCCCCAGCGCGGCGAGTGTCTCGTCGTGGTTGCCACCCTCGGTCGACCAGTCGGCACCGGCGTTCACACTCCGTACCTCGCGGTCGGGAAGCAGCAGCGCAAGGGTGGATGCCACGCTGCCGGCGGCGCGGTGCTCCTCGACGACGACCAGCCGCCGCGCGCCGGCCAGCTGCGGCAGGGCAAGCGCCAGGCTTTCCGCGTCCACCCAGCACAGGTGCGCATGGCCGAGCTCCGGCTCGCCCTCGGTGACGGCCTGGCACAGTGCGGTCGGCTTCTCCCCGATGGAGACGAGGCAGGTGTCGCCATCCATCGGGTTCAGCCAGGTGACCGCGCCCCGACCGGCCGGAGCGAACGACGCGTCGAACACCTCGTTGCGGCCCAGCCGCACGTAGCAGGGCCAGTCGCCGTCGGCGGCGGCCCGGATCGCCTCGCGGGTCTCGGCCTCACCGGCGGGTACGGCGATCCGCACACCCGGCAGGCTCTGCATCACGGCGAGGTCTTCCAGGCAGTGGTGAGTCGGCCCGAACCACGCGCCGGACACCCCGCCGTACGGGCTGACCAGGACCACGGGAGCCCCGAGGTATCCCAGCCCGAGCTTGACACTCTCCCCCGCCCGGAGCGCCGCGAACGTGGCGAACGTGCTGACGAACGGTCGCAGCCCGGCGGAGGCGAGCCCGACCGCGATGTCCACGGCGGACGCCTCGGCGATGCCGAGGTTGAGGAACCGGTCAGGAAACCGGTCCTGGAAGCAGTGCGAGGGACCGCCGAGGTCCGCCTCCAGGCACACAATGCGCGGGTCGTCTGCGGCCAGCTCGGTCAGCTCAAGCCGGTACGCCTCCCGCGCCGACACCGTGGCTGTCATCACCGGATCGCCGCCTTCCACTGCCGGGCCCGCGCTGGGCTGATCTTCACGTAGTGCGAGCCGGCCTTGCCCTCGGTCGCCGGCACACCCTTGCCCTTGACGGTGGTGGCCAGCACCGCGATCGGCCGGTCGGTCGGCACGATCGTCGTCAGCAACTTCTCGATGTCGTGCCCGTCCACCTCGGTCACCAGGAAGCCGAAGGCGGCCAGCCGGGCCGGCAGGTCGGTCAACGGTGAGATGTCCGAGACGTAACCGTCGTTCTGACCGCCGTTGAGGTCCACCACCACGGTGAGCCCGCCGACGCGCTTGGCCTGGGCCACCTGCAGCGCCTCCCAGACCAGGCCCTCCTGCAACTCGCCGTCACCGACCACCGCGATGGCCCCGCCGGGCCGGTTCAGCAACCGCCGGGAGAGTGCCCAGCCGACCCCGTACGCGAGCCCGTGGCCGAGGCTGCCGGTGGGAAACCGGACGCCGGGCACCTTCGGGCTGGGATGTCCGGTGTAGGGCGATCCAGCGCGGCCGTAGCGGGGTGCCGGATTCTCCTCGATGACGCCGACTTCGTGCAGCACCGCGTAGAGCGCGGCCGCCGCGTGGCCCTTGCTCAGTACGACCTCCGTGCCCGGCTGCGAGCGGGCAACGGCGTACGCGGCGACCAGGATGTCCACCACCGAGAGGCTGCCGCCGAGGTGGCAGCCGACGCCGCTGGCAGCCATGTCGACCACCAGCCGGCGAGCCCGGGTGGCCTGTTCGCGAAGCCTGTCGATCTCGTCCATCACCGCACACACCAATCCCGTACGGCAGCGGACAACACCGTCCGCGCCCGCCGGTACTCGTCGGCCGACAACCGCTCGTCGGGCGTGTGGTCCAGGTGGGCATCGCCCGGCCCGTACGCCACCATCGGAACGCCGCGCCATCTGGTGGCGAGCGTGTTCATGTCGCTGCTTCCCTTCTTCGCCAGCAGCCGTGGCGCGTCACCGGTCACCGCACGCAGGGCCCGGGTGAACGCCCGCACCAACGGATCGGTCCGTGGCGTGCTCACCGGCGGCGTGGCCAGCAGCAGCTGACCGTCTTCGAAGGCGGACAGCACGTCGTCCAGTTCGGTTCCCGGCGGCACCCGTACATCCAGCACCGCCGAGGCGGTCTGGGTGCCACCGGCGCCACCAGTGGCCAGGTCGAGCACCGCGAACAACGCTTCCGGGCTGCACTTGCCGACCTCGGCCTCGACCTCGCCGATGAGGTCGACGAGGCAACTGGCGGCCGTCCGTCGCTCCTTGCCCGCCGTGTGACCGGTGGTCCGGGCCACGTCCATCCGCACCTTGCAGACGCCGTGGTAGCCGATCGTCACCGCGCCGGCACCGCTGGGCTCGCCGATGATCACCGCGTCCGCCGGGTAGTGGTCACGCGCGTAGAGCGCACCTGACGCTGTCCGTTCCTCCTCCACGGTGCCGACCACCCGCACCGTGACACCGTCGGGCGGTTCGAACTCCACGAGCGTCTGCAGGAACGCGGCCAGGCTGGCCTTGGCGTCCACGCAGCCACGGCCGGTCAGCACGGGGCCGTCCCATTCCACTGGCCAGCGGTAGGGCACGGTGTCCAGATGGCCGAGCATCAGCAGCCGACGTGGCCCGCGACCGCGCGTGGCGACCAGGTTGCCGGCTGGATCGATGACCGCGGGTACGCCTCTCTCGGTCAGCCACTTCAGCAGGAACAGCGCCAGCTCGCGCTCGCCACCGGAGACCGAGGAGATCTCCACCATGCGGGTCAGCAGATCCAGGTCGGGATCTGGTGCGGCGGTACGCCAGAAGCGGGTACCGCCGTGGGCGTTGGCGGTGTGCGGGCCGGTGATGGCAACGTCGGCGGTCCCGCCCAGGGCGAGCTCCGCCGCCCGGACCTTCTGCCGCATCCGTCCGCGGGCGTAGGTCATTCCCTCGCCTCGGCACAGCTGCGGCAGGGTGCTGCCGCGGTCGGACGGGTCGGCGAGCAGGCCCGGGGTGCCGGTCACCAGGCGTAGGTGATCGGCGGCGAGCGCGTTGGCCAGTTCGGCGGCGAGCACATCGGCGTCCACGTTGATGGGCGCGCCGCCGTCGGCCGCGGTCACCGGCGGTGACACGCAGACCACGTCGAAGGCGTCGAGCAGAGAGCGCAGCCGAGCCGCGTTCACCGCGGAGACAACGCCGGCCCGGTGGTCGCGGACCAATCGCTGCCGGTCACCCTCGACCACCCGGAGCGGCCGGTTCGGGGTACCCGTGACCAGGCCCTCCGGCGTGGCCGTCGCAGCGAACACCGTCATCTCCCGCTGGCCCAGGTTGTCTCGTATCCGAGGGAGGGTCAGCTGCTCGTACGCGGCGACGATATGCGGCATCTCGTCGGGCGGGCAGTACCGCACCTCGTCGCCGGAGGCCAGCCGCAGCATCCGCATCGGGCGCTCGATGCCGGCGTAGTAGTCAGCGATGTCGGCCGCGCCGCCGGCGACCAGCAACAGTCGGGCACCGCCCGCGCTCAGCGCGGCGAGGTCGTCGTAGACGGACGCGTGACGCAGGCTCGAACTGCCCACCTTGACCACGTACAGCGGTCGATAGGGAAAGATGCCCGCCAATACCTCGTTGTTCATCATGGCCATCCACCGGCCTCCGGAAGTCCCAGCCGTTCGTCCATTCCGTGGATTCGGTTCAGCGTCTGCACCGCCTGGCCGGCGCCGCCCTTGATGAGGTTGTCCAGGGCGGACACCACCACCCAGCGCTCACCGGCCACCGCCACTCCGACCTCGGCGACGTTGGCGCCCACGACCGTCTTGAGCATCGGCATCCCCATCGGGGACCGCCCGCCCGCCACCCGCACGAACGGCGCATCGGCGTACGCCCGGGCGAACGCCCGACGCACGTCGCTCTCCCCCGTACCTGGCTTCAGCCGCCCGTACGCCGAGACCATGACGCCGCGGGCGACCGGCAGGCTGAACGTGGAGAACTGCAGGTCCGGAGCCCGACCGGTCAGGTCGTTGAGGGCCTGGCGCACCTCGGGAGCGTGCCGGTGGCCGTGCAGCCGGTGCACCCGGACGTTCCCGTCGCGCACCGCCGGATGCTCGACACTGCCGGTGCCGCTGCCGCTCGATCCCGACTTCGCGACCACCACCACGTCCTCCGCCGCCAGATCAGCCTGGAACAGCGGGTAGAGCGCATAGATGGTGGCCGCCGCCATACAGCCCGGCAGGTTGAGCACGGACTCCGTCGGCGTCGGCGCGAACTCTGGAATGTAGTAGGGGATGGGCTGCCGCCAGCCGCCCGCCGACGCGGGATAGTGGCGCTCGATCTGGTCCGACTGGCGCAGCCGGTAGTCACCGGCCAGGTTGATCACGACCCTGGCGCGATCGGCCACGTCGTCGAGCACGGACGGCAGTACGCCGTTGGGCAGGCAGGCGAACGCGACGTCCACGTCGGGCATTTCGTCGAGCTTGCGCATGTGGTGTCCGCCGATTGCCGAATTGCGCAAACCCGGCACGACCTGCCCCACGCGCTGACCGGCGTGCCGGGCCGACGACACGAACGTCGGCACCACCCGGGGGTGGGCAGCCAGCAGACGGATCAGCTCGGCTCCGATGAACCCGCTGCCGCCGAGGACGGCCGCCCTGATGTGCTCGCTCACGCCGCCACCTCCGCCCGTGCGAACACCGCGTCGCGCACGTATGCGGCGACGTGGCCGGCGATGTCGACGCCGTGGATCTTCGAGGATTGGGCGAAGTCCGGGTTGGTGTTGACCTCCAGCACGTACATCTCGCCGGTCTCCTTGGACTCGGCCAGGTCGACGCCGTAGAAGCCGGGGCCGAAGCACGCCACGACCCGGGCGCACAGGTCGCGGGCGCGGTCCGAGATCGGGATGGGCTCCACGGCACCGCCCTGGTGGGTGTTGGTGCGCAGACCGGAGCCCACCTGACGGTAGGCCACGATCGGACGGTCCCCCACCACGTGCACCCGCTCGTTGTAACCGGGCTTGGGCACGTACTCCTGCACCACGACGGGGAACTCCTTACCGGCCGGGTCCAACGCCTCCCGGCCGCCGACCCAGGCGTCGAACTGCGCCTCGTCCGCGAGGCGGACGATCCCGCGTCCCCACGAGCCGCTGATCGGCTTGACGACCGCGTCCCCGCCGAGCGCGTCGACGTAGGCACGAACCTGCTCGACGGTGAACGCGATGTGCGTCGTCGGGTGCGGAACGTCGTGGTTGGCGAAGGCAATCGCCTGAAGGTCCTTGGCGAGACACAGGCGCACCGCGTGCGGCGTGTTCAGCGTCTCGACGTCGGCGTGCTCGAACCGGGCGGCCATCGAGGCCAGCTCCCGATGGGACACGTTGCGCAACAGCACCATGCGCGGCCGCGGCGCGGCGTTGTTGAGCACGGCGGCGGTGTGCCGGGGCAGCGCCGTCTGCGCGGTCAGTCCGGTTGCCCGGAGAGCCTCCAGGAGCAGGCGTTCCTCCGGGCGCACCATGGTCACGGAGACCAGCACATCGGCCGTCTCACTCACCCCAGTCCTCCTCGATCTCGGGTGCGCGGTCAAGCCGGATCGTGGGGGCAACTTCGACTACCTCGTGCTCCTGGCCGCAGCCGCGGCACGCCAGGATGTCGCCCAGCTCAGCCCCGGTCGATACGGCGACCTCGGTGTCGCACTCCAGGCAAACAACCGATGCGGTGGTCAGATTGGACATGGGATCCCTCCGGAAGACTAGGCTCGCTCGAAATCGATGATCATCATGTCGCGGGTCGCGATGGCCGCGCCCTCGGGTCCGATCGGGGTAACTTCGTGCTCCATCGCGCGGTCGTCGAGCAGAATCGTTTCCATCGGATTCGACATCGTGTGCTCGAACAACGGCTCGCTCTCACCCTTACGGAAGACGCGGCTGACGCCGCCGGCACAGTTCTGCCGGCCAATCAAATGGATCGCCACATAGTCGTGGCCGTCGCTGTGCCGTCCTTCCGGTGCCGGTGCCGAGGTGCCCTCGTCGCCGGCCGCCACGCGAATCATGTGGACGGTTATCGACCAGTCGCTGTCGATTTCGCCGGCACGGCTGATGAAGCTCAGGTCATGCGCGATGGCGGCTTGAAAGTTCGCGTTCTCGTACGCCTCTGGGGTGATCGGCGCGAACTGCCTGGCCTGCCCACCGTAGACCCGGTTCACGTCGGTCGCCTGGTAGAACGGCTGGTCCGGCAGCGTCTCCAGGCCACCTCCGGCGCGCCCCAGCAGCCGTCCCAACCGGCGGTATCGGCGTGTCCGGTGGCTCGGTTGAACATACGGGTCGATGGGAAGGTCCTCCCAGAATTTCGCGAATTCATACCACCCGTCAGTTACCGAAACGGGTAGTTGCTGATGGGCCCACCCGTTTTTCACGATGTCCTGCGTGCGGAGCAGGGCGAGATTTTCGATAGGCATTGCGTGCCTCCCTTCTTATCCAGGAATGAACGTACTCGCGGGGCGGTACTCTGCACCCGGCCGAGCTCCACTCAAGACATCTGGAATTGGCACCCAGAACCTGATTGAGTCGTCACCCAGGCTGTTGTGTTTCGAGCTGCTGGGTGACGAGTGCGGGAGCCGGCGGGGGCGACCGGCGCGGGCGCCCATCATCGCCGCATCGCTTGCTGGCGGCCGCTCACGCGCCGGCCGCCGCGCCTGACCACGCGTCGCGTTCGACGGTCGGCCCGGCCCGCTGACTCGGAAGAGATTCCTGTCAAACGACAGTCGGTAGTAGCTTGCCCGCCTGCTCAACACCTTCCCAGCACCCACGACACGCCGATGAGCAGCATCGACAGCTCCGGAGTGGACATGGCGAGGAGAGTCGGGCCAACTATGCTACCGTCAAAACCCGGTTAGCTGGCATCACGTACGCGGATCTGCGATTGAGTAGCGCCATCGGGATGGTCGAGTGTCTATTGCGTACCGCTTGCGTGGCGACTTCTTGCTACACCTTGTCCAGGATTTTGGGAGGTAGCCAATGGTGCACCAACGACGCGCTGTCTATGCCCTCATCGCGTTGTCCGCCGCCACTTTCTGTTACGTCACCACCGAAGTACTTCCGATCGGGTTGCTGACGCTGATCGCGCCAGACCTGGGACGCTCCAGGTCCGAGACGGGTCTGCTGGTGACCGGGTACGCCGTGGTCGTCATGATCGTGGCGCTCCCGCTGACCCGGGTCACTCGGCGAGTGCCCAGACGTCCGCTGCTTGCCGGCGCCCTCGGCGTGTTCGCTGCGGCGACGGCGGTGTCGGCCCTCGCAACCTCCTATGAGGTGCTGCTCGCCGCACGGCTGGTGTCCGCCATCACCAACGGTGTCTTCTGGGCGGTGGTGTTCCCCGTAGCGATCTCGATGTTCCCCGAGAACATCCGAGGCCGCATCG
Source organism: Micromonospora sp. CPCC 205558 (assembly GCF_036902955.1). NCBI lineage: Bacteria > Bacillati > Actinomycetota > Actinomycetes > Micromonosporales > Micromonosporaceae > Micromonospora > Micromonospora sp. CPCC 205558. Next base: position 237,312 of record NZ_JBAKHR010000009.1, read on the forward strand.
TGGCTCGGCTGTCGATCGGTAACGCTCTCGGCCCGGTGCTGGGCGTGCCGCTGGGCACCTGGTTGGGCGCGCAGGCCGGGTGGCGGAGCGCCTTTGTCGCGATGGCCGTCTTCGGCTTCGTCACCTGCATCGCGGTCGCCCTGCTCCTGCCGAGCGTCGCACCACAACAGAGCGCGAGCGGTGTCGGTGCGATGCCGGACCGGCACCGCTTCGTGGTGCTCCTCGTGGCCACCATCCTCGCGGTCACCGGGGCCATGGGCGCGTTCACCTACATGACCGTCTTCCTCCTCGACGTGAGCGGGTTCGCCGCGGCATCGCTCGGCCTGCTGCTCTTCGTCCAGGGCTCGTTCGGCGTCGTCGGCACCTGGGGAGTCGGCCGGGTCCTGGACCGATTTCCGCTCGGTGTCGTGCTGGGTCTACTCGGGCTCATCACCGCCGCGATGCTCGGTCTCTATGCGGTCGGCGCGAGCAAGATATTGACGATCCCGCTGCTCGCCGTGGCGGGAATGTCGTTCAGTTCGCTGATCGCGGGCATCCAGCACCGAATCATGCAGGTGGCCCCGTCGACCACCGACATGGCGTCGGCCAGCCTCAGCGTCGCGTTCAACTTCGGTCTCGCCGCCGGCTCGTTCATCGGCGCGGGCCTGCTGGCTACGGCCGGGGTGCGCGTCATCCCGTTGTTCGGTGGCCTACTGACGGCCGCCGCATTCGCGTTGCTCGCCTGCCACGAAATGTCCCGCAAGAGAAGGAGAGGCCATGAAACTGTCCGTCGTAATCCCGACCTACAACCGGTCGGACATTCTGCAGCTCACCCTTGAGTCCCTCGTCCATCAGGACCTGGATCACGATGACTACGAGGTGCTGGTGGTCGACGACGGATCGTCGGACGACACTGCGGATGTCGTGAAGAAGTACATGGACCAGATGAACCTCCGCTACTTCTTCCAGGAGGACGAGGGTTACCGGGCTGCCGGGGCCCGCAACCTGGGTATCACCCACGCCCAGGGCGAGATCACCGTCTTCATGGACGCCGGGGTGATGGCGCACTCCAGCCTCCTCCGCGTGCACCTCGCCACCCACGAGGCCGCAAGCGAACCGCTCGCCGTGTGCGGATACGTCTTCGGCTACAGCCTCAACAACGAGAACGCCGACGACGTCCTGGCCGACCTTGACCTCAACAATGTGGACGGCACGATCGAGCAATGGCGCGAGAAGGGCCTCCACCGCGACATCAGGGAGGACTTCTTCATCCGGGAGGGCGACGACTTCTCCGCCGCGCCGGCACCCTGGCTCATGTACTGGACGTTCAACTCCTCGGTGCGGACGGAGCAGCTACGGCGCGTGGGCATGTTCGACGACGCGTTCCGGGCCTGGGGTGGCGAGGACGTCGACCTCGGCTACCGGCTGCACCGCGACGGCGCGCGCATGTTCCTCAACCGCGATGCGGTGTCCCTGCACTGGCCGCACGAGCGTGACGGCGAAGGCGCCGACGCAGTCGCCAACTATCGGTACATGGCCCGGAAGTACGACACGCCGATCACGCGCCTGCTGGACATCGTCCCGACCATCAACTTCTTCGTCATCAACGATGTCATCCGGGGTCGGAAGCTGACCCACTGACCCGAGCGCAGCTGGTATGTGGCCCACGGACCACATACCAGCGCGGCGCCCCTCGCGCGCCGGCCACCGTCGATGCGACAAAGGCCGGCGCGCGACGCGTGGTCGACGACTCCGCGCGCTCTGCTGTCAGGGCGCTTCTGCCAACAGCACGCGTCGATGGTGTCGGCCATGACGCTGAGCATCGTCTTGCGCGCCACGCCCACCAGCGAACGACTCTCCGGCCAGAGATGAGTTACGGCCAGCCGTCGTCGGACGGCCCCCGGCCTGACCGGACACCAGCCGGGGAATCTCACTGAAATCACCTCAGTAGTAAATCCCCGTTCTGATGAGCAGCTCCACAGAATGTCTTGAGTATCCGGGAGAACACTAATGCGGTACCGCGACGGGAGTACGTTGCTGCTACGAATATAAAGGAACTGCGGAAGGATGGGATCGCGTTCAGCCTATCGGGAGAGCGGACACGAATTGTGCGCTCTCCCGTCATTGGTTCCAACGGGACGAGCAGCAGGCGCGTGAGAGATGATCCGAGGTCGACCTGGGGCTGGCACCCGCAATCGACAAACGGTCGACCCCTTGGCCGGCGGACTCTCAATAGGCAGGTCTGGCGCACCGGAAGGAGCTCCGGCGCAGCCGGCACACGGCCCGGCCGCGGTTACGCGGACCGGCGGACGGTAAAAGTCTGGTCGAAATGAGGCGGTCATGGGACAAGAGTCGGTTACCTCCATGATATTGGACGATGCACGGTCGCATCGGTCATTCGAGAAGGACTACTCGCCTACCTCCATAGTGAATGGATCAACAGGGGAGTTTTCTCGTGTGTCGTACGACTTGGCAGTGGTTGGTCTCGGCTATGTGGGTCTACCCCTGCTGAAAGAGGCAGCCGCTGCCGGGCTGCGTGTTGTCGGCGTGGATATCGACGCCGGCCGGGTCGACATGCTGAACAGCGGGAAATCGTACGTCGACGACATCTCCAAGGACGATCTCGGTGAGATGCTTGCCGCCGGCTTCCGTGCGACGACGGACCCGGCGTCGTTCGCCGAGAGCGCAGTCATCATCGTCTGCGTGCCGACGCCGCTCAGCGACGATCACGGACCTGATCTGACGGCTGTGCGGAGTGCGGCACGCATGGTGGCCGCCCGCCTGATGCCGGGCACACTGGTCGTCCTGGAGTCCACGACGTATCCCGGAACAACCGAGGAGGTCGTTCGGCCGATCCTGGAGGAATCGGGCCTCACGGCGGGGCGCGACTTCAGCCTGGCGTACTCGCCTGAGCGCATCGATCCGGGGAACGGCCAGTTCGGACTGCGGAACACGCCGAAGGTCGTCGGTGGCCTGACCGAGAGCTGCCGTGACCACGCTGCCACCTTCTACGGCAAGCTGGTTTCCCGGGTGGTGCCCACCTCCGGCCTCCGCGAGGCCGAGATGGCGAAGCTGTTGGAAAACACCTATCGCAACGTGAACATCGCCCTGGTCAACGAAATGGCGATCTTCTGCGAGGAACTGGGCATCGACCTGTGGGAGACCATCGAGGCCGCCGCCACCAAGCCATTCGGCTTCCACAAGTTCCTCCCCGGCCCGGGAGTCGGCGGACACTGCATCCCGATCGACCCCTCCTACCTGTCGCACACCGTCCGCAAGCTCGGCTACGCCTTCCGGCTGGCCGAAACAGCGGACGAGATCAACGGGCGGATGCCCAGGTACGTCGCCAGCCGCCTGCAGCGGGCGCTCAACCGGGAGCGGAAGTCGGTCAACGGCGCACGCGTGATGCTGCTGGGTGTGACGTACAAGCCGGACATCGCCGACGACCGCGAGACTCCGGCGCTGCCCCTGGCCCGTGAGCTGCTCAACCTCGGCGCCGAGTTGTGCTTCGCCGATCCCTACGTGCGGAACTGGGTCGTCGACGGGGTGAGCATCACACCGGTGGAGGCGCCCCTTTACGCGGTCCACGACTGTGACGCCGTCGTACTGCTCCAGGCCCACTCCGCGTTCGATCTCGCGGCCATCGCCCGGCGCTCCCGGTTGGTGCTCGACACGAGCGGCCGCATGGAGCGCTACGACAACGTCGAGCGACTCTGAGCCGCGCTTCAGGAGACCTTCGGATGACTCACGGAAACGGACACCCACGATGACTTTCACCTGGTCGCAGCAGCGCATTCTCATTCTTTCGCCGCATCCCGACGACGAGACCCTCGGCTGCGGCGGATTGATCCACAAGGCGAAGTCCGCCGGCGCCGAGGTCTTCGTCCAATTTCTCACCGTTGGCAACACCACCGATCAGTCCTCGTCCGTCGTTTCCAGCCCGACGGAACGCGACCACGAAATCAAGCGGGTCGCAGACCACCAACAGTGGGACGGCTGGCACATGGCGTTTCCGGGCGACGAGTATCACCTCCGGCTCGACCAGATTCCCCGGGTCGAACTCGCCAACATGGTGGAGCAGGAGAGCCCGCTGGCGATCGCCAGGCTGCGTCCGACGATGTTGATCGCTCCGCACCGGTCGAGCTACAACCAGGACCACCAGGCTGTCGCTGAGGCGGCCCACACCGCGACGCGACCATCCAACACCCGGCTACGCCATCACCCCGATTTCGTGCTGGCCTACGAAGAGGCAGCGGATCAGTGGCGTACCGATTCGGTCCCGATGCCTAACCTCCTGGTCGAACTCGCCGAGGAGGACCTCGAAAGCAAACTCGAAGCCATGCGGCAGTACGCCACCCAGGTTCACGAGCATCCACATACGCGGTCCGAACAAACCCTCCGCAGCCTCGCGGTACTGCGCGGCATGCAGGCCGGCGTACCGCTTGCCGAGGCGTTCTACATCATGCGCTGCCTGGCCTGACCGGCTGCGCACCCCCGCACCCCACCTGCTGCCGAAAGGAAGCGAGCTATGCGAATTCTTGTCACCGGGGGCGCCGGATTCATCGGCTCCCACCTCTGTGAATTCCTGGTTGCGCAACACCATGACGTCACCGTGCTCGACGAGCTTTCCACTGGTTCGGTGGCAAACCTCGCCAGTTGCCTGGACGCCGGGACCGTACGCCTCGTGGAGGGGTCGATCCTCGACCGGGACCTGGTGAACGAGTGCGTCCGCGGCAAGGATGCGGTCTTCCATCTCGCCGCCGCCGTCGGGGTGCGAACGATCGTCGACAATCCCCTGCACTCACTGCGCGTCAACCTGTACGGAACGGAAAACGTCGTCGAGGCGGCAGTGACGCACGGGGTGCCATTCGGCGTCACGTCGACAAGTGAGGTGTACGGCAAGAACGATGCCGACGGGCTCCGCGAGGACGCCGACCGGATCCTCGGGTCCCCGCTGCTCAGCCGATGGTCATACGCGGCGGCCAAGGGTCTCGACGAGTTGGTGGCGCACGTTCGCGCGGCCGAGACGGGCACCCCCTGCGTGAGTTACCGACTGTTCAACGTCGTCGGGCCGCGGCAGACAGGCCGGTACGGCATGGTCCTGCCCCGGTTTGTCGCGCAGGCGCTCAACCACGAACCGATCACGGTGTACGGCGACGGCACGCAGCGCCGGTGCTTCGGGTCGGTCTACGACGTCGTACCCGCGATGGTCGAGCTGCTGCGGACCCCTGCGGCGCACGGTAGGGCGGTGAACCTCGGCGGGCGCGAGGAGATCTCCATCCGCGGCCTCGCCGAGAAGATCAAGGACTTCACCGGCTCGACCAGTGACATCCAGACGGTGCCCTACGACGTCGCCTACGGCAGCGGATTCGAAGACATGGCTCGCCGTATGCCGGATCTGTCACTGGCCCGCGAACTCATCGGGTACACCGTCCGTTACAGCCTCGACGACATCGTGCGATCAGTCGTCGGGGACCCACACCGCGTCGACGATCGGGATTCGCTGCTGGCCGCTCCGTAGTCGAACGGGCGCAGCTGTGGACGCAGACGCCACACCGCACCTGATCCCACGCCACGCCGCCAACCCGGCCCGCCGCCGGGACGGAGACCGGCCCGGCACGGAGAGTGGTCCTCCGCGCCGGGCCGTGGCACCCGGTTGGGTCAGGCGGGCACGCAGTCGGCCAGCACGCCCGGGCCAGTGCCGGTGCCCTGGAAGCCGAAGTTGGTCGACTGCCGACCGAGGACCCGTCCGTTGTAGCTCATGTTGGTGAACCCGACGGTTCCGCTGCTGCCGCTGGCCTGGGCGTTCCAGACGCCGGTGACCGCTGCGCCGCCGGGCAGCGTGACGTTCACGGTCCAGCCGTTGATGTCCGACTTGCCGGCGGTGACCGTCACGCTCGCGGTGAAGCCCCCGGCCCACTGGTTGACCGCGATCGACGCGTAGCAGCCGTCACCGGCCGGCGGCGTGGTGTTCGGCGGCGGGGTGGTCGGCGGGGTGGTCGTCGGCGGGGTCGTGGTCGGCGGAGTGGTCGTCGGCGGGGCGGTGGTGGGCGGGGCGGTGGTGGGCGGGTTGGGCGCGCCGTTGGCCAGGCTGAAGGCCAGCTCGGGCTGGAACGAACCGGCGGTGTAGCGGCAGCCGTCCGCCTCGCCCGGCGGCTTCACCCAGAGGTACGCGTCGATGTTGTTGTCGCCGGTGTTGGTCGTCGGGTACTGCCCGATGCGTCGGTCGGTGTTGTCGTCGCCGCACCAGTCCCCGCTGGCGCCCCCGTTACGGCTGGTGTCGATGACCTGGCGCTTGCCCGAGATCCCCATGCCGTTGAGGGAGGAGATGACCGACCGGCCGAAGTTCGCCTCGTTGGAGGTGGAGTTGTAGTTCGACACGTTGGTGAAGAAGCCGTCGGCGTACTGCACGCCGGCGGCCCGGAGCCGGTTGGCCGTCTCACCCGCGCTGTTCCAGGTGGAGTGGCCGCCGTCGAGGTACACCTTGGCGTTGGGGTTGCCCGACTTGATGGTCCGGGTGGCCGTCGAGATCGCCTCGTTGCGCGCGTTGATCTCGCCGGTGCTCAGGCAGGTCAGCAGGGCGAGCGAGTCGGTCTCCAGGATGATGATGACGGTCTGGTTGCCCAGTCCTCTGGCGAAGTTGGACACCCACGTCTGGTACTGGTTGAGGTCGGGCGCCCCACCGGCGCTGGCCCCGCCGCAGTCCCGGTTGGTGATCTCGTACACCGCCAGAACCGGGATCTGCTGTGCCGCGTTGGCGGCGCCGATGAACCCGGAGACCTCGGACTGCACGGTCGAGGGGTTGAAGTTGGCGAACCAACGCGCCTGTGGCTGACTTGCGATCTTGTCGCGGATGACGGCGGCTCGCGAGTCGCCGGGGTTGGCGGCGACCCAGCGGACGACGGCCGAACTCGGGTCGCGGTAGAGCGACCCGGACAGCGTGCCGGCGGAGGCGCTGCTGACGGCGAGGCAGACGCCGACGGCGGCGGCGCCCGCGACGGCCGCCACACTGGCGGCCGCCGATCTGCGGCGGAGCGAGGAGAGGATGGCCACGACGTGTTGCCTCCAGATCACATCGATGTTGCTAAGTTGATGGGAGCGTTCCCATGGACGTTAGCGGAGGCGTGCACCACTGCCAAGATGTGAACGCCCATCGATGGGGCAGATGCCGATGTTCGGGTGTCACAGCAGCCACCACTGTCGGCCTCGGCGACCTTCGCGGATCACCACCCACGCTGCGTCGAGGCCCGGTGGAGGAAGGCTCGACAGGCCCGCCTACTCCGGCTGATTGGGAGTGCCGCGCCCCAGCTCGTAGGGGGATGTCACCCCCTCGTAGGCGAGGTGCATCACCATGCCGTTGGCCGCGTGGTCGAGGTTGTGACAGTGGTCCATCCAGAGCCCCGGATTGTCCGCAGTGAAGCCGATCTCGTAGATCTGACCGGGTATCAGGTCGAGGCTGTCGATCCACCACGGCGACCCGGTCGCGCGGACCCCGTTGCGGGACAACACCAACGCGTGATGACCGTGCAGATGCATCGGGTGGTTCTGGTGGCTGCGGTTGACGATCCGCACCTTGACCACGTCACCCGTCCGGACCATCAGCGTCGGCGTCCTGGGGAAGCTGTGCCCGTTGATGATCGGCACCAGGTGGAGACCGCCGTCGTAGAAGGACAACCGGTCGTCGAGGAGCTGGGTGAACGAGCGGTCGAACGACGAGCCCGCGTCGAAGGGCCGGGAGCCGCCAGAGCCGTACGAGAGTGGGTCGAACTGGTGCCCGTCGTCGACGACCTTCGGCGTCGAGCTGTCACCCGGGGGCGCCAACACCAGCCCACCGTCGCGGTTGGCGAGGTCGGTGAGGCGCACCGGGCCTGCCGGCATCGTGAACGTCACGTCGTAGCGGCCCCCGGTCGCCAGCCCGAACCGCGGGTCGGTCAGCGGGGTCGGGCCGCTGACGTCGACCCCGTCGATCGCCGCGACCCGCACCGGCGTGCCGTTGACCGTCAACGACCGCGGGCGGCTGTCGGTGGACGGATTGTTGTCGGTGTTGATCAGGCGCAGCCGCACCGGCGTGCCCGGGGCGACCTCCTGGCGTTGCAGCGTGTCACTGGTGCCGAACGCGACGATGTTGTCGTCCGGCGTACGCCACTCGTGCGCCATCACGACGACATCACGCTCGCCGGGCGGCGGGCCGTCGCGTGGCTCGACGATCAGTGCGCCGAACAAGCCCCGCCGGATCGCCTCAAGCGGGTTCTGGTGGGTGTGGTACCAGAAGGTGCCGACCTGCTCGGCGATGAACCGGTAGGTGAAGGTGCCACCCGTCTCCACCGCGTTCTGCGTCGCGCCGGCCACGCCGTCCTCACCGTTGGGCACGTCGAGGCCGTGCCAGTGGATCGTCACGTTCTCGTCGGGGATCTCGTTGTGCAACGTCACCTCGACGAGGTCGCCCTCGCGGACCCGCAGTTCCGGTCCGGGCGACTGACCGTCGTACGTCAACGCCTCGATCTCGGTGCCCGACGACAGCCGTACCGTGGCGTTTCTCGCGGTCAGGGTGAAGGCCTTGTTGGGCTTGCCGGTCCGCGGCCCGCGCAGGTCGTCGACGGAGACCCCACCGTGCCCACCGTGACCGAACGACGGGCCGCCGCCGTAGTCGACGTTGTCGTGCGACGTCATGCTCATGCGGTCGGGCAGTCTGCTGCTCTGGGCCACGTAGGCGATGCCAGCGGCGACGACGAGCACCACGACGGCGGTCTGCGCGGTGGCGCGCAGGGCGCTGGCCCGCCGGCCCCGACGGGCGAAGTCCGTCGCCGTGACGGCACGCAGGCGCCGCCCCTGCCAGAGCCACAGCACCAACACCGACAGGAGGATCGGCGCGGCGTGGGTCGCGATGTCGTCGAGGTAGGAGGGGACCGGCCGGGACACGTACGCGAAGTAGACACCAATGACCGTCGCCACGGCCGTCACCTGGACCGGAACGACGAAGCGGGGATCGGCGACGGCGGAGCGCGTCTGCACGTCGACCGGTGCGTCGTCGCGGTTGGCCAGGGCGCGCAGCGCCGGCACGGTCCAGACGGCGACGGCCAGCATCGGCAGCAGCAGGAGCGGCATCTGCACGATCACGCGGTTGTCGGCGAAGATCCAGTCGACGGCGAGCATCAACCCGATCGCGACGCACTTGACGATCAGCACCACCAGCGCGGCGACGAGCAGGCGCAGCAGCCGCCGCGCGCTCTTCCGCAGCGCCTCGGGCGTCGGCCGCCAAGCCAGCCGCGTGGCGAGGATCGCCGCGGACAGCCAGATCAGGAACAGGACCCCGGCCAGGATCCCATCGGCGTTCTCTCCGACCTCAAACATGACGCCAACGTACGGAAGGTGTGCGGCACGTGGCATCCGGTGACGAACGGCCAGGGTGTACGGCGATCACCGTAGCCGGGATCCCCTGCGAAACAGGGGCCGTAGCTAGCTGCCGGGCGCGACGAGCCCGGTCTGGTAGGCGAGCACGACGAGTTGCGCGCGGTCGCGGACGCGGAGCTTGACCATGGCCCGGTGGACGTGGGTACGGGCGGTGGCCGGGCTCATCGACAGCCGGCGCCCGATCTCCTCGTTGGTCAGGCCGCTGGCCACCAGGCTCATCACCTCGCGCTCGCGGTCGGTCAGCACCGCCAGCCGGCCGCCGTCGACCGGCGGCGGCGCGACCCTGCTGACGAATGCGCTCACCAGCCGGCTCGTCACCCGCGGCGAGATCAACATGTCGCCGCCGGCCACCACCCGCACGGCCTGGCGCAGTTCGTCGGGCTCGATGTCCTTGAGCAGGAACCCGCTCGCGCCAGCGCGCAGCGCCTCGAAGACGTACTCGTCGAGCTCGAAGGTGGTCAGCACGATGACCCGCACGGCCGGGAACCGTTCGACGATCGCGGCCGTGGCCTTGACGCCGTCGAGCACGGGCATTCGCACGTCCATCAACACGATGTCGGGCCGGGTCGCGGCGACCATCTCGACGGCCTGGGCGCCGTTGGATGCCTCACCGACCACCTCCAGGTCGTCGCTGTGGTCGAGCAGGCCCCGGAAGCCGGCCCGTACGAGTGTCTGGTCGTCCGCCAGCACCATCCGGATCGTCACGCTGTCTCCTCCACCTCGACCGGCAGCCGCGCGGCCACCCGGAAACCCCCGCCCTCCGGCCGAGGGCCCGCCTCGAGCGATCCGCCCGCGGCCGTGGCCCGTTCCCGCATGCCGGCCACCCCGTGCCCCCGCCGGCTCGCCGGGACCCCGACCCCGTCGTCGACGACCTCGACCGTGACGGCGCCACCCGTGTAGGTGATGGTCACGTCGACGGTCGTCGCCTCGGCGTGTTTGACCGTGTTGGTGATCGACTCCTGCACGATCCGGTAGACCGAGAGCGCCACCTCCGGCGGGATCGGTCGCGGGTTGCCGGCGACCCCCGAGCGCACCTTCACGCCGGCCTGCTCGGCGACCGCGAAGACGCGGGCCAGATCGGGCACCTCCCCGGCGTCGCGGAGCATGCCGATCGCCGAGCGGACCTCGTGCATCGCGTCGCGGGCCGCGCCCCGGATGCTACGCAACGCGGCCCGCGCCTCGGCCGGCTTGCTGTCGAAGATGTCGTCGGCGAGGCTCGCCTGCACACTGATCGCGGCGATCGTGTGACCGAGTACGTCGTGGACCTCGCGGGCGATGCGGAGCCGCTCCTGGGCGACCTCGTGTTGACGCTCCTGACGCATCACGGCGAGCCGCTGCTGTGCCTCAGCCAGCCGGATCCGGCGGGTGCGGATCGTCTCGGCGAGCAGCACCACGGCCGCGAGCAGTGAACCCTCTTCGAGGGTCGCCGCCAGGGCGGGGAAGAAGCCCTCGCCGAGCAGCGTGTAACGCATGATCAGCTCAAGGACGACGAAGAACCCGGCGACGACGAGCGCCCAGGTGAACCGGCCGGCGGCCGCGACGGAGAAGAGGGCGGCGGCCAGCGGGAGGGCGGGCGGGATGCCCGGGTACTCAAGCGCGTAGTAGATCATCAGCGCGGTGACCGAGCCGACGAGCACCAGCAGCGGCCAGCGGCGGCGGAAGACCAGCAGGAGCCCGATCACCGCGCCGATCGCGTAGGCGCGCGCGTCCGGCGGCCGGGCGCCGGGCTCGTCGGCGACTCGGATCGCCACCGCCACGACGGCCGCGACGACGATCGCGATGACTGCATCGATCGCGATCCGTCGGATGGCCGGGCCCATGTCCGCAACGGTACGACGCGCGCACGGTCCGTTAGCGAGGGCCCCTTCCTGACCCGAACCCGTCAGCAAGGGGCCCCGTCCCTCATCCCGCCCCGGTCAGGGGCTCGTGCAGGTGACGTTGCTGGGTGCGCTGGCACCGTTGCCCGTGGCGGTGAACCCGAAGTTCGTCGACGCGTTCGGGCCAACCGTGCCGTTGTAGGGGGCGTTCCTGACGGTGACGCTGCCGGTGGTGCCCGTGTTGACACCGCTCCACAGGCTGCTGATGGCCTGACCACTGGCCAGGGTCAGGCCCACTGTCCAGCCGTTCAAAGCCGCCGCGGAGTTGTTGGCCACGGTCACCTCGGCCTGGAAGCCGCCGGGCCAGGTGTTGAGCGTCCGGTAGGTGGCCACGCAGGCGCCGGGCTCCCCGGTGGGCGGCGGGGTGGTCGGCGGATCCGTGGGCGGCGGGGTCGTGGGCGGCGGGGTGGTCGGAGGGGTCGTCGACTCGAACTGGCTGAAGAACCTCCAGATCTCGCCCGAGGTCCAGGTCCGCGAGTCGTTGGGGCTGCCCGAGCCGTCGACGGGGCTGGGGGTGTGGTCCCCGTCGAACGCCGCCCACTGCACCGGGTAGCCGGCTCGGCAGCCCGAGTAGGCGGTGGTGATGTGGGTGAGGCTGCCCCGGCTCGGCTCGCGCGGGCTCTGCGCGGTACAGCCGTTGTTCCGCACGAACGTGTCGCGCAGTTGCCGCCCCTGGGAGATGTTCAGCACGCTGTCGTAGATGCCGTGGATGCCGAAGTAGGCGACCGGCTGAGTGCCCCCGTTGCATCCGCTGAGGTTGGCACCGGACAGCACGCTGACCGCGCGGATGACAGTGGGTCGGGCGCAGGCCACCGCGTAACTCATCGCCCCGCCGTAGCTCCAGCCCAGGGCGAAGCGCTGAGTGGTGTCCACGCAGAGGTCGTTCTCGATCTGCCGGGAGATGTCGTCGAAGAGGGTCAGGTCGCGACCGTTGGTGTTGGCCCAGCCGGCGTTGAGCCCCTGCGGAGCGACGAAGATCGTGCTGTTGTTCGACAACGGCTGGAGCCCGTAGTAGCCGGCCGAAGTGACGTTGTTGGCCGAGCCGTTCAACCAGTGGAAGCCGAAGACCAACCGGTAGGGATGGTTCCGGTCGTACCCGTCCGGGATCCGCAGGTTGTACGTACGGCTCTGTCCGCTGCTCTGAATCGTCCGCGTTCCGCTGGCGAGGGTGGGGGCCTTGCCGCAACCGGCGGTCGCCGCGAGGGTGCCGTTGGTGGCGGCCACCGCCGTCGCACCGAAGCCGCCGCTCAACACGCCGCCGGTGGTGGCCGCGAGGAGAAGCGCCGCGGCCGCGATGGATGGGAGGAAGAACCTGGGTCTCAGCATTGCTTGGGCTCCTTGCCGTTCGGCCTCTGGTGCTCGTGACTTGGCAGCGACACATTGCGATGTGCCGCCGCGACCCGTCGGCCCGGACTGCCTGCGGTGGAGCGTCGGAAGCTGGACATGCGGCCGGCGCGACATCGCCTGACGACCAACCATGGTCGTCTGGCATCGACGGGGGCCCGGACTGGTCACCGACCGGCAGATGCGGCGGGAGGGGCGGACCCCTCGGCGCGTCGTCGCCGGCTGGCTCAGGTGACCGGGAGCGTGCCCTTCACTCCCGGATGAAAGATAGCATGTTATCGATAACATGCTGATCCAGATCGACCGTCCGGTTGGGCGATCGCGCGCCGAATGAGCGACGCCCCGCAGGCGCTCATCGGCCTGCGGGGCGTCACTCGACAACTGCTGAAATTCGTGGGCCGATCAGCCCGACTTCACCACAACGAAGTACCAGACCTCGTCGGTGGTACTCCCGTCGGCCTTGCGGCCCTTGACGACGAGGTAGGTGCCGGTTGCCTCGGTCGGCGTCCAGGTGATCGACGCGCGGCCCTCGGCGTTGGCCTCGACCGTCCCCGGGACGCCACCGATGGTGTATTCGAACGACGTGATTCCGGCCGTCCCACCGCTGAACTCGAACCGGCCCTCAAGGCCCACTCCGCCGCCGGGGGTGCTCTGCGGATACTCCTCGGAGAACACGTACGGCGCGGTGCCGACCTGGAACGGATATTCGGTGACCGGGGAGAGCCGGCCGTCCTCGGTGCGGCCCTGCACGGTGAGCATGTTGAGCCCGTTCCGGTCCGGCACGACCGTGACCCGGGTGCTCCAGCTGTCCCCGATGGCCACGGTCAACTCCGGGCCGTCGTTGAGCCGGTAGCGGTACTCCACCACCTCCGGAGTCCATGAGGTGCTGAAGCTGAAGTCCCCAGGCACGCCGATGCCACCCCTCGGGCTCCACTCGGAGAACTCGCTCCACACCGAGACCCGCGTGTCGCGGACCGGGACCGTCATCTCGCGCTCCGGCGACGTCGTTCCGTCCTGAGCGACACCGGCGACCCTGGCCGAGAACCAGCCGCCTCCGGACTGCGGTGTGAACGAGACGGTCGCCGTGCCGTCCGGCCGCGCCGCGACGGTCTGATACTCGCTGAAGTCCAGCGAGTAGCGGAACTCCTTGGTGTCCGGCAGCACCGAGCGGAACGTCAGCGTCATCGGCTGACCGTCCGCACCACCGCTCGCCGGGTCGGTGCTGACCACCGGCGCCTCGAATGGTTGCCAGGTGAAGGTCTTCTCCGGCGACCGGGTGCCATCGGCCAGCAGAGCCTGGACGATCAGCGTGTTGTCACCGATGTGCGTCGGCGTCACGGTGAACTCCGTGCTGCCTCCGCCGCCGTCGATCGCGACCTCCGGTTCGCCGTCGAACCGGTAGGCGTACCCGGTCACGTCCGGCAGCCGGCTGCTCACGTAGAACTGCACCGGCAGGCCGACGCCGTCGATCCGGTTCAGGTGTTGCAGTGTCGGCGAATACAGGTTCGGCACCGGGTCGATGACGTTGAACTGGTGGTACGCCTCCATCGACTTCTCGCCGTCCGCCCGCACCGACCGCACGACCATGTCGTGCCAGCCTGCGGTCGCCGTCCACGAAACGACCGCGGTTTTGTCCGCGGCTGCCTGAACGGTCTCCGCGACGCCGTTCAAGACGTATTCGTAGGCGACGACGTCACTGTTGCGCGGCGTGAACGTGAACGATCCGGTCTTGCCGGCGATCTGGTCGGTGTCGAAGTTGAACTCGGCCGACGCCACCCCAGGAGCGTCGGTGACATAGACCCGCAGGGTGTCCTGACCGATGAGCTTCTTGTTCACGTAGCTGCTGACGACCACCTCGACCTCGCCGGTCGCGGTGAACGTCAGCTGACCGGTGGCTGCGCCGTCGACGGCCGGCACCCGGGTTTCCGGCCCACCCTTGATCTGATAGCCGAAAGCGGTCGTCTCGGGCTTCCGCGCGGTGAGGGCGAGCGTGCTCGGAAGCCCGACGCCGCCCAATTCGATCTGCACGTTCGGTGCGGTGTCGGCGATGTTGAAGCGGTAGCGCTTCTCCGGCCCCCGGTTGCCCACGGCGTCGACCGAGTGGAAGGTGAGCTCCTCGAACCGGTCCCGCTTCGGGGTGTATTCGAGGACCGCCGTGCCGCCCGGGTGCCGCGCCTTGACCTGTCCGTTGTAACCGCTCGAGTCACGCCACGCGAACCCGACCACGTCGAGGTCGCCGCCCGCGTCGAGGCGGAACTTCCCCTTGAGGCCGGTGCCCCCGCCGGGCGTGGTGCCCTCGGGGTAGAGCTTCGAGGCGACGCCCGGCGGGTTCGCCGGTGCCGTCTTGTCCATGACGAGGTAGCAGATTTTGCTCCACGGGCCGGCGTCGTAGTAGTCACGGCCTTGTGCCTGCCAGGCAAGAAGCTCGCCGTCGGCGTACTGACTGAGGTCCGTGCCGTAGTTGTAGCTGGAGAACTCGCGGCGCTGGTCCGGGTGGTCGACCGGCCAGATCGCGTAGAGGATCGACGGCGAGTCGCCCTCGTCGGGGTCGTTCGCGGTAGCTCTGAACAGGGTCGACGCCCCCGCCGGCGAAGGCTTGTCGACGGTGCCGCACGGCCGGGTCGGGCTCTCGAGACGCGGTTCGGTAACCGTTGGCGGGTGGTTGGACGTGGAGCTCAACGTCGGCTGCTGAAAGGTTCGGCCGGCCCGCGGGTCCGCTTCCTGGGCTGCCGTGATCCGGTATTCGATGGTGATCGACTTCTCGTGCCGGCCGAGGGCGGCGTTGAGCGTCGACACCATGTCGACGCCCAGGTAGCCGGGGCAGTAAGCACCTGCCCCGCGGTTGACCGAGATCAGCTTGTCGAGCTCGGCGGGCGGGTTGTTCCAGGTCGTGCCGGCCTTGACCGGGGCGGTCCGCCACAACTCGATCGTCGCGGCGGTGGAGCAGTCGGTGACGGTGTCCTCGTACGTGTACAGGTACGAGCTGTGCACCACCGCGCCCTTGAGCTGGGTCAGGTCGTAGGTGAAGTAGGAGCGGTAGGTGTGCGCCTTGTTCGCATCGTCGAGAATCGTCCCGACGGGCGGCGCGACTGCGGGGTTGACGAACTTTGTCTTAGGGCTCTGCGAATCGAGATAGGCCCAGCTCGACAGGGGCAGATTGACCGAGGTGGCGGCGAGGGCCGGCTGGCTGGTGGCCAGAACGACGGCGGCAACACCCACCACGGATGCCAGCATCGCTGATCCGATGCGCTTCATTTGGACGGTTACCTCCACTTAACGGCGCCTTGATCGGCTCCGTTCCGCGTTATCGTAACGACGAACGCCACTGGGTATTCGCCCGACAATCCAATGTGGAACAAGTCGGGAGTTCGTACGCCTTTTCCACGGGACTCAGGCCCGCAGCTCCCGTTCCGCCCACTCGGCAGCAATCCCGCTCGGATTGCCGTTGCGAAAGAGCGGCGGCTCGTGCAGCAGGAAGTCACGGTGGCTGATGTTCCAGGCGTACGCGCCGGCCATGGCGAAGGCCAACACGTCGCCCACGCCGATCGGCCCGGCGGTGGCCGAGAAGGACAGCACGTCCTTCGGGGTGCAGAGCTGCCCGACCACGGTGACCGGCCCGCCGTCGGTACGAGGGCCGTCGGCACCGCGTCGCGGGTGCACGGAGAACGGCTGCGCGTGCCCCTTCGCCGCCGGTGTCCGCAGGTGGTGCGTCCCCCCGGCCACCACCACGAACCACTCGCCGTAGGAGCGCTTCACGTCGATGACCTCGGTCAGGTACCACCCGCAGTGGGCGGTTACCGACCGGCCCGGCTCGATGCGCAGCCGCACTCCCGGGTACCTGTCCAGGACGTCCGCCAGGGCCTGGCCGTAGCCCTCCCAGTCGAACCGCGCGGCCGGGTCGGTGTAGTCGACGGTCATGCCCCCGCCCACGTCGACCTCGTCGGCGCCGACCTCGGCCACGGCCCAGCCGACCACGGCGGCGGCGACCGTCGCAGCCAGCGGTGCGTGCAACCCACTGGCCAGGTGGGCGTGGATTCCGCGTACGTCGATGCCGGCGGGCGGGCGCCGGGCGCACTCGACGGCGTCGGCCGGGTCCATGCCGAACGGGCTGGGCCCACCGCCCATGACCAGGCTCGCGCCCGGCGCGTCGACCGGCAGGTTCACCCGCAGCAGCACCTGCGCGGACCGGCCCGCGGCGGTGGCGAGCGCGCCGAGTCGCGCAAGTTCGGTGGGCGACTCGACGTGGATGCGGTGCACCCCGGCGGCGAGCGCAGCGCCGAGGTCCGCGTCGGTCTTGCCCGGCCCGGCGTACGCGGCCGGCGCCCGTCCCGGCAGCACCTCGGCCAGCCGCCGTAGCTCCCCCCGGCTCGCGGCCTCGAACCCGTCGACGATCGGAGCGAGAGTCCGCAGAACACCGGGATCCGGGTTGGCCTTGACCGCGTAGAGCAGCTCGACCGGCTGCGGCAACGCGCGCCGGATGGCTCGGGCCTGCGCGGCCAGCGCGTCGAGGTCGTGGACGTAGACCGGCCGGGTCAACGTGGCCCACCCATCGGGTTCGGCACCGGCACGAACGGTGCGGCCCGGTCGGCGTCGCGCCGCCACCGGACCAGCAGGTTCGCCTTGGCCAGCAGCGGCTCGCCGGTCAGCAGCGCGCGCAGCTCGGAGGGATCACCGAGGTCGGCGGCGACCGCCTCGACGACGGCCCGCAGCTCCTGCCACAGCCGCCGTTCGATCTCCGGCCGGGCGTCGGCGAGAGCCCCGCTGATCCCACCGAGATGGTTGACGAACAGGCAGTAGACGATCCGGCGGTGGGCGGCCCGGGGACCGTACCGGACTTGCACCGGAACGCCGTCCGGCCAGGTGACCCACCGGTCGGCGTCCAGCTTCACCCCCTCCAGGTCGCGCAGCAGCATGCGTACCGGGCGGCGGTCCCGGTCGAGCACGACGACCACGTTCTGCAGGTGCGCCTCGTGCACGACACCGTGGCTGAGCCAACTGCGCAGCACCGCCGGGACGAGCAGGCCGACGTACGAGCGCCACCAGGCCACCGGGTCCGCTGTCACCAGCGGCGTCGAGGCCAGCGCCGCCGCCAGCACCGGGGTGTCGCCGGGTCGCAGGTGCGGGCGCAGACCGCCGCGCAGGATCGTCCCGTACGCCTCGTCGATGGTCGGGACGTCGACGGTGCGGTAGGCGGGCTCGGCGAGCAGCCCCACCCCGTCCGGCAGCGGCACCCGGGCCAGCAGGTCGGTCAGCGCCACCGCGCCGGTGAGTTCGTAGCGGGCGTTCTTGCGCAGGCAGTTGGTGATGCGCACGTGCAGGCTGGTCTTGACGAACAGGTCGGCCCCGGGGGCGTAGAGGGTGCGGACGCTCGCCGTCGGCCGGACCGGCACACCGGCCGCCCCCAGGTCGCGCAGCCGTGGGTGGGTGGGCGGGATCAGCGACAGCTGCCAGGGGTGCACCGGCAGGACGCGGTGCCCGCGCGGCGGCCGGGGCGGGTCGAGCGCGGCCACGAGCGGATCGAACGGGCCGGCGTCGGCGATCAGGTCATCCGGTACGGCAAGCCAGTGCAGCTGGAACGCCGTGCGCAGCTCCGGCGCGTACGCCCGCCAGCTGGCCGGGTCACCGCTGCGCCACTTCGGGGTGGGGTGGTGCGGGTGGCCGAAGACCAGCGACTGTTCGGAGTCGACGTACGCGTCGATGGAGGGCTCACCGGTGGGGGTGGGATCTTCGGCCGGTCGATCGGCCAGCAACCGGGCCACGGTGTCCCGGCTGGCCCGGACCTGCCCGACGAACTCGTCATTCGTCAGGCCGGTACGAGTGGCGAGCTCCGCCGCGACCAGAGCCGCCAACCCGTCCGCGTCCAGGTCTTCCCACCGCCCGCCGTCGATCCTTCGTTGCACCGGGCCGGCGTAGCGGTGCGCGCCGAGCGGCGAGGCTCGGGCGACCTCGCAGCGCACTGTGACGTCGAGGTGCGGCAGCAGCAGCCGTACGGCACCGTCGGTGACGGTCGGGGTGCCGTCCGGCGGGGGCAGCTCGCGCAACAGGCAGCCGAAGACGGCGTGGGCGGCGGCCAGATCGGCGAGCTGACCGGTGTCGGTGGCCGGCCGGGAGCGCAACTGCGCGCTCGTCATCGTGTCTCCCGGAGGTAGTTCGGGCCGGTACGCAGGTAGTACTTGTTGATGTCGGCGCAGCCCAACCGCTGTTTGGGCAGCAGGGTGCCGGCGGTGAGCATGGCCTTGATGGGCAGTTGGTTGGCGTGCAGGACCCGCTCGGTCAAGGTATGCACCGCCGGCCCGTCACCCCACCGGTCACGCGCGGCGGCGAGTCGGGGCACCAGCGCCTCGGCGGGTGACGGAACGGGCAGCCCGCGGCCCGCCAGGGCGACCAGCGGCGCGGTCGCGGCCAGGTGCAGGGTGATGGTGATGAACACGTCGGCCAATTCCTGCTGGTCACGCGCCCACATCCGGTCGTCGTGCAGGACGAGCCCGCCGGTGCCCTCGTGCCGCGCGTCGAGCCGGGCGCCGTCGTTGTCCTTGTAGAGCAGGCCGACCGTGCCGTCCGGGTGCACCAGCAGGTGGATGTTCTGCGGGTGCGCCTCCAGGGCGATGCCGTGGCGCAGCCAGAGGAAGACGTGCCAGTCGAGCAGCAGGTCCAGGTAGGACTCCAGCAGCGGCACGGGCCGCCCCGGGCTGATCCGTTCGAGGACGGTGCCCGCCACCGGGTCGGCGGCGGCGAGGGCCGCGACCGGCACGACCTGGACGCCGGCCAGGTCACGCGGAAATCGGCGCAGCAGGAAACCGCGTCGCTCGTCACCGTCGACGTGCGCCCAGGTGCTCTCGTCCGCGTGCCGGATCCGACCGGCGAAGCCGGGTTCGGTGGTGGCGATCCGGTCGAGCAGGGTGGCGACTGCCGCGCCGTCGGCGAGCGAGCCCGGTTGCAGCGTGCGTCGGTTGCGCGCGCCGAGACTCGCAGTGGGCAGCGGGAGTTTGAGATGCAGGTACGGGTCGTGGTCGAGTGCCACCGTCCGCATGGAGAGGGTGGGTCGCACCGGGGTCACCGGCAGGTCGACCACCGCTAGCGCGTCGCGGGCCACGGTGATCGGATGCGCCGGCAGCAGCAACTGGTCCGGTCGCGGCGCGCGCGGCCACCACGCTGGGAGTTCGCCAGCGAGCCGAACCTCCTCGGCGGGGGCGGCGTACCAGCGCAGCGCGAAACGTGGGGCGTGCTCCGGGGCGTACCGGAGCAGTTCGTCGTCGCGAAGACCGTGCCGGCACCGGTCGGTCGGGTAGACGGGGTGGCCGTGGTGGGCGGCGAGCACGTCGTCCAGGAGCGCCGCCGGCGGGCCGGTCGGGGTGATCGCCCGTTCGGCGGCCACCTCGCTGAGCACCCGCGGCCGGTGCCGGGCGGCGAGCCGCCGGGCCCGCAGGTCGGCGCGGCACTCGACGCCGAAGTCCCGCCAGCCAGCCTCGGCCTCGGCGTTGTCGTGCGGGGCGAGCAGCGTCAACAGCCCGTCCAGCGTCTCCGTACGCTGCGGGTCGCCGGCGCGGGTCACCAGCAGCACCATCGGCGCGGCGCTGCGCAGTGCCTGCTGGAACCCGTCCGCCCGGACCGGAATGCGCAGCAGGCCGGCGGGGTGGGGCGCCTGCCACCAGTCGGGCCCGTCCGGTCGGCCGGCGCTGAGCAGGCCGAGGTGATCCTCGCGCAGCAGGGCGTCGAGCACCCGGGCGAAGACTTCCCGCTCGCAGTCGTCGCTCACTCGACGATGGTCCACTGGAGGTCGCCGCGGAGAGCGGCCAGTGAGTGCCGGACGGTGGCCTCGTCGGGGCCGATGCCGTGCAGCACGGCGAGGTAGTCACGGTTCGTGCCGGTGTGCTCGGCGGTGCGACCCACCTCGCGCAACGGATGGCAGCCCAGCCGGACGTCGCCGTGCACGGTGTCCAGCCGGCCCGGCGCGGCGACGAGACGGCCGGACCGGTCCGCGCAGACGTACTCGACCCGGGCGTGGCGGTCGACGGGGTCGGGCAGGCCGAGAGCGGCCAGCGGCTCACCGAGGTGAAGCCGGATGACGTACTCGAACAACGGCACACCGAGCAGGTCGGCGAGGATCAGGTCCATCCGGTCACCGATGAGACGGTAGTTCACCTCGATGAGTCGGACCCGGCCGTCGGAGATGACGTACTCGGTGTGGCAGGCACCGAAGCCGACCCCGAGCGCGTCGAGCCGCTCCCGCAGCTGGGCGCGGGCCTGCTCGGCCGGGGGTGACCAGGCGAGGCTCTCCTCGGTGAAGGTCGGTGGCGGGCCGAGGCCGGTACGCCACCCGCCGAGGGAGGCCAGCTCGGTGCCGTCGCCGAGGGTCTCGAAGGTCCGCAGGTCGCCGTCGAGGTACTCCTCGACCACCAGGGCCACGCCGGGCCGGCGGCCCCGGATCTCGGCGACCCGGGCGACCAGCTCGCCGTGGTCGACCACCAGGTACGCGTCCTCACTGGCCACCCCCTCGCGGGGTTTGACCACCGCCGGGAACATCCCGGTCGGCACCTCTGGCGCGGCTTGCGGGTCGACGGTGACGGCGCGTACCAGATCGAGGCCCGCGGCGGCGATCGCCCGGCGGGCCGCCGCCTTGTCCTTGCAGAGACGGGCGGCGTCCGGGTCCTTGCCAGGCAGGCCGAGCTTGCGGGCGGCGATCGCGGTGGCCTCCTGGAGGTGGTCGCTGTTGGACAGTAGCGCCACCGGTCGGGTCGATGCCGCCGCCGCGACCACCGCGGCCGCGTCGCGGACCGCGCAGCGCGCCACCCGCACGTGCGCCGGCCATTCGGCTGGCCGGTCGGTCAGCACGGTGGCCGACAGCCCGAGCGACGCCGCTGCCGGAAGGAACCCGTCCAGGACGGCGTCGGTGGGGTTGAGCGCGGTCAGGTAGAGCCGCATGCCGCCTCCGTCGACTACCATAATGTCACGCTTAGGGCAGCCTACCCTTATTAGGCGGATACAGCGCGATCTACCCGATTTGGCGGGCCGGCGGTCGAGCCGGGCCGGCGCGGGAATCGGCGCTGGTGAGCGAGGCCGAGGGCGACTCCGGCGGCCACCAGCACGATGGCCGCGACCGCGACCGGCGGGTAGCCGACCCGGTCGGCCGCCGCGAGCCCGATCGACGACGCCACGAACGAGCAGACCAGGCCGAACGACGACAGGACGGTGAAGTCGGTGCCACCGGTGTCGGGCCGGGAGTAGTCCATGTTGACCGTGTAGAGCACGACGTTGGCGATGGTGTAGGCCACCATGAAGCAGCAGAGCGCGGCGACCGTCCCGCCCAGCGGCGCCTGACCGTTCATCAGCGGCAGCAGCAGCAACGTCGACACCGTGAGCGCGAGGCCGCCCGCCACGAGCACGCCACCGCGCCCGAACCGCCCGATCCCGAGCCCCGCCACCAGACCCGCCACGATGGCCGGGGCGCTGGTCACCACACCGGTGACAACGCCGATCCGACCCAACGACCACCCGGCGTCGACCAGCGCCGGCGTGACCAGGGCGTACGCCATGCCCGCGCCGACGTAGACCAGCGGCACCACCCCGAACGTCCACCACCGGCAGCCGGGCTGGCCGAACACCGACAGCAGCGCCCGGTAGGCCGTGCCGACCCGGGCCACCCGATCGGTACGGGGAGGCTCCCGGAACCGCCACACCACCAGCAGGCCGACCGCCGTCATCGCGGCCAGCAGGCCGATCGCAGGCGCCCAGCCGAACTGGTCGTAGACCAGGACGCAGGCGCCGCCACCGAGCAGGTTGCCGAGGTAGCTCGCGGCGACCTGGATGCCGTTGCCGGTCCCCCGGGACGACTCGGCGAGCATCCGCACCGCGACGGCGTCCACGGCGATGTCCTGGGTGGCCGAGAAGAACACGTACGCGGCGCAGATCGCGATGATCGGGCCGAGCGCGTCGGCTGGGCTGGCGAACGGCAGCAGCGCCAGCAGGGCCAACACCAGGGCGCTCTGCAGCACGAGCAGCCAGGAACGGTAGTGGCCGCGGCGGCGTGAACCGTACCGGTCGAGGAGCGGTGCCCAGAGGAACTTGATGGGCCAGATCAGGCCGACGATCTGCAGGAGCGCCAGCGTGTCCAGCGAGGTGCCGCCGTCGCGCAGGATGGCGGTGAGCCCGACGGTGATGAAGCCGACGCCGAGGTACTGGGTGACGTACAGCGCGGTCAGGGTGCCGAGCCGGCCCTTCATGCCGCTTTCCAGTAGCCGAGGGAGGTCAGCCGGTCCTTGTCGACGCCCAGCGTCTTGCGGAGGTGCCGGGTGATGCCCCGGGTGCTGGCCGCCTCGCAGGCCACCCAGTAGTGCCCCGTACCGCTGGTTGGCAGGGCGGCGCAGACCATGTCGACGAGGTGCTGACCCGCGTCGCGCCGTGGCACCCAGGTGACCTCGTGGTGCGCCCGGGCCCGCAGCGCGAGCGCCTTCTCGCCCTCATGGGCGTACTCCAGCCAGACCGTCGCCGGGATGTCGGCGCCGGCGTCGAGCAGGCTGTTCACCGCGGGCAGCGAGGCCGCGTCGCCGACGAGGTAGAGATGCTCGGGCGCGGGGTCGGGCAGCTCGAACGCGCTGCCCTGAACTGTCGCGCTGATGGTGTCGCCGACCTTGGCCGTGGTGGCCCAGCGGGCCGCGCAGCCGTCGTGGATGGCGAATTCGAGGCTGAAGCGGCCGGTGGCCGGGTCGGGGTCGACCAACGTGTAGGCGCGCTGGTGTGCCCGGCCGTCGTTGTCGAACCACAGCCGGATCCACATCGTGGGGTGCACCCCGCACGACTCCAGCAGGCCGCCCCCGTCCAGGAGAAGTCGCTGGTAGTGCCCGTCGATCGACTCGGTGCTCAGGACGGTCAACCGAAAGTCCCGACCTCCCATGGCCTTGAGGACCAGGGCCTCCCAGTTCCGTTTCACGCACCCCTCCAGGTAAGGTCATCCTTGGTTAGGGGAGGGTAACCTAAGTTGCGCTCCGGATGGAACAGAGGACGGCGCCCGATGACGTACCAGGAGAAGATCGCCGGCCTCGGCGAGCTGTCGTTGGTGACGGTGGACCCCGACCGGGACGCCGCCCTCCTGCACGGTTGGGTGACCCTTCCCCGCAACTCCTTCTGGGGCATGGGTTCGCACACCCTCGAAGAGGTACGCGAGGTCTACGCCTTTGTGGACGGTCTCTCCACCCACCACGCGTACCTGATCATGATTGACGGGGAGCCGGTCGGCCTCTTCCAGAGCTATCAGCCCGAGGCCGACCCGGTGGGCGAGAGCTATCCCGTCCAACCCGGCGACGTGGGGATGCACCTGCTGCTCAGCCCCGATCGACGCCTCGCCCGCAGCCTCACCAACGCGGTCGGCCCGGCGGTGGCACGCTTCCTGTTCCGCGACCCGGCCGCGCAACGGATCGTGGTCGAGCCGGACGTCCGCAACCACCTCGCCCTGCGCCGACTGGAGATCGAGGGCTTCACCTTCGACTCGGAGATCGACATGCCGGACAAGCGGGCCCAACTCGCGTTCCTGACCCGCGCCCGGTTCGCGGAGAGACACCAGACACCGGCCTGACCGGCAACCCGACCGTCAGCCGTTGCCTGGTGGCTGGTGGGTGACGGTCAGTTGTTGGCGTTCCAGAAGCCGACGAGGGTCGCGGTCCACCAGCCGACCTGCGAGATGGTGGCGGCGGCGACACCGGGCAGCAGGACGGACCAGGGCGGACGGCCCCGCACGGCCACGAGCCGATCCCGCACCCGGCCGAGGAACAGCCCGTTGATGCCGACCACCAGCACCGCGAGCAACTTGACCCAGACCAGCCCGGACGACGTGTCCGGACCCAGGGCGGCACCACTGGCGAGCAGACCCACCAGGCCCAGCCAGATGAGCAGGTGCGCGCCGCGTGCGGCAGTCAGCACGGTGCCGAGCGGTTCCCTGCGCAGCAGCCAACGGAGGCTGAACCAGTCCACCGTCAGCACCGCACCGAAGCCCACCACGAGACAGGTCAGGTGACAGAAGAGGGCGACCATTCGCGCACCCGGCGAGAGGGTGACGTGCGGCGCGACGAGGATCGCCAGCAGCCACCCGAGACTGACCGCCAGAATCGGGGCGACGATGGCGGCGCGGCCGGCGGCGCGACGGTGACCACCGCGCCAACCAGCCGCGGGCTCCGCGTCGGGCAGCGGTGCGCTGCGGAGCCGGTGCGTCGCGCGCCCCGCCGGGCGGACGGCGCCCGACGTGCCGGCTCGGTGGGCGGGGTTGGACGCCCGGGGCGCTGGGCGGACGTCGGCGGGCAGGTCAGACGTCCGCATCGGCCGGTCTTCCGGGCGGCATGCTCAGCCGACCGATGCGGTGGTGGGCGCGCCGGGCCGGTTGTCCAGCGTGCTCAGCTCGGCGGCCCGCGCCTGCTGGATCCGGCCGGCCAGCGCCTTCAACTCCGGGCTTTCCCCGCTGGTCTGCTCGCCCCGGCACAGCACCACGGTCTGCGCGAGGTGCGCCCGGATCAGCGCAACCGCCCGGGTCGGCACCTCGGCGTCGGGCGCGGCACGCAACTCGGCCAGGCTGGCCTCGGTGACCATGCCGGGCATCTGGTGCCCCTCGTGGATGTTCAGCTCCGGCATGTTGCCCGCGGCCAGCAGCCCCCGCAGGTCCCGCAACTCGGCCTGATGAGCCTTCCGAAGCTCACCGAGAAGGGCACGCAACGACGGGTCGGCGTCCGCCGGTCGGGTGTCGAGCTGGTCGATCAGTGCGAGCGCGCCCTCGTTCATCGGGATCAGCAGTTGGATGAAGGCGTCGTCGGTGCCGTTGAGCACCACCGGCGCGGTCGGCACCGCTGCGGCCGACGAGGCTGCGGCCGAGGAGGCCACCGGTGCGTGGTCGGTGCGGCCCCAACCCTGGGTGAGACCCACGGTCAACACCGTGGCGACCAGGGTCGCGACCACGCCGACCAGCCGCCCGGGCCGGACGCGAAGCCCGGGGCGTTCCGCCATGGCTTGTTCGTCCATCCGTCCGCCCCTGCTCACCGGGCGGCTTGGAACGCGCGGCCGACCACTGTCGCCTCGGCCCCGTCGCTGAACAACCCGGACCGGTCCTTGGCCGTGGCGGGTAGCCCGAACCAGGCGTAGCGCTGCAGGTAGGGGAGTTGGCCGAGCATGGCGGTGGCCGCCGTGAGGAAGGCCGCCTGCTGCTCCTGACTGGGAAACTGCGAACCGCCCGCGCCGAAGCGGATCAGCGCGAACTCGGTCAGCCAGATCGGCTTTCGATACCGCTGGTAGACGGCCTGAAGATACTGCCGGAGTTGGGCCACCGCGGTGGCGGTCGTGAAGTCGGCGCCGAACCAGTGCAGCGTGATGAAATCCACCCGGTGGCCGCGGGCCTGTGCGCCGGTCATGAACCTGTCCAGCCAACCCTGCGGGTCCGGCCCACCCCAGGCGACAGCCGGGCTGCCCAGCCTGCTGCCCGTCGCCATCAGCTGCGGCCACAGGTCCAACGCCTGCTCGACGGTCATGTTCGCCTGGTCGGGCAGGTCCGGCTCGTTGAAGGTGAGCAGGTACGGCCCGGCGGCCTTGGCCCGAGCCAGCTCCGTGGCGGTGACGTTCTCCGCGCTGCGGATCATCGGCACGAACGTCGCACCGCGCGGAGTGCTGATCCCCGGGTGCTGGGTGCCCCAGGTGTAGTACCAGCCGGCCTTGGAGTTCGCCAACGCCTGACTCGCCCCGGCGAAGTTCCACACCCCGACGCCCTTGCGTGCGGAGCTGACCACCGGCGTGACCGGAGGTTTCGACGAGGGCCGTGCGCTCGGCGAGGGCGCGACGCTCGGGGGGACGACGGCGGTGGGTGCCGCGGATGGCGGCGCCGCCCACGAGGGTGCGGACGGATCGTCCGGCAGGATCACCACCGCCATGGTGATGGCCACGACGGCGGCGGCCACACCGGCGGCGAGGGACGGCACCAGGCCACGGGGCCGGTTCACCGCGAGGTCGACGATGCTCTGGCCGCCGCCGGCATCGGTGGACACCGCCCCGGGTGAGGTCGGCCCGGCGGCAGGCGCGACCGTGGGAGCCGGGGGCGCGACGGCCTGCGCCGCGGCTGTGGGGGCGGCCGCGCTCGGCAGGTGGGCGCCGAGACCCGCCGGCAGCGGCAGCAGCGGCAGGCCGGCGAGCAGCCGGTCGATCGGCAGGAGCGTGCTTCCCAGCCGGGCACAGAAGGCGCAGTCGCGGACGTGTCGAGCCAGTCGCTTGCGCCACAGCGAGCTGGGCACGCCGTCCCACTCGGTGGCCACGACGCCCAGGTCCGGGCAGCCGGGGCGGGCGCGGAGCGCGCGTACGACGCCGCGGGCGCTCTGGATCTGCTCCTTCATCCGGTGGACCCGCACCGCGACGTGCCCCGGTGACAACCCGAGCGCGTCGGCGACCTCGTTGCGGGTGATCTCGCCGGTCTCCTCCAGCCACCACAGCGAGAGCAGTTCCTGGTCGTCCGGGTCGAGCCAGCGGGTCGCCTCGGCGACCTCGCGTCGTTGGTCGGTGAGGCCGAGCCGGAGAATCGTCATCCCCGCGAAGTCGGAGGCGGGGTCGGGCACGTTGTGGATCGCGTCGAGCCCGGCATCGCGGTTGAGAGCGACGCGCCGGCGTGTCTCCCAGTCACGAACCTGGCGAATGGTGATCGCCACCAGCCAGGACCGGTAGGCCGCCGGGTCGTTGAGCGCGGGCAGGTATCGGATCACCCGTACCAACGTCTCCTGGACCACGTCGTCGACGTCGGCGTGCCCCCGCAGCGCACGCCCGACGATGTTGTAGACCAGCGGGAGCGACGCCGCGACGACATCGTCGAGGGCCCGCTGGTCGCCCTGCCGGGCCGCGACGACCAACCCGACATCGGGCAGTGCTCGACCGGCTGACGACATGGGTCTCACTCCTTGGGTGCTCGTTCGCGCGGCGCCCACGCTGGGTGCGCTGACCGCCCTCAAGATCGGAGACTTGCGGCAGCGGGCGGGATTACAGAATTCTCGGACGGCTGGTTCGCCACAAGCGACGCGGGTTCGTCGGCGGCGCATACGGGGCGACGACGCCGGGTATGGTGCGGGGTGTCGGTGTCGCCGGGCGCTCGCCCGTGCACAGGACACCGCATTCGGGCGCCAGCGTGTGCGCCGAAGCGTCACCGGGTCGCACGGCCGACGTTGCCGAGGCCTCAGACGCACCCCTCTCGTAGAGACAGGATCCCTGTATGACATCGAACGACAACGGTCGACCTGCCCTGTTCCTCGCCACGTCGAACGGCGACGCGCTGGACGGACCGGCGGTGACCTTCGACAGCAGCGAGGAGGCCATGCGGCAACTACGCCACCCGTTCGCTGTGCAGTCGGCCCCGCCGGCCCCGGCCGCTGTCGACGCCTCGGAGCAGCGCGGCTGACCCGAGCGCGCCGTCCCGCAAACGCCAGGGTCATACTTTCGGCTAGAAAATAGTCGACCTTTCGGGTAGTGTCCGGGTCATCAAGTGAACGACATGACGCGGTGGCGAGGCCCGTGCTCGTGGCCTTGCGACAGCGCACCTTCGCCCGTGTGTGCGCCCCGGCGTTAGCCGGTTCGGAGATCCTTCCGGTCGACTCGATCGACGGGCCTGCGGGAAGGACCATCCACATGGCCACCATCGTCGACAACGCGACCAGCACACGCGCCGATCAGCGGAGCAGCGACCAGAGCCCGGACGAGCTCCTCGCCACGATGAAGGCGACCCGGGCCGACGACCCCCGCCGCGCGGCACTGCGGGACCGCGCCATCGAGGCGTGGCTGCCACTCGCCCGGCACCTTGCGCGCCGCTACGGCGGACGCGGCGCGCCCGACGACGACCTGGCCCAGACCGCCTTCGTCGGGCTCATCAAAGCCGTGGACAACTTCGACCACAGCCGAGGTGTCGACTTCAGCGGGTACGCCATTCCCACAATCATCGGCGAAATCAAGCGCTACTTCCGGGACCGCACCTGGGCCGTACGCGTGCCCCGCCGCCTCCAGGAGCTGCGCCTGTCGATCAGCGCCGCGAACAGCGCCCTGACCCAGACCCTCGGCCGCTCGCCGACCGTCGCCGACATCGCGTCCTACCTCGACGTCTCCGAGGAGACGGTCCTGGAAGGGCTGGAGGGGGCGCGCGCCTACCGGGCCACGTCGCTGTCCACCCCGACCGGCGCCGACGGCAGCCGGGAGCTCGGCGACACCCTCGGCGACGACGACCAGGCGTTCGATCTTGTCGAGCTCCGCGTCGCCCTCGCTCCGGCCCTCGCCACGCTGCCGGAACGCGAACGCCAGATCCTGAGCCTGCGCTTCCACGGCAACCTGACCCAGGCCCAGATCGCCGACCGGATCGGTGTCTCGCAGATGCACGTGTCCCGGCTGATCACCCGCTCGCTGGCCGCGCTGCGCCACCAGCTCAGCGACGACATCGCAGCCTGAGCGCCGCACCCCGTCAGCCGTTCAGAGTTGGATGACGTGACCCACCCGGGGCGGCGTACGACCGGCGAGAACGTCGAGCCACGCGTGTTGCAGCGCCGTCGGCCCGGCACCCACCCGAACGTCGAGCCACCCGCTCACGACGGCGGCGAAGCGTTGCCAGGCCGCGGTGAACCGCTGATCGAGCCCGTCGCGGCCCCAGTCGTGGCTGCGCTTGCGCATCTGCACCGGCGCGAAGAACACCTCCTCGGCGGCGTCCGCGTTCGGCGTCTGGTTGGTGAGCCCGACCGCGATGTCCCGGACGAGCCGGTCACCGAGGCGCTGGCGCAGGGCGGCCCGGGTCGACGGCGCGCCGGACAGGTCGAGGTAGACGGTCGGGACGACGTCGAGGGTGTCGATGTCGTCGTACGACACGACCTCGTCGTAGCACCCGAGCGACCGGGTGAACGCCAGGTTGCCGGGTGAGGTGAGACCGATCAGGCGCGGCCCGCGCCGGTGCAGCTCGAACGCGGCGGCGTACGCGGTCTTGCTCGACGCCGACGACACCAGCAGCGCCTCGGCCCCGTAGAAGTCGTTGTCGACAACCTGGTCGGCCAGCATGAACGAGGTGAAGAAGAGCGGCCGGAACAGGATCAGCAGATCCTCCTGGTCGCGCTGGTACGCCGGGTCGCCGGTGGTAGACCGGTACGCGTTGTACGGCGACGGCAACTCGGCACGGTGCGGGCTCGCCTCGCGGAACCCGGACGCGTCCACCCGGTCCGGCCGCACCACGAGGTGACCGGCGGGCGGAAGGTAGCCGTAGATCCGTTGCCCCACCTCGACCCCCGCCACCGCCGAGGCGACCACCTCGGCGAAGCCCCAGAGCGGCGGCAGGCCCCACTGCGGTCCGAGCCCCTGGGCGTCCGGCGGGAAGAACTCCCAGTAGCGCATCGCGTCGCCGAGCACCGCGTAGGTCACGTTGTTGGCGGTGAGGCCGACGCGGTCCACGCGCAGCAGCGCCTCGCCGTCGGCCACGGCGGGGGTGACGCCATCGACGAGCGTGGTCTGCCCGAGGTCGTCACGCGCCACGGCGAAGGTCCATGAGTCAGCCATGAGGTGACGCTAGACAGCCTCACAATCGGAGACAAGTGCACTGCGAGTGCAAAATCCCACTGCGTGCGGGTCGGCGGCCGGGCACCCGGCGTCTACCGAGCCGCCCCCGCCCCGGGGGCGCGTCGTGATCAGCGCGTCGTGATCAGCGCGTCGTGATCAGCGCGTCGTGATCAGCGCGTCGTGATCAGCGCGCCGCCGGCGGACGGCCCGAGCGGCGCCACCTCACGAGGACGGCGCATCGGCGAGATCGGCTGGGTCGAGGTCCAGGGTGGCGAGCAGCCCGGAGTGCTTGGCCGGGTCCACGCGCTCCGGCAGCTCCCGCTCGACCCAGTCGGCCCGGGCCTGCTGACCCCGCTCACGAAGTGCGGCGACGATCCGGTCCCTGGCGATCCTCATCTGGTGCTCCTTCATCAAGGCGTTCGGGACAATATGCACGAAGGATGAACCTGCGTGCTTGCGCCGGGCGAGCGATCGCCGGCCGACGACGACGCCTCGCCCGGTCGGGACGCGGTCCACGGTCAGCCGATCCGACCGGTGGTCGCGGCGACGGAGAAGATGAGCGGTAACGCCCCTGGCGGGCTGGTGGCGACGGCGTCTGACGGCCACCGGGTCCCCCGGGCGACCTGTTCACCGTACGCCCTCGCGGCGGCCCCGCCGCGTCTGCCCGGCCCCGACGCTGGTCAGGGTGCGATACGCGGCAGTCGGATCGCGCTGTCGTCGTAGACGCTGATGCGGTACATGATCCTCGTCAACCGGGCCACCGGGGTGGAGGCCGCCCCGGTGATCGTGGACCGCAGCACCGGTCGCCCGCTCGACGACGCCGACTTCGTGTTCGCCGCCGGCCCGGCCGCCAGCGAGACCACGCGCAGGCGTTACCAGCACATCGCCATCCAGGCGACCCCGCAGCGGCCCGGACCGGCTCACTCCAGCGGATAGAGACGCGCCGGGTCGCCGGGTCGGAGGCTGTCCGGCACGTCGTCCGCGGTGCTGGCGGCGATCGAGCCGAGCAGCGCCAACGAGCGTTCGGACTCCGTACCCGGCTCGGCGTGGTAGATCACCAGAAGCTGCCCGTCGGCGCCCGCCACCGCGAGCTTGTCGCAGTACAGGTCGAGCTCGCCCACCTCGGGGTGGTGCAGCCGGCTGACGATGCCCTCCCGTCGACGCACCTCGTGGCGCGCCCACAGCCGCCGAAAACAGTCGCTCTTGAGTGACAACTCCCCCACCAATGCCGTCAACCGTGGGTCGTCGGTGTCCCCGCCCGCGTCGGCACGCATCTGCCCCACCACGCCCTGCATCGCCTGCCGCCAGTCGCGGAACAGCTCCCGCTCGGCCTCGTCCAGGAACACCGCGCGGAGTCGGTTGGCGCCCGGGACGAGATTCGGCGACAGCGCCCTGGCCATCGGGTTCGAGGCCAGGATGTCGAGGTAGCGGTTCTGCACGAAGGCCGGCATGGTGAGCTGCCGCAGCAGGTGCAGGATGCTGGCCGGCACCCGCTCGGTGGCCGGTCGGGCCGCCCGGCGCGACCGCGCACGGCTCAACCCGATCATGTACGAGGTCGCCTCCGGGTCGAGCCGCAGCACCCCGGCGAGGGCATCGAGGACCTGCACCGACGGGTGCCGCTCGCGACCCTGCTCCAATCGGAGGTAGTAGTCGGCGCTGATGCCGGCCAGCATCGCCACCTCCTCGCGCCGCAGCCCCGGCACCCGGCGCAGGCCCACGCCCGGGCCGAGCCCGACGTCCTCGGGCCGGGTCTGCTCGCGGCGGGCACGCAGGAAGTCGCCGAGCGGATTCGTTGCGTCCATGCCATCGACGGTAGATCGCCGGACCGCCCGGTGACTGGCTGTGTCACTACCAGGAACAGCTCGCCCTGCCGCCCGGATGGGTGCCGACGGACAGTCGTCGGAGGGCCGGTTCCCACCGGCCGCACGTGCCACGACGACAACGGACAGAGGACGACATGAGCGAAAATCTTCCCGGTGGTGCCCTAACCCCCGCCAACGGCCTCACCCTGAGCCGGATGGGCTACGGGGCGATGCAGTTGGCCGGCCCGGGTGTCTTCGGCCCGCCCCGCGACCGCGAGCAGGCGCTCGCCGTGCTCCGTGAGGCCGTCGACCTGGGCGTCCGGCACATCGACACCAGCGACTTCTACGGACCCGTCGTGGTCAACGAGCTGATCCGCGAGGCGCTCCACCCGTACCCCCAGGATCTGCACCTGGTCACCAAGGTCGGCGCGCGACGCGGCGCCGACGGCTCCTGGATCCCGTCTCTGACGCCGGATGACCTCAAGGCCCAGGTCCGGGAGAACCTGGACCACCTCGGCCTGGACGTGCTCGACGTGGTCAACCTGCGGCTGGGCATGGCGAAGGGCACCATGGGCGCGCCGCTCGGCGCACAGTTCGCCGCCCTGGCGGAGCTGCGGCAGGAGGGCCTGATCCGGCACCTCGGGCTCAGCAACGTCACCCTCGACCAGCTCACCGAGGCCCAAGCGATCGCGCCGGTGGTCACCGTGCAGAACCTCTACAACCTCGTCAACCGGCAGGACGACGCCCTGGTCGATCGGTGCGCGGCGGAGAACATCGCGTTCGCGTCGTTCTTCCCGCTCGGCGGGTTCACGCCGTTGCAGTCCGACATCCTCGACGGCGTGGCTGCCCGGGTGGACGCCTCGCCGCAGCAGGTCGCCCTCGCCTGGCTGCTCCAGCGATCCCCCACCACCGTGCTCATCCCCGGCACCTCCAGCGTGGCGCACCTGCGGGAGAACGTCGCCGCCTCCGACCTGAAACTGCCGGCCGACGCGATCGAGGAGTTGGACCGGCTCGCGTCCTAGTGCTGGTGCGGCCTGGTTCCTAGTGCTGGTGCGGCCGGTTGCGGATGAGGGTGAGCGCGAGCACGGCGGTGACGAGGAAGACGACGCCGTTGATCCGCAACCCGGCCTGGACACCCGAGGTCAGTGCCTCGGCGATCGCCGCTCGGACCGGGTCGGGCAGCGGTTGGTCGCCGTTGGCACCGGAGGCCACCGCCGCCTGCACGGCCGTGCGGGTGGGTTCGCCGACCTGGTGCGCGGCGAGCCGGCCTGGCAGGTCGGCCACCATCGTGGTGGTGAGGAGCGTGCCGAGCAGGGACGAGCCGAGCACCGAGCCGACCTGACGGGCGGCGTTGACCGCCCCGGAGGCCATCCCGGCCTGGGGTGGCGCGACGCTGGCCATCGCCGCCGCCGTCGCCGGGGCCACCACCAGAGCGCTGCCCGCGCCGAACAACACGAACAGGGCCCAGCGGTGATCGAACGACGTGGTCGGCCCCTGGTTCGCCAGGGCGAAGCTCGCCACCGCACCGAGGACCAGGCCGAGGGTCAACGGCGCTTTGAATCCGGTACGACGAATCGCCCGCCCGGCACCGAAGGCGACCAGCACGTAGGTGCCGAAGAGCACCAGCAACCGCCAGCCGGTGTCCAGCGGGCTGAGCGCCTGGGCACGTTCGTGGAAGAGGACCAGCAGGATCGCCACGCCGGTGAAACCGAACAGCGACACCGCGCCGACGACCATGACAGCGCTGAACGACGCGGACCGGAACAGCCGTACGTCGAGCATTGGCGCTCTGGTCCGCAACTCGACCAGCACGAACACGACCAGTGCGACGACCGCGACGACCCAGGCCGTCGACACCACCGGGCTGGTGTAGCCGACCTTGCCGCCCTGGATCAGCGCGTAGACGGCGGCCGCGATCGCGACGGTGCCCAGCAGCAGGCCGGGCACGTCGAGTCGGGCCGTACTCGGCCGGAACTCGGCCACCCCGACGACGGCGACGACGAGGGTGACCACGCCCAGCGCGATCGTCGACAGGTAGACGCTGTGCCACTGGTAGTGCTGCAACAGCGCGCCCGCGATGAGCGGGCCGATCGCCAGCCCGATGCCGGACGCCGCCGACCAGGCGGTGATGACCTCGGTCCGGCGGTGCGGGTCGGTGAAGGTCGCACCGAGGATCGCCAGGCTGTTCGGCAGGATCAGAGCGCCACCAAGGCCGGCGACCAACTGCCCGGCGATCACCCAGCCGACGGTCGGAGCGCTGGCCACGACGGCCGCGCCGATGATCATCGCGATGACCCCGGCGGCGAACATGCGCCTGCGCCCGTACCGGCTGCCCAGGGTGGCCGCGGAGAGCACGACGCTCGCCACCATCAGGGTGTAGGCGCTGGGGATCCAGACCAGGGTGGTCGGGTCGACCCGCAGGTCCTGCTGGATCGTGGTCAGCGAGGAGACGGTGGCGGTGATCTGCAGGAACGTGATCATCGCGCCCAGGCACATGGCGATCAGGGTCACCGGGCGGGAGCCGCGGAAGGATGAGCGGGCAGTGGCCGCCGGCTCTGGCGTTGCCGGTCCGGGCGGAGCCGCTCTGGGTGGAGTAGCTCCGGGCGGGGTCGAGGCCGTGGCGCTGGTGGTCACTGAAGATCCTTCAGGCTAGTAGTCTGGCTTGCTTCTGCCAAAGTCAGCGCGACCCAGTGAAGCACCTGGCTAGCCATTACGCAAGTCAGGTATGCTGGGCGTCATGGCAGACCTACGAGAAGATCGCGATTCCTGGTCGAGCGAGAACTGCTCGGTGGCCCGGGCGATGGACATCGTGGGCAGCAGGTCGACGGTCCTGATCATGCGCGAGGCCCTGCTCGGCACACGCCGCTTCGACGACTTCGTCCGCCGGGTCGGCGTCGGCGAGCCCGCCATGGCCACCCGACTCAAGGAGATGGTCACCGCCGGGCTACTCGAACGCATCCCCTACCGCGAGCCGGGGCAGCGCACCCGCCACGAGTACCAACTCACCCGCAAGGGCCGCGAACTCCTGCCCGTCATCACCGCACTGCGCAACTGGGGCGACACCTGGGCCGCCAACGAAACCGGCCCGTCCGTCATCGCCACCCACCACGACTGCGGCGAACCGATCCGCGCGGTGCTCCGCTGCACCGCCGGCCACGACATCTCGCACGACGACGTCGACATCATCGCCGGCCCGGGCCTCGTCCGGCGCGACTGACCAGAGCGTCACCGGCCACGCGACCTGCATCACCGGCTCCGGCCCGCTCTTCGCCAGCCGCGCTGGACGACCTCTCTCGCGACACCTTGGCCCGGCGACAACCGTGAGTTGACGCGTGCAGCGCGGCGCGGCTCAGCGCGACGCGGCCCAGCGCGACGCGGCCCAGCGCGACGCGGCCCAGCGCGACGCGGCCCAGCGCGACGCGGCCCAGCGCGACGCGGCCCAGCGCGACGCGGCCCAGCGCGACGCGGCCCAGCGCGGCGCGGCGTTCCTTAATGATCACGCCCGGTCCGCCTCGGTTCGCGGAGCGGCCCTGATGGGCATTGGGCGTCGCCGACCCATTGATCATCTTGCCTGAAAGTGTCGTACGTCTGTTCTAGTGTCGGGTCATGGTTGAGGAGTTGGCCCGGGCAGATGACGCGGTCGCCGCCTGCGTCGATGCCGCCGCCTGGGCCCTCACCGAAGAGGATCTGATCGCCGCTCTCGACGCCACGCACCGCCTGGAGCAGCGCCTCGCCGCTGTCAAGCTGACCCTGGTCCGCGAGATCGACGGCCGAGGCACAGCCCACACGCAGGGTGCCTCCTCCACCGCGGTGTGGTTGCGGGAACGACTGCGACTCACCGTCTCCGCCGCC
Source organism: Micromonospora sp. CPCC 205558 (assembly GCF_036902955.1). NCBI lineage: Bacteria > Bacillati > Actinomycetota > Actinomycetes > Micromonosporales > Micromonosporaceae > Micromonospora > Micromonospora sp. CPCC 205558. The sequence continues at coordinate 273,103 of NZ_JBAKHR010000009.1, forward strand.
CGCCGGCTCGTCGACCTCGCCACGGCTCTCGACACCGGCAACCCCGGCATCCGACAAGCGTTGGCTGATGGCGCCATCAGCCTCGACCAGGCTCGGGTCGTCACCGACACCGTCACCACCGTACAGCAAGCCGCCGGCGCAGAGGCCGCCGACAAGGCAGTGGGGGTGCTCGTCGACTGGGCCGGGCAGTTCGACCCCACCCTGCTCCGCAAACTCGGCACCCGCATCCTCGACCACGTCGCCCCGGACCTCGCCGACGCCGCCGCAAAAGCCGCCCTCGACGCCGAAGCCGCCCGCGCCGACCGCGACCGGCACCTCACCCTGTCCGAGCAGACCGACGGTCGACTACGCCTCACCGGCATCCTTGACGCCGAAACCGCCGGCCTCCTCCGCGCCGCCATCGACCCGCTGACCGCACCATCCGGCCCCGACGACCAGCGGTCCCCCGGGCAACGCCGCCACGACGCCCTCGCCGACGTGTTCCGACTCGCCCTGCGCACCGGCGAACTGCCCGACAGCGGCGGTGATCCCGCCCAGATCGTCGTCTCCACCAACTACGACAGCCTCGCC